>DWZD01000018.1 GCA_019118345.1 Candidatus Desulfovibrio intestinavium | reverse complement strand
GTTTTTGGGGGGATGGGGGGTGTGGGGGGAAGGCCCCCTTTGTTCACAAAGGGGGCCTTCCCCCCACAAAAAACCAAAAAGCCTCTCCGCGTCGGCGGGGAGGCTTTCCGTTTTCTGCAGTGGGCGTCACGGGGCATCAGCCGCCGAGGTAGGCTTCCTTGACCTTGGGATCTTCCAGCAGCGTTTGTCCGGGGCCTTCGAGCACCACGCGGCCCACTTCGAGAATATAGGCATAGTGGGCCACATTGAGAGCGGCAAAGGCATTTTGCTCCACGAGGAGGACGGTCATGCCCTGTTCGTTGATACGGCGGATGATGTTGAAGATTTCCTGCACCAGCAGGGGAGCGAGGCCCAGCGAGGGTTCGTCCAGCATAATGAGGTCGGGACGGCTCATGAGGGCGCGGCCCACGGCGAGCATTTGCTGTTCGCCGCCGGAGAGGGTGCCGCCCTTTTGCCAGAGGCGTTCGCGCAGGCGAGGAAAGAGGTCGTAAACCCGTTCCATATCGGCCTTGATGCCGTCGGTATCCGTGCGAATATAGGCGCCAAGACGCAGGTTTTCTTCCACGGTGAGGTGGGGCAGGATGCGCCGTCCTTCCGGCGAGAGGGAAATGCCGCGCCGCACCATGTCCTCGGGTTTGAGGCCCATGAGGGACACGGGGTTTTCCCCTTCGTGGCGGGTAAACTCGATTTCACCGCTGATGGTCTTGTTCAGCCCGGCGATGGAGCGGATGATGCTGCTCTTGCCCGCGCCATTGGCCCCGACGAGGGTGACGATGCTGCCGCGCCGGATGGAGAGGCTCACGCCCTGAACGGCCTGAATGCCGCCGTAACGGACGTGCAGATTGCGAATTTCAAGCATATTTCACCTCGTCCCCCAGATAGGCGCGGATCACTTCGGGATGGTTGCGGATGGTTTCGGGGTCGCCCTTGGCGATGAGCGCCCCGTATTCCATGACCCAGATGTAACGGCAGACGCCCATGACGACCTTCATGTCATGTTCGATGAGCAGGATGGTCAGGTCAAATTCATCGCGGACATGTTCGATGAAGTGCATGAGGTCAAGGCTTTCCTGGGGGTTCATGCCGGCAGCGGGTTCGTCCAGCAGGAGCATCCTGGGTTCGGTAGCCAGGGCGCGGGCGATTTCCAGGCGGCGTTGTGCGCCATAGGGCAGGCTGCCGGCCTTTTCTTCCACATAGGGCAGCAGGTCGAGGCGTTCCACCAGCCGCATGGCCTTGTCGCGAATGGCCTGCTCCTCACGGTAGTACATGGGCAGGCCCAGGGGAGCCATCCACCACGGCCAGCGGCGGCGCACATGGCAGCCCACCATCACGTTTTCCAGCACGGACATTTGCGTGGACAGGCGAATGTTCTGGAAGGTGCGGGCAATGCCCAGCCGGCAAACCCGGAAGGGGGGCAGGCCCTTGATGTTCTGCCCGTCGTAGATCACAGATCCTTCCTGCGGGGTATAGAAGCCGCTCAGCACGTTGAACAGGGTGGTCTTGCCCGCGCCGTTGGGGCCGATGACGCCGACAATGCTGCCGCGCGGAATGGCCAGCGACATGTCCGAAACCGCCGTGACCCCGCCGAAGCGCATGGTCACTTCGTCGGCGCGCAAGAGGATATCCTTCGCCTCGTTCATGCCTTTTTCCTCCCCAGATTGCGGAAGGTTCTCCAGGTCAGTTCGCGCGTGCCCATGATGCCCTCACGCCGGAAGAGGATGATGAGCAGGAGCACCAGCGAAAAGACCACCATGCGCATGCCCGGGATGCCGGGAATCTCGAACAGGCCGAAATCCATGGGTTCCTCGATGGCGCGCAGCCATTCCAGCAGCACGGTGATGACGCCCGCGCCCAGCAGGCTGCCTGTCAGGGAGCCGAGGCCTCCGGCCACCACGAACATGAGCACATTGAAGGTGAGCAGGAAGTTGAACATCTTGGGGTCGATGGTGGAAAGGTGGCTGCCCAGCAGCGCGCCGCCCACCCCGGCAAAGAAGGCCCCGAGGCAGAAGGAAAGCACCTTGTAGCTGAAGATGTTGATGCCCATGACGTTGGCGGCAATTTCGTTGTCCCGGATGCAGCGCAGCACATTGCCGAAATTGCCGAAAAGCAATCGTGCCAGCACGACAAGGGTGATGATCATCCAGACATAGCAGGTCAGCAGGGTGGCTTCGCCGGGAATGCCCTTGATGCCCAGCGAGCCGTTGGTGACCGAGGCCAGGTTGACGATGAATACGCGGATGATTTCCGCAAAGCCCAGGGTGGCGATGCCCAGATAATCGTCGCCCAGACGCAGCACGGGCACGGCAATGATGAAGGCAAAGATCATGGCCACCACGCCCCCGGCCAGCACCGCCACCCAGAAGGGCGTGCTCAGCACGGAGAAGGGCCAGATGATGGGATCGAGAATCCACATCATTTCCTTTTGCTCGGGCAGGAGGGTGCAAAGCGCGCCCACATAGGCCCCGATGGCCATGAAGCCGGCATGTCCCAGGGAAAACAGGCCGGTGAAGCCGTAAATCAGATTGAGGGACAGGGCCAGGATGGCATTGATGAAGATCAGTTTGACAATATAAATCTGGTATTCGCCGATGAGTTCATGGCGTTCCACCAGCCAGAGGCCTCCCCCGACGAGCAGGATGAGCAGAATATTGGCGAGGGTCGTAAGGTTCAGACGCATTATATCTTCTCCTCCATGCGTTCGCCCAATAGACCGGTGGGCTTGAACACCAGCACCAGCAGCAGAAGAATGAAGGCAAAGGCGTCACGGTAGCCGGACAGTTCCGGCAGCCAGGCAACGGCCATGATTTCCACATAACCCAGGGCAAGGCCGCCGATGACGGCCCCCTGAATGGAGCCGATGCCGCCGAAGACGGCAGCAATGAAGGCCTTGAGGCCGGGCATGATGCCCATGTAAGGGTGCACCTGCGGATAGCGCAAGGCCCACATGATGCCCGAGGCCGCCGCCAGCGCCGAACCAATGCAGAAGGTGAAGGCAATGATATTGTCCACGCGCACGCCCAGCAGGCGCGTGGTTTCGATATCCTTGGAAATGGCGCGCATGGCGAGGCCGGGTTTGGTCTTGTAGACGATATAGAGCAGCACGCCCACCAGAACGGCGGTTATGACGGGGACAACGGCCGTGAGCTTGAGAATGCGCACCTGCCCGAGCTGCCATTCCGAAATCAGCCATTCCGGCTGGATCACGGGGCGCGGCTGCCCGGAAAAGACGACCACGGCCAGACTTTCGATGAAGAAGGATACCGCGATGGCGCTGATGAGCGCCGAGATGCGGGGCGCATCGCGCAGGGGCCGGTAGGCCACGCGCTCAATGGTCACGCCGATGGCGCTGGCCCCGGCAATGGCCAGAATGGCCGCGACGCCCCACGGCCAGCCGTAGGCAAAGGTACCGAAAAAGACGAAGTAGGCCCCGACCATCAGGATATCGCCGTGGGCAAAGTTGATCAGCCGCAAAATGCCGTAGACCATGGTGTAGCCGATGGCTATGAGCGCATAGAGCGACCCCAGCGTCAGGGCATTGAAACAGTGCTGAAAAAACATTTCAAAGGTCATGAGGCCACCTGGAACGGATAGACATTGTCAGAGAGATGCAAACCGGATGAACCGCCCGTCCGGCGCGGCGCATTTCCGCAGGTTACGGGTGCTTGCGGCCCGCCGGGATATGTCCGGCGGGCCGGTATTCGGCAAAGGGACAGCTTTTACTGCTTGGGCGTCACTTCGCCCACATACACGCGCTTGCCGTCCTTGTATTCGATGATGCCCACGGGCATTTCGGCGTCATGCGTGGCATTGATGGACACCGTGCCCAGCGGGGTCACCAGATCCTTGGTGGCGGCCAGGGCCTTGGTGATGGCTTCGGGATCGGCGGAACCGGCCCGCTTGATGGCGTCATAAATCATGAAGTAGCTGTTGTAGCCCAGAGCGCCGTTCACATTGGTATCCTTTTCAGGATAGGCGGCCTTCCAGGCTTCGGTGAACTTCTTGGCTTCGCTGCTCATGGTGGGCATGGTCGGATCGTAGGGGAAGGTGGTGTGCAGGAAGCCTTCGGCCGCCTTGCCCGCCAGCTTCACGGTATCGGGATTGTCCATGGCATCCGCGCCCATGAGGCGGAAGGTGGCGCCCAGTTCCCGGGCCTGCTTCATGATGATGGCGCCTTCGGCGAAATAGGCGGGCATGAAGACGATGTCGGGCTTCTTGGCAATCAGTTCGGTGAGCTGGGCCGTGAAGTCCTGATCGCCGGAGCTGTACTTGAGGCTGCCGACCACTTCGCCGCCCAGCTTCTTGAAGGAGCGGATGAAGAAGTTGGCCAGACCCACGGCATAGTCGTTGGTCATGTCCATGAGCACGGCGGCCTTCTTGCAGCCAAGGGTCTCATAGGCATAGGTGGCGGCGGCAGCGCCCTGATAGGGATCGATGAAGCAAGCGCGGAAATAATACTTCTTGCCCATGGTCACCAGCGGATTGGTGCAGGAGGTGCCCACGCCGGGGATCTTGGCCTTTTCGGTGATTTCGGCGCCCGCCATGGCCAGCGAGGAGCCGTAGGTGCCGATGAGGGCCGAAACCTTGTCGCGTTCGGTCAGGCGCTTCACGGCATTGGCGGCCTCAACCTTGTCGGACTTGTTGTCCACCACCACCAGCTCGATGGGCCGGTCAAGCACGGTGGGCATCTGTTTGTGCGCCAACTGGATGCCTTCCAGCTCCAGCTGGCCGCCAAAGGCGTTCTGGCCGGTCAGCGGCAGGTACACGCCGATTTTGATCGGTTCCGCGGCCACGGCCTGGCCGGCAAAACCGAGCGTCAGGGCCAGCATGGCCAGTCCAGCAAGACGTTTGCCCAGCTTCATAGTTCACTCTCCCGTAATTATAAATGAATGGGATTAACGCGACAATTACGCTTGTCGTCTTCGCTACCATACACGATTTTTTCCGCTCTGCAAAGCGTCGCTGCCATCCCCGGCCCGGACGGACGCGAAAAAGATGCCGCTGGGCGATCGCACCGTCATCGCATTCATTCCTTGACGCAGGCCCTGACCTGCGTGATGATACGCCGGTCATATCCCTGATCACTTTTTCCAGGCAAGGTTGCCCATGAAATACGATGACGATTCCCTCATGCACAAGCATGCCCGCAGCATTGCCGCCGTGCTGGTGGATGATAATTACATCATCAACATCAAGACCTTTGTCATTGCCGCCCGGTACCTCAGCTTCAAGGCGGCGGCCAAGAATCTTTGCGTGACCCCCGGTGCGGTGAGCCACCGCATTGCCCGGCTGGAAGAGGTGCTCGGATTTCCGCTTTTCAACCGCCTGACCCGTGCCGTTACCCTGACGGTGGAGGGCGAGCGCCTGCGCGGCGTCTACGAAGCGGCGCTGAGCAAGATGCAAAGCGAGATTTGCCGCCTGCTGGATCGCGACGGCCTGAAGGGCCTGACCATCTTTGCCCATCCCAGCATTGCGATGGGCTGGCTCATCCCGCGCCTGCCCCAGCTGCAAGCGGCCAACCCGACCTTGCAGCTTACCGTGCGGACAGGCAATATGCCGGCGGATTTTTCGCATCAGTCCGGCATCGATGTGGCCCTCTATTACAGCAACGGTACGTTTACCGGCCTGCAATCCCGCAAGTTCATGGAGGAATGCTGCGTGCCCGTCTGCACGCCGGCCTATGCCGAAGCCCATGATCTCTACGGGCATCCCGAAAATCTGGAGAGCTGCACCCTGCTGCACGATGCGGCCCCGTGGCATTACAGCACAGCCAATGCCGAATGGCTGGAATGGGCCGGCAAAAATGATCTCAGGATCGAGCATGCGCAGAGCATGACCTTTGATTCGGCCTATGCCACCGCCCTGGCGGCATCCCAGGGGCTGGGCGTCGCCATGGGCCGCACCCGCCTCATGAAAAAGCTGCTGGAGGAAAAGCTGCTGGTCATGCCCTTCCCCGAGCTGAGTCCCATGACCACCGGCCATGCGTATTATGCGGTCTGGCCGCGTACCCGCCGCCCTTCCGGAGTGTTGCAGACCTTTTTGCAATGGCTGACGGACACCGTTCACGCCGAAAGCTGACCGGCTGCCCGCCGCGCCCGCCCTGCGGGCGCTTTTTTTTTTGCCGTTCTTGCGCCGCAACTTGCGTCAGAATTTGTACATCACGCCGAGGCTGAGCGAATATTTTTCGCTGCTGTCCACCATCGGACTGTCGGAAATTTCCTGATGGAGAAAGATGGCCCGGGCCGAGGCAAAGCCGCTCACATGCTCGCTGAAGCTCAGGCGTGCGGTCAATCCCGCATACGGGGAAACGCTGCCCGTTGGTTCATAGGCGCTGAAGCCGCTTTGCCGGGCTTCACTCGGCTTCACGCCGTAATACTAGTCGTTGTAGTTGACGTCCGTCCACTGCAGGCCCGCCGTGGGCACAAGCGACAGCGTGCCAAGCTGAACCGGAAGGCTGTAGCTGCCGTCCACGATGACGCCGTTGCTGTAGCCGAGCACGTCCGTGGAAGCCGTCAGCCCCAGCAGGCCGACGGGCGTCGCCAACCGGGCATTGAGACCGGCCAGCAGGCTGGAATAGCGGTCGTCAAGGCGACGCATGTGCCAGTCGTCGCTATTGCCGGCATAGAAATGCTGCGGCAGATAGGAAAGCTGGGCATTGAACTCGAACCACTCCGTACGGAAGAGGTGCACGCCGCCGGCCACCCCGCGCAAATAGAAGCGCTCCCCCTCGTAACCGAGCAGGGGCAACGTGCTGCCCGCCAGCCGGGTGTCCTTGTATTCCGAGGTAATGACCGTTCCCCCGAGACCCATGTCAAAACCGGACAGGACGGCATGGATGCTGTCCAGAACGGATCCGGCGCCGCCTCCCTCCCCGGCCCGAACGGGCACGGCGCACAGCAGCACGGTGAGCGACAGCCAGATGACGGCAAAACGCGACATTTTCATCACGGACTCCTTGCGAGGATCAGATTCCCGACAGGCGAAAAAAGGCCGGGAGGCAGCCCTCCCGGCCCGGCAAACGCTTTAGATGCGAATGCTGTCGCGGATATCTTCCAGACGGTTCTTGGCGAACATCAGGTAGGAAATGATCAGTTCGCCCGAGTTGAAGGACGAGGTGATATAGAGGGGGTCATACACGCAAATCTTGTTCAGATTTTCCATGGCGGCCCGCATGTTTTCCTCATTGTTCTTGTCGCGTATTTCGGGATACAGCTCATAGAGCGCCTTCATGAAGTCTCGAATGACCAGCACCATGCCCTGCGCTTCATAAATGCGGTTGTCCAGCGTGGCAAAGGACAGATCCTGCGCATCCGACAACAGCCCGAGCGCATAGCCAAGCATGTTCTGCCCCACCACCACATTGAGCGAAGCATACAGATCATCCGTGCGACAGTTGTACACGGCCTTGCCGTTGTCCAGATCGGCCTTGTACTTTTCCACCAGCTTCAGCCCCTTTTCGTACTGGCCTTCGGCCGAGGGGAACATGAAGCTGCGCGGATCGATGGCGAAGTTGTTGAGGCGCGCATTGTAGAGGTCGGCGTTCTCCCGGTCATTGGCCCCCAGCTTGGCGATCTCCATGGAATAGAGATCCATGAGCACCTTGGTGGCATGGTAGACGCCATACTGCCGGTAGGCACGGTTATCGAGGAAAAAACGGTTGAAGAGGATGTCGTTCATGGTCCAGCCGAAGGTGGAATCCAGCTCATAGCGCAACTGATGCGTAATGGCGTCCACCAGCAGCTTGCCCTTTTCGTTGTCCGGCAGACTGGCCGCATTTTCCGGCAGGCTCACGGCGTCGGGGAAGGTGGTGCGGTCGATTTTTCCGTACAGGGCCTGCAAGCCCCACATGAGAAGGATGATTCCCACAAAAAGGCAGACCTGAACGGCCAGCGTCTTGAAGACAACACGGATCTTGCTCATGGCATTCATGCAAACGCTCCTGTGCGCATACGCGCCCGGAGGGAGGCTCCGGGGTAACAGAAAAAGCGGTTACGGGGAAAACCGTAACCGCTTGTTTTCAGTGGCGCGCCCGAAGAGATTCGAACTCCTGGCCTACAGGTTCGTAGCCTGTTGCTCTATCCAGCTGAGCTACGAGCGCGTGCTGTTGTATTTACTTGCTTTCCTCGTGTTCGTCAACACTTTTTTGCCGTGCGACAATTTTTTTTGTGGCGCGCCCGAAGAGATTCGAACTCCTGACCTACAGGTTCGTAGCCTGTTGCTCTATCCAGCTGAGCTACGAGCGCGTGACACGATTCCGCAAGCAATACGGAAAACTAGGCAGCCTCAATGCCATTGACCGCGCGGGACAAACGGGACACCTTGCGGGCGGCCTTCTTCCAGTGCAGAGCGCCCTTGCCGGCAGCCTTGGCCAGCACGGAGGCCGCCACGCTCAGCGCGGCATTGGCCTGTTCCTTGTCCTTGCTCTGGATGGCGGCGCGTACGTTCTTGATGGCGTTCTTCACGCGGGTACGGGCAGCACGATTGCGCGCGGCACGTTTCTGGCTCTGTTTGTGACGCTTGATGGCAGACTTATGGTTAGCCACGACAATCCTCCAATCAGTTGACCTGCATGTGCAGGATGATTTCTCGTTGCGAACGTAGGTATCTATCCCTGTCGTTCACGGTTGTCAACTCTTTTTTCCTAAATTTGCAGGGCGGCAAAATCGGCCAGCCGGGCAAAGCGGGAACCGAGGGCATTGAGCATGGCCAGCCGGTTGCGGCGCAGCTCAGCTTCCTCGGCCATGACCATGACCCCGTCAAAAAAGGCATCCACCGCCGGACGCACCTCGCCAAGGGTGTTCAGCATGGCCGCGTATTCGCCCTTTTCCCACAGGGCGTCAAGACGCGGCAGCAGCTCATCCAGCGTGGCGGCCAGCGCCTTTTCCGGGGCTTCGCGCAGCAGCGCGCCGTCCCAGCTCAGGGGCAGACCGCCGTCCCCGCCCTGCTTGCGCAGGATATTGGCCACGCGCTTGAAGGTCTGCACGGCCTCGGCATAACCCGCCGCGCGGCTGAAGTCCCGCAGGGCCGCCAGCCGCGCCGCGCAGGACGGCACGTCCGTCAGACCGGCCCCGAGCGCCGCATCCACCAGCAGGGTGTCCTCGCCGCGGCTCTGCCAGTAATTGCGCAGGCGCGCGGTAAAGAATTCCGCCAGCTTGCCCAAGGCCTCATCCCGGTCGAGCTTCCACGCTCTGTCGCCGTACAGGGCATGGGCGCGGGCAAGGAGCTCGCGCACATCCAATGCCAAACCGTATTCCAGCGCAATGCGGATGATGCCCAGCGCGCAGCGCCGCAGGCCGTTGGGGTCGGCGGCTCCCGTGGGAATCATGCCCAGGCCGAAGCAGCCGGCCAGGGTGTCGGCCTTGTCCGCCAGCGAGAGCAGCGCACCGGCCAGACTCGACGGCAGGGGCGATTCCGGCCCGGCGGGCAGATACTGTTCGCGCAGGGCCTGCGCCACCACCGGGCTTTCGCCCTTGCGGTCAGCATAGATGCCGCCCATGATGCCCTGCAGGGTGTCAAACTCGCCCACCATGCCGCTGACCAGATCCGCCTTGGAGAGCCGCCCGGCCCGAGCAGCGTCCTCCGGCGTCAGCCGCCCGTCGGCCACGCTCTCGGCCAGCCAGCGGCAGAGCGCCTCCAGACGGCGGGTCTTGTCGGCCATGCTGCCCAGACGGGCAATGAAGATGACGTGTTCCAGCTTTTCCAGCCAGTTGTCGAAGGTGTCCCGCAAATCCTGATGCCAGAAGAAGCGGGCATCCTCCAGACGGGCACGCAGCACACGCTCCCAGCCGTGCTTGACCACGGCCATATCCTGCGGCGTCAGATTGAGCACCGTCAGAAAATGGGGCATCAGCCTGCCCTGCGCATCCTCGATGCCAAAACTCTTCTGGTGGCTTTCCATGCTGGTGAGCAGCACTTCCGCCGGCACTTCCAGATAGGCCGGATCAAAATCGCCCAGCAACGGTACGGGATGTTCCACAAGGCCCTGCACTTCCTCCAGCAGGCCGTCCCGCCAGAGCACCCTGCCGCCGGCAGCCGCGGCCAGCTCGTTGCCGCCCTTGACGATGACTTCCCGCCGGGCGGCGGGATCGACGGTGACGGCGCATTGCCCGGCCATGACCGTCAGATAAGCCGAGGCCGAGGCCAGGCTGAACGGGCCAGGCCCGTGAATGCGGTGGCCGCAGGTTTCCCGCCCGGACGTGACCGGCCCCACGCTGAAGGGCACGACGTCCTCATCCAGCAGGGCCACAAGCCAGCGCAGGGGGCGGGCGTACGCCAGACTGTGCGCCCCCCAGCGCATGCGCTTGGCAAAGGGCAGGGCCGTGATCACCGCCGGGCAGATGCCGGCCAGCAGATCCCGCACCGCCGCGCCGCCCATGCGCTTGCGCACGGCCACATATTCGCCCTTGTCCGTCTGGATGCGGTAGACGTCAGCCACGCTCAATCCGTGCGTGCGGGCAAACCCCTCCAGCGCCTTTGTCGGTTTGCCCTCGGCGTCATAGGCCGCACGCACCGGCGGGCCTGCGACTTCCTCCTCGCGCGTCTGCTGCACGGGATTCACGTTTTCGATGATCACCACCGCCCGGCGCGGCGTGCTCATGACCCGCATGTCGCCGTATTCCACAGCGGCTTCGTCCAGTGCGGCCCGGAAGCGGGCCGAAAGCTCGGCCTCTTCCACGGGCAGAAAACGGGAAGGCAGTTCCTCGCTGCCGATTTCAAGCACAAATGTCGCCATGATTACTTTGCCCCCCTGAGCATGGGATAGCCCATTTCCTCGCGCTGGGCCGCGTAGAGCTTGGCCACGCCCGCGGCCAGAGCGCGCACTCTGCCGATATAGCCGGTGCGCTCGGTGATGGAAATGGCCCCGCGCGCGTCCAGCAGGTTGAAGGTGTGGGAGCACTTCAGGCAGTAATCATAGGCCGGCCACGGCAGATTCAGCTCCAGCATGGCCTTGCACTGTCCCTCGAAATCGTTGAAATGCCGCAGCAGCATTTCCGCGTTGCTCACCTCGAAATTGTGGCGGGACTGTTCCACCTCGTTCTGATGATAAATATCCCCGTAGGTGACGTTCTCGTTCCATTTGAGATCATAGACGGATTCCACGCCCTGCAGATACATGGTGAGGCGCTCCAGCCCGTAGGTCAGCTCCACGCTGACCGGCATGAGATCAATGCCGCCCACCTGCTGGAAATAGGTGAACTGGCTGACTTCCATGCCGTTGAGCCAGACTTCCCAGCCCAGCCCCCACGCGCCCAGGGTGGGCGACTCCCAGTCGTCCTCCACAAAGCGGATGTCATGCCGCGAGGGATCAATGCCCAGCTCGGCCAGGCTCCCCAGATACAGATCCTGAATGTTCTCGGGCGACGGTTTCATGATCACCTGAAACTGAAAATAACGCTGCAGGCGGTTGGGATTCTCCCCGTAACGACCGTCCGTGGGCCGCCGCGACGGCTCCACATAGGCCACGTTCCACGGTTCCGGCCCGATGACGCGCAAAAACGTGTGCGGATTGAATGTCCCGGCCCCGCATTCCACGCCCGAAGGCTGCTCCACCACGCACCCCTGCCTGGCCCAATAATGCTGCAGGGTGAGAATGACATCCTGAAAATACATGCCTTGTCCTTTGCTCTAACAAACCGCCCCGCAGGGCACGCGCCGAAAAGGAATCACACTCGGCGAAAATGATTCCCTTCCCAGGCCAAACCCAAATGATATTGCACAAATCCGTCAATGGCACGGGCACAGGCCCGGCGCACCTCAGCCGGCGGCTCAGCCACCGGCCACCGGGAAGGAAATTCTTGCTGCACGAAGCGCAAAAGGTCAAGCCCCCCACGCGGCACAACAACGCCATACCGCCCTATTTCCTGCCGGGCCGCACGGCACTGCGCGCACAACACCATTCCCTCGTCCAGGGCAAACAGCCCCCCCTCGCCCAAGGCCCCGCCGCAGCGTCCGCATGCTTCCAGACTCGGCGCAAAGCCCAGCGCCCCGGCCAGCCGCAAGCGGAAAAACAGGGGCAGCAGCGACGGCAAATCCTCTGCCTCGTCCAGCGTGTCCCGCAAATCCTCCAGCAGGGCAAACACCTCCGGCGCGGTCTCCTCGCCCGTCCCCAGCGCCTCAGCAAAGCGCAGGCAGTTGGCCGCCAGCCCCATGCGACGCCAGTCCGTCCGCAAGCGGCGCGGCCCGCTCTGCAACGTCGCCTCCTCCAGATTGAGAAAGCGCCCGTCCCGCGAGCTGCGCACCCGGCAGCGCAAGGTATTCCAGATGTCCAGACAGCCGCAAAAACGCCGCCGGCTGCGGCTCCCCCCAAAGGCGAACACCGTCAGCATCCCCCGCTTGCGGCACAAGAGCCGCAGCCAGATGTCCGTCTCCCGAAACGGCCCCATCCGCAGAACCAGCGCCTGTTCGTTCCATTCCATAGGCGTTTTTCGCGGGGGAAAGGCAGGGGACTTTTGCCAAAAGCCCCTGCCTTTCCCCCGCCCCCCATCCATCCTTCGCAAAATCCTGCCGGGTCAATGAACGTCTGTGCCGCACCGCCATCGCCGTCCCACTTCCCGCCCCGGCGGCAGGAAACAAGCGCCGGCGGAACACGGATCGACCGTGTTCCCCTTGCCCGCTCTGGCAAGGCAACGACGGGAATCCGCGCCCGCGTGGTGACAAATGTTTTTGCCGGCTGGTGGGGAGGCGGGGGAGGCGGGCCGCCGTAAAAAGCGCCCCGCCTCCCCCGCATGAAAATACCCGCCGTTGGCGGCGCGTTGCTAGTTTTCGGGCGGAAAAACGAGGTTGAGCACCTGACCCGAGGTTCCGGCGGGCGGCATTTCCTTGCCGTCGTAACGGATGCGCACCCCGCCGGCATTGCCGAGCTTGAGTTCCAGCCGGTGGCTGAAGGTCAGGGCGAAGGTGTCGCCCTTGTTGAGGGAAAACTGGCGGACATCGGTTTTGTCGGCGTTGGAACGAATCCAGCACTCCTCGGTGGCGATGATGATGACCTTGTGCTGCTCAGGCTGGATGCCGTCATTCCCGGTCGCGGGAGCGGTCGGGGCGTTTTCCGCGGCGGTCGCGGTGGGGGCCGGGGTCTGCGGCGCCGTGGCCGGAGCGGGCGTCTGAGCGGCGGCGGGCGTGGCCGCTGCCGGGCCTTCCGGGGCGGCGGCTTGCGGCGCGGGGGCCGGCGTCGGCGCCGCCGCAGACGGCTTGGCTTCCGGAGCGCTCTCCTTGCGCTCGGGGGCAGCCTTCGGAGCGGGCGCCGGAACGGGAGGCTCTGCCGGGTCGGGCAGGCCCGAGGGCTTGGCCACATGGGGCGCGTCGCCGCTCGTGCCGGACACGAGGGCCACGCCCTTTTGCAGCAGGCCGCTGCTCCAGAGGAAATAGCCGCCGCCCGCAAGAATGATCAGCACGATGAGCAGGGAAAAGAGCTTGCCAAGGGCCGCACCGCTGCCGCTTTCTTCCGCCGGCATGTAGACGGCCTGGGCCGGAGCGATATTTTCCTGTGGCGCAAGCTCCTGCAGCACGCCGTCAAATTCGGCCTGGGACAGACCGAGAAAGCCCGCGTAGGCCCGGATGAAGCCGCGCGTGTAGGCCACATGCGGCAGGGAGGAAAGATCCGCATCTTCCAGCGCGCGCAAATGACGCCCGCCAATCTTGAGGGTGTTGGCCACATCCTCGATGCTCAGGCCGCGCCGCTCGCGTTCCGCCCTGAGCGCCGCCCCCAGTTCTTCCAGATTCATTGTATCCCCTTGTCCGCCGTCTAGAGCCGAATATCGATGACCGCGCGGCTGCGGAGCTGGCTGATGTATTCGTCAAAGCGTTCCATGGCCTTGGGCTGACGAAGAATGGCGTCAATCTGAGGCCGGGCTTCCTCAAGGGTCAGCGGCTTGTCCGGGCCGGTGGCGCCGGGCCGGAACAGGGCGACCTGAGCCTTGAAATTCTTTTGGATCACGAAGGGCGGCGTCACGTCGCCGGGGCGCATGCTGTTCAGGCGTTCCGACCATTCCGGATTGAGCTTGTCCCACTCCACCGGCCCCATGTCGCCGCCCTTTTCCTTGTTGGGGCCGACGGAATACTTGCGCGCGGCCTCGGCAAAGCTCAGGCTGCCGGACTTGATTTGCGCGGCAATGCCGCTGACATTGGCATTGGGCGGATAGACCAGCAGCCCCATGTGCAGGCCGTCGCGCAGGAAGAGTTCATCCTTGTGCTTGTCGTAATAGGCCTTGATTTCCTCGGGCGTGACCACCACCTTGCGGCCAACCTGCATCCCCATGATCTTCTGGCGCTTGATGCCGCGCTCGAAGGTTTCGCGCAGGTCGGCGAGGGAGAGGTTCTGCCGCTTGAGCTGCTCCTCGAACTGGGCGCGGGTCAGACGGCGTTCCTTCATGATATTGACAAGTTCCGCATCCACTTCGCTGTCCGAAACGGAGATCTCGAGGCGTTTGGCCTCCTGCTCGACCAGAAGGTCGATAATGAGGTTGTCGAGCGCCTTGCGCAGAATGTCATTGACCTGCTTCGCCTGTTTCGGATCATCGGGATTGAGGCGCGCCCGCGCCAGATCCGGCAGGGCGGCCTTCTGCAGATCAAACATGGTAATGACCTTGCCGTTGACCACGGCAGCCACCTTGTTGAGCTGCGCGGCATGGACGCCGCTCACCGCACACAGAAGGCACATCAGGAACAGAAGAACGGTTTTCACGGTTGATTTCTCCCACACGCTGGATAAGCAGATTTATCTGGCAATAGCCGTAAAACGTCCAAAAGGCAATGGCCTGATGCACATGCGCCCGGCGCATTGTGCCGTCGTGTGTCCCGGGCCGGCAGGCTCGATGCGGACAAACCCGGGGCAACAGGCTGTTTTTACAGTTTTTTTCGCGAACTTCCCGTTTGCGCCATCGGGCGGCCAGCTTTCGCGTCACGGGCGGACATCAGCGGCAGCGGCTTCGCCCTGTGAAGGCGTGGCGCGGCTGTCCGGCCCGGTCGGGGAGGACGGCGACGCGGCCCCGACCGATTCGGGCGGCACGCCTTGCGGGCTGTCCGACGCCGTTTCCGGGGGCTGTCCGCTTTCCGCCGGCGCGGCGGCTGCCGCCGTCTTTCGCTCCTGTTCCCGGGCTTCCGAGCGGCGAGCCATATCCTCCAGCACGGAGCGCATGGCGGGAACCACGCGAATGCGGGCTTGCGGCAGGCGCTGCGCCAGCCAGCCGGCAAGGGCCTCCCGCAATTTCTGTTCGCGCAGGCTGGCCTCAATCAGGGGATAGACCATCGACGCGGGCTGCGCGCCGCCCTTGTGCCGCGCCACCAGCCCGAAGGCCTGAAAGCGTCCGCCCGCTTCGCGAATCTTGCCGCAGGCGCCTTCGCTCAGGGCGGCCACTTCCTTGCGTTCGGCGGGCGGCAGTTCCGCTTCCCGCATGTCCAGACATTGGGCAAAGAGTCCATCCGGCGTGTCGTCGCGACCGTCGGGAAAATGCCGGCAATAGGCTTCCAGCTGCCGCCTGTCGTCGCTGGAAAGGAAGCAGAGCCGCAGATGATCCGGCAGGGTGAAGCGATCCGCATGGGCCGCGTGATAGGCGCGCACCTCCTCCACGCTGATGCGGATGCCCGGAAGCAGCACCTGCCGTTCCAGCGCGCGCAAGGTCAGATGCAGGCGCAGCAGCTGTCGCCAGTCGGCATAGTCCAGCCCTTCCCGTTCCAGAAAGACGGTGAAGTCCTCTGAGCCGTAGTCATCCCGAATGAGCTGTTCCTCATGGCTGACAGCCTCCTCGCTCAGGGCCTGATCGCGTTCGGCCAGATCCTCTTCGGCCAGGCGGGCAATGATCAGCGTCGCCAGCGCCTCGCCGTAACGGCGTTTCATCTCTTCCGGCATGGGGACGTCAGGCGCGCCCATGTCCACGGAGCGGCTGTCCATGAGGGCCTGCACAAGGCGCAGGGAAATGGTCTGTCCGTTGACCTCGGCCACGGCGCCGTCGGGCAGGCCGCTTTCCAGACAGGCAGACAACAGCAGGCAGGCGGCAAGCAGCGGGCAAAACAGAAGGGCCGAAATCGGGAGGCGGCACGGCGCGCGATGGGAGGAAGGATCAGACATGACAACCTCACGGCATTTGTTGCGGCAGGCGGGCGCTTTCCAGTTTGCCGCGCATGTCGCTCAGGGCCTCGCCCACGCTGCCGGCGGACGGCAGGGGCCAGAACAGACCGGCCGGGGGCAGCAGGCGCGCCCCGGGCGTGGCGGCAACCAGCGCCACCAGTTTTTCCGGAGCCACGGCATGCTGCCCTTCCGCCCAGATCAGCTTGACGTGTTCGCGGGTCAGATCGGCCCGCTGCACCTGCAATTCGCCCAGAAACTGCTTGAAATCAAGTACGGCGAGAAAATTCTCCAGCTCAACGGGAAAGGCTCCGAAGCGGTCGCGCAGGGAAAGCGCCACCTCCTCGCGCGCGGCCCCGCCCACCGCCGAGGAAAGGGCCTTGTAGCAGCGCAGGCGCTCGCGGCCGTCGGCAATGTAGCTTTGGGGAATATGGGCGGGCAGGCCGATATTGAGTTCCGTCTCCGCAGCCAGCGCGGCAGGCGTGCCCTTGAGCCGGGAAACGGCCTCCTCCAGCATTTCCAGATAGAGATCCAGGCCCACGCGCCCCATGTGCCCGGACTGCACCTCGCCGAGGATATTGCCCGCGCCGCGCAGGCGCAGGTCTTCCATCGCCACCTGAAAGCCCGCCCCCAGATAGTCCATGTCCATGATGATGCGCAGGCGTTCCTCGGCCACGCCGGACAGGCGCTCGGCATCGGGCACGAGAAAGAAGGCATAGGCCTGCCGGTCGCTGCGGCCCACGCGGCCCCGCAGCTGATAGAGCTGGCCGAGGCCGAACATCTGCGCCTGATCCACCACCAGCGTGTTGGCGCGGGGAAAGTCCAGCCCGGATTCCACAATGGCCGTGCAGACCAGCACGTCCAGTTCGCCATGCCAGAACTTGTGCATGTTCTCTTCCAGCTCCACCTCGCCCATCTGGCCGTGCGCCATGCCCACCCGGGCCTGCGGCACGAGCGAACGCACATAGTCGGCCACGCGCGGCAGGCCCTGCACCCGGTTGTAGACCCAGAACACCTGTCCCTCGCGGGCGATTTCCCGTTCCAGCACCTGCCGCAGCACCGAGTCCTCCCGCCGCAGCACGGCGGTGGCCACGGGCTTGCGCTCCTGCGGGGCGGTCTCGATGACCGAGAGATCACGGATGCCGGACATGGACAGTTGCAGGGTACGCGGAATGGGCGTGGCCGTGAGGGTCAGCACATCCACATTTTTGCGCAGGGCCTTGAGCTTTTCCTTGTGGCGCACGCCGAAGCGCTGCTCCTCATCCAGAATGAGCAGGGCCAGATGGGGCAGCTTCACGTCCGCCGACAGCAGACGGTGCGTGCCGATGAGAATGTCGATCTGCCCGGCGGCGGCCGCGGTCAGGGTTTCCTTCTGGCGGGCGCGGGAGACAAAGCGGCTCAGCAGGCCCACATTGACCGGGAAGCCGGCCAGACGGGCGCGAAAGGTCTGGAAATGCTGCTCGGCCAGCACGGTGGTGGGACAGAGCAGGGCCACCTGCCGTCCCTCGGAGGCTGCGCGAAAGGCCGCGCGCAGGGCCACTTCCGTCTTGCCGAAGCCCACATCCCCGCAGACAAGGCGATCCATGGGTTCGGCCTTGTCCATGTCGTCCAGCACGTCCTGAATGGCGGCCGCCTGATCCGGCGTTTCCTCGAAGCCGAAGGTGGCCTCGAATTCGCGGTAGAGTTCGCCCGGCGGATCATAGCGGAAGCCCTTGGCCACCTTGCGGTAGGCGTACATTTCCACGAGATCGGCGGCAATCCGCTCAATGGCCTTGCGGGCCTTTTCGCGCCCGCTTGTCCAGCCCGTGCCGCCCAGCTTGTCCAGCGCCGGTTCCGCCCCGTCGCCGCCCTTGAAGCGCTGCACCAGTCCCAGCCGATCCACCGGCACATAGAGGCGATCCCTGCCGGAATATTCCAGCAGCAAAAAGTCGTTGCCCGTGCCGTTGCGCTCCAGATGTTCCAGACCCGCAAAGCGGCCGATGCCGTAATCCCGATGCACGAGCAGCGCCCCGGGGGTCAGATCGTCGAAACTGTCCAGCCCCTTGAAAGCGCGGGAGGCCACACGCGGGGTCTTTTCGGCCTTGGGGTACAGGATGTCCTCGCCCAGCAGCAGGCTGTCGTCCCAGACCAGATCCACGCCGCCGCGAAAGCCGGCGACCAGGGCAAACAGGCCCCGCTGATCCGGCGCATAGCGCAGGGCGGGCAGGATGCCGTCCTGCTCGGCCAGCTTGAGGAATTTGTTGCGGCTGCGCTCCGAGGCAAAACACAGGAGGATCTGCCGCTTTTCCCCCTGCCACTGCCGCAGGGCGGCCACCAGCTGCTGCCAGGGACGATCCGCCGCGCCGGGCTGGGAAAAGAGATCGGCAAAGCCGTAGAGTCGCCGCTCAGGCAGGACAGTCCCCTGCTCCTCCACGCCCATGACCAGCGGCTCGGCAAAGAAGCGGATTTTTCCTTCCCAGGGGGCGGTCTGCGGATCGGGCCGCACGCAGAGGGAGGCGGGCTGGGCCAGATCGCCGCCCTCCTCCAGCCGCTGAAAAAGGCGCAAACCGGCTTCGCGCAGGGCATCCCCGGCATCGGCCCGACCGGGCAGAAGCCAGAGGCAGTCCTCGGGCAGCCAGTCTTCCAGCAGGCTGGCGTCGTCATGCAGCAGGCCCGGAAAAAGGCCGACCCCGCCGCTGTCCAGCGCCTTGCCGAGGCTGTAATGCTGGTTTTCGCTCAGACGGGCCTGGGCAAAGAGCGCATCCAGCCGTTCATGCAGGCGCGGCAGATCCGTGGGCGCGCAGGTGAAGGGCAGCACCGGCAGGAGGGTGCATTCCTCGATATGCGCCAGCGAGCGCTGGCTTTCGGGATCAAAGAGGCGGATTTCGTCGATGACGTCGCCAAAAAATTCCAGACGCAGGGGGCGGGCGTAGCCAGCCGGGAAAATATCCAGAATGTCGCCGCGCCGGGCCATGTCGCCGGGACGATTGACCAGCGGCACGCGCTCATAGCCCCATTCCACGGCCTGTTCCAGCAGCAGTTCCGGGGGAAAATCCTGCCCGCGGGCGAGATCAAGGCCGGTACGCTCAAAGAAATTTCGGGGCACATGGCGCAGGAGCAGATGTTCCGGCCCGGCGATCAGGCACCGCGGGCCGCCGCCGGCCAGACCGTAGAGGCTCGCCAGTATCCCGGCCTGGACATCCCGTCCCTGACGCAGGCTGGCCGCATCGGGCAGGCTCAGACAGGGCGAGGTCCAGAGCGGGCGGGAAAGCGGCACGTCGCCCACGGAAAGATCGGGCACGAAAAGGGAGACGAGGGCGCGCGCATGGGCCATTTCGTCGCGATCGCGCACCAGCAGGCAGGCACTGCGCCCGGCGGTCAGGGCTTCGGCGGCCAGACGGCAGCGCGTGGCAAGGCCGCTGCGTTCGAGACGCCACTCCCCGACCGGGGCGGCAAGAAGGGGAAGGAGTTTTTCCGCAGTCATGGCATGGCGCGGGCCGTCGCGCCCGCTTCTGTCCTTGGCGACACACAGGCCGCAGGAACATGGCTGCGGCGCGGGGCAACGACGCCCGTTCTGAAAACAGGGCGGCGGAGAGGTGTCATGCCCCTCCGCCGCCGGCAGGATACAAGCATTTCCCTTCGTCAGGGGCTGACGACAGGGCGGCTGCCCTCTTACCGCGACAGGATTGCCCTTGCCGGATGGACAGACGCAGCACGTCCCGCATCGCCCCTACCGCGCAACGCTAGTGCGTTCCGCAGGACGAGCAGGTGCCGCAGCTGCCGCCGCCGTCGCCGTAAGAGGCGGGCGGCACTTCGGGATCCAGCGTGAAACCCATGTAGCTCACGCCGATGCTCACGCCCTTGATTTGATCCAGCAGCGACTTGTCAATGCAGAAGCGGAAACCGGCTTCTTCAATGATGTCGTCGGAATCGAGAGGCTCATCCAGAGCCAGCGCAAGGCGCGGGCCGCTTCAGCCTCCCGGGGCCATGAAGACCCGGATGGTCTTCCTTTCCTTCCCGTCAAAGTAGGCTTCCAGCTCTTTGCGGGCGTCTTCGGACAAGGTCAGCATGTATGACTCCCTTGGGGGTTAGTGTGAGCCGCAACCGCCGCAGCAACTGCCGCAGGCGCTGCCGCCCGTTGAAGGCAGGGGATTTTTGGGGGTCAGCTCAAAGCCCAGCGGCGAGGCGTCAATGGTGACGGCCTCCACCTGATCCAGCAGATCCTTGCGGATGCAGAAACTGAAGCCGTTGGCTTCGAGCGCCTGATCCTCTTCGCCCGGGGCGTCCAGCGCCAGCGCAAGGCGCGGGCCGGAGCAACCGCCCGGCGCAAGAAAGATGCGGATGGGTTCGCGGTCGCGATCGGCAAAAAAGGCTTCCAGTTCCTTGACGGCCTGTTCGGTCAACGTGAGCATGGCTCCTCCGATTCATTTTTTGGTTGTTGAGAAGTAAGACCACTCCGCGCCCTTGTCAATGCGGCCCAGTGCCGTCTTTTCAATTGCCGCGAAAAGAGGTAGGATTTTTCCCTGCCGCCCGCAGGGCTGCTCCAAGGAGGCCGCATGAGCGCACACGTCATCCTGAACCGGGAAGAAATCGCCCGCATCCTCGACCGGCTGGCCAGCCAGATCTATGAACGTCACGGCAGCTGCGCAACGCTCCAGCTCGTGGGCATCCAGCGGCGCGGCGTGGACATCGCCCGCCGTCTGGCCGCCCTGCTCGCGCGGCGCATCGGTCGCGAGCTGCCGCTGGGCACGCTGGACATCAATCTGTACCGCGACGACTGGACGAGCCTTGCGGGCAAACCCCAGCTGGGCCAGTCCCGCATTCCCGCCCCGGTGGATGCGGCGGACATCCTGCTGGTGGATGATGTGCTCTTTACCGGCCGCACCGTCCGGGCCGCGCTGGAAGCCCTGCTCGATTACGGACGCCCGCGCAGCGTGGAGCTGCTCGTTCTGGTGGATCGCGGCCACCGCGAACTGCCCATCGAGGCCACCTATGCCGGACGCAACGTGGCCACCCGCCGCGACGAGCGCATCGACGTGCTGCTCGAGGAGCGCGACGGTCTGGACGAGGTGCGCCTTTCCCGTACGGATGCCGCCACCCATGCCTGACCCCCGGCGCTGTCCCGTCGCAGCAGGGGGAGAACAGCCGCGCATCCTCATCCCGCCCCTGCCCATGACCGCAGTCGTCCGGCCCTGCGGCGCTACCCGCTCTCCCTGCACTGACGTCGCCGCGCCCGTGCCGCCCATACATGCGCGGCGGGCGGGCCGCTCTTTTTCGCCGCCCTCCCTTGACCTTTGGCACAGGCTCTCCTATGCTCCTTCTGCCGTTGTCCCCCGTGGGCTGACGGACATTTTCGGAGGATGCCGCGCCATGCCGTCGTACCGCAACTGACGCCTTTTCTGTCGCTCCACGGCGTGGAGCGCCACCGGACGGAAGCGTCGGTGCACGGTTGCGGACTGCGCCCATCCTTCCCGCCCCTGATCGGTCTTCCGTCCCCCAGTCGCCACGCGACACGCGCGCCATTTCGCGCGCATCCGCATCACAAGGGGGTTTCATGAAGACCGGTTCCAATTTCCTTTCCACCACGGCGGGCGTCGTCTGCACGGGGCTGGTGCTGGGCGCGCTGGCCATTCTGCTGCAACGCATGGGCAATCCCGGCAACATGGGCATTTGCGTGGCCTGCTTCAACCGCGATATCGCCGGGGCCATCGGCTTGCACCGGGCGGCCATTGTCCAGTACCTGCGGCCGGAAATCATCGGCATGGTGCTCGGCGCGCTGGGCGCGTCCCTGCTCTTCGGCGAATACCGCGCCCGGGGCGGATCCTCGCCCATCATCCGCCTGCTGCTGGGCATGGTGGCGGCCATCGGCGCGCTGGTCTTTCTGGGCTGCCCGTGGCGCGTCATCATGCGGCTGGCCGGCGGCGACCTGAATGCCGTCTTCGGTCTGGCCGGACTGGTGGTCGGCGTGGGCATCGGCACGCTCTTTTTCCGGCAGGGCTTCTCGCTGGGCCGCAGTCAGAGCCAGGGCAAGGTCAGCGGCCTGATCCTGCCCGGCATCATGCTGGCCCTGCTGGTTCTGCTCCTGCTCAATCCGCAGGTGGAGGGGCAGGACAAGAGCGGCGTGCTCTTCTATTCCCTCAAGGGGCCGGGCGCGATGCATGCGCCGGTGCTGCTCTCGCTGGCGGCGGGCCTTGTGGTGGGGATTCTGGCCCAGCGCAGCCGCTTCTGCACCATGGGTGCCATCCGTGACGTCCTCCTGTTCCGGCAATGGCATCTGGCCCTCGGCCTGCTGGCCATGCTGGCCTGCGCCCTTGTGCTCAATGTCGTGCTGGGCGGTTTCCATCCCGGCATGGAAGGCCAGCCCATCGCCCATACCGATTCCCTCTGGAACTTCCTCGGCATGGTGACCGCCGGTCTGGCCTTTGCGCTGGCCGGCGGCTGCCCCGGGCGTCAGCTCTTCATGGCCGGCGAGGGCGACAACGACGCCGCCGTCTTTGTGGTCGGCCTCATTCTCGGCGCGGCCGTGGCCCACAATTTCGGCTTTGCCTCCAGCGCCACGGGCATCGGCCCCCACGGCATGCTCGGCGCGCTGGGCGGTCTGGCCGTCTGCCTTGTCATCGGTTTCTTCAACTGCAAGCGAGGTGCCTAATGGCTGAACTCATTGACGCGCGCGGCCTTTCCTGCCCGCAGCCCGTGCTGCTCTTTCTCACGGCCGCCAAGAAAAGCCCGGACGGCGAATTTACCGTGCTGGTGGACAATGAAGCCAGCCGCGAAAATGTGAGCCGTGCCGCCCGCAACAGCGGCTTCACGGTGGAATCCACGGAAGATGGTGCGGATTTCCGCATCGACATCCGCAAATAACGTCATGCTGAGCGGCGGACGGCGTTCTGTCGTCCGCCGCGCGCCGGAGACGACGCCATGACAGGCATCCTGAAACGTCTGGGCGCGCTTTTGCGGCCCAAGCCGGACGGCACACAGGGGCAAGCGGCTGCCGCCGCACCCGCTACGGGCCTGCTGATCTTCGACCAGACCGGCGAGGTCATCCGCGCCGAACGCTGCCTGCGCGAGGCCGGTTTTGCCGTGGAGGTCAAGGGGCCGCCGCCGCAATTGCAGACCGGCTGCGACATGGTGGTGGTCTTTCCCCTGCTGCGGCAGGCGGGCGTGCTGGACTGCCTGCGCCAGGCGGGCCTGGAACCGCGCGAGGCCGCCGTCGTTGCCGACACCCTGCTGGAACCGGTTTCCCTCTGCCAGATCAAGCGGCTGGATCACTGGCTCATGGTGCGGGCGGCCAACATGAAAATCACCGTGGACACGCGCGACCGCCGCATCGTCAACATTTCCGGCGGCGGCTGCCCGGATGTGCCGTGGCTGGCCCATGAACTGTGCGGAACCCGGCTGGACGAGGCCCCAGAACCCCTGCGCATCGGGCAGACCCTCTGCTGTTACAGCCTGCAAAAGGCCTTTGAGGAGGCGCGGAGGCAGCTCGCATGTGGTGCATAGCCGGCAGCGTCCCGGACGCCGCGTTTCCCCCTGCCCTGCCGGACGGCCCCCTGCGGCTGGACGGCTCCCGGCTCTGTCTGCCCGACGGACGCAACGTGCCGGTGGAGCGCGGCACCCCGGCACTCATCGCCACGGCCCTGCAGGCCTGCCGGGCGCTGGACATTGCCGCGCCCCGCGCCCTGCTGGCCGGAGACACCGGCAACGGCGAGGGCAGCCGCCGCCTGTACCGCTGGCTTTGCGAACATGTGGCCGCCCTTGCTCCGCGCGGCCTGACCTTTCATTACCTGTTCCCGGACGCCGACTGGCACAACCGGGTATTGCTGGCCGTGCAGGCCCTGCCCGCGCGCCCGCTCCTGCTGGCCGACGCGGGCTTCATGTACGCCGCCAAGATGAGCGGCTACGCCGACGCCTATGATCTCTTCACCCCGGATGTGGGCGAACTGGCCTTCCTGGCCGACGAAAACGCGCCCCACCCCTTCTACACGCGCGGCTTCCTGCTGGCCGAGGATCACAACATCCCGCCCCTGCTCAAGCGCGTGCTGGCGCACGGCAACTGCCCGCGCCACCTGATCATCAAGGGCGCAGCCGATCACATCGTCTGCGAAGGCGAGGTGCGTGCCGTCATCGACAGCCCCTCGGTTCCGGCCATGGAATGCATCGGCGGCACCGGCGACATCGTGACCGGCCTGGCCACAGCCTTCGCCGCCGCCGACTGGCCCCTCTGCGCCGCCTGCGAGGCCGCCGCCCGCACGGCCCGCCGTCTGGCCGCCCTCTGCGCCCCGCAACCCGATACTCCGGTGGCCGACCTCATCCTGCGCCTGCCCGAGGCCCTGTCGCCTGACTGGCTGCATGCGCTTCGGGCCGCCAGCGAAGGACACGCGCCCGTGTAATCGCTGCTCTTTCTGGCGGGAAGGCACGCCCCTCCGCCGGCGCTGGAGGGCTTTCCCCTCCGCTCAATCCCCCGTCCCCGGCGCGCTTTTGCGGGGGGAACGATGTCCGCACGGCCTCCATCGGTTCATGCCGTGCGCCACGGCCTCGCGCACAGCCGATGGCCCTGCAGCGCGAGGCCGGCTGCCAAATTTTTTTTGCTTGTTATCTCCGTATGATAGGAGAATATTCAATTTTCATATAGAAATAGGAAAGCCGTCTTGACCCGCGACGGCATTTGAGTGAAAGACTGGAGCATACCCGTCTGTACAGCGGAGGCCTTTCATGCGCAACAGTCTTGCTTCCCTTCTCCTGAGCCTGCCCGAGGACATTCAGCGCGCCGCCATTCTGGACTATCTGCGCCGTCTGCACGGCAACGGCGAAACAACCCGCCTGCGGGCCGTATTCGCGCACATCCGGCGGCTGAGGCCCTTTTTTGTGCTGAAGGCCGATGCTGTCCATCTTGCCCTGCTGTTCCAGCTGCGGCTGAACCACACACGGCAGGCGCTGGCCCTCTACCGCGCCCTGCGCACGCTGGAACGCCGTGCCGATCCGCGCGGTTGCCGGCGGGCCGACGCCCTCTGGCATCTCTGCCGGGTCATGCTGCCCGACGCCGCCACGCGGCTCAGCGAACTCTGGCGCGCTCTGGGCAAGGAGTCCCTTGGGCCGCAGGCGCACTACCTCCACGCGCGCAGCGGGCTGCTCCTGCTGGAGGCGGCTTGCGGCAACAGCGACCGCCCCACAGCGGAGGCGTTGCGACACGACCTGCGCCGCCATGCGCATCCCGCCTGCCGGGACGTGATCAGGGCTGCTGAGGCGCACTTTCGGGCGGCATTTCCGCTGTGAAAGAGCTGTCGTCCCCGTCCAGCAGTTTCAGGCGTTCGGTCTCGATCATGTCCACCAGCCGCCCCGGCGGCAAGCCGAAGGCCTGGGCGATGAGAAAGGCGGCATTGAGCGTCAGGCGGTATTTCTGCTGCTCGAGCTGGAGCAGATACACCCTGTCGATGCCGGTCAGGGAAGCGAGCTTGCGTTTGCTCAGGCCTGCGTCCTCGCGCAGGCGGGTCAATACACGGGCCGTAGCCTCGGTCAGTCTGGGATAATCGTCCATTCTGGAACGATAACAGGCAACATTGACCTGCTGCCAATGTTGGTATACTAAACAATACAAGCACGCCATAGATATTTTCACATAACACACCCGCCGCGCGGGAGGTTCATCATGCGCAGCACGACACGGTTCACCGCGCTGTGCGCCCCGCTCGCCCTTGCCGAGCTGACCGCGTTGCGCTGACCGCCGGGCGCTTCGTCGCGCCGCGTCCCGGCCACGGGCGGCAGCCGGGGCAATGTCCGGCAGCAGTCCTGCCGTGAATATGCCCGGGCGGCCGCCGCACACAGGGCCGCGCCGGGCGCTTCCCCGACAAAAAAGACGGTTCGCCACGCGGTGAACCGTCCTTTTCTTCCATTGCGCGCAAGCGCCGCGCCGTTGGCTATGCCCCCGCCGTCTGCCGCTGTTCCCGCCTGCGCTTGCGGCGGCGCAGGCTCACGCGCCACAGCCAGGTCACCACGACCAGCACGGCGATGCCCGCAAAGCCCAGCAGGGCGTGGGGCGCGTTGAAGCCCTGATCAAAGCCCCAGCGTTCCGCGCGTTCCCAGTGCGGCGCGTAGACGAACCAGCCCAGGGCGAAATTCACCACCAGCACGCCGAAGGCCGCGCCCAGCCAGTACAGGGGGATGGGTTCCTCCCAGAAAAAAGAGGAGCGGTAGAAACGCCGCCGCCCCAGCACCACGGCCAGCAGCACCACGGCGCTGAGCAGCGCCCCGCCCCAGGACAGGGCATTGAGCAGCGCCCCGGCAATGCCGGCGATGAGCGCGCCCACAGCCAGATAATAGGCCCGCCGCTGCCGCCGTTCCAGCCCGTAGGAGACAAAGAGCAGGGCCGCGCCGGAGAGCGCGCAGACAAAATGCCCCACGCCCATGACCGCACGCGGCAGATACTCGCTCATGGCCTGCAGCATCGCGTCGCGTATGGGCAGGGTGGTGGAGGCCAGCAGGAAGACGCCTGCCGCGAAGCTCAGGTAGGCGGACAGCGAATGGGAGACCACCGAGAGCCAGCGCCCGGCATCGCGCAGCATGTTGCGGCTCTGGCGGGCTTCGTAGACAGCCAGCAGCACCGCTGCGGTCAGCAGGGGCAGGATGTAGTAGATAAGGCGGAAAAGCAGCACCGCCGCAAAGACGGCCTCCGTGCGCGGGGTATGGGTCAGATGGATGATGACCAGCTCGAAAACGCCCACCCCGCCGGGAATGTGGGTCAGCACCACCGCCACCTGCGCCATGAGGTAGCCGGGCAGGAATTCGATGAAGCTGATGCCCAGATCCTGCGGCAGCAGCACATACATGCAGGAAGCGGCGGCAATGAGATCCACCCCGGCCACGACCATCTGCGCCACGGCCAGACGCGGCGCAGGAAAGACAAATTCCTTGCCGAAGACGTGAATGGGCTTGCGGATGCGGAAGCAAAGCACCAGATAGACCACAGCCACGGACAGCAGGATCACGCCGAGCACGCGGATGTCCTTGATGGGCATCTTGTCCAGCAGCTGGTCGGGCATGACGGGCGGGGCCACGAGGAAGATCAGGCCGCTCAGGCCCAGCGCGCCCACCCAGAAGGTCACGGCCAGCATGAGCACGAGCCGCACGATTTCGGAAAAACTGAAGCCCCAGGCCGAATAGAAGCGATAGCGCACCGTGGTGCCGCCCAGCAGCGCGCCGAAATTGTAGCTCACCGACTGCCCCACCAGCGAGACAAGGCCCACGCGCGGCAGGGGCAGACTCTTGTGGATGGCCTTGAGAGCCAGCCAGTCATAGCCCACCAGAATGAGATAATTGATGATGGTCAGGAAAATGGACAGACCGATGCTGAAATAAGAAACCTGTTCGATGCTCTGGCGGATTTCTTCCAGACTGTAGGCCCGGAGCTTCTGATAAAGAAGATAGATGGCCAGCAGAAAAAGACCGCTGATCAGCACCGGGCCAAGATAGCGCAGATATTTTTTCATGGCGGCTCGCACGGGAGAGTGGATGGACAGTCTTTTGCAATTAGCTGATTTTTCCGGCACCTGCAAGCCGCCGATCTGCCGCCGCGAAACGCCGACACCCCGCGTCGCCTCGGGCGACGCGGGGATGCGCATGGAGGACGTTTGCCCGTCCTGTAGAGAAGTCGGATGCCATTTCGCGGTTCAGGTTCAGGATCTTTGTCCTGCCCGCCGCAATGCCGCCCTGCTCAGCGGGCGCGCCAGCCGAAAGACGCTCAGGACTCCCGTTTTTCTAGGCCTCTTCGCCCGACGGCTCCTCATCGCTGGCCATCCGGCGATTCCAGCCGGTCAGCGCGGAAAAGAGAATGACGGCAAGCAGCGCCCAGGAGTAGGGATTGTACAGGGCGGCGCTGATGGGCGGCGGCGTGATCTGCCAGGCTTCCGCCGCGCTCACAAGCGCGCCGTACCAGGCCGCCACGGCAATATGCCACGGCAGGATGAAGAAGATGGTACAGACCGCGCAGTCCATGAGATTGGCGCGCCGCGCCGCCGCCAGCCCGAAACGCTCGCCCATGGGGCGTACCAGCGACGGCCCGACCAGCAGCTCGGCAGGCGCATTGGCCGAAATGGGAATGGAGGCCACCACGGTGACGCCGATGATGAACAGCTCAGCCTGCCGCACGGTGCTCACCATGCTCTTGTGGGCAAATTCCAGAATGCGCTGCATGATGCCGCACTCCACAAGAATCTGCGTCACCGCCAGAATGAGGATGGCGAAGATGATGGCGCCCACCACGCCGTCAATGCCGGACTGGATAAGCCCCGTGCTGCCGCCCGACTTTTCGGGAATGCCGAAGATGTCCGTGGGACGGATGTTGCCGATGGCCACCCCGATCACCGCTGCCGCCACATTGCCGTACACCAGCGACTCGATGATGTGCCGCCCCATGAGAGCGCTGACCACCACCACGGCCAGCGCCAGCAGCAGAAGAATGCCGGAAGGATCAAGCCGGGCCTGAATTTCCGGCATGACGTGCGCCTCGCCGCCGCCGCCGAACAGCAGAAACACCACAGCCGCCAGCCCGGCGGCGGAAATGGCCAGCGGGAAGCGGCTGCGCACCACGTCCTTCATGCGAGCGCCCTGCGTGTAGGCTGAGACGATGGTCGTGTCGGAAATGGGGGCAAGATTGTCGCCAAAGGCCGCGCCGGACAGGATGGCCGTCCCCAGCAGACCGGGATCGCAGCCGAGAAAATACCCGGCCGGAAAGAGCACGGGCGTCAGGGCGATGCAGGTGCCCGTGCTGGTGCCCGTCCCCAGCGCAAAGAGCATGGCCGCCAGAAAGACCAGCAGGGTGAATACGCCGCCCTGCGCCCCGGTGGACATGCCCATCCACAGCAAGCCGTCCACCAGACCGCCGGCGGCCATGAGCTTGCCGAACACCCCGGCAAAGAGCCAGGCCGTCACGATGACGATGCCGGTCTTGTCGCCGATGCCGCGCATGGCCGCAAGGCAGTACTGGGCCTTGTTGCGGGCAAAGAACAGACCAATCGCCAGCGCAAGCCAGGCGCAAGCCCAGAAGGGCTTGGTTCCCCCGCGCTCAGCGACGGAAAGCCAGACAAGGCCGATGATGAGCACCAGCAAGGGGATCATGCCGCCCCAGAGACCGCCGTACATCTGCAAGCGTTCGTTGCGCGCTTCGTCCTGCATGGGAAACTCCTTGGAGCCGGCCCGCCGGAGCGGGCCGGCAATGTCGGTGAGAGCTATTCGCCCTTGCGGAAGGTATCAAGGTAGGCGTACAGGGCCGGGGAACCGCCGGTGTGCAGGAAAAGCACATTGCTGCCGTCGGCGAAATGCCCCTTGCGCACCAGATCGATGAGACCGGCCATGGCCTTGCCCGAATACACCGGGTCAAGCAGGATGGCTTCGGTGCGGGCCAGCATTTTCACGGCTTCCACCATGCTGTCGGTGGGCAGGGAGTAGCCGGGGCCGACATAATCGTCATAGGCCACCACCTTTTCCACGGGCAGGGTCACGCCGGCGCCGATGAAATCCAGCGTTTCCTGGGCCAGCTTGTGCACAGCGGCTTCCTGCACGGGCTTGGGCCGGTTGACGCCGATGCCCGTCACCGGAATGCCGGCATTGTTGCCGAACATGCCCGCGATGATGCCGGCGTGCGTGCCCGCGCTGCCGCTCGGCACCACCATGTGATCGATACGGATGCCCTTTTCGAAGAGCTGGCGCAGGGTTTCCTCGGCGCAGTTCACATAGCCGAGCGCGCCGATCTTGTTGGACGCGCCGCCGGGCACGATGTAGGGCTTTTTGCCGTCAGCCTTGAGCTTTTCGGCAACCTTGCCCATTTCTTCCATCATGTTGCTGCCGCCGGGCACCACGGTGATGCTTTTCACGCCGAGCAGCTGGAAAAGGAAGTTGTTGCCCGAGGCGGCGGGATTGTAGCTGTCCTTCACACGCTCCTCAAGCACCAGATGGCAGTCCAGCCCTTCCTTGACGGCCCAGGAGAGCGTCAGACGGCAGTGGTTGGACTGCACGGCGCCGCAGGTGATGATGGTGTCGGCGCCCTGGGAGAGCGCGTCAGCGATGACGAAATCCAGCTTGCGGGTTTTGTTGCCGCCCGCCGCGCCGGGCAGCATGTCGTCGCGCTTGATGTAGATGTTCACCTTGCCGCCCAGCGCCTTGCTGAAGTTGGGCAGATATTCCAAGGGAGTGGGTTCGGTCACATAGCCGCGACGGGCAAACTTGGCGAGATTCATGATGTAGCCTCCTGAAGCTATCCATTCAATGTTTATTTGACATGCGGCAAGGGTTTGCGCTGTTTGGCCGTTTCCACCACGGTTTCGGCCAGCACGTCGGCGGCATCCACCACCGGCACATCGTTTCCGCCGCAAATGATGCCCAATTCGGTACAGGCGACCACCAGGACTTCAGCGCCCTGGGCCGTCAGGTTGTTCGTCACCTCGGCGAAGGCGGCCTGCACCTTCGCGTCGGTATGTCCGGCCTTGATGTCCTTGATGACGCCAAGCAGAAGTTGCTCCTCCACCGGCGCGGGATAGAGAATCTCCAGTCCGCGGCGAGCGCAGGGATCCTCGTACAGCCGCGTCAGGCGCACCGCCGGCGAGGCCAGCAGCCCGATACGGCGCGCGGCGGGGTGGCGCTCCCGCACGGCCTGAGCCGTCAGCTCGATCATGTTCAGCACGGGGATGCGCACGGCAGCCTGCACGGCGGCATGATAATTGTGCGCCGTATTGCAGGCGATGCAGAGAAAGTCCGCTCCCCAGGCCTCCAGCCGCCGGCCCATGTCGGCCATGCAGGGAGCCGGGGATTCCCCGCCGCCTTCCAGCAGGGCCTTGATGCGCGACGGCACCTTGGGATTGTTGTCCACGATGCAGCGGACGTGATCGATGTCGTCCCGGGCATCCGTATGCGCGATGATGCGATGCATCAGATCGACCGTGGCCTCAGGCCCCATGCCGCCCAGTATGCCCGCCACCAATTCCTTCATGGGAAGCTCTCCTGCGGCGCCGGAGGCAATCCGACGCCGTCCTGTCTTTCGTCGTTCGCGTTAGGCGTCCATTTGTGCGCCACGTTCGGGGTCAAGATCGTTTTCCAGCTTCGAGACAAAGAGCGCCCCGGTAGCGTCGCCCATGACGTTGATGGTCGTGCGGGCCATGTCCATGATGCGGTCAACGCCGGCCACCAGAGCGATGGCTTCCAGCGGGATGCCCACCTGCGTGAAGACCATGGTCACCATGATGAGCGCCGCTCCCGGCACGCCCATGGAGCCGATGGAGGCCAGCAGGGCCATGAACAGCACGGTCAGCTGCTTGTCGAGCGGCATGGGAATGCCGTAGACCTCGGCGGCGAAAATGGCGGCAATGCCCATGTAGATGGCCGCGCCGTCCATGTTGATGGTATTGCCCAGCGGAATGGAGAAGCTGGACACGCTGCGGGAGGCGCCGAGGCGCTGCACGCTCACCAGGTTGGAGGACAGGGCCGCCGCGCTGGAGCAGGTCGTGAAGGAAATCAGCAGCGGCGCGCTGATGCCGCGCAGGAAGGTGCCGGGCGCGATGCCCGCCCACTTCATGCAGGGGATGTAGACCAGCAGGATTTGCAGAAGACAGGCCAGATACATGATGGCCACCAGCTTGATGAGCGGCAGCAGCACCTGCAGGCCGTGATTGCCCACCGTGAAGGCCATGAGGCCGAACACGCCGATGGGCGCATACAGCATGACGATGTTGGTGACGCGAATCATCACGTCGGACATGCTGTCAAAGAAGACGTAGACCGGCTTGGCCCGCTCGCCCACCAGACTGATGGCAAAGCCCACCAGCACCGCAAAGAAGATGATCTGCAGCATGTTGCCCTTGCTCAGGGCTTCAATGGGGTTGATGGGAATGATGTTCAGCAGCACCTGCACGAGCGAGGGAGCCGTCACGTCCTTGGCCTTGAGGTTTTCCGTGGAAATGTCGAGTCCCAGACCGGGCTGGAGAATATTGGCGAGAATCAGACCGATGATGATGGCCACGGCCGTTGTCAGAAAATAGTAGATCAGCGTCTTGACGGCCACGCGGCCGAGCTTGCTGACGTCCCCGACGCTGGCCGCGCCCGCCACCAGCGTCACCAGCACCAGCGGCACGACCACCATGCGCACCAGGTTGATGAACACCTGCCCGATGGGCTGGAAAAATGACGGACTCCATCCGCCCGCCTGAAAGGCGGCCCCGGCGACAATGCCAAGCGCCATGCCGATGCCCATTTGGGTCGGCAGGCTCAGTCCCTTGCGTTCACTCATTTTCGACTCCTCCTCATCAGGCCGGGCCTGACAGGTTCCGCACCTGAGTTAGTAGTGGTACGCTTTTAATGCCGCATTAATTTTTCATTGCGCCCACCCCCCGGAAAATGTCAACAAGTTATTGCCAGCAATTCGTAACAATTCGAAAAAAAAGAAAAGAAATCCTGCAAAATCAAACGACAACAAAAAGGAAAAAAATCACAATACCCATTGACTGCGAAGCGCCGCTGCCCGCGATCCACGGGCAAAACACCCGCCGGACTTGACCGCGCACGCCGGGGAGGCTATACAGATCCCTGTTCGCAGGCTGTCCGTCCATCCCGGCGGACGCTTTTTTTCTGCCTGAACCGAAGTCGCACGTCCGCGATTTCGGCAAATTCTTTTTTCCGGCCCCCGGTTCTTTTGAGGAATGCGGCAACACCCTTGCCGCTGTTACCCGTATGCCGCCCACACGCAAGGGAGGAAACGTCATGGCTGTCACCACTATTCCCATCACCACCCAGGGCTACAAGAAGCTGGAAGACGAACTGGCCCGTCTCAAGAGCGAGCGCCCGCAAATCATTCAGGCCATCAAGGAGGCCCGCGAAGAGGGCGACCTGCGCGAAAACGCGGGCTATGACGCCGCGCGCGAACGGCAGGGCATGGCCGAGGCCCGCATCAAGTACATCGAATCCCGTCTGGCCCTCTATCAGGTCATTGATCTGGACAAGCTGGGCGGCGACAAGGTCATTTTCGGCGCCACCGTCGAAGTGGAGGACGTGGACACCGAAGAAAGCCGCACCTATACCATCCTTGGCCCGGACGAGGCGGATCCCGCGCGCGGCTCCATCTCCTTCCTCTCGCCCGTGGGGCAGGCCCTGCTGGGCAAGGAAGTGGGCGACGAGGTCAGTGTGGACATTCCGCGCGGTCGCGTCACCTTTGAAATTGTGGACATCTCCTTTCGCGGTTCCTCCGTGCTGGGCTGATCCGGTCGAGCGCCGGCGCCCCGGGGCGGCGCGGCCCTTTCTGTAAACAGCCCCGTTTTTTGTCGCGGCAAAAGCTCTTCGGCTCATCGAGCAACGGGTCGCCCGGCCATGCCGCACGAAAAAACGCCTCCGCAATCATGCGGAGGCGTTTTTCGTCTGTCAGGCCTGTGCCGGAACATCCCGCTTCCGGCAACGGGCGCGCCATGCGCTTAGAGGGGCAGCCGCCAGCCGTTGTCGAAGGCCGCGCCCAGCTGCCGGTTGCGCACGGGACTGCGGCGGATATCGTCGCCCCAGCGATCCTTGAAGCGCTGCAGAATCTGCTGATAGGCAATATAGGATTCCCGGGTTTCGGCCGCCCGCAGGGTGCCGCACTGGGTGCCCGATCCTTCCTGAATGGCGACCTGCGTGCGCACGGCCAGCGCGTCTTCGGCATGCTCGCCCAGCATCTCCCACTGCCCCCAGGGGCAGATCAGGGTCTTCAGCCTGCGCCGGGCCGCGCCCAGGCAGAAGTCCGCCCCGGAAAGCGTGCCGAAGTTCACGTTGAAGCCGTACCGGTCAAGATAGAGATCGCGCCGGAAGGCCATGCATTCCATGGGCGCGGCAACGGCGGTGCGCAAATGCGGCAACTGCCCCCAGGCCACATGGCGCAGCACCTGCTGGGGCACGCCCCGCATGAAGGCAAAGGGCAGGCCGCCCGCGCCCGGGGCCAGCCCCGCATTCCACAGCGCGCCCTGCCGCCAGAGCATACCGCCCGTTACGGCCACATCCTCCCGCATGGCGTGGATCAGCAGCTGTTCCGGCCGGCAGCCCGACAACGGACGCAAGGCCGCATCCAGGAAGAGCACCAGCTCGCCCCGGGCCGCCTGTACCGCCGCATTGCAGCCGCCCGGCCAGTTGGTCGCCGGGGGCAGGGCCGTCCATTGGGGCACGGGCGCATGGCTCGGCTCGTCAATGGACACGTCCACCGGCTGCCAGAGGATTTCACAGGGCCAGATCCGGCCCAGTTCCTCCAGCGAGGTCGCCAGCTCGGGCGCCACCATGATGCCGGGCCGGGCCAGCAGCACCACGCTGGCCAGCGGCGGCGCGGACGGCACGGCCCGCAGCGAGCGGTGGTAGGTTCCCGTGGAAACGATTTCCTCCTGACGGCCGCAGCGGGCCAGATGCTCGGCCAGGGCGCGGCGGGAGGCCGCCTCCACCCCCTCCTTGGCGCGGATCTGGCCGGCGCAGCTGCCGGCATGGACGCGCCAATGGTAGAGAATGGACGAAAGATGCCCGATCTGCTGATCTTCCAGCGCATCGGTCACCCGCAGGATGACGTCATAATCCTGTGCGCCGTCAAAACCTGCACGGAAGCCGCCGCAGGCCAGCAGCGTCTCGCGATCAAAGGCCGAGAGGTGGCAGGCATAATTGTTCCCTTCCAGCAGATCCCGGTCAAAGCCGGGCTTGAAGAAGGGATTGCGGCGCACGCCGTCGGCATCGATCTTGTCTTCGTCGCTGTAGAGATACCGCCAATGCGGCTGGGCGGCCACGGCGGCGCCGACTTCCTCCACAGCGTCGGGCGAGAGCATGTCGTCATGATCCAGCAGGGCAACCCACGGATCAGACGCCTGCTCCAGCGCGGTCTGCGTGGCCACGGCAATGCCGCCGTTCCCTTCCCGCCGGATGAGACGAATGCGCGAATCCTCCCGGTCGAGGCAGTCCAGCAGTTCCCGCGTTTCCGGCCTGTCCGATCCGTCGTCCACCAGATAAAGCCGCCAGCTGCCGCAGGTCTGGACGAGCACGGAATCCACGGCGGCGCGCAAGAAGGCGGGATCGGTATTCCAGACCGGGGTGAGCAGGGAAATGCCGGGCCGCGTGCCGCCCACCTCCAGCGCCGGTGCGCTCCCGGTCGATGGGCCTGCCGCGCCCGCGCGTGCGGCCTTTCGCCGGGGTTCATCCAGCAGTTCCAGCCAGGCGTCATAGGCGCCGGGACATTCCTCCAGCGAGGCTTCATAGATGTCATGGCGCCGCAAATCGTTCAGGGCCGGCAGGAGGCAGTCCTCGCGAAAAGCGCCGGCATCCCAGCTGTCCACGGCGTCCGTCAGCGCGTCCAGACCATGCGCCACGGCAAAGGCCCGCAGCTTTTTCGCCCGCGCCACATACCATGCCAGGGTGTGCGGCAGGCAATCCGGCAGGGAACGGCAAAGCAGCAGCAGTTCCGCCCTGACGCTGTCGGGCGCATCGTCAATGAGTGTTCCCAGCAGGCAGGCGTCGCCACTCTGCCGCCAGGCAAAATAGCGTTCCTGCCAGGCGGCGTTTTCTGGCGGAACGGCGGTCGTGCTCAGAGTCGGGCCGTCCACCAGCCAGCGGCTCAGGCCATAGGCAAGGCCGTCCGCCGTGCAATGCCGGTGCAGGTCTCCCTCCGCCTTGCAGACCAGCCGCCCGCGCGAGGCCAGACTGTTCCACAGGCCGGTGAGGCGCAGCGGCAGCAGAATGTCCCGCAAGCCGGCCCGCACTTCCGGCGCAACGGCAAAAAAGGCGGGCCTGCCCGCGTCCTGCGCGTGCAGCGAAAGCATCCGCAGACAGAAGTCCGGCCCGGCCAGCAGCGGATCAAGGCGTTCGGACAGGCCGCCCAGGGCCAGAAAAGCCTCGCGCCGCACCAGCAGGGATTGCAGCGGGGCCAGCGAACATTCGCGCACGGCCTCGAGGGCCTCAGCCGTGGCGTCCATGCCCTCGTACACGGCGTACAGGCCGCCGTCAGCCGTGACGGCCATGCCGGCCATGCTGTTTTTGCGCAGGCCGTCCGCCTCATATGTCCAGACGGGGGTCACCCCCACGCAGGCCGGATCGGCCTCCAGACGGCTGACCAGTCGCGGCAGCAGTCCGTCCGGCGGCACAAGGGCATCGCTCCAGATGAGGCAATAATGGGTGGATGCGGCCCGAACAGCCGCGTTGATCGCCGCCACGTCGGCACAGATTTCAACCACGGCGCCTCCCGTGGCCCTGACCAGCTCCTCCCGGCGCGGCGAGCGCGCGTCGGCGGTCAGCAGAAACACCGTGCAACGGGCGGCGACGTCCCCAGCCGATAATGTGGGAATGATTGTTTTTTCCATAACCCATATGCTAGGTCAGCCCCGGCAGGAAAGCAACCGGGCCGGGCCGCTCTTTTTTCCCTCCCGCCCGTCGCGCACATTCCCTGCCTTCCGGCAGTAGCCAAGCCCCCGCGACTTCTGGCATACTCCCCGCATGCGCACGCCCTTTTCCTCCTTTGATCAGGTCATTGCCCATCTTGACGGTCGCGGCTTCTTTCATATGGAGCTGGGCCTTGAACGCATGGATCAGGCCCTTGCCCGCCTGTTGCCCGGGCGGCCGCCCTTTGCGGTCGTGCAGGTGCTCGGCACCAACGGCAAGGGATCGACCGCCTCCTTTCTGGACAGCCTCGCGCGGGCGCACGGCCTGCGGACGGGCCTCTACACCTCGCCGCACTTCGTCTCGCCGGTCGAGCGCATCCGCCTGAACGGCCGCCCCCTGCCCGCGGCGGACTGGCCCGCCCCGGCGGAAGAGGTCTACGCCGCCTGTCCGGAACTGACCTATTTTGAATTTCTCACCGTGCTGGCCCTCCTGCTCTTTGCCCGGCACGGCGCGGATCTCGTCATCCTTGAGGCCGGCCTCGGCGGGCGCAATGACGCCACCACGGCCTGCCCGGCCGACGTGCTCTGTTATGCGCCCGTGGCGCTGGATCATGCGGCCATTCTCGGCCCCACCCTGAACGACATCGCCGTGGACAAGGCCGCCGCCATCCGCAGCCGTGCGCCGGTCGTCAGCGCGCCGCAATATCCGGTCGCCCGTGCCGTGATCCGCGCCGCCGCCGATGCCCGTTCCGCGCCGCTTGTCGAGGTGGGGCCGCTGCCGCCGGGCATTCCCCTCGGCCTTGCCGGGGCGCATCAGCGCGTCAATGCCGCCACGGCGCTGGCGGCCTGGCGGCGCATCGCTCCCCGCTGCGGCCTTGACGCGCCGGCCCCGGATGCCCCGCCCACGCCTGCGGAACGGCGCGGGCTGGCCCGGGCCTTCATTCCGGGCCGTTTGCAAAGCCTGCCCGCCTGCGCCGCCCATCCGGCCCTGCTGCTGGACGGGGCGCACAATCCGCACGGCATGCAGGCCCTGACCGCCCATTTGCGCACCTTTGTCCGGCCCCCGGCCTGCGCGATCTTCTCCTGCCTCGGCGACAAGGACTGGCTGCCCGCCGCCCGCCTGCTGCGCCGGGAACTGGGGGACGCGCCCATTTTCGTGCCCCAGCTGCACAACGAGCGCGCCGCCCCCGCCGCCGACATCGCGGCGGCCCTCAACCACGGTCGCGCACAGGCCGCCGCCCGCGCCGTGCCGGATGTGGCCGCCGCCCTGGCCGCCGCGCGCGAATGCCTGCCCGCTGACGCATCCGCCGGGGCTTCCCCCGTGCCATTGAGCGGCTCCTTGTACTTGCTGGCGGAATTTTTTACGCTCTTCCCGCGGCATCTTGCCGCGCCGGACGTCCCTGCCCCCACCTTCCCGGCCCCTGTCGCTCCCGCCCCGGAGGAACCCGCATGAACCACCTTTTTCGCGCCCTGCCGTCCGTGGACGTCTGCCTGTCGGAAGTCCTGCGCCATGCGCCGGAGCTGCAGGCCCAGCCGCGTCCGCTCCTGCGCGAGGCCGTGACCGCCTACTGGGACATGCGCCGCGAGGACATCCGCGCCCGCCGCCTCAGCGAGGCCGAACAGCTGGCCCTGGCCGCGCATCTGCCGCTCCTGCTGGCCCATGTCCGGGCCGCCCTGCGGCCCCGCCTGCGACCGGTCATCAATGCCACGGGCGTGGTCGTGCACACCAATATGGGCCGCTCCGTGCTGGCCCCCGAAGCCTGCGAGGCCGTGCTGCGGGCCGCACAGGGCTACTCCACCCTTGAGCTGGATCTGACCACCGGCGGACGCGGTTCCCGGCAGACCCTGACGGAGGAACTCATCTGCCGCCTCACCGGCGCGGAAGCCGCCATGACGGTCAACAACAATGCCGCCGCCGTCCTGCTGGTGCTGGACACCTTCTGCCGGGGCGGGGAAGTCATCGTCTCGCGCGGGGAACTGGTGGAGATCGGCGGCAGTTTCCGCATTCCCGAAGTCATGGCCAAAAGCGGCGCGCACCTGCGCGAGGTGGGGGCCACCAACCGTACCCATCTGCGCGACTACGCGGCGGCCATCAACGAAAATACCCGCGCGCTCATGCGGGTGCATACCTCCAATTACCGCATTGTGGGCTTTCATGAGGCCGTGCCGCTGGAGGAGATGGTCGCCCTTGCCCGTCAGCACGACCTGCCGGTGTTCGAGGATCTGGGCAGCGGCAGCCTCACGGATTTCAGCGCCTGCGGCCTGCCCAACGAGCCAACCGTGCCCTCGGTGCTGGCTGCCGGGGCCGACATCGTGACCTTTTCCGGCGACAAGGTGCTGGGCGGCCCGCAGGCGGGCATCATCGCGGGCAGCCGCGAACGCATTGCCGCCCTCAAGGCCAATCAGCTCACCCGCGCCCTGCGTTGCGACAAGCTCACCCTGGCCGCGCTGGAAGCCACCCTGCGCCTCTATTGCGATCCGGACAGCGCGCGGGAGCGCATCCCCACCCTGCGCATGATCTTTCTTTCCGCCGAAACCCTGTCCCGGCTGGCCCGGCGGCTGGCCGCGCGCCTGCGCCGCACGCTGGGCGCAACCTGCCGCGTCAGCCTGCGCGACGGCGTTTCGCGCGTGGGCGGCGGGGCCTTCCCGCAATATGATTTGCCCACCACCCTTGTCTGTCTCCAGCCGACGGCCTGTCCGGCCACGCAATTGCGCCAGCGCCTGCTGGACGGCAATCCCCCGCTGGTGGGACGGCTGGACGAACAGGCCTTCTGTCTTGACCCGCGAACCCTGCGCGAACAGGAGTACGGCCTTGTGGCCCGCCTCGTGCACAACGCGCTCAACGAAAGGACGCAGCCATGAAAAAGAACACGCCCGATATTGCCTATGCCCCCGAAAGCGCCTGGAAAAGCCATGCCGCCACGGCCACCCGGCGCAAGGAAATGGAGAGCTTCGCCAAACGCTACATTGATTTTCTTTCCGCCTGCAAAACCGAGCGGGAAACCATTGCCTACGTCCAGCGCCGCCTTGCGGAAAAGGGCTACACGGAAAACCCGAAGGACGGCCTCTTTGTGCGGCCCTTCCGGGGCAAGGCGCTCTTTGCCGCCCGCCGGGGCCGCGTCCCGCTCTCGCAGGGCCTGCGCCTCGTGGCCGCCCATGCCGATACGCCCCGGCTGGATTTCAAGCAGCGGCCCTTCATCGAACAGCCCGGCGTCACCCAGGCCAAGACCCATTATTACGGCGGCATCCGCAAATATCAGTGGCTGGCCCGGCCGCTGGCCCTGCGCGGGGTCGTCAGCCTGGAAAACGGCAAGAATCTGACCATCGCCATCGGCGACCGGCCGGGCGATCCGGTTTTCACCATTGCCGACCTCCTGCCCCATCTGGCCCAGAAACAGGCCAGTCAGCCGCTCAACGAGGCCTTTGACGCCGAAAAGCTCAATATCATCCTCTCCCACAGCCCCGCGCCCCGCGCCGGACGCGCCGCCGCCGAAAAGGAGGAAAAGGAAGCCCTCAAGGCCCATCTGCTCCAGCTGCTGCACGACAAGTACGGCGTCCGCGAGGAAGATTTCATTTCCGCCGACATGCAGGTGGTTCCCGCCGGCCCGGCCAGCTTTGTCGGACTGGACAAGGCGCTGGTGGGCGGCTACGGCCAGGACGACCGCATTTGCGTCTTCACCGCGCTGGAAGCCCTGCTCAACGCCCGGCCCGGCCGCAGCGCGCCCAACATGGCCGTAATCTTCTGGGACAAGGAGGAAATCGGTTCCGACGGCGCCACCGGGGCTGCCTCCCGCTTTCTGCAATATTGCGTGGAGGACATTGCCCGGGCCTGGGCGCCCTCCCTGCCCGTCTCGCAGGTATTCATGAACACGCGCGCCATTTCCGCCGATGTGACCGCCGCCTTTGACCCCGACTTCCCCGACGTGCACGAAAAGCAGAACGCCGCCCAGCTCGGCTACGGCCCCTGCTTCAGCAAGGTGGGCGGTTCGCGCGGCAAGTACGGGGCCAGCGAGGCCGATGCCGAATTTTTCGGCGAATTGCGCGGCCTGCTCAATGCCCGCAACATCCCCTGGCAGGTGGCCGAACTGGGCAAGGTCGATCTGGGCGGCGGCGGTACGGTGGCCCTCTTCCTCGCGGCCTACGGCATGCAGGTCATCGACTGCGGCCCGGCCCTGCTGTCCATGCACAGCCCCTTCGAGCTGGCCAGCACCGTGGATCTGCACGCCACCTTCGAGGCCTACCGCGCCTTCCTTGAAGGCTAGGGCCGGTTCAGGCCGTTCTTTCAGACGTTCAGGGGGGAGGGGCAGCCTTGCGCGGGGCTGCCCCTCCCCCACACGCATCTCAGCCTTTTCCCGGACGCTTTTTGCCGGAAATCAGCCCTGCCCGGCCTGCTCCCGCTGTGCCTGCGGCGGGCGCAGGCGGCTGCGGCAACGCGGCGAAATGAAAACAACGGGGTTCCAGCGGCGTCGGGGCCGCGTTCAGAAGAGGGTCACAGGCTGCAACAGCCCGACCGCCGTGCCGGTATGGCGAACCTCAAGGCTTTTGCCGTCTTTTTCAAGCGGGGCCGCAGGCAGCGCGCTGCGCCGCATGGCCCGCCGCAATTCATCCAGATCCACCTCTTCCAGGAAGGAGATGATGTCCTTCCAGATGCGGTGATACCCGTAGCCGCCTTCCAGCATTTCCCCGATGGCCGCCTCACGCGGCCAGCCCTGTTCCACCATGCGGTACAAGGCCACCACCATGCCGGTACGATCCGCGCCGTGCCAGCAATGCACCAGCACCGGGCCGGGAGAAGCGAGAATGGCGTTCAGGGCGTCCGCCGCCGACGCCATGCGGGGATGCCAGGCCCGCATGGGCACATGATGCAGCAGCAGGTCCGTGTCCGCCGACAGGGGCACGTCCCGCTGCCGACTGCGCAGGGAAATCACCGTGCGGATGCCCAGGCGTTCCGCGGCCCGCATGCCCTCTGCCGTGGGCTGGCCCGAACGGTACAGGCGGTCGGACACCTTGTGCAAATTGGGCAGGCCTTCCACGGCAAGGGGCCGCGCCCACTCGGGCGGTCGCGTTCCGGCGGCGGACGACGCCGCGCAACCCATCCCGCAAACCAGCGCCAGACAGAGCCACAACAGGCAGAACTGCAGCAGCCGCCTCCCGGCTCCTTGCCGCCCGACGGCAAAAATGGCCGCCCCCTCTTTTCTTTCCTGCGATCGATACATATCTTTTTATCTCCCGGGTCTGTGAAGCGGCGCACCATGCGCCAGTCCCGTGCCCGTCCGCACGCCGCAACGCCCCGCAGGGCTTGCGGCGGCCCGGAACAGTCCCGCATACAGCGGCGCGCAATGACGGCCAGAACGTGTCCCATCCCGCTGCGGAAGGCCGTCATCCCGTCGAAGCAAATTGCCGGACGTCTTGCCCGCCTTCCCGCACAAGCGCGCGGGCCGCCGGCAAAACCGCCTGCGGCTCTCAGCCCGCAGCAAAGGAGGCCCCCCGTGGACTTTCTGCCGCGAACCCTTGCCTACTATCTGGCAGCGCATGGCTATCTCTTCTTCCATCTGTACCGCCTGGCGGGGAAGCGCCGCCTTGTGCTGATGAGCCTGCCCCTTTTCGTGGTCATGGGCCTGTTTCCCTTCTGTTACCATCTCTTGCCCACGGGCAGTACGGCCCAGAAAATTTTTGGCCGGGCGGGCACCGTCTGGCAGCCGCTGGCCTTTTTCTGCCTGACGGTCTTTGCCTTCCGGGACATTCTCCGGCTGGGCGGTCGCCTGCGGCGCCCATTCCACAAGGGCGCCCGGAGCGCGGGCGTCCCTCCCCTGAACCGCTGCCTGCCGCTGCTCCTGCTGGTCTGGGCGGGCGTCTTCGCCTATGGCATCCATGAAGCACACAGCCTGCGAACCACCCGCCTGACGCTGCCCCTGCCGCTGCTGCCCGCCGATGCGGAGTCCGTGCGGGTGGCTTTTGCCGCGGATCTGCACATCGGCCCGCAAACCGGGCCTTCCGTCCTGCGGCGGGCCGTGGAGGCCATCATGGCCCAGAAGCCCGATCTCATCCTGCTGGGGGGCGACATGCTGGACGATGCCCTGCAGGGCACGCCCGCCGACAGGGAACTGCTGGCCCGGCTGGCCGCGCCGCTGGGCGTCTTTGCCGTGCCGGGCAATCATGATGCCTTCGGCGGCCATGAGCGGGCCGTGACCTTCCTTGAAAGCTGCGGCATCACCGTGCTCATGGACGAAACCCGCCGCGTGGGCCCGCTGCGGCTGCTCGGCATTGACGACCCGGATGTGCGTGCGCAGCGGGGCGGCAGCAACGCGGACGTGAGCGCCCTGCTGGACGATCTGCCGCGTGATGCGCCCGTGATCCTGCTGGCTCACCGACCGGAACTGCTGGCGAACAGCGTGGGCCGCTTTGCCCTGCAGCTGTCGGGCCACACCCACGGCGGCCAGATCCCCCTGCTGAAGACATTGCTGGAACATGCCAGCGGCACGCCTACCGGCCTTTCCCGGCACAGCTCGCCCGAAGGCGAAAGCCTGCTCTATGTCACCACGGGCGTGGGCTTTTCCAAGCTGCCCATCCGCCTCGGCGCGCCGCCGGAAATCGTGGTCATCGATCTGACGCCGGGCGGGACTGAGGCCACGGCAGCATCCTGACGGCCGGATCAGGCATTGATGACAAGCGCCTTGCGCGGCCGCAGGCTGCGGAACATCAGGGCTTCCACCATCCCGGCGGCCTTCAGGATGGCTTCCAGACTCACCGGGGGAATCTCGTCCTCGTCCCTCAGGCGGGTGATCAGATAGGCCGCCGAGGGATTGACGATTCCGGCCCGCTCGCAGACCAGCCAGGCCACGCTTTCGGCCTCGAACTCGCGCACATCCTCGGCCGTCTGCCATCGATCCGGCCACCAGCTGCTGTCGGGCGTACCGAGGTGACCGCAATAGAGATGTCCGAGTTCATGGGCAATGGTGGCGAATTGTTCCTCCCGCGAGTGATTGCGGTTGACCACCAGATGATAGCACACCCTGACCTGTTTCTTGCCCATCCACTGGCTGTCGTGATGCAAGGCGACCTCGATCCAGCCCGCGCTGCCGGTGCCCTGATCCGCTTCATGGAAGGCAATGCCGTCGTGCGGCAGATTGCCGAGCAGCTGTTTAAAAACGGATGCGGGCAGCACGCCGCCGGTGCGAAACGGCCTGAGCAGTTCCACCGGGAAGGGTTCCGGGCCTTCGGTGTCGCCCAGCTCAAAAACGAAGCGCACCGGCCCGAAGGGCTGGAGAATGACGAGCGGTCGCGCCCCGGGCCTGATGCGGCGTGAAATTCTGTCTCCATTCCGTGGCGGTGGCCACATACTGGCTGCCCGGCTTCTGGACATGGAGCAGAAAGGCATTGAACGGGGCCAGCTGGGGAAATTTGTTGATGAACTCGAAGAGTTCCCGCACATCCTTGCCGTGCCGGTAAAAATTGACCTGATAAAACAGCTCGTCAAGGGCCGCAAGCCGCTGCTTGTCATGTGATGCGCTCATGGAACCTCCGGGCAGGGGCGAACGAACGCGCATGACCAACAAAGCCGGATCCGCCGCACCGGCCCGCCCCCTGCCGATCCTACGCTACCACACATTCCGCCGCCCGGACAAGGGACAGGGGGCCGCCCGCCGGGATGTGCCCCTGCCCGTCATCCGCCAAAGCAAACAGCCCGCGGCGTCATGGGATACGCCGCGGGCTGTGCGGAAATGGCTTGCTGGTGGAGGCGGGGGGAGTCGAACCCCCGTCCGAGAATATTCCACGCGAAGCGTCTACAGGCATAGGTCAGGGATGATTCTCGTCCTGCCGGTGGCCCCTGACCGGGCGCGGCAGAACCAGCCCGCCGGTGCACTCCTCGCGATAACCCCCGGCAGGGCGCCGGGCATCGCCAGCCTGATGATGTGTCGCCAGCCGGGCCTATCAGGCATCAACCCGTCTGACGTGACCGTCTGTGCGGTCAGTTGCCCCGCCGACTAGGCAGCGTAGGCGTATTCGTAATCGTTGTTGGCAATTACTTTGTTGCCGCTTTTTACGAGGCCAGCGGCGCCTCGACCTGCAACTCCGGCTTCCACATCCCCGTCGAAACCAGTGCGCCCCCTCAATCGGGAAATAGAGACATAAGCCCTTTTGGCGGCAAAGGCAAGAGGCGGCCTGCCGTGCGGGCCGTCCGAAAGCCCGGCCCGGGGCCGAAGCGGCAGCGCGGGCCGCAGCGGAAAAAAGGGAACGCGCCCGGGCAGGCCCGGCAGGGCGGCTAGCGCACGAAGAAGTGGGAGAAGGAACCCTTCAGGCTCATGTGAAAGCGGGAGAACAGCGGATTGTCCAGCCCGTCCTGCTCCAGCCCGGCCTGCGCCTGACAGGCTATGTCCAGCCCGTGACTCAACAGGGCCAGCTTGGCCAGTCGCTGAAAATCCTCCTGCAGAGCGGGGATTTCGGCCACCACCTGACACAGATCTTCCGAGGCGCTGTTCTCGCCTTCCACAATGAGCTGGCCGTCGGCGTTGAGCGAAAAATGCAGCTTTTCCTCGCAGGTCGCGGGATCGCCCAAATGCCGGCGCAGATGATTCATGAACTGTTCCTGCTCGGCATCCAGCAGATCTTCCAGCTGTTCGACAAGCGAGCGGCCGTGCAAACCTATCGCCTCCAGCGTCCGTTCACCGGCGGCGTCCAGCGGCCTCTGCACGGCTTCGTCAAAACAAGGTGCTACCGGAGACATGCCACGCTGCACATTGGCCATGCTGGCAAGTTGATTGGAGCTGTGAGCGTTCACATTGCCCTCCGGACAGGATAAAAATTTCCGATGACACCATTTTGCCAGCAAATAAGCAAAAAACGTGCCAGCTAATTGGGCACGTCAGGAAAAAATTTCTATATAATATTCAATATGTTGGAAAGAAACACCACAAGACGTTCGCTTGCAAGATCGCGACAGGTATGCAGAATCTGCCTGCCATGCGCCGCCAATCGTCTTGCCGGGCACAGGGAGCGAAAAGCGGCAGGGAGCCGCCCACCGCAGCGGCTTCGCGCTCAGGCCCGCGTCTGTGTGCCTTCCAGACTGCTGGCCACGGCCTCGCCCTGTGCGCCGCCCCCGGCCATGCGCGCCAGTTCGGCATGGCGGGCCGCCGCATCCAGCGGGAGACAGGTGGTGAAGGTGCTGTTGCCCCGAATCTGCTTGCTGACCTGAAAGTGCCGCTGTGCCCGGGCGGCCAGCTGCGGCCAGTGGGTGATGAGCAGCATTTGCCGCTGTTCGGCCAGCCGGGCCAGCTTGTCGGCCAGCTTGTTGAGGGTCATGCCGCCCACGCCCGCATCCACTTCGTCAAAGATGAAGGTGGCGCTTTCGGCCTTGGGCCGCACGCTGACCAGCGCCAGCAGAAAGCGCGACAACTCGCCGCCGGACGCGATCCTGTCCAGCGGCTGCGGGGGCTGCCCGGGATTGGGCGCCCAGAGGATGCGCACGCGGTCGTCCTCGAGGCCCGGCCAGATTTCATGCGGCACACATTCCGGCAGCACGCGCACCTGCTCGGAAAAGCCCAGTTCGCGCAGTTCCGCTTCCAGTCGGCGAGCAAAATCCCCGGCCGCCTCCTGCCGCTGGGGGCGCAAGCGCGCCAGCACCTGCCGCAGCTCCCCGGCCAGACGGGCTTCCTCCTTGTCCAGCGCGGAAATATCGAGGGCGCAGGCATCGAGGAAGGAGAGGTTTTCCTCGATTTCCTGCCGCAAATCCAGAATTTCGTCCATGCTGCGCCTGAGCTTGCGCTTGAGCTGGGCCAGCTCGTAGAGGCGTTCCTCCACGCTGTCCATGTCCGGCACGTCATCCGGCAGGGGCGGCCGCCGCAGCACCCCGCTCAGATGGGCCAGCTGCTGCCGCAGAGCCGCAACCGCATCGGCGTCGGCCTGCAAGTCCTCGTTCTGCCGGGCCATGTGCTGCAAAAGTTTCTCGAAGCGACCGAGCAAATCCAGCAATCCGGCCTCGTCCTCGCCGTGCAGAAGGGCCAGGGCCTCCTCGTACTGATCCCGGGCCTGCTCGGCGGCGCGGGCCTGCGCGCGTATGGCTTCGAGGCGATCTTCCTCCCCTTCCTCGGGGGCCACCCTGTCGATTTCCTGCTGCTGCATTTCCAGCACATCGCGTTTGTCGGCCAGACCGGCCTGACGGCGGCGCAAGTCCTCACGCCGGGCGGCCACGTCCCGCAGGGCGGCCAGCAGCTCGTCACGCTCCCGCAGCAAGGCCGGCTCAGGCAGGGCGCTTTCCATGAGCCGGGCCTGAAAGGCCGGTTGCAGAAGCTGCTGCTGCCCGTGCTGGCTGGTGTGCACCAAAAGCTCGTCCCGCAGCTGGCGCACGCTGTCCTGCGAGCGCAGGCTGTCATTGACGTAGAGACGGCTGCGCCCGCTCTCGGCCAGCAGTTCGCGACGAATGATGCAATCCTCGCCGTCCCGCACGAAGAGGGCCTCCACCTGCGCGCGTTCGGCCCCGGGGCGCACCATGTCCGCCGCCAGCCGGTCGCCGAGCAGAAAGCCCAGCGCCTTCAGCACAAAGCTCTTGCCCGCCCCGGTTTCGCCGGTGAGCACATTCATGCCCTGCGCAAAATCCAGCTCCATGTCCTCGATGAGCGCCAGATTGCGGATTCTCAAATGTTCCAGCATGCGATCTCCTCACTGCCTGAGGCGCGGATCAAGCCAGTCGCGCAGGCTCTCGCCCAGCAGGTTGTAACCCAGCACGGTGAACAGGATGGCCAGCCCGGGATACAGGGAAAGCCAGGGCGCGCACTCCAGCACATTCTTGCCGTCCTGCAGCATATTGCCCCAGCTCGGCGTGGGCGGACTCATGCCAAGGCCCAGAAAGCTCAGGCTGGACTCCACCAGAATGGCCCCGGCCACGCCCAGGGTGGCGGTGATGAGAATGGGGGCCAGCGCATTGGGCAGAATATGCCCGAAGAGCATGCGCGCCGTGGAGCAGCCCGCCAGCCGGGCCGCGGCCACGAACTCGCGCTCGCGCAGACTGAGGGTCTCGGCGCGCACCAGCCGGGCCACGCCCATCCAGGAGGTGAGTCCGATGACCACCATGATGTTGGTCAGCCCGGGTTCCAGAAAGGCAATGACCGCCAGAATGAGAAAAAAGGACGGGAAACAGAGCATGACATCCACGCCGCGCATGATGATCTCATCCACCCAGCCGCGAAAATAGCCGCTGATCAGGCCGAGCACCGTGCCGATGCTCACGGAGATGCCCACGGCCACAAAGCCCACCCAGAGCGAGACCTGACCGCCGTAGAGCAGGCGGGAAAACACGTCCCGCCCCAGCCTGTCCGTGCCCAGCCAAAATTCGGCGCAGGGCGGCACGAGGACGGCGTGTTCATGCGGCATGTTGGGATCATGGGGCGCAATGAGCGGCGCGAACAGCGCGGCCAGCGACATGACGAGCACGATGCCCAGCCCCAGCGTGAACATGAGATGCCGCCCGAGACAGCGGCGCAGGCAACGGGGCATCATGACAGGCTCTCCCGTGCGGAGCGGATGCGCGGGTCAGCCAGACCGTAGCAAACGTCGGCCAGCACGTTGCCGAGCAGGGTCAGCACGGCCCCCAGCACCAGATTGCCCATGATCATGGTGTAATCGCGGGCCATGACCGCCGCATAAAACAGCTGTCCCAGACCGGGCAGGGCAAAGATGGATTCGATGATCACGCTGCCGCCGATGAGACCGGGCACGGAAAGGCCCAGCAGCGTGATGACCGGCAAAAGCGCATTGCGCAGGGCATGGCGCAGGATGACCATCCGGCCGGACAGGCCCCGGGCCTGCGCGGTGAGGATGTAATCCTGTCGCAGGACTTCCAGCATGCAGGCCCGCATGTAGCGCGACATGCCCGCCAGCGAACCCAGCGTGTAGACCAGAATGGGCAGGGCCAGATGGCTCATGATGTCCAGACATTTGTCCCAGAGGGAAAGGTGCGGAAAATCCAGGGAGGTCAGGCCGGAAATGGGCAGCCATTGCAGCTCCAGCCCGAAAAGGAGCATGAGCAGGAGAGCCAGCCAGAAGGACGGCATGGCAAAGCCCAGAAAGACGAAGATGGTCACGCCCCTGTCCAGCCAGCTGTTGCGGCGGCAGGCCGAGAGAATGCCCAGCGGAATGGCGATGCTGAGGGTCAGCAGCAGGGAGACCACGTTCATGCCCACGGTGAGGGGCAGGCGCTCCAGAATCTTGTCCAGCACGGGCCGGGCGTCGGCGGACATGGAGTTGCCGAAATCCAGACGCACCAAGCGCGCGAGCCAGTCGAAATACTGGACGTACAGGGGCTTGTCCAGCCCGTAGAGGGCATCCAGGCGCTGCCGGGCCGCCTCGCCCACCATCGGGTTCAGCGTGGTCTCCATGTCCGTGGGCGAACCGGGCGCCAGATGGATGACCACAAAACTGATGATGGTGATGCCCCAGAGGACAAGCAGCATCCAGATCAGCTTGCGTCCCAGCCGCAGCAGGAACTGCCGACCGCCCCTTGCGCGGGAACCCGGAGAATGCGACGCGCTGCCCATGTGCCTATTCCGTACGGGTCATCCACTGCCGCATGTCGTTCACTTCCCGCAGCCAGTCGGGCGAAAGGCGCAGACGCAGGAAACGCCGGAACAGGCTGTCCAGCAGGCCGGTGCAGACTTCCAGCAGATAAATCTTTTCCAGCAGGAGGGCGTCGGGGTCGTCATCGTCGCCGCTTTTCTCGATCTTGGGCGTCTTCAGGCTGTTGAGGCTGAAATCCTCGGCCCGCAGGCTGACCTGAAAGGCCAGTTCGTCCTTTTCCAGCCGCACCAGCGCCCGCGAGACCTTCTTGCCCGTGCCGAGGCCGAAGCGGGCCTCGCGCAGGGGCGAGAGCGCGCCGGAAACCGAGGCCGTCTCCTGCGCATCGCCTTCCCCGCCCTGCACCACGATGCGCTGTTCCATGCTCACGGCAAAGGGCGCGCCCGCGTCATCGACAAAGGCCCCGGGGGCCACGTCGCTCTGATACCAGAGCCAGGTGAGAAACTCCTTGCCAAGGATGCTGTCCGTGGAATCGCTGCTCGCTGCGCTCATATGTTCTCTCCTCAGGCGTTGACGGCAAATTCCGTGGGTTCGATCCGGTCAAGGCGACTCATGGCCTCCTCGTCCAGCAGGCTTTCGGCCAGACTGTAGGGCGTCATCTGTTCCAGATGCACGTCAAAGCTCTGGAGAAAATACTCCATGAACAGATCGATCATCCTGTTCTGGGTGGAAGCGAACCAGACCTCGTTCTTCACCGTATTCCAGATGACGTTGAATTCCGCGGGCACGGGCAGGAAGCGTTGCCGCAGGCGCAGCAGCACCTGTTCCTTGAGTTCCTTCTTGCGCTCGCGGGAAATGAACTGCTTGCCCTGGGCCTGCATGCGTTCCTTCTCGTCCCGCAGGGCCAGCGCCAGATGCTTCTTCACCACGCCCGCCGGGATGCGCCGCGTGTCCAGCCGCAGGGAAAAGAGAAAATACGCGCCCTTCTGCGGCGGGGCCGTCCGCCATGTGCTGTCGAGCATATCCTCGAAACAGACCCAGCCGTGGGCCTGCATTTCCGGCAATTCGTCAATGTCCTGAAAGGCGAATTGCCTGAGCTTGTCGGGAATGGCGCTCCACTGCTCGTCGCTCAGGCCGTCCAGCACGCGAAAGCGGGTAAAACTGCAGCTGGCATTGAGAAAGCCCATATTCATCCTCCGCATATGCGGTTGGGGTTGGCGGTCGCGGGGTCTGCGGCGGATACGCCTGCAGGCGCGCGTCCTCTCTTGTACGCAGGGCCGGGCCGTCTGGCAAGATGGCGGCCCCGACGCCGGGCCGGACGTTGGGCCGGACGGCGGCAGGCAGCGCCAGGGCCTAGCCCGGCAGCAGCAGGCCGCGCAGTTCCGCCACCGTGGCGCACAAGCTGTCCGCCCCGGCCCCTTCCAGCTCCTCCCGGCTGCCGTAGCCGTACAGCACGCCCGCACAGGGCAGGCCCACGGCATGCGCGCCCGCCACATCGTGGCGGCGGTCGCCGATCATGAGCGGTCGCGCCTGCGGCGCGAGCGCCGCACAGCGCAGGGCATGGCACAGCACGTCGGTCTTGTCGTGGCGCGGGCCGTCCAGTTCCGCCCCGGCCAGCACGCACACCTCCTCCCGCAGGCCAAAATGCTCCATGATGGTCAGGGCAAAGGGTTCCGGCTTGGCCGTGGCCAGATGCGCCCGCACCCCGGCGGCCCGCAGATCGCGCAACAGCTCGCGAATGCCGGGATACACGCTGTTCTCGAACATGCCCCGCTCCCGGTAATATTCCCGGTAGATGCGCAGGGCCGTACGCGCCTTTTCCGGCGCGTCGGGAAAATAGCGGGCAAAGGATTCCAGCAGGGGCGGCCCGATGAAGAAATGCAGGCTCTCCCGCGGCGGATGCAGACCGAAATGGGCCAGCGCCAGCTGCACCCCGTTGAGGATGCCGGGCGCGGAATCGGTCAGCGTGCCGTCCAGATCGAAGAAGCAGTCGCTAAAGGCTGGCGTCATGGCAGCAGGCAACGGCACGACGCCCCGCCAGACCCGGACGATCAGGCTGAGGCGGCGCGCCGTATCCCAAAGAATCAATTGAAGAGATTGCGCTCGGGCACGGCGCCCTTTTCCACGCGATCCTCCACATCCACGCCCTTGGGCGGGGTGAAGCTGAAGGTCGAGGCCGGCACGCCGCTGTTGGACTTGAAATCCACAAAGCGCACATCATTGTGGTTGCCGTAAAAGTCGATGATGTCCGCCCGGCGAATGAGGTAGTCGTTTTCCACCCAGATGACGGCTTCCACCATCTGCGAGGTGGGCTCCTTGGGGTAGAGGCGCACCTTGCGCAGGTTGCCGTCCTTCCCTTCGTCCTTGAGATCAAAATCCCGATCAAGGGCCGACTGGCCGGTCAGTACCTGAATGATGCTGCGCGAATCCTGCACCAGATCCGGGGGATAGCGGTAGGCCACTTCCTCATCGGGCAGATAGTCCCAGATTTCCTTTTCGGTGACCACGAGCAGCTCGGGGCTGGGGGCTTCCGTCTCCCAGCGGATGAGCAGCGGCTTTTTGAAACGCAGGCTGCCCGTGCGTTTTTCCACGTTGCCGCTTTCCTTGTGGGTCAGGGTCTGTTCAAAGGTGGCCGTGAAATTCTGCAGCTTGTCATAGCGCGTCCTGATGCCGGATACGATGTCGGCGGACGGCGCTGCCTGCGCCGTGGCCGCAATGACCAGCGCCAGCAGCATGGCGCCGAGAGTGAAACTGCGTTTCCGCATGAAAAGACTCCTTTTGACCGTGCGCCGTCACGGCGGCACGGCAGGTATCGTGAGAGGAATGACAGGGCGCAACCGCGCTCGCCCGTGCGAGGGCAGCGCCGCCGCAAGGCGACCGCCCTCCCCTTCCCGCTCTCTACGCAAAAGTGCGGGCCGGGGCAAGCGCCCCCTCTCCATCAGGCGGGGGCGGCTGCCGTCCGCGGGCTACTTGACCACGGCCCGGGGTTTGCTGCCCGAGGCCGGGCCGATGATGCCGTCCTGTTCCAGCTGCTCCATGATCCGGGCCGCACGATTGAAGCCGATGTTGAAACGCCGCTGCACGAGCGAGATGGAGGCCTTGCCCTGCTCGGTGACAAAGGCCTGCACCGCCGGATAGACGGGATCGTTGGCCGCGCTGCCGCCGCCCCCGTTGCGTCCCGCGCCCGGCCCGCTCGCCTCCTGGCCCCAGGAGGCAAAATCCACCTTGTAGGAGGGGCTAAGGTGGCGCTTCCAATACTGCACGACATTGTGCACCTCGTCATCGCTCACAAAGGGGCCGTGCAGGCGCTGCAACTGGCCGCCGCTGGGCTTGAAGAGCATATCCCCCCGCCCCAGCAGATGTTCGGCCCCGGCCTGATCGAGGATGGTGCGCGAGTCGTGCACCGACGCCACCTGAAAAGAGATGCGGCAGGGGAAGTTGGCCTTGATGAGGCCGGTCACCACGTTGACGCTGGGCCGTTGCGTCGCCAGAATCATATGAATGCCCGAGGCCCGCGCCAGCTGCGCCAGCCGCACGATGCTCGTCTCCACCTCGCGCCCGGCCGTGAGCATGAGATCCGCCAGCTCGTCAATGACAATGACCAGATAGCTCATGGGTTCCAGATCCCGCAAATCCTCGGGCAGGGCGTCGCCGTAGGAGGCCAGCTTCTGATTGTAGCCCGTGATGTTGCGCACGCCCAGACGGGCCATGGCGTCATACCGGCTGTCCATTTCGTGCACGGCCCAGTCCAGCGCGTTCTTGGCGTCGGACATTTCCTTGACCACCGGATGCACGAGGTGCGGCTCGTCGGCATAGACGGCCATTTCGATGCGCTTGGGATCCACCAGCAAGAGCTGCATTTCCGAAGGCTGGGTGCGGTAGAGCAGGCTCAGCAGAATGCCGTTGAGGCAGACGCTCTTGCCCGCGCCCGTGGCCCCGGCCACCAGCAGATGCGGCATCTTGGCCAGATCGGCCAGCACCGGCCGCCCGGCAATGTCCTTGCCCAGCACCATGGTCAGCGGGCCGCAGCCCTTGCGGAAGGCCTCGCTGGCCACCAGCTCGCGGAAATTCACGGTCTGGCGCTCGGTATTGGGAATTTCGATGCCCACCGTATCCTGCCCCGGGATGGGGGCCTGAATGCGCACGGCAATGGCCTTGAGCGAGAGGGCAATTTCGCCGCTCAGATTGGCGATGCGGTTGACGCGCACCCCCGGGGCCGGACGCACCTCGTACATGGTGACCACCGGGCCGGGCGTCACGCGCACCAGTTCGGCCTGAATGTCAAAATCCCGCAGGCAGGCCATGAGCGCGCGCGCCCGTGCCGGATCTTCCGTCGGGCGCACGGCGTCCGGCGCGGGCGGCGACAGCAGATCCAGCCCCGGCAGGGGCACGGGGGCCTTGCGGCCCAGCGCGGCAAGCGTCTTGTGCGCAACCAGCTTCACCGTCTCGCCCACGCCCGCCGACGGCGCGGCAGGCTCGCCCGGGGCCGTGGTGGCCGGTTCCGCCGTGGGCGCATGGGCCGTGATGTCCAGCGCCTCAGCGGCCTCCTCCTCATAGATTGCCGCAAATTCCTCGGCCCCGGGGCCGGTTGCCGCATAGGCGGCAGACCGGGATTCCCTGCCGTCATGTCCGTGCACGACCGATTCCGTCAGAGGCGGCAGCGGCACGGCCTCATCCCCGGACATGGGAACAGCGTCTCCCGCGGCATCAGGCGCATCGGACTCGCAAGCCGCCGGATAGGATGAAGAAGCATCGGCCATGCCCCCCCCGGTCACGCCGACTGACGGTTCGTTCGACTGCTCGGCAGGCATCTCCCACGGCAAGACAACGGCCACGTCATCCGCCTCAGCAGCGGCGGCAGGCCTTGCCGGCATCGCCTCATCCCCGGCTTCAGGCGTCTCGGTGCGGGCGTCGCGCAAGCGCTTCATCCGGTTGATGCCGGAAGACCGGCGCGCCCCGTCCCGCTGCGCCCCGCCGTCGCCCGCAACGGCCACGGCGTCCTTGTCGTCCTCATAAACGGCCGGCATGCCGTCATCGGTCAGCGGGCGAATGTCGCCCAGCCGATCCCGCAGGCGGGCAAAGAAGCCCGGCTCGCCCATTTCGCGTTTTGTCTTGCGGCGCAACTCCCGCAGGCCCTGCCCCACGGCGGCAAGGCGTTCGCCAAGGCTGCGCGCCGGCTTCGGTTCCGCCGGTTCGCCCGCAGCCCTTTCGTCTGCGGCAGCAGCCTGCGCGCCGGCCCGATGCTGCTGCCAGCGGCGGCGTACCGCATCCCGCACGAGGGCCGCCAGCGCGAACCACGAAATGTCAAAGCAGAGCTGAAGCCCGATGAGCAGGACAAAGAGCCAGACCAGCGCCGAACCCACCGGACTGAGGTAGCGGCTGCTGTTGCCGTGCAGGGCATTGCCCACCATGCCGCCGCCGCTCACGTCCCCCAGCGAAAGATCCCAGGCCGAACCCAGCACCAGCAGCACCACGGTCAGCAGAAAAGCCCCGCACCAGCGCCACCAGTGCAGGGCATAGACAGGCGACACATAGGCCGCGCCCAGAGCCGCAAAGAGCAGAGGCCAGATATAGGCCCCGATGCCGAAGACATCGTTGAGCAGCCCGGCCGTGTAGGCGCCGAAAAGCCCCGCGCTGTTTTCCACCGTGGCATTGCTGCTCACCACATGGTTGAGGCTGGGATCATTGACGTCAAAGGTGACGATGCTGAGCAGCAGCAACAACGACCAGAACAGCAGAAAGAGGCCGAAGAGTTCCCGGCCGAACTTGCGAGGCGTTTCCGTAGCCATGCGTTGCGGTATGACCTATTCGCGACCGAGGTATTCCTTGGTACGGGTATCGACCTTGATGCGGTCGCCCACGTTGACGAAGCTCGGCACCTGCACCACCACGCCGGTCTCCAGGGTGGCAGGCTTGGTGACGTTGCTCACGGTATCGCCCTTGGCCGCAGTTTCCGTTTCGGTCACTTCCAGCACGAGGCTCAGCGGAATGTCGATATCCAGCGGCTTGCCCTTGTAGAGCAGCACGCGGCACTGCTGACCGTCCTTGAGGAAGGCATCCTTGCCGCCGGTGATCTCGGCCGCCATTTCCAGCTGCTCATAGGTGGTCATGTCCATGAACACCAGCTCGCTGTCCTGATGATACAGGAACTGCATGTCGCGGGTCTCCATGTCGGGCTTGCCCACCTTTTCGCCGGAACGGAAGGTGATGTCCTGCATGCGACCGGTGAGGATGTTGCGCAGCTTGGTGCGCACCATGGCCCCGCCCTTGCCGGGCTTGAAGTGCTGAAAATCCACAATTTCGTAAGGCGTGCCGTCAACTTCGATTTTCAGACCCTTGCGGAAGTCGGTGGTGGAATACATGTGAAAATTCTCCTCCTGGCCCGGGCCGCCGGCAGGCATTTGCCAAACGCGCCGCCTCGGGCTACAATGATAGATGGAACTTGGTATTCTGAATCAAGCCCCCCAGCCTGTCAAGCCCGCCCGGAGGACGCCCATGCCGCAACTGGTGCTCGAACACACCATCTACACGCTGAATCAGCTCCTGAGCATCGACAAGCCGCAAATCGCCCTGGCCGGACGCTCCAACGTGGGCAAATCATCGCTGGTCAATGCCCTTGCCGGACAAAAAAAACTGGCCAAGGTCAGCGCCACCCCGGGCAAGACGCGCTCCATCAATTACTACCGCGTGGCCCCGCACGATTACTATCTTGTCGATCTGCCCGGCTACGGCTACGCCCGCGCCAGCCACGCCGAACGCCGCGCCTGGGCGCAACTGCTGGAAAAATACCTCTCCAGTTGCACACAGCTCAAGGCCCTGGCCCTCCTGCTCGACAGCCGCCTCGAACCCCAAAAGCTCGATCTCGACCTCTCCCGCTTTGCCCGCGAGTGCGGCCTCGACATCCTCCCCATCCTCACCAAGGCCGACAAATGCTCCCAACGTGATCGCGCCGCCCGCGCCGCCCAATGGCGCGACATTCTGGGCGTCATGCCCCTGATCACCTCCTCCAGCAAAAAAACCGGCCTGCGCGAGCTCTGGCAGCGCCTCCACGAAATCGCCGGCGTCACCCCGCCCGCCCCCGAAGACATCATTTCCAAAACTATTTGAAAAAGCAGTTTTTTCTTTTCGGGGAGGAAAACCTTTTGTGAACAAAAGGTTCTTCCTCCCCGAACCCCTCCTTTCCAAAAAACTTTACAGGGTCAATGAGCGGACGACGTGACCCGGCAGGGCGTCGCGTATCTGTTTG
>DWZD01000017.1 GCA_019118345.1 Candidatus Desulfovibrio intestinavium | reverse complement strand
GTTATTGTGTGAGACACTTCATATCGAAATTCCAAATGAGTATAGATAACTGCAAATAACAGTTTGTAGGGGAGTTCTGATACTCCCCTATAAAAATGGCTATTTATCAACTGTTTGTTGTGACATAGCCTAATGAAAAATTTTTCCAAAATAAAAATGTATGCAAATGTCATGGAAAAGAGGATTTCTGACGACGGGTGCACGATGCAATACCTGATGGAAGAAAATGAACGATACCGAAGCATGTGTGAAGCCTATGGCTATGCCTGTATTCTCGTGGAGGATGATTATCACCCTGATATTGTGTTGTAGCCTCGGATACGCAAGCAAGAATTTTTGATCGCGGTGCTTGGCCGTGATCAAAGAGCATTGCGCGCGCAGCCTTCCCGGACAGCGTCCGGCGCAAGCAAGGGCGCGCCTGTCATCTTGCCCCGCCTTTGTCCCCTGCTGAAACCGCTCGGCAGGGGACTTTTTTGATCATTTCGCTGTCGGTGCGTTGTCCGAAGCGGCAAGGAGGCTGGCCCGTATGGGCTGCCTGTTCCTTTTGTTCCTGCATCTGGAATATGGCTTGTTCCTTTGGTGATTTTTCTTATATCTTATGGATTTTACATATTTATTTTAAAAAAGTAGCGTATTGCCCCTGCAGGGAGAAAAATGTCGGCATGTGCGTATCAAATTTGTCGCTTTTGTGTGTAATTCATTTAACAAGCGATAATAACATATTTTTTTAGGAAAAAACTTAGCGACGGGCACAAGCGGCAAGGGGGCGGCAATGGCGCGTATGGACAGGCCCAGATCACAGGAAAGGAACATTGGCGACAAGCCGGCCGGCGGTGGCAGGCGGCGGCAGCGGCAAGGCAGCCGCCAGACGAAACAGGGCTGGCGGCAAAAGTCTGCATTGGCCGCCAGCCCTGTTTCGGGAGATTGTTTTGTGAATAACGGTGTTATCTTATGGAAATAATATGAGATGTTATAAACATGCCGTGTCGCTTTCCGCAGGCGGCAGCATTTTGGCGGCAAAGGCGGCCGCACCGAAGCCGTTGTCGATGTTTACCACGGCCACGCCGGGCACGCAGGAACAGAGCATGGTGGACAGGGCGGCCCGCCCGCCCTCGCCCACGCCATAGCCCACGGATGTGGGCACGGCCAGCAGCGGACAGGCGAGCAGCCCGGCCAGCACGGACGGCAGGGCGCCTTCCATGCCTGCCACGGCAATGACGCAGCGGGCGGCCCGCAAGGCGGGCAGGTGGGGCGTCAGGCGATGCAGTCCGGCCACCCCCACATCGCTGATCAGACCGCAGGAGCGGCCCCAGAAACGGAGGGTGCCGAAAGCCTCGGCCGCCACGGGAATATCGGCCGCTCCCGCCGTCACCACCAGAATGTCGCCCTGACGGGGCCAGGGCGGGCCGAGTTCCGGGGCTGCGGCGTAGCAATCGCCGGGCAGGCGCCGCGGCAGAACAAAAAGGCAGGATACGGGCCAGTATCGCCCCTGGGGGAAGCGTTCGAGCAAAAGGCGGCCCTGGGCGGGACTGACGCGGGTGGCCAGTACGGGGCTGCCGTCCCGGTGCAGTCCGGCCACGGCGCCGAGCAGGCTTTCGTCGCTCTTGCGGGCGGCAAAGACCACTTCGCCAAGGCCGGTGCGCACGGCGCGCTGAGGGTCGAGGGTCAGTCCGCTCAGGCTGTCCTCAAGGGTGGACTGGGCAAAGCGTGCGGCCGCCAGATCGGGGCTGAGTTCCCCTCGGGCGACGGCGGCGAAAAGGGAGGCGAGATGCTGCTGTTCCATGCCGGATCCATACGGAAATAAGCGGGAATTGTCACCCCTGCCGGCTTTCCCGTGTTGCAAAGTGGAACGCAACGGGTTACAGAAACGGGGTCATGTCAACGCGGCGCTTGCTGTTTCTCGCCCCTGCGCAGGCCATTACAGCCATTTTTCCACCCTTGCGGGATGCCGGTTTTGAACTGGGCATCGCGGAAAATCTCAAGGGGGCCTCGGTTTTTATCCGAAAATCGGGGCCGGACGTCATTTTTGCCCGTCCCAGCCTGCCCGGCTTCAAGGTGGAGGATCTGCTGGCGGTGGGCGCGGACGATCCCCGTTTTCCGCCGGTCATCGTGATTACGGACAAGGGCAGCCCGCAGGAGGCCGAACGCCTCATGCACATGGGCGCGCGCGACTACTGGCTGGAACCGCTGAGCGTGGAACGCATACAGGCCGCGGTGCGGACGCAGCAACGTTCCGTCCCCGTGCCGGCGGCCAGCACTCTGGGCGGGCACAAGCCCCAATATGGGGATCTGGGCGGCGGCCCGCGCATTGTGGGCCATCATCCGGCCATTGCCCGCGTCATGCAGCTGGCGCGTCAGGTGGCCGGTTCGCGGGCAACGGTGCTCATATCCGGCGAGTCCGGCACCGGCAAGGAAATGTTCGCCCGCTACCTGCATGCCATGAGCCGCCGCGCGCGCGGCCCCTTTGTGGCCGTCAATTGCGCGGCCCTGCCGGAACATCTGCTGGAAAGCGAACTGTTCGGGCATGAAAAGGGGGCCTTCACCGGGGCCATTTCGCGCAAGCTGGGCAAATTCGAGCTGGCCGACGGCGGCACCATTCTGCTGGACGAAATTTCCGAAATGGATCTGGCCCTGCAGGCCAAGCTGCTGCGCGTGCTGCAGGAAAACGAGATTGATCGCGTAGGCGGCACGGAAACCGTGCATGTGGATGTGCGGGTGCTGGCCACCACCAACCGCAATCTCGAGGACTGGGTCAAGCAGGGGAAATTCCGGCAGGATTTGTATTTTCGTCTCAACGTCATTCCCCTGCGCCTGCCGTCGCTGCGGGAACGCGGCGATGACGTGCAGGAGCTGGCCCGCTTCTTCATGGACATGTATGTGCGGGAATACCAGCTGCCGCCCTGCTCCCTTTCCCCGGAGGCCGTGAACTGGCTGGCCGCCTATGATTTTCCCGGCAATGTGCGCGAATTGCAGAATCTCATGGAACGCGCCGTGCTGCTGGCCAACGGACGTCCCATCGAACCCTGTCATTTCCTGCTGGAAGAGGACAGCTGGCCCCTTTTTGAGGATCACGATCCCCTGCCCGAGGACACCGCCGGCAAGGCGTCCGCTTCAGCGGCGGCGGATGCGGTCGAGGCGCGGGATGCGGACATTCCCGTGCCGGCGGCAGAAGCCGCCCCGCCAGTCGCCGCGAGCGTGGGCGGCGGCCCCTTTGCCGGAGCGGTCATTCCCCTGCATGAAATGGAACGCCTCATGATCATCAAGGGGTTGGAAGCCACGGCGGGCAATCGCACCCAGGCCGCCGAACTGCTCGGCATTTCCGTGCGCACCCTGCGCAACAAGCTCAACGAATACCGCGCCGCCGGTCATCCCATCGACTAGGGCCTGCTGACGCCATTTGCTGCCTGTTTTTTGGGGGAAGAACCCCTCGCTCTGCTGTCGATGCCCGCAAAGCGCCTGCGCCGCCCAACGGGCAGTGTCTGCGACCGCCTTTCGGTCGTCGTCGCTGGAGGGGTTCCCTTCCCCGCAGGCGCACCCTCCCTTCCTCAGCACGCTTTTCTCATGGCATGGCAAGATATGGCAAGAAACGTAAAAATACGTATAAGTTTATTGCTTGCATGATTGCTGGCAGTGGCGATATTTGTACAGCATGTTCATGACAAGTGCCAGATGAAACTGTATAAAACAGAAGAACCTTTGCTTGTTTCATATGAAGGTTTTGAAGAAAAAAAGCTCCATTTTGTATCCTGCCTCCCGGAACAATGCTGTACCTTGATAAAGTCATGCCGGAGGGTTTTTGCAGATTTGTCATTTATGCCAACGTTTACGGAATACCCAAGGCAAAAGAAATTCTTGTGAAGCCAGAATGGAATGGGCATTATATTGCTGGCTTGAAGAAATTGGAGAAGACAATCTCAAAGCTATGATACGACAATTTCCCTTAACAAAAGAAGATGTATTGGAAATAATCAAATCAAATGGACTCACGAGAGTGGGCTTGGCAGATAGGGCACGGCAGCTGCCGGAAAAATAGATTTTCACATTTTTCAATATGTCGGCAAAAAAATCTGCTGTGCAGCCTGCGTGTTGCACAGCATGGATTCTGTGTGGCGGTGAAGACAGGTGAGCGGTTTGCAGCGCCATGCATTGATGCGTTGAATGGGGAAAAGGCGTTGCGCTTACCGGGAAGGCGACGCCCTGAACCTGTCCCGGCGCCGGCTGAGGCCGCGCCGTATTCCCCGCTCCCTCCCGTGGCCCGCCGTGCTTGAGTTTCCGGCCCAATGCGGCTAAACTGCCTTTTTGCGACGCGTCTTTCGGCGTCAGTACGTCCTCACCGGAGTAACCATGCTCGATTTTATCCGTTCCAATGCCCAGTCCGTGGGCGTCAAACTGATTTTTGGCCTGATCATCGTCGTCTTCATTTTCTGGGGCGTGGGCAGCCTGACCGACACGAGCAGCGGCAGCGTGGTGGCCGTGGTCAATGGCGACGGCATTTCCATCGGCCGCTACCAGAAGGCCTATCAGCAGGCCGTGGAAAGCCTGCAACGCCAGAATCCCGGCATGAGCCGCGAAGATCTGGCCCGGCAGAACGTCGGACAGATGGTGCTGCAAGCGCTCATCATGCAGACCCTGCTGGCGCAGGAGGCCACGCGCCTGGGCATCAGCGTTTCCCCGCAGGAAATGCGGCAGGCCGTGGAAGCGGTGGATGCCTTCCGCAACAGCAAGGGAGAATTTGACCCCGCCCTGTTCAAGAGCGCCGTGGAACGTGCCTACGGCAGCGTGACGGCCTTCGAGGACATGCTGCGGGAGGAACTGTTGCGCAACAAGCTGGAAGCGCTGGTGGCTGCGGGCGTCTGGAGCAATATGGACGAGTCCCTTGCCTTCTATCAGTATCTGCGGCAGAAGCGCGCCGTGTCCTATGCCTTCATTCCGGCTTCCCGCTTTGCTGCGGAAATCAAGGTTTCCGACGAGGACATCGCCAAGCGCTACGAGAGCGACAAGAAGGATTACGAGATTCCGGCCAAGGCCGCCGTGGAATATGTGGCCGTGTCGCCCGCCCTGCTGGTGAAGCCCGAAAGCATCAGCGCCGCCGAGGTCGAAGCCGAGTACGCGCGCGATACATCGCGCTTCATGACGCCGGAACAGATCAAGGCCGCGCACATTCTTGTGCCGCTGCCCGAAAATGCCTCGCCCGAAGATGTGAAGCAGGCCGAGGAAAGCATGGCCGCCATCCGCAAGGAGCTGGCCGACGGCAAGCCCTTCGCCGAGGTGGCCGACGCCCACAACGGCCCCAATGCCGCCAACAAGGGCGGGGAACTGGGCTGGATCAGGCGCGGTGAGACCGTTCCCGCCTTTGAGGAAGCCGCTTTTGCTCTGGAGCCGGGCAAGCTGTCCGACAATGTGCGCAGTCCCTTCGGGCTGCATCTTATCCTTGTCAGCGAAAAAAAGGCCGCCGCGCAGCGGCCCCTGGCCGAGGTGGAAGGCGAAATCCGGGCCGAACTGTCCCGTCTGCAGGGCCGGGAAAAGATCAATGACGCCCTGGACGGTCTGGTGGAAGATAATATCCTCAAGAAGTCCCTGGCCGACAGCGCGGCCCGTTTCGGCCTGAGCGCGGAAAAGACGGAAGCGCTTTCCGCCGCCGATCTGGGCAAGGCCCTTTCCCTCTCGCCGGAAAACATTGCCCTCATCATGGCCGCGGGCAGCGGCAATCCCGTGGACACGGCGCTGGAAGCCGGTGAACGCTATCTCATCGTGCGGGTGCTTGCGACCGAACCGGCCCACATTCCTCCGCTGGCGGACGTGCGCGCGGATATTGAAAAGAAGATCGTGGCCGAACGCGCCCTCGAGGCCGCACGCAAGGCTGCCGAGGCGGAACGGGCGACCCTCGAGAAGACGGACGCCGATCTGAAGCAGGCCGTCATGGGGCGCGACGGGCTTCTGGCCGACTTTGCGCCCAATACTTCGCTGACCGCCGCGGTTTTTGAATCTCCGGCGGACGGTTCGTGGCTCAAGGGCGTGTATAGCGTTTCCGGCGAAAAGGAAGGTTCCGGCGCACTGCTCTGCCGGGTGGACAGCATTCAGGAAGCCGATCCCGCCGAATGGGAAGCCATACGGGAGAACTTTGACGCTCAGCTGCGCAACCGCCGCAGCGAGGAACTCGCCCAGCTCTTCCGCAATGCGTTGCAGCGCAAGGCCGAAATTCGGCAGAATCCCGAATTGATCAGGCAGATCGGCGGCTAAGCGTCGCGTTTTTTTTCTGATTCTTTCCCCCTGTCCCCGTCCCAGGATGCGGACAGGGGTTTTTACAGGAGCTGAATATGTGCGGCATTATCGGCTATACCGGCCACCGGCCCGGCGTTCCCGTGGTGGTGGAAGGGCTGCGGCGTCTGGAATACCGGGGCTATGACTCCTCGGGCGTGGCCTTTGGTCTCAAGGGGGAACTGACCGTCATCCGGGCCAAGGGCAAACTGGCGGCTCTGGAGGAAAAACTCGCGCTTGAGCCGGTGACGCTCGCCACCACCGCCATGGGGCATACCCGCTGGGCCACCCACGGCGAACCGGCGGAGCGCAACGCCCATCCCCACCTCAGCAATGACGGGCGTCTGGCCATCGTGCATAACGGCATCATCGAGAATTATCAGGAAATCAAGGATGATTTGCTGCGAAAGGGCTATGTCTTCCATTCGGAGACCGATACCGAAGTGCTCGTCAATCTCATTGCGGAATGTCGCAAGAGCGAGCCGGATTTGCTGCAGGCCTTTGCGGCGGCCCTGCGGCAGGCCCACGGGGCCTATGCCGTCTGTCTCATGGACAGGGACAAGCCCGAAAGCCTGCTGGCCGCCCGCATGTCCGCACCGCTCATTTTCGGCCTCGGCACGGGCGAGCATTTCGTGGCCTCGGACATTCCGGCCTTCCTGCCCTATACGCGACAGGTCATCTTTCTTGAGGACGGCGACATTGTGCGCTGCGATGCCGGGCATCACGAGATCCTGCGTCTGGAGGATCTCGCGCCGGTGGCGCACCCGGTGCAGACCATCACCTGGGACATGCAGGCCGCGCAAAAGGGCGGCTACCGGCATTTCATGCTCAAGGAAATCTTTGAGCAGCCGCGCGTCATCACCGACGGCCTGAGCGGTCGCGTGCAGGATGGGGAGGCGCACCTGCCCGAGCTGGACGATCTGCCCGTGCCGGAACGGCTGCATATCGTGGCCTGCGGCACATCCTACCATTCCGGCATGTGGGGACGGCATCTGCTGGAAAGCTGGGCGCAGGTGCCGGTGCAGGTGGAGATTGCCTCAGAATTTCGCTATCGGGACAGCCTTCTGCTGGGCAAGGGCGACATGGTGCTGGTCATCAGTCAGAGCGGCGAAACGGCGGATACCCTGGCGGCTCTGCGCATCGCGCGGCAGAAGGGCGTGCCGGTGCTCGGCCTTTGCAATGTGGTGGGATCGTCCATAGCCCGCGAGGCTTCGGCGGTCATCCTCACCCAGGCCGGGCCGGAAATCAGCGTGGCCTCCACCAAGGCCATGTGCAGCCAGATGCTCATGCTGGCCCTCATGGCCCTGTACTGGGGGCGGCGCGCCGGCGTGGGCAGCCCCGAGGCGCGGGCGCGGCAGCTGGCCCTGCTGGAATCCCTGCCCCAGCGGCTGGCCGAGGCCCTGCCCGCCATGCACGAACGGGCGCGGGAGCTGTCGCGCGTGTATGCGCAGGCGCGCAACTTCTTTTATCTGGGGCGCGGACACTGCTTCCCGCTGGCGCTGGAAGGCGCGCTCAAGCTCAAGGAGCTTTCCTACATCCATGCCGAAGGCTATGCCGCCGGCGAAATGAAGCACGGCCCCATTGCCCTCATCGATCCGGCTTTCCCCTCGCTGGTGCTGGCGCTGGATGATAATCTCCAGCCCAAGGTCGTTTCCAACATGGTGGAAGTGAAAGCCCGGCAGGGCAAGGTCATTGCGATCTGCAACGGCGGGCGCGAGGTCGATGCCGACGACGTGTGGATCATTCCCGCCCTGCCCGCGCCGCTGGCGGGCTTCATGGCCCTGCCCGCGCTGCAGCTCTTCAGCTACGAAATGGCCGACTATCTGGGCAAGGATGTGGACCAGCCCCGCAATCTGGCCAAGAGCGTCACCGTGGAATAGCCCGGCTCGCCCCGGCCACACCGCCAAAATCCTCCATGCCGTTTCCGTGCCCGCGGAAGCGGCATGTTTTTGGAGGAACGGCAGAGAGCCGGGCAGGGCGGTACGGCCCGGGCGGCAATGCCCCTTGCACTGTCGCGAGCCTTTGGGCATAGTGCTCTTGATACAGAAGGAAACAGTCAACGGGACGGACATATGGCAAACCTGTTCGTGGCGCTGCTCACCGTGGAGTTTGCCCTGCACGGCAACGACAATCTCAAGGCCAAGCGCCGCGTGGCCAACAGCCTGAAGCAGAAGGTGCGGCAGCGCTTCAATGTGGCCATTGCCGAGGCCGGCAGCGAAGACAGCCTCACCCGGCTGCGGCTGACCGTGGTTTCCCTGTCCAACAACGAGAGTCATCTGCGCAGCCGCATGGACAAATGCGCCCTCATGATGGAGGCCGTCTGTCCGGAAGAGATGATTGACAGCGAGGTGGAAATTCATGTGGCCGACTGACCTGATCCCCGAGGAATGGCGCGCTCCTGCCGCCCGGCTGGCCGAAAGCCTGCGCGGGCTGGATCGCGTTATTGTGGCCGGGCATGTCAATCCGGACGGGGATGCCCTGGGTTCCGTGGCTGCCGTGGGCTGGATGCTGCGCGCCCTGGGCCGGGAGTTCGTGATCTACAGCCGCAGCGGCGTGCCCGCCTATCTGGACTTTCTGCCCCTGCCGGGCATCATGCACGACAGCCTTCAGCGCCTGCCCTTCCGGCCCGGCGCGGCGGTGCTGCTGGACTGCGGCGAGCCGCACCGTCTGGGCGACGAGCTGGAAAAGGCCCTGCCCGGACTGGCATCCCTCAATATGGATCATCACCTCGGCAGCGCGGGCATGGGCAGCGTGGACAACTGGATTGAGCCTGAAGCCGCCGCCACGGCCCAGCTGGCGGCGTATGTGGCCATCTGCCTCGATCTCGAATTGAGCGGGCCGCTGGGAGAGGCCCTGGCATTGGGGCTTGTGACGGACACCGGCGGCTTTGCCCACGGCAATACCAGCGCCGCCGTCCTGCATCTGGCTGCCCATCTTGTGGACAAGGGCTGCGACATCTCCCTGCTGCGCCAGCGGCTGGACAATGGTTGGAGCATGGGCCGCATGCGCCTCTGGGCGCGGCTCATGCAGCGGCTGGCGCTTGAACAGAACGGAATGCTTGCCTTTTGTGCCGTTCGGTTGGATGATTTACAGGAATGCGGCGCAAGCAAGGAAGATTTGGAAGGCTTTGTGGAGCAGATGCGCCGGCTTGCCGGCGTGCGCGTGGCGGCGCTCCTGCGTGAGGATGCGCCGGGGCTGTGCAAGTTCAGTCTGCGTTCCTTCGGGGAAACGGATGTACGCGCCGCAGCCGCCGCTTTGGGAGGCGGTGGGCACAAAAACGCCGCCGGCGGCAGCCTGCGCATGGAGATTGCCGCTGCCGCCGAAACGCTCCGCGAGGCCGTCCGCACCGCTCTTTGAGCGAGAGCGGCGATCACGTAACGTTCCATGATACTGGAGGGAATCATGAACGAGCACGAAATGAACCAGCGGAATGATGAAGAACGGGAACGGACGGTGACCAGCCGTCGCCGTTTCCTGCTGGGGCTTGTGGCGGCCGGTCTGGCCTACACTGGCCCGCAGCTCCTGGGGCTGGACGAGGCCGAAGCCGCGCCGCGCTCGCGGCGTACCCGTCCCAGCCGCCGTGGCCGTGGGCCCAGCCGTCCCAGCCGTCGCGGCCGTGGCCCCAGCCGCCCCAGCCGTCGCGGGCGCGGGCCTAGCCGCCGCAATCATGGGCGCGGCCCCAGCCGTCCGGGTCGTCCCGGCCCCAGCCGTCCGGGTCGTCCCGGCCCCAGCCGCCCGGGCCGTCCCGGCCCCGGCGCTAGGCCGTCGCGTCGGGAACCGCGTCATACTTAGCGCGGCGTCCGCGTGACAGGCGGACATTTTGACGGCCCGCGCCCGGAAAGCGAATGTTCTCCCGGGCGCGGGCCGTATCGTGCCGGATGTGCCACGCCGCAAAGCATGCCAATATTGTCAATAACCATGAGGAGTTGTCTTTTATACGTCCTCATGGTTTGTTTCGCCGGAGAACGTTTTTGTCTCGTCCTGGCGTTCTTCCGTTTCATTGCGTGAAGGCGAGAAAAAACAACTCGCCGGCATGTCCTGCCGCCAAAAATGGCTTCATGGCGGGTACGTCCGACAAGGGCGCCATTTTTGTACCGCAAAACCGCAAGAAACAGCCCTGTTGCCGCCCGCCAGCGCCCGCCACAGGCGACCATGCCCGGCGCGGGATACTGTGCACCGGATAGGGCTGTGCCCTGCGGACATGGGAAAACCGCAAGTCCGCAAGACGGTCTGGCGCCATCAGCGAATCCGCCAGCGCACATTGCCTGCGCGTACGTTCCGGTAACGGCGGATACGCTCTTTGGGTTGCGCGGCAGACGCCGTTTTCGGGTCAGGCGCGGCAGACGCCACGGACAAGGGCGGCAATGCGCACTTGCAAGGCTTCGTCCATGTCCGGCCAGAAGGGGAGGCAAAGGATGCGCTCTGCCGTGTCGTCCGCAATGGGGCAGGCCGGACTGTCCACATAGGGCAGGCGCGTCAGGCTGGGGTAGAAATAGCGTCGGGGGAAGATGTTTTCCGCTTGCAAGGCCGCAACGGCCCGCATGAGCATGGCGTGATCGGGAAATATGACGGGATAGTAGGCATGGTTCCAGTTCAGCCCTGGCGCAAGGGCCGGGCGGCGCAGCGGGGAGGCCTCGAGGCGCAGTTCCCGATCATACATTTCCGCGCGCTGCCTGCGGCCTGCCAGCATATCCGGCAGCTGGGGCAGCAGGCTGAGGCCCATGGCGGCATGCAGTTCGGACATCTTGCCGTTGATGCCGAGGCAGAAATGCTCGTCGCCTCGATGGCCGAAAGCCCTGAGCAGGCCGAGCCGTTCCTTGTCTTGCGCGGAATGGGTGACGACGCAACCGCCCTCCACCGTATGAAACAGCTTGGTGGCGTGAAAGCTGCCCACGGCGGCGTCGCCCCAGTCAAAGAGGCTCCTGCCGTCGAGGGTGCTGCCGAAGGCGTGGGCCGCATCATAGAGGATGCGCAGGCCGTGGCGGCGGGCAATGGCCGCCAGCGCCTCCACGTCGCAGGCATTGCCGAAGACATGCACCGGCAGGATGCCGGCGGCATCGGGGTGCTCCGCAAGACGGCGCTCGACCTCGGCGGGATCAAGACAGAGGGTGCGGGGATCGATATCGGCAAAGATCGGCGTGCAGCCCTCCCAGAGGAGAGATGAGAGCGTCGCCACATAGGTAAAGGGCGTGGTGATGACCTTTTTGCCGTTGAGTCCCAGAAGCCTGAGGGACAGCTGCAGGGCAACGGTGCCGTTATTGCAGAGGGAAAGCGCCGGAACCTCGAGCGTATCGCGCAGGGCCTGCTCCAGCCGCATGACCAGTTTGCCCTGATTGGTCAGCTGACGGGAGGCAAAGATTTCCCGCACATGGCTCAAAAAATCTTCCAGGGGCGGCAGGCTGGCGCGCGTGACCTGCACCGGTGTGGCGTAAGGTGTCTTTGGCACAATATCCCTTCACAACAGCTTGAAAAATGGCGGCCGCAAGCCGCTGCACGGCAGCCCCGGAAGGGTTGCCGCCGACCCTGCGGGCCATGCCTGCACGCAGGCCGGGGAAAACGAGGCCCGGGTTGGCTTGAGCATAGCGTTTCAGCCCGATCTGTGCAACCGCGCGCCCTATTCCGCTTTCGGGACAGTGGGTTGCACGTCGGCATCCACAATATCGTCCGCCTCGTGCGCGCCCCCCGGGTGGAGCGGGGAATGATCCGGGGGGGTGTCCCCGTCCCCGTTCCCGGCGGGCAGGGCGTTGACGGCGGCGGGGGGAATCTGCAGCGGCGTCCTGCCGTCCGGCAGGAGGATGACCCCGGTGCGTTCCAGCACGCTCTGGCGAAAGGCGTATTCCCGCTCCATGCGATGGTGCCGGTACAGGAAAAATTGCCGTGCCACATAGCAGACCGTGAGGAATACCACGAGGCCCCCTATCAGCCACGGCAGATAGGGCAGGAGCGCGACGCCGACCCGACCCAGCGCCTCCAGCAGACCGTCCACGAAAATCAGCAGGCCGCCGAAAACGAGCAGGGAAAGCAGGATGACCACCGTGGGAGCATGGCGCACGATGCTGTAAAAGCGTTCCACATGCGGCGGCAGGGGAGCGGCGTCCGTGTGCGGCGTGCCCGTCGGGGCGGCGCCGTCCGCCGGGCGGTCGATGGTGCGACCGACCATCAGCCCGGAGAGATGCAGGATGAGCAGCAGGCCCACGGGCAGCAGGAGGGCCGCAATGCCCCAGCCCAGCCAGGGGAAGCGCGGCAGCGGCGGCCCGCCGGGAACCTGCGGCTCGGCATGCATGATGCCGTAGACCACGGCGGCCCCGCCCACAGCCAGTTCCAACAGGAAAATGGCTACCAGCAGGTAGATGATGGTATCCTTGTGGCGGCTTTCCAGCCAATGGGGCGCATCGTATGTACGGCGCGAATGGGGCGTATTCATGCGGATTTTCTTAGCAGAAGCGCCCTGTGGCGGCAAGGGCCAGGTACAATGGCGCTTGCCCCGACGGCCCATCTGGCTTAGTCTGCCAAGGGGAGGTGCGGCCATGCATGTTCTGGTTACGGGTGCGGCGGGTTTTATCGGCTTCCATCTTGCGCGGCGTCTGCTGGCGGACGGCCACCGCGTGGTGGGGCTGGACAATTGCAATGACTATTATGATGTGCAGCTCAAGCGGGACAGGCTGGCGCAACTGGACGGCCTGCCGGGCTTTCGCTTCGTGCGGCTGGATCTGGCCGACGCCGCGGGCCTGGAAAGGCTCTTTGCCGGGGAAGGCTTCAGCCATGTGGTCAACCTGGCCGCCCAGGCCGGCGTGCGCTACAGTCTGCAGAACCCGGCCTCCTATGTCAGCGCCAATCTGGTGGGCTTCGGCAATCTGCTGGAAGGCTGCCGCCACCACAAGGTGGAACATCTGGTTTTTGCCTCCTCATCCTCGGTGTACGGCCTGAACACGCATCAGCCCTATTCCGAGCACGACGCGGTGAACCATCCGGTCAGCCTCTACGCGGCCACCAAGAAAAGCAATGAACTCATGGCCCATGCCTATGCCCATCTGTACGGTCTGCCCTGTACGGGCCTGCGCTTCTTTACGGTCTACGGGCCGTGGGGCCGGCCGGACATGGCGCTGCAGCTCTTTGCCCATGCCATCATGCGCGGCGAGACCATCAAGGTCTTCAACGAGGGCCGCATGCGCCGGGACTTCACCTACATTGACGACATCGTGGAAGGCATGGTGCGCCTTCTGACGCAGCCTGCCCGGCCCAACCCCCACTGGCAGGCCGATGCGCCCGATCCGGCCAGCAGCAGCGCGCCGTGGCGCATCTACAACATCGGCAACAACCAGACCGTGGAACTCAACGACTTCATTGCCGCACTGGAAGAGGCCCTGGGCCGCACGGCCCGGCGCGAACTCCTGCCCATGCAGCCCGGCGACGTGCGGGCCACCTGGGCCGACATTGACGATCTTTCCGCGGTCACGGGCTTTGCGCCGCTGACCCCCCTTAAGGAGGGGCTGGCGCGTTTCGTGACCTGGTTCAAGGATTATTACAACTATGCCTGATCTGCCTCTCCCCACGCCCCAGCGTCCGGAAATTCTCGCCCCGGCGGGCGACATCCCCTCCTTTCTGGCCGGACTTGCCGCCGGCGCGGATGCCATTTATCTGGGCCTCAAGCATTTCTCGGCCCGCATGCAGGCCGAGAATTTCAGCCTGACCGAGCTTTCCCGCCTCGCTGATCTGGCCCACAGCGAACAGGCCCGCGTCTATGTGGCCATGAATACCCTGATCAAGCCCGGCGAACCGGCGGCGGCCTACCGCCTCGTGCACCGGCTGGCCCGGCAGGTGAGGGCCGACGGCCTCATTGTGCAGGATCTGGCCTTTGTGGACATTGCCCGGCAGGCCGGTTTCGAGGGCGGCCTCTTTCTCTCCACCCTCGGCAACCTCACCAGCCCGCAAAGCCTGCATACGGCAAAGGCCCTTGGCGCCGACCGCGTCATCCTGCCGCGCGAGCTGTCCATCGACGAAATCCGCCTCATGGGCGAAGCCTGTCCCGAGGGGCTGGATCTGGAATGTTTCGTGCATGGGGCGCTCTGCTATTGCGTGTCCGGCCGCTGCTACTGGTCAAGCTACATGGGCGGCAAGAGCGGCCTGCGCGGTCGCTGCGTCCAGCCTTGCCGGCGCGTGTACCGCCAGGGCGGTTCGGCGACGCTCGCCCTGCTCAAGCAGGCCGAACAGCGCGAAGCCCGCGAGGAGGCCCGGCAAAAGGGGCATCCCCTGCGGGAAATCCATCCGCGGGGCCATGAGCGCGATCAGCGGCGTTCGCCCGGCAAGGGGCGCGAAGGGCGCTTTTTCTCCTGTCTTGATCTTTCCCTTGACGTGCTGGCCAAGACCCTGATCGGCATTCCCCATCTTGTGTCGTGGAAGATCGAGGGCCGCAAGAAAGGCCCGCATTATGTCTATCATGTGGTGACCGCCTACCGCATGCTGCGCGACAACCCCGGCGACGCCCATGCCCGGCGCGATGCCGAGGAAATCCTGGAAATGGCCCTGGGCCGTCCGGGCACGCGGGCGCGCTTCTTGCCGCAGAAGGACAATACCATTCCCACCTCGCCGTCGGGCCTGACCAGTTCCGGCCTGCTGGCGGGCAAGATCCGCATCGAGCAGGATGGGCGCGTGACCCTCAAGCCGTACTTCGAGCTTCTGCCGCAGGATTACCTGCGTGTGGGCGTGGAGGACGAGCGCTGGCACGCCACCCTGCCGGTCACGCGGCGCATCCCCAAGGCCGGAACCCTGCTCCTGCGGCTGCCCAAGCACAAGACCCCGCGCGCGGGGACGCCCGTCTTTCTCATTGACCGGCGCGATCCCGAACTCATGAATCTTCTGCGCCAGTGGCAGGCCCGGCTCAACGCCCTGCCCGTGCGGGAAAGCCGGGCCGTGGAAAAGGCCCCTGTCTTTCCGCCCGCCGTCAAGCCCGTCCCGCGCCCGGATACAGTGGTGCGCTCCACCCTGCCGCAAGGCCGCGAAACGCGCGGCAGCCGTCAGCAGACGACGGGCCTCTGGCTCTCGCCGCGCACGGCGGAAATTTCGCGCACCGTGGCCCCGCGCATCAGCTGGTGGCTGCCGCCCGTGGTCTGGCCCGAGGAAGAGGAGGGCCTGCAGCGCCGCATCCGTCAGCTCTGCCGCGAAGGCGCGCGGCATTTCGTCTGCAATGCTCCGTGGCAAAAGGATCTCTTCCCCGTCGGCGACGGGGGCGGGGAGCTGGATCTTGTGGCCGGGCCGTTCTGCAATGTCGCCAATGCCGCCGCCCTTGCGGTGTTGCGGGATATGGGCTTCAGCGCGGCCTACGTCAGCCCGGAACTCAGCCGCGAGGACTTCCTTGCCCTGCCCGGGCAAAGTCCCCTGCCTCTCGGCATGGTGCTTTCCGGCTTCTGGCCCGTGGGCATCAGCCGTTTCGGTCTGCTGGGCATCAAGCCCAATGAGCCGTTCCTGAGCCCCAAGGGGGAAGTATTCTGGGCGCGCACCTACGGCGGCAATGTCTGGATCTATCCCGGCTGGGCGCTGGATCTTTCCGACAAGCGGCAGGAACTGCAGGCTGCGGGCTACAGTTTCTTCGCCCGCCTTGAAGAGCATGTGCCGCAGGGCCTGCTCGAAGCCCGCCGCCCCGGCCTTTTCAACTGGGAAGGTTCCCTGCTCTAGCCGCAGCGCTGCCCGCAATGCGGCCCCCTTGCCCGTGCCGGGAAGCGTGCACCCTGAAAGACGATTCCCCATCGCCTGCGGCGGAATCCGCGTCCGGGGCGCCGTTCGCCGGACAACCGGTTGACGCTGGCCAGCGAGCGATGGATCGGCGTCTTTGCCGCAAGGCATGCAATGCGGAGGCAGGATGAGCCGTCATGCAGGCGGCTGCTCCCGACCGCTGCCGTGAACGACTCTTTGGCGGAGACAAGGATGAACGATATAAATCCTCAACTTTATCCGATGATCAATGGCCTGTTTGAGGAAGATTGTCTTGATTGCATGCAGCGTATCCCCGATGCATCCATCGACTTGATTCTTTGCGATTTGCCGTATGGCATGACCCAGAATCGGTGGGATAGTTATATTCCTCTGGATTTATTGTGGAAACAGTATCTGCGCATTGTCAAGCCTCATGGCGTCATTGCGCTTACGTCGCAGGGCCTGTTTACCGCAAAGCTCATCATGAGTCAGGAGAAGTATTACAAATACAAATGGATATGGGAAAAATCAAAGCCGACAAACTTCCTGAACGCCAAGAAGCAGCCCTTACGAAAATATGAGGAAGTCTGCATATTCTATAAAAAGCAACCGACATATCATCCGCAAATGACAAAGGGCGAACCGTACGACAAGGGCGTGAGAAAGGATCAGTTGAGCGGAAGTTATGGCGACTTTCAGCCTGTCCGCGTGGCCAGCTCGGGCGAGCGCTATCCCACGGATATTATTTATGTCAAAACGGCTGAATCTGAAGGGGAGGTCGTTCATCCGACGCAAAAGCCCATTGAGCTGGGGAGATATTTTATCCGCACCTATTCAAATCCGGGAGACGTCGTCCTCGACAATACCTTCGGCAGCGGCTCTTTTCTGGTGGCCGCCTTGCTGGAAGGGCGGAACTTCATCGGCATTGAAAAAAATGAAAATGTCGCATTGTTCAAAAAAGATAAAATAAATTATCTTGATATAGCCAAAAGACGTTTGTTCCTGGCATGGGAAAAATTGGACAGAAAAACACGTCAGCGCCTCGTGCAGAACAATCTTGTAAAAGATTTTGCGGAAAAGTAGTGCATACGGTGATCCCATGACAACGATTATGCGAAGGAATGAGCGCAGCTGGGCCATTGAGCTTATTTCACGCATCAATGCCTTTGCTTCGGCCAATGATTTGCTTGTCAAGCGCGCCGGCGGCGAGAGCACCATTGCGATCGGGCGCGGCACGAGGATGTTTCCTGACATAGTCCTTTACGGCGACGACGAGCAACGCATTGTTTTGCAGGGATGGGAAATCAAGATGCCCGACGTCCCGATTGAAGATGAGGCGTTCATCAGGGATGCCCAGCGCAAAGCCGTAGCCCTGCATCTGAACAGTTGCCTGATCTGGAATTTTCGGTACGCGGTTCTTTATGTCAGCGACGGGAATAATGGCTTTGTCAAGTCAAGAGTCTGGAATGCAACCAGCCATATTCATTCCAGAGAGGATGTGGAAACGTATCGCAGGGACTGGGAACACCTTGCTGATGAGATTATCTTGGAAATCAATGGGTATTTTGCGACGGGCAGGCTGCAAAGGGCCTCGTTCGGGGATGTCGTCACAAAAAGCGCCATTGCTGCGATCATACAGCGGAACAAGGATGCCGTTGCTGCAGAACTGAGGCGGGAGGCCTTTCGCAATTCCGTGGTGGCGGCCCATATCGAGAGCTGGTGGAGCGATATTCGCACAGAATATGAACGTGATGAAACGGACAACTACACGGCTTATGCGAAAACGATTCTCCTGAATTGGGCGAATCGCATTATCTTTGCCCATCTCATCAAGGAGCGGCAAATGGGCGCCGTGTGCATAGACGAGCTTGGCCCCACGGTCTCTCCTCAGCAGGCCAATGCCATCTTTGCGCGGATCACTTCGCGGTGTGATTTTTGCAATGTGTTTTCCCCGGTAACGTATGGCGATGTGCTGCCTGAAGCCGCCTGGCAGGATCTCGTCGAATTGTCATGCTTCCTCAAGAGCAACGGTATGAGGCATCTTGATCAGGAGGCATTGCAGCATGTTCTGGAGAGTTCCGTTGCCGCTGGCAGGCGGGAGATCAACGGGCAATATGCGACGCCGACCGCATTGGCCGCGATCCTGCTTCGCCTGACGGTGCGGGACTGGAGCGATACGATTCTCGATTGCTGTTGCGGTACGGGCACAATCCCCAAGGTGGCCATTCAGCTCAAAAAAGCGGGTCAGTCGGCGCGTGAGGCCGTGGAATCCGTCTGGGCGTGCGACAAATATGCCTATCCCTTGCAGGTCGCCAATATCAGCATGGTCGATGCCGACACCATCAATATCGCAAGTCGCCTGTTTCAGCACAATGCCCTGACGCTGAGCGTCGGGGAGGAGGTGTCTATCGTCAATCCCGAGAGCGGCGAGACAATGCGTCTTCCGCTCCCCCAATTTGGGGCCGTCGTATCCAATTTGCCCTTTGTGCCCTTTGAGATGATTCCGCCTGACGATGCCGCCTGCATAGCGCAAACGGATTTCGCTTCCGATCTGGATGGGCGCTCGGATCTGTATTGCCATCTTGCCGTGAAACTTGCCGATATCATCAAGCCGGGCGGCAGGCTGGGCATTATTGTCTCCAATTCCTGGCTCGGCACGCTGGCTGGCGCAAAATTCATGACCGCCCTGCAGCGCCGCTACGCAATCCGGCAGGTTCATATAAGCGGGAAGGGCCGTTGGTTCAGGAACGCTGACGTGGTTGCCACCCTTCTCGTGCTGGAAAAAAACAGCGACACGGCGACCTCCTCGGATACGGATTTCTGGCTGTGGAAAAAATCCCTGGAGGAACTCGCGGGCGACGCGGACGCCGAAAGGACGCTGGTGTCTTCCGCCATACTCGGCAGGGAACCGGATGCCGCAGTGGCGACTTGCGCGAGCTACTCTGCGCAGCAGATGGAGGATCTCCTGAGCCTGAAAGTGTGCCGTAACGCCTTGTTTCATCATGTGGAATGGCTGCTTGACGTGCGGGAGAAGCTGGTGCCGGTCAATGCCTGCTTTCATGTCTTCAGGGGCAGCCGCCGCGGCTGGGACGCCCTGTTCTATCCGAAGCCGGGAGAGCACGCCATCGAAGACGCGTACCTGAAGAACGTGCTGAAAAATGCCCGCAACGTGTCCAGGCTCATGGCATCTGCCGACGATGACGCGTTCTGCTGCGCTGTCTCCCAAGAAGAGTTGCAACGGCGCGGGCACACGGGCGCCCTGGAATGGATTGCCCGATTCGCCGATCAGACAAATGGCACGGGCAGGCCGCTTCCTGAGGTGCTGCAGCAGAGGGGTATGCAGTGGTACGAATTGCAAGATACAGAAATCGCAGAAATCTTCACCACAATGAATCCGGATGGCCGGCTGTTTTTTGCCAGGTTTGAAACCCCGTCATTCATCAATCAGCGGCTGATTGGTTTGCGGCACAAGGATTCCTTTCCGGACAACGACCTGAACCACGCCCTGCTGAATTCCCTCCTTACGCTTTTTTATATCGAAGCCGTGGGATTCGGGCGCGGGCTTGGCGCGCTGGATATCAACAAGGCCGCCATTTCCCATTGCCAGATGCTCGACCCGCGTTTGGTGTCGGCATCTGATCGCGAGACGATTTTGGCCGCATTTGAACGGGTCAAGGCAAGAAGGATTCTGAAGACAGCCGACGAGCTGCGCGATGAGGCCCGTCTGGCGTTCGAGCATGCGGTTCTGGGCTGCTTCGGACTCGACGGCTATTTTGACAGGATTGCCCATTCCCTGCTTTCCCTGCAAGCGACGCGAGCCGCCGCCCGGAACTAGGCGCTTGCCGCAAAGCGGCGACCTGCGGGCAGGCCGCGCCGCGCGCCTTCCTGACAGCCTGCCTTTCACAGGAGAAACGTCAAGAAAATCAGGACGTCCTACCCGTACCGGCGAGGATGTCGAGGGTCTGTTGCCAGCAGGCGCGGGCAGCGGCGAAGTCGCCCGCGCAGGGGTGACGGGCGGCTTCGGCGAGGCGGGCGGCGCGCGTGGCGGTCATGGGATGGGTGCCCTTGCGGGCGCTGGCGGCGAGGGCATGCGGATTGACGCGGCCCAGACAGAGAAATTCGCCGAGAATGCGGTTGCCGTTGGCGAGCAGGCATTCACGGGTGGCGGCAAGACAGCGTTGGGCATGGGGGGAATGGGGCCATGCGCCAAGCGTACCGAACAGAAAGATGTCCTTGCCCCGGATGCCTTCCCAGTAGCGTTGCGAACGTTCATCCGGCAGGCCCCGGCGTACCCAGAAGCCGAGGGCGAGCAAATCAAAGTTGTCCGGGCAGGGAGCCTCGGCAAGCTGATGCAGGGGAAATTCCTGCCCCGCAAGGGCCTGGGCCACCTGCCGGGTATTGCCGCTCAGGCTGGAATAGACGATGCCTATCCGCAACGGGCCGTCGCGGCGCGGGCTGAGGCCGTCGGGCGCAAGCTGGCGGACGAAGGGGCGGGAGGGCTGCGGCCCCGCCTCGGGAGGCAGGGCAGGGGCGGCCAAGCAGGACGGGCCGCAGGGCGCTTCAGTCATGGGCGCTGCCTTCGAGCACGTCGCGGCGCAGGATTTCGACGCGGCGGCGTTCCAGCCGGATGACGCCCGCACGGGCAAGGCCGTTGAGTTCGCGGCTCAGGCTTTCTCGGCTGACGCCAAGCAGACGTGCCCAGAGTTCGCGTGTGCCGGACAGGTGGATGGCGTCGCTTTTTTCCATGCGGCTGCGATGGAGCAGCCAGGCGGCCACCCGGCGGGAAACCGAGATGATGCCCTGTGAGCTGGCGATCTTGTTGATGAAGAGGCGCTGCCGATGCGCCAGTACGGCCAGCAGGTAGTCGGCAAGGGCCGGATTGCGGCTCAGGCAGCGGCGCAGGGCGCTTTTTTCCAGCCAGAGGATGCGCCCCGCCGTGACCATGATGGCCGAGGTGGGCACGCCGCCGGTGTAGTAGAGGGCGGCAGCATCGCAGAAGGCGCCGGAGCGCGGCAGGTGCAGGACGTATTCGCGGCCTTGCGGCCCGGCCTTGACAAGTTTGACCTCGCCGGAAAGGAGAAAGGGCAGGGAGGCGATGCGCTCGCCCTCCCGGTAGAGCATTTCTCCGGCGGCAAGATCCTGCAGACGGGCGCGCACCGCCAGCTCAGCCCAATCTTCCGCGTTGAGGACAGCGGCAAGATCCCGCTGATGCAGGGCCGTGCGCAGGCGGCTTTCTGAGCTGGTGGCGGTATGCGGCATGGTGCGCGATCCGTGGGAAGAAGGTGGGGGGAACGCGGCGGCGACCGGGCAAACCGCCGCCGCGCCGATAAGCGTCAGCCGAGAATGGCCTTGAGATCCTCATCCGGACTGCTGATGGGGGCAATGCCCCAGTTTTCCACCAGCAGGTTGAGAATGGCGGGCGAGACAAAGGCGGGCAGGGTCGGGCCGAGGCGGATATTTTTCACGCCGAGGGCCAGCAGGGTCAGCAGGATGCTGACCGCCTTCTGCTCGTACCAGGAGAGAATGAGGGACAGCGGCAGGTCGTTGACGCCGCAGCCCAGGGCCTCGGCCAGGGCAATGGCCGTGCGCACGGCGGCATAGGCGTCGTTGCACTGGCCCACATCCAGCAGGCGGGGCAGATCGCCGATGCTGCCGAGATCCTTGTCAAAGAAGCGGAATTTGCCGCAGGCCAGGGTCAGGATCAGGCAGTCGGCGGGAATCTTCTCCACGAGTTCGGTATAATAGTTGCGACCGGGGCGCGCGCCGTCGCAGCCGCCCACAAGGAAGATGTGGCGCAGCTTGCCCGCCCTGACGGCGTCCAGCACGGCCGGAGCCGCGCCGAGCAGGGTTTCGCGGCCGAAACCGGCAAGCACGGTCTTGCCGGGCACATCCTCGGCAAAGCCGGGCAGTTCCTTCGCCTTGCGGATGACGGCGGAGAAGTCGCGGCCCGTGCAATGCACAAGGCCCGGCCAGCCCACATTGCCGGAGGTGAAAACCTTGTCCGCATAGTCGCGGGGATCCTGGATGCAGTTGGTGGTAAAGAGCACCGCGCCGGGGAAGGCGGGCAGTTCCTTTTGCTGGTTCTGCCAGGCCGTGCCGTAATGTCCGGCCAGATGGGGATGGGCGGACAGGCGGGGATAGCCGTGGGCGGGCAGCATTTCGCCGTGGGTATAGACATTGATGCCGGTGCCCGCGGTTTGTTCGAGCAGGGCTTCCAGATCGGCAAGATCATGCCCGGAAACGAGAATGGCCTTGCCCTTGCGCTGGCCGAGCGAAACGGGCGTGGGCACGGGGTGCCCATAATGGCCGGTATTGCCCGCCTCCAGCAGCTCCATGGCCCGCAGGTTGGTTTTGCCGCAGCTCATGAGCAGTTCCACCCAGCCGTCGAGATCGTAGTCGCGGGCGGCGAGGGCGGTGCCGGCCACCAGCCCTTCATACAGGAAGGCCGCCACGTCGGGATCGCGCTGCCCCAGCACGGCGGCGTGATCGGCATAGGCGGCCACGCCCTTGAGGCCGTAAAGCAGAATCTGCATGGCCGAGCGCACGTCCGCATTGTCGGAAAAGGCGTCCACGGCCAGCGGCAGGCCGGCGATGAAGTCCTGCCAGCCGGCGGGCGGCAGGGGCAGCCCGGCCTTGGCGGCCAGCGCCCGGGCCTGATCCGCGCAGGCCCGCTGCAGGGCGGTCAGATCGGCGGGGTCAAAGTTGACGTTGGTCAGGGTGGAGAAAAGCGCCTTGAAGGCAAAGTCGTCCACTGCCGTATCCGTCACGCCGGCAGCACGGGCGGCGAGAGCGACGGCGGCAAGGCGACGCAGGCCGGCCACCAGTTCATCCTGGCGGGCAGCCACATCGGCATTTTTGCCGCAGACGCCGAGGATGGTACAGCCCGTGCCCTTGGCGGTTTGTTCGCACTGATTGCAAAACATGAAGAGCCTCCTTGAGGAAGTGTTGCCTCACTTGAACACAGGCGGGGAAGCGGCTCTGTGACAGCAGTCACATTTTCTGTCAAGTCCTGTCTTTTTTTGTGAGTGCGATCACATTTTGGGCAAATAATGCGGACATTCGGCGTCGCCTGCCGTATAGTGCCGAAAACGCCCTGCGGAGGATGCAGCATGAATGCCAAGGCCCGGCTCTGGACGAGGGATTTCGTAGCCGTCACTCTGGCCAACTTTTTCCTGATGATCAACTATTTCATGCTGATCGTCGTCATGGCCGATTACGCCATGACCACCTTCGACACGTCGCCCGCCCTGGCCGGGGCGGCGAGCGGCATGTTCATCGTGGGGGCGCTGGTGGCCCGCCTCTTTGCCGGGGCCTTCATGACCACCTGGGGGCATCGGGCCATCACGCTGGTGGGCATTGTCTGCGATCTGCTGTTTTCGCTGACCTATTTTGTGGCCCAGACCATGCCGCTCCTGCTGATGGTGCGCTTTCTGCACGGTTGCGCCTATGGCGCGGCCTCCACGGCCCTGGGCACCATCGTTTCGCGCATGGTGCGCAGGAGCGGCGCGGCGAGGGGCTGGGCTATTACATGCTGAGCAATGCCCTGTCGGCGGCGGTCGGGCCGTTTATCGGGGTGTCGCTGCTGCGGACAGGTTCCTTTGAACTGCATTTTTCGCTCTGCGTGCTCTTCAGTTGCCTCAGTCTGGTGGCGGCCATGAGTGCGTCCGTGGTCTGGAAGGGCGGGCCGAGCCATGCGGGGGTGATCTTCATCCGGCCCCTGTGGCGCAACTTTCTCGAACCCTGCGCCCTGCCCATCAGCTGGCTGGCCTTTCTCATCTACATCGGCTATTCCAGCATTCTGGCCTTCCTGACGCCCTATGCCAAGGAACTGGCGCTGGCGGAAACGGCCAGTTTCTTCTTTGTGGTCTATTCCGGGGCCATGCTGGTCACCCGGCCCGGCGCGGGCCGGATTTTCGATAGGCGCGGCCCGGATTTCGTCATGTATCCGGCCATTCTGGCCCTGGCGCTGGGCATCGGTCTGCTGGCCCTCTGCAACGGCAGCCTGCTCATGCTGCTGGCCGGGGCGCTCATCGGGGCGGGCATCGGCGTGCTCCAGTCCTGCGGCCTGACCATTGCCGTGCAGGCCACGCCGCCCGAGCATGTGGGGCTGGCCAATTCCACCTATTACATCTTCATGGATGTGGCCGTGGGCTTCGGCCCGGCGGCCCTGGGCCTGCTGCAGCCGCTGACCGGCTATCGCGGCATGTATGCGGGCATGGCCCTGCTCTGTCTGGCCTGCCTGCTGGTGTATGCCCGCATCCGGCCCCGACGCTGAGTCCGGCCCCTTTCAGCGGCTTTCGGCGGGGTCGCGGCGTTCCCGCCGGGCCTGACGGATGCGCCGGGCCACGCGCAGGAGCACCCAGCCGCCCGCCAGAATGAGGAGGAAGGCAAAGCCCAGCACGCCCCAGGCATGCAGACTTGCCCCTTCCCAGAGACCCAGCACCCAGAAGAAGAGAAAACAGCCCACCAGAAAGGCCCCCCAGCCCAGGCCCGCACGCCGGCCGGTCTGGCCGAAGAAGTCTATGGCCGCGCCCAGGCCCAGCACGGCCACGGCGCTCATGACGAGTACAGCAAGAAATCCCAGCATACTTGCCTCCGCAAGAAATCGCACGCCAAGGTTATGCGGTCTGCCGTCCCGTCCGGGGACAGGGGGTCGGCCGCAGCGGGAGGCATTCTCCCAGATCGATGCCCAGCGGGCTGACGTGTGCCCGCCAGGGATACATTTCCACACCGAGGGCCAGCGCCTCGTCAAACAGTTCCGCATAGGCGGGGTCGATGAAGTCGGCCGGCGCAAAGCAGCTGCCGTCCGCGCGCTGCACCAGATAGAACATGGCCGCGCGTTCGCCGCCGCGCACGATGTCCATGAGTTCGCGCAGATGCTTTCGCCCGCGTTCGCTGGCCGCATCGGGAAAGCAGGCCGTGTCGTCCTCGGTCATGGTGACGTTTTTGCATTCCACCCAGAGCGGGGGCCGATCCGGCGCGGTCAGGCAGGCATCCAGACGGCTTTGCCCGCGCCGGGCCTCGCGCCGGCAATGGGTATAGCCCGCGGCAAAGGGCAGACGCCCGGCGTGAAAGGCCGCCTCCAGCAGACGGTTGGGCACGGCGGTATTGACCCCCACCCAGAAGCCCGCAGCGCCGGGCAGGGAGCCGCCGTCCGCCGCCGGGCGCGTTTGGCCCAGCCAGACGGCCTCCTGCGTGTAGGGCAGCTTGCGGGCCGGATTGCCGGCCACGCTGGCCAGCATGGGCTGACCGGGGCGGGTCAGGCCCAGCATGCTGCCGGAATTGTTGCTGTGCACCCAGACGCTGCGGCCGTCGAGCAGCATTTCCACGCTGAAGCGTTTGACCCGGCGCAGAAAGGTTCCCCGGACGCAGGGCCGGGCATGGGGCAGCAGCGGAGTGGAGCGGGAAGCCTCAACGATCATATGTCTCCCTGGCGCGCCGGGGGGGCGGCCTTCAATTTACAGCCTGCGGGGAAATTGCTACCTTCAGACGTTGTCCCTGCCGACGGATGGGCCGTCGGCAGGACAGCCAAGATTGCAAGGAGTCCCACATGCAGATTTCCGAACGGTTGCGCACCATCAAACCTTCCCTGACCCTCAGTGTCAACACCCGCGCCATGGAATTGCGCGAACAGGGGGTGCAGGTCACGAGCCTCGCTGTCGGCGAACCCGATTTTCCTACGCCCAAACATATCTGCGATGCGGCCAAGGCCGCCATTGACGCCAATTTCTGCCGTTATACCCCCGTGCCGGGCATTGCCGAGCTGCGTCAGGCCGTGGCCGGTTATTTCAAGAAGGTGTACGACGCCGACATCAAGGCCGAAAACACCATCATTTCCGCCGGCGGCAAGCATGCGCTCTACAATTTCATTCAGGCCACCATCAATCCCGGCGACGAGGTGCTCATTCCCGCGCCCTACTGGCTGAGTTATCCCGACATCGTCTGTCTGGCGGGCGGCGTGCCCGTGGTGGTGCAGGCCAGCGCGGCGCAGGGCTTCAAGGTGACGCCCGCCATGCTGGACGCCAAGACAAGCGAACGTACCCGCCTGCTCATTCTCAATTCGCCCAGCAATCCCACCGGCGCGGTCTATACCGCCGGGGAGCTGGACGCCCTGCTGGCATGGGCGCATGAGCGCGGCATCTTTGTCCTCTGCGACGAAATTTATGATCAGCTGGTGTTCGCCCCGGCCAAAATGGCCAGCGCCATCCACCATTTTGTGCGCCGCCCGGACGAAATTGCCATCCTTGGCGGCCTGTCCAAGAGCTTTGCCATGACCGGCTGGCGGGTGGGCTATCTGGTGGCGCACCCGGAACTCATCAGGAAGATCTCCGGCATGCAGGGCCACAGCACCTCCAACATCTGCTCCATTGCCCAGAAGGCGGCCGTGGCGGCCCTCAACGGCCCGCTGGACTGCCTCAAGCCCATGCTGGAAGCCTTCCAACGGCGGCGCGACCTGGCCATGCGGGTCATCCGCGACTGGCCGTGGGCCGTCTGCCCGCAGCCGGACGGCGCGTTTTATCTCTTTGTGGATGTCAGCGGCTGCTACGGCGGCAGCGTGAAAAACTCCACGGAACTCTGCACCCGCCTGCTGGATGAGGCCCATGTGGCCCTTGTGCCGGGCGCGGCCTTCGGCGATGACAACTGCATCCGCTTCTCCTATGCCGTGGCTGACGAGGTGCTGGCCCAGGCCCTCGAGGCCAGCGGCAAGGTCATGGCAAAGCTGGCGGCGGAAAAGTAGTTCGCAACGCCCTTGAATTGTTGACGGAAAAGAAAATTTGCCATCTGGCAAAAAATTTCGTTGACAAGAGGGGAGGTTTTCGGCACTATCCAGCTTGTCCGAAGGGGTTGTAGCTCAGTTGGGAGAGCGCTTGAATGGCATTCAAGAGGTCGGGAGTTCAATTCTCCCCAGCTCCACCAGAAAATACGGGGACTTGCAAAAGTCCCCTTTTTCTTTGCCGGCCGCCGGGAATATTCCCGGCGGTTTTTTTTTGCCCGCCTTGCCGCCGCACCGGCCTACGCAAAGGCCAGATCGGCTGTTTTCCAGACGGCAAGGATGCGCGTGCCTCGGCCCGGGGCGCTGGCGATGCGGAAATCGCCGCCGCTGAGTTCCACCCGTTCCCGCATGTTGCGCAGGCCGTTGCCCTCTCCCTCGCCGGACAGGGCAAAGCCGCAACCGTCGTCGGCAAGGGACATGCGCAGCGCCTCCCCGGTGCGGGAGATGCGGATTTCCACCTGGCTGGCCTGGCTGTGCCGGGCCACATTGTTGAGACCTTCCTGCACCAGACGGAAAAGCACGATGCGCAGCGGGATGGGAATATCCTCTTCCCCGATGTCGAGCCGCAGCGACAGGGATGTCCGGGCGTTGGCCAGCAGCCAGTCTTCGCAGAACCAGTGCAGCGACGGCAGAAAGCCCACGTCAAGATGGGCGGGCCGCAGATCGTACTGGATGCGCCGCAGCTGGCGGGCCATGCCCCGGATCAGGTCAATGGCCTCCTTGAGCGGGGCTTGCGCTTCGGGGCTCTGGCCCTGCCGGGCAAGCATGTGAAGCGCCCGCTCAATGCCCAGCTTGATGACGCTGACCGTGGCGCCGATGTCGTCGTGCAGCTCGGCCGCAAGGCGGAAGCGCTCCTCCTCCCGGGTTTGCAGCAGGCGTTGCGAGAGCTTGCGCAGTTCGGCGGTGCGCTCGCTGACCTGACTTTCCAGATTGGCGTGGGATTCGCGCAATTCCCGCTCCCGTTCCTCCAGCGTAGTCAGAAAGTAGGACAGGGCGCGCGCCACTTCGCGCACTTCCAGCGCGCCCTCGTCGCAGCGGATGCGCGCGGACCTGTCCGAGGCCCGCAGCCGGAGGAAGTTGTACAGGCTGAGAACCGGTTGCACGACCTTGCGGAGAAAATGGCGGTAGGCGATGTAGCAGGTCAGAAAGACGGTGACCACGGACAGGATGATGATCAGGGCATGTTCCTTCATGCGTGCGCTGATGCCGTCGGCAATATCGGTCAGTTCCGTATTGACGTTCTGCATGAGGTCGCCCGCGCTGATGGAGATGGATTCCGACAGCGCATCAATTTCGATGGACATTTCCGCATATTGGCGGTTCAGCTCCCGGGCCTCGTCAAAAAGGCGCACAATGCCTTCGTTATCGGCATAATCCATGAGCAGCAGGTGCATGCGCACGATGGTGGCCCGTTCCTTCTCCGAAAGGGCTGCGACAGGCAGGCGGCACAAGGCCGTATCCGCCTGCTGCCTCAGGGTCTGGATGTCGGCTTTGAGGCGCAGGGCATAGGGCACATCTATGGGGGTGGAAAGCGTCAGCAGGGCCTGGGAAAGGAGGCGGCAGCCCCGGTGCCAGTCGGCTATGCACGGCTGCCGTTCTGCCAGTTCCTCCATATCGCCGTTCAGGGAATGAAGGCTCTTGATGAGCTGCGTGCGCGCGTTGCCGGCATGAAGCCAGCGCGCCATGAAGCTGTCCGTTCCGGCCACGACCGAGGAAAGGCTTTCCATCTGCCGCTGCAGATTCTCCACCTTGGAGGGGTACAGGCCCAGTTCGCGCAGGGCGCGGGCGCTTTCCCGTCCTTCGGCAAGGCGGATGCGCACCTGCTCCATCAGCGAATTCCAGACAAGGTAGCTGTCGGCCTGCATGAGGCGGAAAACCATGCTGCGCAAGCCTTCCGACTGCCGGATAAGGGCGGTGGCGTGCATGATGAACGGCGTTTTTTCCTCCACGGTCTGCCCGAGAACCGCATTGATGTCCCGGAAGGCAAAGAAGAGCAGGATGGACATCAGAAGGAGGACGCCGAGAAAGAGCAGCAGCGGAATGGCCACCAGAGTCGTGATGCTGACGGGACGTGGCGCGCCGTTCATGGTTCCTCCGTACGGGGCAGGGGGCTGAGGCCGTCCAGGGGGGACATGGTGCCCTGCACAAGGCTTTCCAGGCCGTCAATGGCCGGCGAGGCAATGATGACGTAGGGATTGGTCATCAGCCAGAGGGCGGGATGATCATGGGCGATTTGCCGTTGTATCCGGGTATAGATGGCCTGCCGTTCGACCGGACGGCTTTCCTGCATTGCCCGTTCCATGAGCGCTTGCACATGCGGATCGGCATAGCCCGTCATATTTGTCCAGATGAGCTTCCGGCGCCGGTTGTCGCTGCTGTACAGGCGATGGAAGCCCACCACGGGATCCTGCCAGAAAAAGACCTCGTCCAGCGCGGCGTCAAAATTGCCGCTGTTCAGGATGTCGCGCCATTTGGCCACGCTTTCCACATCCTGCGTTTCCAGAACGATGCCGAGGGTCACGGCAAATTCGTGCTGCAGATATTTGATGAGATCCCGGAGCAGGGGGGAAATGTCCGGGGAATAGTTGAGCCGCAGCACAAAGCGCTTGCCGTCCGTGCCGCGCGGATAGCCCGCCTTGTCCAGCAGGGCATTGGCACGGGCGGGATCGTAGGGCTGTTCCACCGCCACGGCAAAGGGGGCGTCCGGCGGAAAGGGGCCGCTCATGGGCTGCATGCCGCCAAAGGACGCATGACCGGCAAGGCGCTTTCTGTCGAGCGCCAGGGCCAGGGCCTCGCGCACCAGCGGATTGGAAAAGGGCGGGCGCGAAAGATTGTAGTTCAGCAGGGTGTAGGCATGGATGTGCCGCACCTCCTGCAGCCGGGTCTGCCAGGGCATGCCGGGCCGGTCAAGGTTGGTGCGGCCGATGGGGGCGGGGCAAAGGTACATGTCCACACTGCCCAGACGCATGGCATGCAGGATTTCCGCCGGATCGCGAAAGACGCGAAAGGTGATGCGGGCAAAGCCGGGCCTGCCCGGCAGGAAGAAGTGCGGATTGCGCACCAGACGAATGGCGCTCTCCGCCGCGAAGGATTCCAGCATGAAAGGGCCTGAACCCACAACCTGCCGGTTGGCGGGATGCTCGGGCAGGGGTGGCCCGTTGCCGTACACATGGCGCGGCATGATGGGCACCAGCGACGGCAGCAGCACGGCGGGCAGCAGCGGAAAGGGGTGGCGCAGCCGGACGACGACCGTGTGCCTGTCCGGCGTGTCCACGCCCGTAATCGGGGTCAGCATGGAGCGGAAGGGATGATGCTCCCGGCATTGGAGCAGGGAAAAGGCCACATCCTCAGCCGTGACCGGGCTGCCGTCATGGAAGACGGCCTGCGGCTGAAGATGAAAGGTCATGCTCAGGCCGTCGCCGCCGCTTTCCCAGCTTTGGGCCAGATAGGGCAGGGCCTGGCCTCGGCTGTCCAGACGGGTCAGCCCGGCAAAGAGCTGGGCGCCGATGCCGGCCGTGATGCTGCCGGACAGGACGGCGGGATTGGCATGCTGCGGGGCCGATTCGATGCCGATGATCAGCTCGTCCGTTGCGGCATTGACCGGCAGGCGAAGGCAAAGGACAAGCAGGGCGCAGAGCCATGCGGCGGCAAGGGGCGCTCTCATTGGCCGTTCACCTGCATGAGGCCGTGGCTAATGGCAAACATGGTCACTTCCCGCACATTGTGCAGCCCCAGCTTGCGCATGAAATTGCCGCGATGGGTGATGACGGTCTTTTCCGACAGAAAGAGCCGGGCGGCGATTTCCTTGTTGGAGAGACCCTCGGCCACCATGCGCAGGATTTCCCGCTCCCTCAGGGTCAGATTGTCCAGCAGGGGCGATTCGTCGTCTCCCCCCTGCCCCAGGCACCAGTCCACCACAAGCCCCGTCAGCTCGCTGCTGATGTACTGATTGCCCTTGCCCACGGCTCGCACGGCAAAGAGAAATTCCGTGCTGTCCGCCGTCTTGAGCAGATAGCCGTGCGCGCCGGCCTTGAAGGCGGAACGCACATGCATGCCCGAGGCGTGCATGGAGATGACGAGAATATGGGTTTGGGGGCTGAGTTTGCGGATGCGGGCAATGGCTTCCAGGCCGCCTCCGCCGGGCATGGTGAGATCGAGCAGCAGCACGTCGGGATGCCGTTCCTCGGACAGGCGCACCGCTTCCGGGCCGTTGTCCGCTTCTCCCACAACTTCCAGATCCGCTTCCGGGGCGAGGAGCTGCCTCAGCCCGCTGCGGAAAAGGGCGTGATCTTCGGCAATGATGATGGAAAGGCTCATGGGCTGACCTCCTGTCTTCTGGTCTGTCCAAGGCAAGTCTACATGATTTTTCAGGCAATTTGCATACGCCATTCCCAAAAAAGATTCAGGTGTTCCCGCAGGCAATCTCGGGTGTTCAGCTTATGGGCAGCGTCTCGCCGGTGGCGTAAGCCTGTAAGGGTCGATGTCCAACCATTCGGCAGGAAGAGATTTCCCCCGGCATGTTTTTCAAGGAGGATGCCATGAGCGGGACTGAAGACAGAGGCGCGGCGCGCGCCGACACCATTTATTTCGGCGGGCCGATTGTCAGCATGGATGAAGCCCTGCCGTCGCCGGAAGCCGTGGCCGTGAGCGGCACACGCATTCTGGCCGTGGGCGGGCTGGCTGACATGCGCGCCCTGGCCCATGCCGGCACGCATTACGTCAATCTCGCGGGACGGACGCTTCTGCCCGGCTTCATTGATGCGCACAGCCATTTTGTGGATGCCGCCATGCTGACGGCGGCGGTGGATCTGAACAGTCATCCCCTCGGCAGCGTGCACGGCATCGAGGACATGGTGGCGCTGCTGCGGCAACGGGCGGAGGAAACGCCGCCGGGACAGTGCATTCTCGGCTGGGGCTACGACGATACGATGGTTTCGGAGCGGCGTCACCCCACACGGGAGGATCTCGACCGGGCCAGCACCCGGCATCCCATCGTGCTCCAGCACATTTCCGGCTGGGTGACGACCGGCAACAGTCTGGCGCTCGAGCGGGTCGGCCTTGCCGACGCCTCGGCTGAGCCGGGGGAAAACGTGGTGCTGCACCGCGACGGCAACCATGTGCCCACCGGCGTCATGGAGGCCGCCACCAGCCCGCTCCTCTCCCTGGTGCCGCCGCCGGACGAGGCCGGCTTCATGCAGGCCCTGCGGGCCGGTTCGGACATGTACCTTGCCGCGGGCTGCACCACGGCCCAGGACGGCTGGCTGGTGGGCGGCGAACGCCTGCGGCTGCTGCGCGCCGCCCTGTCGCGGGATGCCCTGAAGCTGCGGCTGGTCATCTATCCCGTGGGGCAGGAATGCGGCATGGACGCGTTCCGGGCGACCTATCCGCAGGTGCCGTCCGGGCAGGCGCTGGATGAGGAAAACATGCTGATCATGGGCGCGGCCAAGCTGGCCTGCGACGGCTCCATTCAGGCCTATACGGGCTACCTGTCCCGTCCCTATCACCGGATTCCCCCGGACAGGCCGTCGGACTTTTGCGGCTATCCCTCCTGCGACATCGCAACCATGACCAGACGCATCGGCGAGCTGCATGCCGCAGGCTGGCAGGTGGCCGTGCACGGCAACGGCGACGCCGCCATCGAGGCCATCCTTGACGCCTTTGAGGCGGCCCAGAGCGCCCATCCGCGCCTGGATGCGCGTCATATCGTCATCCACAGCCAGATGGCCCGTTCGGATCAGCTCGAGCGCATGGCCCGGCTGGCCGTCATTCCCTCGTTTTTCATTACCCATACCTATTTTTGGGGCGATCGCCATTACGAGATCTTCATGGGGCCGGAACGGGCCTGCCGCATGAGTCCCGCAGGCGAGGCCCTGCGGCTGGGCCTGCCCTTCACCCTGCACAGCGATACCTACGTCACGCCCATCCATCCCCTGCTGCTCGTCTGGGCCGCCGTCAACCGGCGCAGCTGCGGCGGGCGGGATCTCGGCAGCCGCGAGCAGGGCGTGCCGGTGCTGGAGGCCCTCAAGGGCGTCACCATCAATGCCGCCCGTCAGGGCTTCGAGGAAGGCCGCAAGGGCAGCATCAGCCCCGGCAAGCTGGCCGATTTCGTCATTCTGGCTGAGAATCCCCTCGATGTGCCCCCGCTCCGCATCAAGGACATTGCCGTCGTCTGCACCATCGTGGGCAACACTGTCCGTTACGGGCAACTGTAGCCGAAGGAAAAAGGAGAAAACAGCATGACACGCTTTCAGCAACTGATGCGCATCCTGACGCTGGGCCTGACCTTTTCGGCCTCCTGCGCACTGCCTTATGTGCATATCAAGTTCTACGACGTCATTCGCGAGGTGACCCAGACCACCAACAACGAACTGGGCCTGCTGATGACCGTCTTCACCGCCGTGGGGATGCTGCTCTACATTCCCGGCGGCCTGCTGGCCGACCGCTGCTCCGCCAGAAAGCTGCTTGCCCTGTCGCTGGGCATCGTGGCGCTCTGCAATTTCTTTTTTGCCTTCTACCACACCTATGCCATTGCCCTCTTCATCTGGGGCGTGCTGGCCGTGGCCGTCAACATGATCGGCTGGTCGGCCCTGATCAAGGCCGTGCGCGAAAGCGGCGGCAAGGATGAGCAGGGCAGGGTGTTCGGCTCCTTCTACGGCTCCACCGGCATCTTTTCCTCCATCATCGGCTTTGTGGGCGCGGCTGTTTACGGCAGCGTGGCCGAACGGGTCGTGGGCTTCCAGTACATGCTGATCGGGCAGGGGGTATTTGCCGTGGTGGCCCTGCTGGGCGTCCTCTTCTTCGTGGCGGATCGCACGCCCTACAATGAACACGTCGAAACCCCGGTGGAAGCGCCGCTCAAGAGCGCCCTCAAGGTGCTGCGGCTTTCCTCCGTCTGGCTCATGGTGCTGCTCATTTTCTGCGGCTACGGCCTGTATATCGGCATCGGCTACATGACCCCCTACACCACCAACGTGCTGGGCGTTTCGGTGACCTTCGGCGCGGTGCTCGGCACCATTCGCGCCTTTGGCCTGCGCGTCTTCACCGGGCCGTTCAGCGGCTATGTTTCCGACAAGATCGGCTCCACGGCCCTGGTCATGATCTTCTGCTTCTTCGCGCTGATCGTCATGCTCGTGGTGCTGCTCATGCTGCCGGTGGGCACCTCGTCCGCCATCATCATCCTGATGACGTTGCTGTTCAGCTTCTTCGGTCTGGTGGGCTTTACCATCATGTTTTCCTGCATGGAGGAAATCCGCATCCCCGCCCAGTATACGGGCATGGCCGTCAGCGTCATCAGCCTGCTCGGCTATGTGCCTGACGGGCTGTTCGGGCCGCTGTTCGGGCATTGGCTCGATATTTACGGCAACGACGGCTACGCGGTCATCTTCCATTTTCTCATTGCCCTGTGCGTCATCGGCGCCCTGACGGCCACCCTCATCTACCGGCGCGGTCGCACCCTGCGGGCCGCCGCTGAAAATGCGTAATGTCGTTTCGTAACAAGAAGGAGGTCTGATCATGAAGAAGATCGTTGTTCTGCTGCTGGCCGCCGCTGCTCTGGCCGGGCATGCCCGTGCCGCAAGCGCCATTGACTTTCGTATGAAAGGCGACTGGATGTTCGGTTTCGGGCTGGTGGACACCAACTATGTGAAAAAGGTCGGCGGCAACAATGTCAAGACGACGGACGATTTTGCCGCCCTGCAACGGGTTCGCCTGCAAATGGATGCCGTGGCTTCCGAGGCCCTGTCCGGCACGCTGTACTTTGAAATCGGGGATACGCCGTGGGGCCGTGCGGATCGGGGCGGCGCGCTGGGCGCCGACGGCAACAACGTCATCAAGGTCAAGCGCGCCTATCTCGACTGGCTTGTGCCGAACACCGACCTGAAACTGCGCATGGGCCTGCAGGGCGTCACCCTGCCCAATGCCGCAGGCGGTTCCACCTTCTGGGATGATGACGCCGCAGCCATCACGGCCAGCTATGCCTTCAACGAGCATGTGGGTCTCACCGCCATGTGGGCGCGGCCCTACAACGACAATTATGCCGGTGAGCGGCGCCCGGACGGCAGCATGCGCAACGTCAACTTTCTGGACAATGTGGACATGTTCATGCTGTCCGTGCCGCTGACCTTCGAGGGCGTCAAGCTCACGCCCTGGGCCATGTACGGCATGATCGGCAAGAACACGGTCACCGGCGGGGCCAGCTCCACCTATTACGATTACGGCACGCGGCCCTTTGTCATGGCCATCAACGATCCGGCCATCAACGCCAATACCGGCAACGCCATTTTCAATGCCAACATGAACAAGGCTTATGTCTCCGCCGTCTACGCGGGCCTGCCCGTGATCATCGACGCCTTTGAACCGCTGCGCATCGAGGTGGATTTGAATTATGCCTATGTGGAAAGCCGGGGTCGATTTGACGTGCGCAATCAGGCCGACGGGCAGATTCGCCGGGGCGACAGCCGCCGTGAAGGCTGGCTGGCCAAGGCGCTGGTGGAATACAAGCTGGACTGGGGCACGCCGGGCATTTTCGGCTGGTACGGTTCGGGCGATGACGACAACGTCAAGAACGGCTCCGAGCGCATGCCGAGCTTTTCGCCCGCCGGCTACTTTACCTCCTTCATCGGCGACGGCTTCGGCTGGGGCACCCATGCCGGCCGGGCCTACGACCAGTCGCTGCATTACGGCGGCACCTGGGGCATCGGCGCGCAAATCAAGGATGTTTCCTTCCTCGAGGACTTGAAGCATACCCTGCGCGTCACCTACTGGGGCGGCACCAACAGCACAAAGATGACCGATTATCTGGGCATGACCGACGCCACCACCACCGTGGGCGTCTCGCCCGCCGGCTTCTACCTGACGACGGCGGATCATCTTGTCGAGATCAATCTGGACAGTGTCTACCAGATTTATGAAAACCTCGATGCCCGGTTGGAACTGGGCTACATCATCAACGGCATCGACAAGGGAACGTGGAATCGTTCCTTCCACCACAGCTCGTACAGCAAGAGCGACGGCTACAAGGCGGGCCTGATCTTCACCTACAAGTTCTGACGCGACACAAAAAAGCGGGGAGACCGTGAGGCCTCCCCGCTGTACGGCACCTTCGCCGCGCGGCTACAGCCAGACCCAGACAACCCCCACCGGCTCGCCCAGCTCCCGGGCAAATTCCTCGACAAAATCCTCGTCCAGCTCCCCGTGGCGACCTACCATGTGAAGCTCAAAGACAAGATTGCTGAAGCCCCACGCCATATCGTTCTCATAGTCGCGGATTTCGGACGCTTCGCCGCAAAACGGGCAGGGCATGAGCGGATAACCCTCGGCCTCGCTCCATTCCCCGACCATCTCCATAAATTCATCCACAAATTCTTCCCCGCACTTGGGACAGCGCACAGCCAGCTCCCCTTCGGGACTGACCGTCACCTGCTTGTCGTCGCTCTGACTCACGCTCAGGCCGTAGCTTTCTCCCCCTGGTTCCTCATGGGCAATATGCTCCGCGCCCTCGGCCGTGATGCGCCAGCCTTCATCGTCCGGCCCCAGCACGCAATGGCTTTTTTCCCGTTCGATCCAGCCCCTTTCCTGCATCCAGCCGACCATGCGCCGAATCAACGCCTCGCGTTCCTCAGCCGGAATATGATAGCGCCTCGGCACCAGGGCGATATAGCTGTAACTCATGCTCTCTCTCCCTTCCGCAAAAATAGAGGCGACATGACCTGCCTCCTTCTCTCACCTATCGTTCTAGGCCAGTCCGGCCGCCAGCTGCCCTTCAAAATAGGCAATGGTCTTCTTCAGGCCCTCATCCAGCGCCACCTTCGGCTCCCAGCCCAGCAGCTCGCGGGCCAGCCCGATGTCGGGCCGCCGCTGCTTGGGATCGTCCCCCGGCAACGGCTCATAGGAAATCTTCGACCGGCTGCCGGTCAGGGCCACCACCTTTTCCGCCAGCTCGCGGATGGTGAATTCCCCGGGATTGCCCATGTTGACCGGCCCGGTCACCTCGTCCGGCGAATCCATGAGCCGCCGCATGCACTCGATCAAATCATCCACATAGCAGAACGAGCGGGTCTGGCTGCCGTCCCCGTAAATGGTGATGGGTTCGCCCTTCAGGGCCTGCACAATGAAATTGGAGACCACCCGCCCGTCGTTGGGGTGCATCTTCGGCCCGTAGGTGTTGAAAATGCGCCCCACCTTGATCTTCAGGCCGCTCTGCCGCCAGTAGGAAAAAAAGAGCGATTCCGCACAGCGTTTGCCCTCGTCATAGCAGGCCCTGATGCCGTTGGGATTCACATGCCCCCAATAACTCTCCGGCTGCGGATGCACGTCCGGATCGCCGTAGACCTCGCTTGTGGAGGCCTGAAAGATCTTCGCCCGCAGCCGTTTGGCCAGCCCCAGCATGTTGATGGCCCCATGCACGCAGGTCTTGATGGTCTGCACCGGATCGTGCTGATAATGAATGGGCGAGGCCGGACAGGCCAGATTGTAGATTTCGTCCACTTCCACAAACAGCGGAAAGGTCACATCATGACGCAACAGCTCGAAGCGGTTGTTGTCCATGAGTTCTCCCACATTGGCCCGCGCGCTGGAAAAGAAATTGTCCACGCACAGAACCTCGTGCCCCTCGTCCAGCAGACGCGCACACAAATGTGATCCCAGAAAGCCCGAACCGCCCGTCACCAGTACCCGTTTCCGCAAATGCATAGAGACCTCCCGCTTGGCATTTCCCCGCTTTTTATCCTGAATGCCCGCCAGATGCAAACCCCGCCCGCTTGCTGCCTTGCGAAGCGTGTCGCGCGGGTGTTTTTTTTCGTGGGGGGAAGGCCCCCTTTGTGAACAAAGGGGGCCTTCCCCCCACACCCCCCATCCCCCCAAAAAC
>DWZD01000016.1 GCA_019118345.1 Candidatus Desulfovibrio intestinavium | reverse complement strand
CCTGTCGGGTCACGGGGTAAGGCATTGACCTGATAAAAGTTTTGGGAAAGGAGAGGGGGAGCGCGAGGGGGAGAGGGAGAACCGTTTTTCAAAACGGTTTCCCTCTCCCCCTCGCAATATCCTGCTTTTTCAAATAGTTCGGGAAAGAAGAACCTTTTGCTCACAAAAGGTTTTCCTCCCCGAAAAGAGAACAACAACAAAAACAGAAACCTCTCGACGCCCGGAAGCAAGTCTGGCAAGGTGGGGAAAAGCCGGTTCAGGAGGTTGCCATGAACAGTACAGCGTCCGCTCAGGAAACGGCGCTTGCCGCGTATGCCGAGTTGCCGCCGCCGCACGGCGGCAGGGGCCTGCAGTGTTGCGACGTGCCGGAGGAGGAGCGCGCTGAGGAATGGGCGCGCGCGGCCTCCTTGCCGCGCATCGAAGTGAGTTCCCGGGCTGAGGGCGACATGCTCATGTTCGGAAACGGGGCCTTTTCGCCCTTGCGCGGCTTCATGGGCCGGGAGGACTGGCAGAGCGTCTGCAGGGACATGACGCTGGCGGACGGCACGTTCTGGCCGCTGCCCATCACGCTGGACGTGGCGGAAGATGTCGCGCGGGCCTTGCGGCCCGGGGACGAGGCGGCGCTCTGGCGCGAGGGACGCTGTCTGGCCGTGTTGCGGGTGGAGGAGGTCTGGCCGCTGGGCGAGGCCGAGCGGCGGCAGGAGTGCGAGCAGGTGTTTCGGGGGCATGGCCCGGCGTCGGCGCATTTCTGGGAGACGGCCCCGCAGGATCACCCCGGGGTGAAGATGGTGCTGGCGCAGCAGCCGTACAATGTGGCTGGAACGCTGCGGGTACTGGCCAGAAGCCGCATGGCGGAGCGCTTTCCCCGGCTGATTCTGGATCCGCTGCCCCTGCGGGCGGCCATGCGGGAACGCGGCTGGCGGGATGTGGCGGCCTTGCAATTGCGCAATCCCATGCATCGCTCCCATGAATATCTGGCCAAGATCGCGCTGGAAGTCTGCGACGGCGTGGTGATCCATTCGCTGGTGGGCGCGCTCAAGCCCGGCGACATTCCGGCTGACGTGCGCCTGCGCTGCATCGAGGCGCTGGTGAGGGGGTATTTCGTGCCGCAGCATGTCATGCAGGCGGGCTATCCGCTGGACATGCGCTATGCCGGGCCGCGCGAGGCGCTTCTGCATGCGCTTTTCCGCCAGAATTACGGCATTGCCCGGCTCATTGTGGGCCGGGATCATGCGGGCGTTGGCGATTATTATGATCTGTTCGAGGCGCAGGAGATATTCCGTCACATTCCGCAGCCCGCCGATCCGGCCAAGCGTCTGCTGACCCGCCCCCTGCGGCTGGACTGGACATTCTACTGCACGGCCTGCGACGGCATGGCCAGCCTGCGCACCTGCCCGCACGGCCCGGAAGAGCGGGTCATTCTTTCCGGCACGCGCCTGCGCAAGCTGCTGTCCGAGCAGCAGCCCGTGCCGGATCATTTCGGCCGTCCCGAGGTTCTGGAGATTTTGCGGGCCTATTATGCCGGACTGGACGAGGCCGAGCGGCCCGTCATCCAGCTGCAGCAGGCGTCGGTTCAGCCGGGAAGCGGGCGGAGCTGACGGGAGGAAGGCGCGGGGCAAGCGCCTTGCGCGGCAATGCGGCGCGTGCTACACAGGCAGACATCTCAGGGCGGGGTGCAAGTCCCCACCGGCGGTGATGGACAGGGGCCTGTGGCCCGTGCCACAAGCCCGCGAGCGCCTCGGCACGAGGGTCAGCAGAGCCGGTGAGAATCCGGCGCCGACGGTAACAGTCCGGATGAAAGAGATTGTGTTTTGCGGCGGGAGGCTTGCGCGTCTCGCCGTGCGCCCTGATGTCGTACATCAAACCCGGAGTTTGGTTTATGCATCAGACCGAAGCGTTCGTATCCTTCCCTGACAGGAGCGGCACAGCGTCCGCTGTCGAGGCCGTGGAGGCCGTCTTTCTTTCCCTTTCGCCGGAAGAGCGGCTCGAGGCCGCGCTGGCCTCCCTGCGCGCCGGCAACGGCGTGCTCGTGCTCGATGACGAGGAACGGGAAAACGAGGCAGACATCATCTACCCGGCGGAGAGCTGCACCGAAGCGCAAATGGCCCGGCTCATCCGCGACGGCAGCGGCATCGTCTGCCTCTGCCTGACCGGCGAGGCCTGCGACCGGCTGGAGCTGCCGCCCATGACCGCACACAACACCAACCGGCAGCAGACCGCCTTTACCGTGAGCATCGAGGCGGCCGAGGGAGTCACTACCGGCGTTTCCGCCGCTGACCGCCTGCGCACCGTGCAGGCGGCGGTGCGGCCCGGGGCGCATCCGGAGGACATGCGCCGTCCGGGCCATGTCTTTCCCCTGCGGGCACGGGACGGCGGCGTGCTGGAACGGCGCGGCCATACCGAGGCGGTGGTGGATCTCATGCGGCTGGCCGGACTGCGGCCCTGCGGTCTTTTGTGCGAGCTGACCCTGCCTGACGGGCGCATGGCGCGACGGGACGAGGCGGCGGCCTATGCTCTGCGCGAGGGCCTGCCGCTGTGCACGGTGGAGGACATCGCGCGACGGTTGCGGCCGGCCTGAGCCGGGCAAGACACGGCGTAGCGGACAAAAGGGGGAAGGCTGCCGCCCGGGCAGCCTTCCCCTCGTAGCGTGCACGGCAAAAGGCGGCTACATGAAGAATTTTTGGATGGCCGTCGTGATGGTGGCGGAGGTGAAGAAGGAGACGACCGAAATGATCAGGGAGAGGATGCCCAGAAAATACTGCTTGCGCCAAACGGCCACCACGCCCAGCACCACGGCGGGCGGGATGAAGAGGGCCGCAAAGATGAAGAGGCTCGAGACGGCGCAGACCATGGCCGCAATGCCGATGATGCGGTTGGGGGACACCGGCGCGGCCGAATTGGCGCGCAGCAGGGCGTCGGCCGCGCCGCCGCCGAGGCTGTTGCGCGGCACATAATTATCGTCGTCGCGCAGAATCTCGTCCGCCAGTTCGGGGTCGATATCGCTGTCCTTGTCGGTGTCAATGACCACGCCGAGGCGTTTACGTTCTTCAGCCATGGTTCTGCTCCTTGTTCCGGCAGGGCCGGGTATCCGGCAATCGTGCCGTTCATTCTCCTTACCTCATTTGGCGCGAATTGCAACCATTCTCGATAGCCGTTTCAAATTCGCATGTTAGCCGCGGCGCGCGCGCTTGGCAAGATGCCGCTCCGGGCGGGGATGCGCCCGGCCTCAGCGCCTGAGCGGCGGAAGGCCCTCCGGCGGGCGCAGGCGTTCGGTGAGCCGGGTATGGCGCTTGCGGGTTCTGTTGTTCTTCACGGCCATGTGCAGGGCGCGGGTTTCGCCCACCAGCACCACGAGTTTCTTGCCGCGCGTGACGCCGGTATACACAAGATTGCGCTGCAGGAGCACATAATGCTGCATCATGAGCGGAATGACCACCGCCGGATATTCCGAGCCTTGCGACTTGTGGATGGAAATGGCATAGGCCGGGGCCAGTTCGTCCAGCTCGTCAAAGTCATAGGGCACCACGCGCTCGTCAAAGCTGACGCTCAGTGTCCGTTCCTTGCCGTCCAGAAAAACGATGCGGCCCACGTCGCCGTTGAACACGTCCTTGTCGTAATTGTTGCGGATCTGCATGACCTTGTCGTGCAGGCGGAAGGCCCGGTCGCCGCGCCGCACCTCCGTGCCGTGGGGATTGAGGGCCTCCTGCAGGCGGGCATTGAGTTCGCCCGCGCCCACGGCTCCCCGGTGCATGGGGGTCAGCACCTGAATGTCGTCCACCGGGTCAAGGCCGAAACGGCGCGGAATGTGGTTGCGCACGAGATCCACGATGAGATCCGCCGCCTTTTCCGGCACGTCCTGCCGGATGAAGTAGAAATCCGAGAGACGATCTTTGCTGGCTTCCAGCGACGGCACCTGCCCGCGATTGATCAGGTGGGCATTGCAGATGATTTCGCTTTCGGCCGACTGGCGGAAAATTTCAGTGAGTTCCACCACCGGCACGGCCCCGGAGGCGATGATGTCGGCCAGCACATTGCCCGGCCCCACGGACGGCAGCTGATGCACGTCCCCCACCAGCAGCAGGGTCGCGCCCAGGGGCACGGCCTTGAGCAGATGATAAAACAGCAGGATGTCCATCATGGAGGCTTCGTCCACCACCAGCAGGCCGCAGGCCAGCGGATTGTCCTCGTTGCGGGCGAAGCCGTCCTCCTTGGGGCTGTATTCCAGCAGGCGATGAATGGTGCGCGCCTCGCGGCCCGAGGTTTCGGACATGCGCTTGGCGGCGCGGCCCGTGGGCGCGGCCAGTAGGATGCGCGCCCGCACTTCGCCGAAGAGGCGGATGATGGCGTTGATGATGGTGGTTTTGCCCGTGCCCGGCCCGCCGGTGAGCACCATGATCTTGCTGCGGGCGGCGGTGCGCACGGCCTCGAGTTGTTCCGGGGCCAGCTTGATGGGCAGGCTTTCGGTCACCTTGTCCACCAGCGCCTCGATGTCGCTGAACTGCACGGATTTGGGCGAGCGCAGCAGCCGCTGGAGATAGAAGGCGGTTCTGGATTCATAATGATGGTAGCGGCGCAGATAGACCGCCGGGGAGAGGGGGGGCACATCGGCCTCGTCGTCCGCGGACGCGGGGGGGAGCGGCTCATCGGGCAATTCCCGCACAAGGCGTTCCTCGGCTTCCAGCACGTCCAGCGCCTCGAGCACAAGGCCTTCCTCCACGCCGAGCTGTTCGCAGGTCTGGGCAAGCAGCGCCGCCTGCGGCAGAAAAACATTGCCGTCGTCCGTGGCTTTCTGCAGGACATAGAGCACCCCCGCCTGCACCCGCAGGGGGCTGTCCGCCTCGAAGCCCAGCTTGCGGGCCGCGGCATCGGCGGTGACAAAACCGATGCCGTGGATGTCCATGGCCAGCCGGTAGGGATTTTCCCGCACCACCGCAAGGGCTTCGGCCCCGTAAGCCCGATGGATGCGCAGGGCATAGGCCGGGGTGATGCCGTGCGGCTGCAGGAAGAGCATGAGATCGCGGATGCTCCGATGCTCCTGCCAGCTCTGATGAATGCGCTCGAAATTCTTTTTGCCCACGCCGCGTATTTCGCGCAGGCGCTCCGGCTCCTCGTCAAGGATGCGGATGGTGTCGGCCCCGAATTTTTCCACAATACGCCCGGCCAGTTCCGTGCCCACGCCCTTGATGAGGCCGGAAGCCAGATAGAGCCGGATGCCTTCGCTGGTGGCGGGCAGGATTTCCTCGGCCATGTCGAAGTGAATCTGGCGTCCATAGCGGGCATTGACCTGCCAGCGCCCGGCAATTTTCAGATGCACGCCCGGCTGCGGCTGGGCCATGTGCCCCACGCAGGTCACGGGATCGCGGCTCAGGCCGCGTGCGGGCGCGCCCTGAACCTTGCTCTGGCCGGGCAGGGGCGCGTCGGGTTGCAGACGCAGGACGGTGTAGCCGTTTTCCTCATTGTGAAAGAGCACCCGTTCCAGCGTGCCGCTGAGTTCCACGGCGTCGGGGTCATGCAGGAGGGGCAGGTCATCGGGCATGGGCGTCCTCCGGGACAGGGGAGAGCAGCGGCACGTCGTCCGCCTTGCGCCGCCGCGACCACCAGAACCAGTCCCGCCACTCGGGCGGACAGGCGGGATCGCGGGCCTGTTCCACCACACAGCGCAATTGATCCAGCACGCAAATGTCCTGCGGCCCACTCAGGCGACACAGCGTCGCGTACAACGCGTCAGGCTCGGCACGACGCACCTCCCCCACGCAGGTGATGCCCAGCGCGTGCAGATCAGCCGTCAGGGCCGAACCGCAACTGCGGAAAAGGCCGGGCCGCAGGGGCGTCACGTCAGGCAGCGGAGCGGCCATCACCAGCGCCCGTCCCGCAGGGCGGCCGGACGCGGCAGGGGCAGCACCTCTTCCGGCAGGGCCGCCATGCGCGCCTGCAACAGCAGGGCATCGGCCAGCGTCAGCGCGGTCATGGCCCGCAGCACGGGCACGATGCGCGGGATGGCCGAGAGATCATGCCGTCCGCCCACCAGCACCGTAGCCGGGCGGCCTTCGCGGTCAATGGTTTGCTGTTCCCGCGCAATGGAGGCAATGGGCTTCACCGCCGCGCGCAGGACAATGTCCTGCCCGCTGGAAATGCCGCCGAGAATGCCGCCGGCGTGATTGGCGGCAAAGCCGTCGGGCGTCAGGGGGTCATTATTGACGGAACCGACGCTGCGGGCCGCGGCAAAGCCGTCGCCCACCTCGACGCCCTTGACCGCGCCCACGCCCATGAGCGCATGAGCGAGGCAGGCATCCAGCTTGTCGAACACCGGTTCGCCCAGACCGGCAGGCACATGGCGGGCGCAAATCTCCACAATGCCGCCCAGGGTGTCCCCGGCCGCGCGGGCCTCGGCCACCCGCGCATCCCAGAGCGGCGTCACGTCCGGCGAGGCCGCAAAATAGGGGCGGGAAAAGGCCTCGGAAAGTTCGCGCTCCGCCGGCGGCACGGCAATGCCGCCCAGTTCCACGGCGGCGGCGTCCACCCGGATGCCGTGCGCGGCCAGCAGCAGCCGGGCCACGGCCCCGGCGGCCACGCGGGCCGCCGTTTCGCGCCCGGAGGAGCGCCCGCCCCCGCGATAGTCGCGCAGACCCTGAAATTTCTGGAAAAAGCCCCAGTCCGCATGCCCGGGCCGGAACACCTCGGCCAGATTGCCATAATCCTGCGAGCGCTGATTCTCGTTGGCGATGTGGAAGGCAATGGGCGTGCCCGTGGTGCGCCCTTCAAAGACCCCGGAGAGGATGCGCACCGTATCCGATTCCTTGCGCTTGGTGGCCGTCGGCCCCTGACCCGGTTTGCGCAGATCGAGGTCGCGTTGCATATCGCTTTCGTTCAGGGGCAGACCCGCCGGGCAGCCGTCCAGAATGCCGCCGATGCCCGCGCCGTGCGATTCCCCATAGGTGGTGAGGCGCAGGAGGCGCCCGAAGGTATTGCCCATATTGCTTGGTTCCCCTGACGGAAAAATGTCGCCGCGATGGGCGCAAGAAAACAGCATAGCAGAAAGGCCCGCAAACCGCCAGCGGCGGCCTGTGCCCTTCCCCCGGACGGGGGGCCGGGCCTGCCGCTCACTGCCGACGCCACTGGCTGAGCAGCACGCCCGCAATGATCAGGGCCGAGGCGAGATACTGGGCGGGCAAAAAGACTTCCTTCAGCAGCCAGACCCCGAAGAGCAGGGTCATCACCGGGATGAGATTGGTGTATGCGGCGGCGCGGGCGGCTGACAGGCGGTGCACGCCCACATTGTAGAGGCCGTAGCCCCCGAGGGAGACCACGCAGCCCAGATAGACCACGGCGGCCCAGGGCGCCCAGGCGGGCACCTCCACGGCCAGCCTGACCGGGCTGACCGCCAGCGGCACGAGCAGATGGAGCAGGCCGAAGAAGGCTAGCCCAACCAGCGACTGCACGGCCGTGATCTGCAGGGGGCTGTAGGAGGTGGAGAGGTGGCGGGCCGTTACGGTATAGAGGGAACCGCAGAAAATGGCCAAGCCTTCGAGGATGTTGCCCAGCAGGGGATTGGGCGCGCTCTCCTGCGGCGCGGCGGCCAGGGTCAGCCAGACGACGCCGCCCACGGCCAGCGCGAAGCCGCACCAGCCCTGAACGCCCACCCGTTCCCGCAGGGAAAACCAGGCCAGCAGGCCCACAAAGAGGGGCATGAGCGCAATGACCATGCCCGCCTGCGAGGCCGTGGTAAAGCGCAGGGCATTGGTCTCCAGCAGGAAGTAACAGCCCGGTTCGCACAGGCCCATGAAGATCAGCCAGCCCCATCGCCCATGCCGCCGCAGACTTTGCCAGAGCTGCGGCCAGAGGGGCACAAGCACCAGCGTGGCCACGGCCATGCGGCCCAGCATGAGACGGTGGGGATCGAGCGCGGTCAGGGCCACGCGCATGGCCAGATAGGAGGTGCTCCAGAAGCACATGGCCAGCAGGAGGGCCAGATGGGGCCAGATGCGTTGCAGAAGGGGCATGGCGGCGGCAGGGAAGGGGCGATGTCTCCGGGGCGAGGCAAGGCGGCAGGGCGTGTCCCGTTCGCAAAAAAGGGGCCGCCCCGCAGGGAGGCGCCCCCTTCCGGCATCAGGCACGGGGCCTTGCTTGCCCCTCTACTTCTTGTTGTTGAGCGTTTCCTGCATGACCTCGATCATGAGGGCGTCCGGCTTTTGCTTGCAGGCCGCCAGAAAGGCGTCCAGGGTCTTCTGGTTGTCCAGCACGGATTTTTCCGTCACGTTATAATGGCGGTTGTAGCCGTCCAGCCAGATGACAAAGCCGCTGCCGTCGTCGGGATTGTCATTGTACTGGCGGCAGGTGGTGGCATCGGCCTTCCAGTGCTCGTCAATGGGGTCGGAAAGTTCCTGCCGGATTTCCTGCCAGACGTCGGCGGCAACAGCCGTGGGATCCCGCTGGCACATGGCGTAGGTACGGGTCATGAGGGCCATGACCATGCGCGGGTCGGCCACGGTCTTGCCCAGATTGGAGCTGACGAAGCCGTCAATCTGCAGGCTTTGGAAGAGGGGCGGCGTGGTCTGCGTGGAGGCCAGCGCCACATATTCGGCGCAAATATAGGAGGTGGGATCAATCTTTTCGTCCTCCGCGCGGGCGGCGTCCGGTCGGAAGATCCCTGTGGCCAGCAGCGCAAGGGCAAGCAGGGCAATATGTTTTTTCATATGCGTTCTCCGAAATATTGCCGGCTAAAAAACGCCGGGCAGGCCGTGATCCCGCAGGGCGGCATCGCAGGAGCCAAGATGGTACTGGGTATGGGCGCTGAGCATGACCACGATCCACATGGCATCCACGGCAAAGCCCAGGGCCGCGCTCAGGCGCTCGTCCTTCGCGTTCAGGCCCGCATCGTCCAGCCGCTCCAGCCAGGCGTCCACACGGGCCTTGACGGCGGCCATGTAGGCGCGCACGGCGGCCTTGTCCGCCACGTCCCGGCCCTGCGCCGAAAGCATGAGCACATCCGGCGCCGCCGGAGCGGGCAGCGGATCCTGTTCGCCGCGGGTGAAGAAGTCCGGCACCATGACGGCATGCAGGAACTGCTGCCACACGGGCCAGCCGCCGTTTTTCTCTGCCCAGACGGCGTCGGGGCAGGCGTCAAGATAGGCTTCCAGCAGCCCCCAGGCATGGGCAAAGGGGGCCGCCGCCGAAAGCGTCGCGGTTCGGGACATGGCGTCGTATCCTAGGCGAAGCGGCTCGCGCCGGCAATAAGTACCATATCGGTGGGCACGGCCTCATGCATGCCCACGGCCTTGGTCTTGACCTTGGCAATCTTGTCCACGGCATCCATGCCGTCCACCACCTTGCCGAACACGCAGTAGCCCCAGCCTTCCGGGGTGGGGGCGCTGTGGTTGAGGAAGTCGTTGTCCACAAGATTGATGAAGAATTGGGCCGTGGCGCTGTGCGGATCCATGGTGCGGGCCATGGCAATGCTGCCGCGTTCGTTCTTCAGGCCGTTGTCGGCCTCGTTCTTCACGGGTTCGCGGGTGGGCTTCTCGTCCATGCGGGCGCCGAGACCGCCGCCCTGAATCATGAAGCCGGGGATGACGCGATGAAAGATGGTATTGTTGTAAAAACCGTCATCCACATATTGCAGGAAGTTGGCGACGGTGTCGGGGGCCTTGTCGGGAAACAGCTCGATGAGGATATCGCCGGAGGTGGTCTCCAGCAGCACCGTGGGATTCTCGGACATGGGATCTCCTTGGCAGTGTAGTGCCCGCAGCCCCGGGAGGCTGCGAGTCAGGGAAGTATATGTCAAGCTGACGCTGATGACAATGTGCGCAACGGGGTGTAGGCTGGCGGCATGAACAAAAAATCCCGTCAATCGCTTCCGCCCGTCACCGGCGACGTGCCGCCGCCGGGTCATCTGGATCCGCGCGCTCATCTGCCGCGCATGCAGGCCGCCCTGCTGGACTGGTTTGCCGCGCACGGGCGCGATCTGCCCTGGCGCAGGCGCTACCTGCCCTATGAAGTCTGGGTTTCCGAGATCATGCTCCAGCAGACGCAGATGGAACGGGGCGTGGCCTATTTCCGGCGCTGGATGGAGCGCTTTCCCGATCTGGAGGCCCTTGCCGCCGCCTCGGAGGAAGATGTGCTGCACGCCTGGGAGGGGCTGGGCTATTATTCCCGGGCGCGCAACCTGCTGGCCGCGGCCCGGCGCATCCGCGACGAGCATGGCGGCATCTTTCCCGGCGATCCCGGGGCCATTGCCGCCCTGCCGGGCATCGGCCCCTACACCACGGCCGCCATTGCCAGCATTGCCTTCGGGCTGCCCGTCGCCTGCGTGGACGCCAATGTGGCGCGCGTGCTGGCCCGCGTATTCGACGTGGACGAGCCGGTGAAGGAAAAGGGGGCCGCGGCCCGCATCGCCGCGCTGGCCGCTGAGATCCTGACGCCCGGGCGGGCGCGGGAGCACAATCAGGCCATGATGGAACTGGGCGCGCTGATCTGCGGGCGCAAGCCGCGCTGCGGGGCCTGCCCGCTGGCGGATTTTTGTTTGTCCCGGCATCTGGGCATCGTGCACGAGCGGCCCGTGCCCGGGCGCAGGGCCGATGTGGTGGCCCTCAATGTGGTGACCGGGGTGCTGCGCCATGCCGGGCACGTCTTTGTGCAGAAGCGTTGCGACCGGGGGGCCTGGGGCGGCCTCTGGGAATTTCCCGGCGGGCGTGTGGAGCCGGGCGAGGAGCCGGCGCGGGCCGTGGTGCGCGAGCACGCCGAGGAAACGGGCTTTGCCGTGCGGATAACCGATGATTACGGCATCATCCGCCACGGCTATACCACCTATCGGGTGACCCTGCATTGTTTCGGCGTGGAGCTGGCCGCCTGGGACGGCCCCCGCGATGCCGGGGGCCTGCCCGTGCCGCCCGTGCTCACGGCGGCCAGCGCCTGCCGCTGGGTACGCCCGCACGAATTGCAGACGCTCGCCATGCCCGCAGCCCATCGCAAGCTGGCGGATCGCATCTTTGCCCCGGTTCTGGACGAGCCGGGGAGGCCTGCCTGAAAGGGACGCCTGCCGCGGCGGCTTGCCGCTCTTCGCATCTTGGGTTACCCTGTGCATAATGGAACAACAGAACGACGCGCCCGACCGGCGCGCCGTTCGCGTGATCCCCGGCGCGGAGAGCGCGTGCCCGGGCGCGTTTCGGGAGGATGTCATGGACGTGGCAAAGCGCATCTATCTGCTGGATGATGATGTGGAAATCTGCGAACTGTTGCAGGAATACCTTACCGGCAACGGCCTGCAGGTGCGCACGGCCCAGAGTTCCGATGCCTTTTTTGCCCTCTGGCAGGAAGCTCCGGCGGATCTGGTGGTGCTGGACATCATGCTGCCCGGGGATGACGGCTTTGCCGTCCTGCGGCGTCTGCGGGAAAGCTCGCGCGTGCCCGCCATCTTTCTTTCGGCGCTGGACGGCAGCACGGATCGCATCGTGGGGCTGGAACTGGGCGCGGACGACTATCTGGGCAAGCCCTTCGAGCCGCGCGAGCTTTTGGCGCGCATCCGCACCGTCCTGCGGCGCAGCGGGGAGAGCGAACCGGCTCCCCGGGGCGGCATCCTGCGCTTTGCCTCCTGGCGGCTGGATACCACGGCCCGTCACCTGCTCACGGAAGATGAGGTCATCACGCCGCTGAGCGGAGCCGAATACCGCCTGTTGTGCATCTTTTTGCAGCATCCCCGGCAGGTGCTCAGCCGTGACACCCTGCTGGAAATGACCCAGGGGCGCAATGCCCAGCCCTATGACCGCAGCATCGATGTGCTGATCAGCCGCCTGCGCAGCCGCCTGCGGGACGGCGGGCGGTACGGCACGCTCATCAAGACCGTGCGCGGGGAAGGCTATGTGCTGGCCTCGGATGTCCTGCGCGAGGACGCCTCCCCGCAGGATGCGGCATGAGCGGGCCGGAAGCCGCCGGGCAGGCGCTCGCGTCCGCCCCGGAGGGGAGGCTGCGCCGTCTGTTCGGCCGCCTTGGCCTGCGGGGGCGGCTCTGGCTCTTTCTGGGGCTGGCCTTCCTCTGCCTGCACAGCCTGACGGCCCTGCTGGCCCATCGCCTGGATGACGAGCAGTCCGCGCGCATGGTGCTTTCCGACCATGCCTCCAGTCTCACGCTCTGCCTGCTCATGCTCGATCCCCTGCATGAGGGCGGCGCGCCCCTGCCGGAACTCATCCTGCGCCTGCGGCGTCTGGATGCGGTAAATGCGCGCATCCTGCATTCCGCCTCGCCGCCCGAGCAGTGGCGCGATGCGGCCTCCCTCTTTTTGCGCCAGCGCATCCGGGACAGTCTCAAGGGCTTTGTCTCCTCCCTGCAGCCCGCCGACGGCACGGAAGAGCGCCTGCAGGAGCCGCGCGCCTCGGAATTGCTGCCCTGGAGCAAGGATCTTGTCTCGCGTCAGCCCGCTGACGGACGGCAGAATTCGTCGGACATGACCGCGCCGCCGCATTTCCCGCCCAGCGAATCCTTCTGGGGCGACGAGGAGGATCAGCTGACCGACCTGAAGGAAGTGACGCCATCCACCGCCGTGCCGCCCTGGATTTTTGTGACCCGGGTGGAGCGGCAGGGGCCGACCGGTCTGGCGCGCCTGCTCATGCTGCCCGGCACCAATCAGGTGGATATCTACATCAGCCGTCTTTTTGTGCGGCTGGACAGGAATACCTGGCTGGACATCCACCGCATGAGCCGCATTTCGCCCTCCTGGCCCCTCATGCTGGCCCTGCTGGGGGTGGAGGCCCTGGTCATGGTGGTGCTGACCGTTTTTGTGGTGCATCGGCTCATCGCCCCCCTGAATCAGCTGGTGCAGGCCAGCGACGCCCTGGGCCGCGACAGGGCGCACGCCCCCCTGTCCGAAAGCGGCCCGCCGGAAGTGGCCGAAGCCGCCCGGGCTTTCAATCGCATGAGTTTGCGCATTCAGGCCGCGCTGGAGCAGCATCAGCGCATGCTGGCCGCCGTGGCGCACGACTTGCGCACCCCGCTCACCCGTCTGCGCCTGCGTGTGGAGCAGGTGCCGGACGAGAGCCTGCGCCGCAAGCTGGAAGCCGACATCAACACCCTTTCGGCCATCATGCGCAGCAGCGAGGAGCTGGGGCGCGCGCAATTGCCGCAGGAGAGCCTGCGCCGGACGGATTTGTCGGCCTTTCTGGACAGTCTGGTGGCCGACAGGCTGGCCTCGCACCTGCCCGCGAGCGAGAGCGAAGCCGCCAAGGCCCCCCATGCCCCGGACGCGACGCTGCCCGCCGAGCGTCTGCGCTTCCTTGCCGAGACGGGCGACGCGGCCTGCATCCTGCCTGTGCGCGCCCATGCCCTGCGGCGCTGCCTGGACAACCTCATTGACAATGGCCTGCGCTATGCGCCGCATATCCTCGTACGCCTGCATCGTTGTCCGCAAAGCGGAGACTGGCTGGTGGATGTGGAAGACGACGGCCCCGGCATCCCGGCGGAAGCGCGCGAGCGGGTGTTCGAGCCGTTTTTCCGGCTGGATCCGGCGCGCACGCGCCACGAGGGCGGCTCCGGTCTGGGATTGGCCATTGCCCGCAGCATGGCCCGGCAGAATCATGCCGACCTGCACCTGCTGGAACGGCCCGGCGGCGGCCTCATCGCCCGGCTGATTTTTGCCGACCGGGACTGAGCGCCTCCCGTCCTGCAGCTCAGGCCCGCAGGGCCTCGAGCGCCAGCCGCAAGCCGAACAGCAGAAAGAATGCCCCGGTCAGGCGATAGAGCCAGAGCAGGACGCGCGGCCGCAGAAAAAAGGCCCGCACCGCTTGCAGCAGATTGGCCAGCGTCACATACCAGACGAGGACTTCCAGGCCCATGATGCCGCCCAGCACCAGAAATTGCGGCCCGAGCGGGGCATCGGCGCGCATGAATTGCGGCAGGAAGGTCAGAAAGTAGATGATGGCCTTGGGATTGAGCGCATTGGTGCAAAAACCCTGCAGGAAGGCATTGCGATCCGCCTTTCCCGCCGTGCGGGCGCAAGGCGCGGCCTCGCCGCAGCGCAATACGGCCCGCGCCGCCTCCTGCGCGCCGCGCAGGGAGCGCAGGCCCAGCCAGCAGAGAAAGGCCCCGCCCGCGTACTCCAGCAGGTTGAAGAGCAGGGGGGAGTGGGCAATGGCTGCCGAAATGCCCAGCATGGCCAGCGTGGTATGCAGGCCGATGCCCAGCGTCACCCCGCAGGCCGCCGCCGTGCCCGGCCCGCGCCCGTGGCTGAGGGCCACGCGCGTCACCAGCGCGAAGTCCGGCCCCGGCATGAGCACCAGCAGGGCCGACAGGGGAATGTAGAGCAAAAGACTTTCCAGGGACATGGCCCGGCCTCCCGCATCTGCCCCTTGTGGCAAAAATTCTTGCGGCAGGCAAGTGCGCGGGGGCCGGGGCGGTCAGGAACGCCCGGGCCGGCGCGACGTTTCCCCGGTGAGCGGACGCCTTGACGGCGGGCGCGTTTCCGGCTAGATGAGGGACAGGTCGGACGGCGGCGGCACTGCCAACCCCGTCAGGTTCGAAAGAAAGCAGCGGTAACAGCTGCCGCCGGGTGTCCGGCCCCTTTTTCCGAAAGCCGTCAGCGTATCGCGTTGACGGCTTTTGATGTGCGCCAAGGCCCCGGCGGCGCTTCCGTGGGCAAACGGAGAGAAAATGCCCGTACACCATCTGGCCCTTGCCTTCCGGGATACGGACGGCAGCTACTCCCTGCATGCGGCGGCCACGCTGCTGTCGGTCTGCGCGCGCGCCACGGCTCCGCTCTGCGTGCATATCCTTCATGATGCGGACTTGCCGGAGCGAGGACGGCGGATGCTGGCAGCCGTGGCCCGGCATACCGGGCAGGAAATGCATTTTCACGGCCTGCCGCCCCTGCCGTCCGCCCTGCGCGAGAACATGCCGCCCGCCTTCGGGCCGGGGGCCTTCTATCGTTACTGGCTGCCGGAACTGCCGGCGCTGGCCGGGGTGGAACGCCTGCTCTATCTGGATTGCGACATCTGCGCGCTCATGGACGTGACGGACTTCTGGCAGGCGGCGGCGGAAGCCGATGCCGGACAGCCGGCCCTCTGGGCCGTGCGCGATGCGGCATTGCAACACCATCCGGCCCATGCCCGGCGCATGGGCCTGCGCCCGACCGAATGCGCCAATTCGGGCGTGCTCCTCCTGCATCTGCCGCGCCTGCGCCGCCTGCTGCCCTCATGGATGCAGGCCATGCGGCAGGCCTATCTTGCCCTGCCTGAGCGCTCGCCCTATCCCGATCAGGATGCGCTCAATGCGCTGTGCCGCAAATTGCCGCGCGCCTGGCTGGACGAGCGCTTCAATTATCAGCTGCATGTGGCGGGACGCTGGGAACGGGAGGCGGGCGAGCTGGAAGGCCGCCTGCTGCATTACTGCGGGCGCAAGCCGTGGTGCGTGCCCTCCTATCCGGCGGCGGCGCCCTTTCTGGCCCAATATGAGGTGCTGGCCCGCCTCGGGCGGGAGGCCTGAGGCGCGACACGTTGCGCTTCGGCGCGGGAGAGGGTATGTTTGCCGTATCGCATGACCCTCAACCCTGCGGCGGCAAGCCGTCAGAACATGAATATCGACACCATTCGCGCCACGCTGGCGCAGGACAAACCGACCATCGGCACCTGGCTGCAGTTCCCTTCCCCGGAAGTGGCCGAACTGCTGGCCCGGGCGGGTTACGACTGGGTGGCCGCCGATATGGAGCACGGCACCTTCGGGCGCGCCGGGCTGACGGACATCTTCCGGGCCATCGAATGCGGCGGGGCCGCGCCCTTTGCCCGCCTGTCCGAGGCGACGCGCCTGCAGATCAAGGGCGCGCTGGAAGCCGGGGCGCAGGGCCTCATCTTCCCCATGATCGAAAGCCGCGAACAGCTCAATGCGGCCATCAGCTGGGCCATCTATCCCGGCTATGACGACGGTCGCCTGCCGGACGAACCCCTGCGCGAAAATCGCGGTGTGGGCTTCTGTCGGGCCAATGCCTTCGGCACCCGCATGGAGGAATACATGCGGGAGCGGGCGTCCCGCATCTTCCTTGTGGCCCAGATAGAGCATATCCGGGCCGTGGACAATCTGGAGGCCATCCTGTCCCATCCGCGGCTGGACGCCATCATGGTGGGGCCGTATGATCTGTCCGGTTCCATGGGCCTGACGGCAAAGTTCGACCATCCCGATTTTCAGGCCGCCATGCGGCGCATCCATGAGGTCTGCCGCCGTCATCGCCCCCTCATGGGCCTGCATATCGTGCAGCCCGACCCGGCGGAACTGGAACGGCAGGTGGCGCAGGGCAGCCGTTTCATTGCCTACGGCATCGACTCGGTCTTCCTCTGGCACGGGGCGCGGCGTCCCGCGCTGGGCTAGGGGCCATCCGGGGGAACAGCGTATGAAAATCACCGTTTTTGGCGGTTCCGGTTTTCTGGGATCGCATATCTGCGACAAATTGTCCGAGGCCGGGCACGCCGTCACCATCGTGGACGTGCAGCCCTCGCCGTGGCTGCGGCCCGATCAGCGCATGCTCACGGGCAGCATTCTTGACGAGGCGCTGGTGGGCGAGGCCGTGGCCGGCGCGGACGTGGTGTTCAATTATGCGGGCATTGCGGACATCGGCGAGGCCAACAACCGCCCCGTGGATACGGCGCGCCTCAACGTGCTGGGCAACGTCATGGCGCTGGAGGCCTGCCGCAAGGCGGACGTCAAACGCTATGTCTTTGCCAGTTCGCTCTATGTCTACGGCAAGTCGGGGGGCTTCTACCGCTGCAGCAAGCAGGCCTGCGAAATCTATATTGAAAACTATCAGGCCATGCACGGCCTGCCCTACACGATCCTGCGCTACGGTTCCCTGTACGGGCCGCGCGCCGACGCCCGCAACGCCATTCACCGCTTTGTGCAGCAGGCCCTGAGCACGGGCAGCATCACCTATTACGGCGCGCCCACGGCCCTGCGCGAATACGTCCATGTGGACGACGCCTCCACGGCCACGGTCATGGTGCTGGAGCCGGAATTCGCCAATCAGAACATCATCATTTCCGGCAACCAGCCCATGCGGGTGGGCGATCTCTTCAAGATGATCGGCGAAATGCTGGGCAGGGAGCTGACCATCAACTACCAGAACGATCCCAACAGCGGCCACTACCAGATAACCCCCTATGCCTTCATGCCCAAGGTGGGACGCAAGCTCGTGCCGCCGCTCACCGTGGATCTGGGGCAGGGCATTTTGCGGGTCATGGAGGCCGTGCACAGGGATGCCCATCCCGAACTGCAAAGCGAAGGCGGCTATCTGGTCGCCACGGACGATTAGCCCGCCTCGGGCAAAGGAGCTGAAATGAACATCATTGCCATCATTCCCGCCCGTATGGGGTCGAGTCGCTATCCCGGCAAACCGCTGGCCCTCATCCACGGCACGCCCATGGTGGGCCATGTGGCCTTCCGCACGGCCAAAAGCGCCATCCTTTCCGATACCTATGTGGCCACCTGCGACGAAATCATTGAAAACTACTGCCGCGATGCCGGTCTCAAATGCGTGATGACCGGCGATCATCATGTGCGCTGCTCCACGCGAACCGCCGAGGCCCTGCTGAAAATCGAGGCCCAGACCGGCAAGAAGGTGGATATTGTCGTCATGGTGCAGGGCGATGAACCCATGATCACCCCGGACATGATCGATGCCGCCGTGCAACCCATGCTGGAGGATCCCTCCATCAACGTGGTCAACCTCATGGCCGACATGGAGACCATCGAGGAATTTGAGGATCCCAATGAAGTGAAAGTCGTGGTGGATCGCAACAACGATGCCCTCTACTTCTCCCGCGAGCCTATCCCCTCCCGCAAGAAGGGCGCGGATGTCGTGCCCATGCGCAAGCAGGTCTGCATCATTCCCTTCCGGCGCGACTACCTCATCCGCTTCAATGAAATGGAGGAAATGCCGCTGGAAATTTATGAGTCCGTGGACATGATGCGCATCCTCGAGCACGGCGAAAAGGTGCGCATGGTGCCTACCGACAAGCGCACCTTCAGCGTGGATACGCCCGAGGATCTGGCCCGCGTCAGCCGCCTCATGGAAAATGACACCCTCATGCGGGAATACGGCAAATAGCATGAAGGGCCATCAACGCCTTCTTCTGGCCCTCGAGGAACTGTGGGTATTCCTGTTCGGCTGGATACCCACGCCCCTGGGGCGGGTGGTGCGTCTGGTCATGTGGCGCTGGATGTTCGCCCGTTGCGGTTCCGTGCGCTTCAATACCGGCATTGGCATGGTGGGCTGCCACAATATGCGCCTCGGCAATCAGGTGCGCGTGGGCCGCAACTGCATCCTCACCGCGGGCAACGGCAAGCTCGAGCTGGCGGATCACGTCTCGCTCTCGCCGGGGGTGCACCTCTGCGCCGACGGCGGGAGCATTTCCATCGGCGTCAAGACGGCCATCGGCCCCGGCACGGTCATCCGTTCGGCCAACCATTGCTTCACCCGGCAGGATGTCCCCATCATGGAACAGGGGCATGAGCCGGGTGTCGTCGTCATTGAGGATGACGTGTGGATTGCCGCCAACTGCACGGTCACGCCCAATGTCCGCATCGGACGCGGGGCCGTGGTGGGCGCGGGCGCGGTGGTGACCCGCGACGTGCAGCCGTACGACATCGTGGCCGGGGTTCCCGCCCGGCCCATCGGCAAGCGCGGCAAGGATATGTGCCTCAATCAGGTCGGCGAAATGGACGACGACATGTATTAGGCGCGTTGACGCGCAACGCGAGGCCATTTCATTGGATAGGGCTGCCCTGCACGCAGGGGCTGCCCTTTTGGGGATGAAGGCTGCCGCACATCCTGCCTGCCCTGCCGCAAGCATGCGGGGCAAGGCGGTGCGTGGGCGGAAGGCCACGCCCCCGCTGGCGGAGAAATCGTCCTTCCTCCGCACAGGCCGCTTGCCGCGGGCGTCGGGTACGGACGCCCTGTGAGGGAACACGCATGGAAGAAATACGCCTGGATACGCGCAATATGCCGCCGGAACGGGTGGCCGAGGTGCAACGCTGCGCCGAGCTTTGCTTCAAAATCAACCATACCCTGCCAACCAGCCCGGAATGCCGGAAGCTCATTGACGAGCTGTTTCTGAACGCCCTGGGCGAGGGCACAGTCATTCATCCGCCGGTGTTCACCATTCTGGGAAATACGGTGCGCATCGGTCGGAATGTGACCATCATGAACGGTTTTCACTGCATGTCCGCCGGGGGACTGACCATCGAGGACGATGTGCGGATTGCCCTGAACTGTACGGTGCTGACCAACAATCATGACCTGTATGAGCGGGCCATTATCACCTGCAAGCCGGTACGCATCAGGCGCAACGTCTGGGTCGGCGCCAATGTGACCATCCTGCCGGGCGTGACCATCGGGGAAAATGCCGTGATCGGCGCGGGGTCGGTGGTGACGAAGGATGTGCCGGACAATGCCGTGGTGGCGGGGAATCCCGCGCGCCTCATTCGCTATCTTGATGCGGAACAATTGAAGGCCCGCCAGAGCTAGCCCCGTCCGCTGCGCGGTGTTTTCCCGGCGTTTGCCGGCTCGGACTTCCTTGCCGCACAGGTCGGGAAGCTACCTGCTCATGGAGAAGATATGCCCCTGCAAGCCATTGTTTTTGACTGCGACGGCGTCATTCTGGACAGCGTGCCCGTCAAGACCCGTGCCTTTGCCCGTCTGGCCGAGCCGTACGGCCTGGAGGCGCGCGACCGCTTTGTCATGTATCACTCGCTGCACGGCGGCGTCAGCCGCTACAGGAAGTTCGAGTGGTTCTTCCGCGAAGTGCTGGGCCGCGAGATCAGCCCCGAGGAGTCGCGCGAGTGGGGCGAGCGTTTTGCCGCCTATGCGCTGGACGAGGTGCGGCGCTGCGCCCTCATCCCCGGCATCGAGGAAACCCTTGAACGCTGGCACGCGCGCCTGCCTCTCTATGTCTGCTCGGGCGCGCCGGATGCGGAAGTGCGCCTCGTGCTGGAGGAGCGCGGCCTGTCCGGCTATTTTCGCGGCATCCACGGTTCGCCGCCCGCCAAGGCCGAACTGCTGGCCCGCATCGTGCGCGAGGCCCGGCTCGACCCGGCGGACGTGCTCATGGTGGGCGATGCCGCGACCGACCGCAACGCCGCCGAGGAGGTGGGCACGCAATTCTACGGCATCGGCCCGGAATGGCGCGGCGCGTCCTTCCCGTGGGGGCTGGACGCGGCGGGGCTTTCCGGCTGGATCGGCGAGCGGGTGGACAATGCCTAGGCTGCCTGCCGTCTGGGAGCGCTCAGGCCCGCGTTTTGCGGCAGCCTGCGGCCTGTGCCTTGCCCTTTTTCTGAGCGCCTGCGGCGACGAGTCCGACCAGCCCGCCGCCACGGAAACGCCGTCCGCACCGGCGCGCACGGCGGCTCAGCCTGCGGCGTCCCCCGAACTTCCGGCACCTGCCCCGCCCGCGCGCAGCTATCTGCCGCCCATCCTCAAGGAAATGCGCGAGGAGGCCCCGGCGTCGGAAGCGGCGCGGCATCTGGCCAATGCCCAGCTGGCCTATGCCAACGAGGTCATGGAGTGGCAATTGTCCAAGAACGCGGGCTATGCCCTCTGGCTCTACCTCGGCGCGGATTTCTACATGCGCGAAGCCGCCCTGCCCAAGCTGGTCAAGCGCCCCCCGCGCTTTGCCCGCAGCAAGGCCCTCGTGCCGCCTGACGAATGGCCCAAAGACTCGGCCCGGGCCATCCGCGAAGCCCTTACGGAAATGGATGCCGCCGTGGACGAGGAGCGCGAGCAGTACGAGAAACTTGTGCGCTATGCCCTTGATGATTCCATCGTGGACGACGGCAAGCTGGGCCGCCGCTATCTCAAGGCCATCGGCGAACAGTGGCAGCGCTATGAGTCCGCCCGGCGCAGGCTGCGCGACGAGGTGGAAAGCGGCGCCATTGCCGCAGAGGCCGTCACCCTGCAGGGGCATCCCCTGCGTTCGCAGATTCTGGCGGTACGCATTCTCTTCCGGCGCATGAAGGAGGCCCGCGCCCTGCTTGGCGAGCGCGAGGCCGACAAGAAAACCATCATGGCCTGGCGGCAGGAATTGGAAGGCATACTGGACGAGGCCGCCTTTCTGCCCTTTGCCGTGCCCGGCGAACCCGAACGCCTCTGGCGCGAATTTCTGCGCACGGCCCGCCGCTTCCCTGACGTCGTGTCCCTCGGCGAGGCCCAGGGTTTTCATCCCGAAGTGCGCAGACAGCTCAACGAGGCCTTCAGCCATACTGAAAACGCCTACAATGCCTTTGTCGATGCCGTTCATTGACCCCGTTGCGCCTACCGGGGAGGCGAGGGCGCTTGCCGGCTTGCGGACTGCGGGCGCAGCGTCGCCGGAATGACCGTGGGCGAAAAGGAGTCACCATGCCGACCGTTCTCATAAGCGGTGCAGCCGGAGGCATCGGGCGCTGCCTGTGTGAAGGCTTTGCCGCCCAGGGTTACGCTGTGCTGGCCGCCGATCTGACGGAAGCTGAGTTTTCGCATCCGCGGATCCTGCCCGTTCGGATGGACTTGCGGGATGAGGCCTCGGTGCGGGCAGCCCTTGCCCGCTGCCGCGAGCGCTTCGGGCCGCTCCATGTGCTGATCAACAATGGCGCGATCAGTCACTTTTGCAAGCCGCTGTCCGAGGTGAGCATGGCGGAATGGGATAATGTCCTGCAGACCAATCTGCGCGGGGCCTTCCTCTGCTGCCGGGCCTTTGTCGCGGCCAATGCGGGCGCGGCGTATGGCCGGATCATCAATATTGCCTCCACGCGCTGGCAGCAGAACGAGGCGCACTGGGAGGCCTACGGCGCGTCCAAGGGCGGTCTGGCGGCGCTCACGGCCTCGCTGTGCGTCTCGCTGCGCGGCAGCGGCATCACGGTCAATGCCGTCAGCCCCGGCTGGATCGAAACCGGCGACTACGCCAGCCTGCGGCCCGAGGATCACGAGCAGCATCCCTCGGGCCGGGTAGGGCGGCCGGATGATATTCTGCGGGCCTGCCTCTTTCTTGCGGATCCGGCCAATGATTTTGTCAACGGCGTCAACCTGACCGTGGACGGGGGCATGAGCCGCCGCATGTTTTATCTTGAATAGGATATTTTATTTTCGATAAAAAGGTGCTACCGTATGGCAAAGGAGAACACCATGCGGCAGTATCTTGAAGATTTTGTGTCCCGCAAATACGCGGCGGTGTGTGAAGAACTTGAAGCGCATGCGGCGAAAGGGAGGGAGCTTTGCTATTTGCAGGGCACGTCCTTTGCCGATGGGAGCGACCCGGATTATTCCCGGCGGCTGTTGCGCAACGTCTATCTGTTGCGCTATGGTGTGGCCTATTTTACGGAATATTACCGGGTTTATCAGGAGATTTTTTCACGATTTCACAACAATTGCGGACAGTATGCGCTCTTCTCCGTCGGCTCTGGCGCTCATCTCGACAAGACAGCAGCCGCCTTGGCATTGTGGGAATGGCAGCCTTCTGCACATCTGACATATATTGGTCTGGATCGGGTGAACTGGGCCGATGATGTTGAGCAAAGCATCACACCAAACTGCAGCGTGGAAGAGCTGACCGAGTTGCCCTCGCAGATCAACTGCAATATCCTCGCTTTTCCCAAGAGCATCAGTGAACTGGACAGTGTCTTCTTGTGGGATATGGCGTCACGGGTGACGTCAGAGCAAATTTTGCTGGTGTTTTCGTTGCGAAAGGGCGATGCGCCCAGCTTTGGCGATTGCCGGAAGATCAATGACGTTTTGCGATGTTTTCTTGAGCGCGACTATGGCATCAATCAGGCCAGCAGGGTGGCTTTGGGCGGGGAAACCATTTTTCAGAATCTGGGTTACAATCCGTATTTTGGACAGAATGAAGCATTCGAGATTGTGGCGCATTTGGGCAAACGCTGTTGTGAGCGGCTTACCTGCGAAAAAGAGTGTGGCGAAGGCTTGGGCAAATATCCCATGACAAAACCCAAATATTTTTGGGATTGTTACTACTTGCTGGAAAAGATCGATGCAGCACCCGCGACGGCGAATCCTTACTGCCGCCGGTGAGCGTGAGGCCGTTGCCCCGCTCATCGTGTCGGCCAGCCGGGCCACAGACATTCCGGCCTTTCACGGCGCGTGGTTCATGGAACGACTGCGGGCCGGCTACTGCCTGCGGCGCAATCCCTGCAACAGCCGGCAGGTGAGCGTCATTGCGCTGGATTCGGCGCGGGTATTCGTTTTCTGGAGCAAGAATCCCCGGCCCTTTTTGCCCCATCTGCGGGAAATCGCCGCCCGGGGCCACGCCTTCTATTTTCAGTTCACGCTCAATGATTACGAGGCCGAGGGACTGGAACCCCATGTGCCGCCGCTGGCGCAGCGGATCGAGACCTTCCGCCGACTGGCGGACATGTACGGCCCGGAGCGGGTCATCTGGCGTTTTGACCCTCTGCTGCTGGGCGGCGGGCTGGATGTGCCGCGCCTGCTGGATCGCATCGACGCGCTGGGCCGCCGGCTTGCCCCGCACACCGAAAAACTGGTTTTCAGCTTTCTGGACATGTACCGCAAGACGCAGCTGGCCCTGCGGCGGCATGACCCCAGCCTGCGCGCCCCCGATGCGGCGGAAATGGGGCAGCTTGCGGCGGGCCTGCGCCGGCTGGCCGACAGCTGGCCCCACTCTCTGCGGCTGGCCAGCTGCGCCGAGGACATCGGGCTGGAGGCTTTCGGCATTGCGCACAACGCCTGCGTGGACGGCGAGCTTGTGCGGCGGCTCTGTCCGCGGGATGCGGACGTGCTGCGCCTGTGCGGGTCGGTTCCGCCGGCGCAATTGTCGCTTTTGCCGCTTGCGGGGGCGTGCGGCACGCCGGGCACGCCGGACGGCCCGCTGCCGCGCGACAGTTCGCAGCGCACGGCCTGCCGCTGCCTGCCCAGCCGGGACATTGGCGAATATTCCACCTGCCGGCATGGCTGCCTCTACTGCTACGCCAATCAGTCCGAGGCTGTGGTGCGGGCGCGTCTGAGCGGGCTGCGCCCGGGGCGCGAGAGCCTGATCTGAGGCTGTTCGCCGGGGGCCGCCTTACCGTTGCTGAAAAAAACAGGGCCGGAAGTTCCGGCCCTGTTGTGCTCGTCATGTCCCGAGGCTAGCGTTTGGCCAGCCGCAGACGTTCCATGGCCCGTTGCAGGGCGGCTTCCGCCCGCCGGACATCCAGATCGTCATTGTGTTGCTGCAAGCGTTCCTCGGCGCGTTTCTTGGCGGCTTCGGCGCGCGCCACGTCAATTTCCTCGGCCCGTTCCGCCGATTCGGCCAGCACGGTCAGCACATTGTTGTTCACGTCGGCAAAGCCGCCGGAAATGAACACATACTGATCCTTGCCGTTGTCGCTGTAGCGAAGGGAACCGATTTTCAGGGCCGACAGCAGGGAGACGTGATGCGGCAGCACGCCGAATTCGCCCATGACGCCGGGGCAGACGGCCAGTTCCGTCTCGGCGCTGACCACGGTTCTGTCCGGGGTGACGATTTCCAGTTGCAGCGTGCTCATGCGTTTCCTCCGCTATGCCTTACTTTTCCTGATTGCGGCGGGCTTCGTACTTGGCCACGGCCTGTTCGATGTCGCCCAGCATGTAGAAGTCGCTTTCGGCAAGGTGATCGTACTTGCCCTCGAGGATGCCCTTGAAGCCCTTGATGGTGTCTTCAAGTTTCACATACTGGCCGGGCGTGCCGGTGAAGGTTTCCGCCACATGGAAGGGCTGGGAGAGGAAACGCTGGATGCGGCGGGCGCGCGCCACGGTGAGCTTGTCCTCGTCCGAGAGTTCATCCATGCCCAGAATGGCGATGATGTCCTGCAGTTCCTTGTATTTCTGCAGCACCATCTGCACCTGCCGGGCCACCTGATAGTGCTCCTCGCCCACCACGTTGGGGTCAAGGATGCGGGAGGTGGAGTCCAGCGGGTCCACGGCGGGATAGATGCCCAGTTCCGCGATCTGGCGGGAGAGCACCAGCGTGCCGTCCAGATGCGAGAAGGTGGTGGCCGGGGCCGGGTCGGTCAGGTCGTCGGCGGGAACGTAAACGGCCTGCACCGAGGTGATGGAACCCTTGTTGGTGGAGGTGATGCGTTCCTGCAGCGCGCCAAGGTCCGTGCCGAGGGTGGGCTGATAGCCCACAGCCGAGGGCATGCGACCGAGAAGAGCCGACACTTCCGAACCAGCCTGGGTGAAGCGGAAGATGTTGTCGATAAAAAGCAACACGTCCTGATTCTCTTCATCACGGAAGTATTCGGCGCAGGCCAGCGCGGTGAGGGCCACGCGGGCACGCGCTCCCGGCGGCTCGTTCATCTGGCCGTAGACAAGCGTGGCGCGTTCCAGAACGCCCGCTTCCTTGAGTTCGTTGTACAGGTCGTTCCCCTCACGGGTACGCTCGCCCACGCCGGCAAACACCGAGGAGCCGCCGTGCTGTTTGGCGATGTTGTTGATCATCTCCATGAGGATAACGGTCTTGCCCACGCCGGCGCCGCCAAAGAGACCCATCTTGCCGCCCTTGGGGAAGGGCACAAGCAGATCCACGACCTTGATGCCGGTCTCGAGCAGTTCCACCTTGGTGTTCTGATCGGTGAAGCTGGGAGCCGGACGGTGGATGGGATAGTATTTTTCCGCCTTGACCGGCCCCATTTCGTCCACCGGACGCCCGATGACGTTGAGGATGCGGCCCACGGACGCCTTGCCCACGGGAACCATGATGGGCTTGCCGGTGTCCACGGCATCCATGCCGCGCACCAGACCTTCCGTGGCGTCCATGGCAATGGTGCGCACCACGCCATCCCCGAGATGCTGCGCCACTTCGCAGATCAGGTCAGGGGCGTCGCTGTTGTTGGGATTCTTGATCTCGAGCGCGGTAAGGATGTCCGGCAGGTGTCCGTCGCTGAACTCCACGTCCACGACGGCCCCGATGACCTGGACAATTTTGCCGATGTTTTTCTTCATTGCTTGCTCCTGTTACCCGTTGAGCGCTTCGGCGCCGCCGACGATATCAATAAGCTCGCTGGTGATGGATGCCTGCCGCGTCTTGTTGTAGAGCAGGGTCAGGGTATTGATCAGCTCGTTGCAGTTGCGGGTGGCATTGTCCATGGCGGCCATGCGGGCCGCGTGTTCACTGGCGGCCGTATCCAGCAGCCCGCGGTAGACCTGCACCTTGACATAGGTGGGCACAAGTTCGGCCAACAGCAGATCTTCCCGCGGCTCGTAGACATATTCGCAGGCGGGGCCTTGCGCGCCGTCCTCGTCCCGGTCGGCTTCCGGCGCCTCCAGCGGCAGAAGACGCAGGCTGCGCGGCGGTTGATGGGCCATGGAGACAAATTCCCCGTAGACCATCCACACTTCATCCAGAGCCAGGGTCTCGTAACCGTGGATCATTTCCTGCGCCACGGAACCGGCCAGGGCAAAGTCCACGCTGCCCATGCGGTCGCCGTAGGCCAGGGTGATTTCCTGCCCGGCGGCGCGAACGGCATCGCGTCCCTTGCGGCCCACGCAGGCAAATTGCACTTCCATGCCCTCCGCCCGCTTTTCAGCAGCCAGATGCAGGCCGGTATTGACGATATTGGCATTGAAGCCGCCGCACAGGCCGCGATCCGAGGTCACCAGAATAATGGCGCAGCGCCGCTTTTCCGGATGTTCGGTCAGCAGGGGGTGGGCATCCCCCTCGACCTTGCCCGCCAGCTCGGCCAGCACCTCGCGGTACCGGCCCGCATAGGGACGGAAGCGCTCAATGCGGGCCTGCGCGCCGCGCAGCTTCGCCGAGGCCACCATGTTCATGGCCTTGGTGATCTGCTTGGTCTTGCCGACCCCCACGATCTTCATTTTGACGTCTTTGAGTGAAGGCATGGTTTCCTCCCGGCGTTAGGCCTGCCACGTCTTCTTGAACGCGTCGATGGCCTCGGTCAGGCTCTTTTCCACGGCTTCGTCAATGACCTTCTTTTCCTTGATGGCCTCCAGGGCCTCCTTTTTGGAGTTGCGCATGAAGTCCAGCATCTTGCTTTCAAACTCGCGGATGCGATCCACGGGCACGTCGTCCATGTGGCCGCGCGTGGCGGCGTAAATGGAGGCCACCTGTTCCTGCGCGGGCATGGGCTGGTACTGGGGCTGCTTGAGCAGTTCCACCAGACGCGCGCCGCGATCCAGTTTGGCCTTGGTGGCCTTGTCCAGATCCGAACCGAACTGGGCAAAGGCGGCCAGTTCGCGATACTGGGCAAGGTCAAGACGCATGGTGCCGGCCACCTGTTTCATGGCCTTGATCTGGGCCGCGCCGCCCACGCGGGACACGGAGAGGCCCACGTTGATGGCCGGACGCACCCCGGCGTTAAAGAGGTTCGGCTCCAGATAGACCTGCCCGTCGGTGATGGAAATCACGTTGGTCGGAATGTAGGCCGACACGTCGCCCGCCTGGGTTTCGATGATGGGCAGGGCGGTGAGCGAACCCGCGCCGAGGCTGTCGTTGACCTTGGCCGCGCGCTCGAGCAGGCGCGAATGCAGATAGAAGACGTCGCCGGGGAAGGCTTCGCGTCCCGGAGGACGGCGGAGCAGCAGCGACATTTGGCGGTAGGCCACGGCCTGCTTGGACAAGTCGTCATAGATGATCAGCGCGTGCTTGCCGTTGTCGCGGTAATGCTCGGCCATGGTGCAGCCGGTATAGGCGGCGATGTACTGCAGCGGCGCGGGGTCGGAAGCCGTGGCGGAAATGATGGTGGTGTATTCCATGGCGCCGTGGCGGCGCAGGGTGTCGGCCACCAGGGCCACCGAGGACTTTTTCTGGCCGATGGCCACATAAAAGCAGTGGATGTCCGTATCCTTCTGGGCGAGGATGGCATCAATGCACACTGCGGTCTTGCCGGTCTGGCGGTCGCCGATGATGAGTTCGCGCTGACCGCGCCCGATGGGCGTCATGGCGTCAATAGCTTTCAGGCCGGTGGGCATGGGCTCATGCACGCTCTTGCGGGCGATGATGCCGGGGGCCTTGATTTCCACGGGACGCACCTCGTCGGCCTCCACCGGGCCGAGACCGTCCAGCGGCTGGCCCAGCGGGTCGAGCACGCGGCCCATGACCTTGTCGCCCACGGGCACGGAGAAGATCTTGCCGGTACGCTTGACCGGGTCGCCTTCCTTGATGCCCACGTCGGAGCCGAGCAGGGCCACGCCCACGTTGTCCTCTTCCAGGTTGAGCACCATGCCCATGACGCCGCCGGGGAATTCCAGCAGCTCCATGCTCATGGCGTTCTGCACGCCATAGACGCGGGCAATGCCGTCACCGACATAGAGCACGGTGCCGGTCTCGCTCATTTCGACGCGCTGCTCGTAGTTCTTGATCTGACTTTCGATGATCTTGCTGATTTCTTCGGCTTTGATCTGCATCTGCTATTCACCCCTCTTGAATGTCTCCCGAAGGATTGCCAGTTGAGCGCGCAGACTGGCGTCCAGCACCTTGTCGCCCACCTTGAGCACGATGCCGCCCAGAATCTCCGGATCCACCTCGAAGCCCAGTTCAATGGCGGTTCCGGCCTTCTGTTCCAGCTCGGCCTTGAGGGCGGCCTGCCTTTCTTCGGTAAGTTCCACGGCGGTGGTGAGCCTGCCGCGGAGAATTCCCCTTGCCTCGTCCAGCAGCGTGCCGTAGCAGCGCACAATATCGCCCAGACAGGCCAGGCGTTCCTTGTCGGCCAGCAACAGACAGAAGTTGCGGACCGTCTGGTCGGCTTTCATCTTTTTCAGCACGCCATTGAGGACGGCCTTTTTTTCCGTCGTGGCAATGACCGGACTTTGCAGGACGGCGGCCAGCGCCGGCACTTCCCGCATCTCCCCGCTCAGGGCCTGCAGATCCGCATTGTAGCGGCCAAGGGCTTCCTCGCCCTGTTCCTTCCCCAGCGCAAAGAGCGCGGCCGCGTAACGACGTGCGATCATGGCGTCAGTCACTGCAGCACCACCTTGTTGAGGGATTTGGCAATAAGCGCATCATGCCCCTGGGCATCCAGCTTTTCCACAAGCGTTTTCCGGGCGGCATCCACGATTTCGTCAGCCACGGCGGCGCGCACTTCCGCAAGGATGGTACGACCCTCGTTTTCCGCGGTGCGCCGGGCCTGCTCGAGAATTTGATCCGCCTGCCGCTGGGCTTCCTCCAGAATGCCCGCCTTCAGGCGTTCGGCCTGGGCGACGCTTTCATCCAGAATGGCCTGCCGTTCGCTTTCCAGATGGGCAATGCGATCTTCCACTTCGGCCAGACGCTTCCTGGCCTCGGCACGCTGATTTTCCAGATCGTCAAGCCCCTGCCGGATTTGCTCCCGGCGGCCGGTAAAGAATTTGCGGGCAAGGCCGCCCACAAAATACCAGAGAATGCCCGCAAAAAGGACAAAGTTCAGGACGCGCCAGCCAAAATCCCCCCAGCGGGGCGCGGCATGTTCTTCCGCCGCCAGCGCGGCGCCGGTCATGAGCAGGGAGATCGCCACGGCGAGCGCCATGCGGCCCGCTGCCCTGCGGCCTGCATCTTTCCATGTTTTCAAGGTGACTACCCCCTTGCCGTTGCCGGTTGCGTGCGCCTAGCCCTGCAGCACCTTTTCCGCCGTCCGGGCGGAAAGGGCGGACACCTGACCGCGCAGGGCGGCAAGGGTGTCCCGGGCTTCGGCTTCCAGTTCCCGACGGGTCTGGGCCAGAATTTCCTGCGCCTTTTTCTGGGCCTCACTCACTAGCTGCTGCTGTTCCGCCGCCCCGGCCGCCCGACCGGCATCGCACTGGCGCGCGGCGTCGCGCCGCGCCTCCACAAGGGCGGCCTCGTACTTTTCCAGTCGCTGGACGGCCTCGTCCTCAAATTTTTCGGCTTCGCCGCGCATGCCGTCCATGAGTTCCCTGCGCTGACGGATAATCTGCCTGATGGGCCGGATGAGCAGTTCATTCAGGACAATGAGGGCGATCAGAAAGTTCGCCAACTGGAACAGCAGGGTAATATTGAGATCCAGCATGTCGCGTCTCCTCGTGGATGGTCGCCGGAAATGGCCGCGCGGGCACGGATAATCAGCCCATCTACAGTACGGCATGCCGGGCTTTCTGTCAAAGACTTTGCGCGCAGCCTGCCATCCGCCGCAGGGAGGGGACGCGCTTCCGGCAGGGGATGCGCGTTTGCAGGGCGTGCCGATCAGGTCAGCAGCCAGTCGTCCGGCCCGTAGCCCGCCGTCGTCAGCCAGTGCGCGGCTTCCTCGGCCGCTCCGTGCGCGGTCAGGGCGTTGAGCACGAGCGCCCGCCCCGGCCCGGGCAGTTCCCGCCGGGCAAGCACGGGCACGGGCCGCAGGCCCTGTGCCGTCTCCACACGGACGCTCTGTCCGATTTTTTTCGGATCAATGTCGATGAAGGCCGCAAGCTCGATGCCTTCGCGCCAGAGGGGCGCAAGCCGACGCCGGGCCACGCGGCCCGCGCCCAGCACCCAGACCCGCGTCCGGCCAAGATGGTGCAGATGGCGCGCCAGCCAGCGGGCGCGCAGGGCGTTGTTGGCCGCATCCGCATAGCGGACGTCGGTGCGGGTCAGCCTGCCGGGCGGGTCGTTCCAGACCAGGAGCTGTTCCGGCAGCTTTTCCATGCGCGCCCCGGCGGCGAACCAGCGCAGCCACAGTTCCCAGTCCTCGGCAAAATTCCCGGCGGCATACGCGCCGAAACGCTCTGCCGCCTCGCGCCGGAACATGACCGACGGATGGCAGATCGGCGTATCCCGAAAGCGGCCCCGCGCCATGGCCGCATGGCTGCAGAGGCTGTTCTGCCAGTCCACATAATGGGCAAAGCCTCCCGCCGTGGCCGCATCGCCGCCGAAGCGCACCCGGCAGGCCGATACGTCCAACCCCGGATGGGCGCGCAAATGGGCCACCTGCCGGGCCAGACGCTGCGGATGCGCCAGATCGTCGGCGTCCATGCGGGCCAGCAGCCCGCCGCGGGCGGCGTCAAGCGCCGTGTTCAGCGCAACGGCAATGCCCCCGTGCGGCGTGTGAATGACCCGCAGGCGGCTGTCCTCGCGGGCCAGATCTTCCAGCAGGGCCGGGGTGGCGTCCGTCGAGCCGTCGTCAACGGCAATGATTTCCCACGCCGGCAAGGGCGCGTCCGGCGCGTCCGTCTGGGCGAAAAGGCTGTGAAAGGCCGCGCGCAGGCCGTGTCCCCCATCCCCGGCCGCATTCCGCACCGGTACGAGGACGGAGACAAGCGGAGGCTCCCTCATGCCTCGCCGTCTTCGGCCAGCCTGGCCAGCGCCGCGGCGCACACCTCGTCCAGCGGGCGTTCGGCGTCCAGACAGCAGTGCGCCTCCTCATACAGGGGCAACCGCTGCGCCAGCACCTCGGCCACTTCCTCGGTGAGCGTCCTGCCGGTCAGGGACGGACGTTGCGCCTCCAGCGGGTCGTCGCGCAAACGCCGTACCAGCTCGCTCACCGGCACCGACAGATAGAATACCCGTCCCGTTTCGCGCATGAAGCGGCGATTCTCTCCGGCCAGCACCATGCCGCCGCCCGTGGCCACCACCCCGCGCCACGGTCTCGTGCGCGCGTCTCCCGTCACGGGAGCCGCTTCCAGTTCGGCGGCCACGGCCCGCAGGATGGCGCTTTCCCGGCGGCGAAAGCCCTCCCAGCCCTCGCGGGCCACGATGCCGGCCACATCTTCGCCGCTGCACTCCCGCAGACGTTGATCCGTGTCCACAAAGGGCACGGCCAGCCGCTCGGCCAGCAGCCGTCCAAGACTCGTCTTGCCGCTGGCGCGCGGCCCGGTCAGATAGATGAGCATGCGAAACCCCCCGGCACGGCAGCGGAACGCCCGCCCGCACCGGCCCGGCACGCCGGGGCCTTTGCGCGGCGGAGGCAGATGCCGTGCGGCTGCGGTTCAGATAATGTATTGGCGCGGATTCACTTCGCCCAGAAGGCAAAGCAGTTCGTAGGGCAGGACGTCGGCCAGCCGGGCCAGCTCGCAGACCGTGATGGGCGTCTCGCCCGCTGCCGCCTCGCCGCCCATGAGCCAGGCCGTATCGCCGCGGCTGACGCCGGGAATGTGGCTGACGTCCACCATCATCATGCTCATGCAGACTCGCCCCACCACCGGCGCGCGCCGTCCGTGCAGCAGCACCGCCGAACGATTGGAAAGCGCGCGCGGATAGGCCGTGGCGTAGCCGCAGGCGATGACGGCAATGTCCATGTCGCGTGCGGCGGTGAAGGTGCGCCCGTAAGACAGGCTCTGCCCGGCCCGGATCCGCCGCACCTGCATGACCGGCGCGCTCAGGCTCATGACCCATTCCAGCCCGGCGCCGCGCGCCTCCCACGGCCCCCCCGCAAAGGGATTGCCGCCGTACAGGGCAAAGCCCGGACGGCACAGCTCGAAGCGGGCCTGCGGCAGGCCCAGCGTGCCCGCCGTATTGGCCAGCGAGCGCGCCAGACCGGGCCAGCGCTGCCGCAAAGGTTCGCACAGGGCGCGAAAACGCTCGATCTGCGCCAGCGAAAAGGCTTCGTCCTCGGGCATGTCCGCACTCGGCATGTGCGAAAGGGCCATGACCGGCACAAGGCGCGGCATGTGCTCCAGCGCGGCCAGCAGGGCCGGCAGTTCCTCGCCGTCAAAACCCAGTCGCCCCATGCCCGTGTCCAGCTTGAGCGCAATTTCCAGGCTCTCGCCCCGGTCGCCCAGCCCTTCCGCCGCGTTCTGCAAATCCTCGAAGCAGGCCGCCACCAGCGTCAGGTGCGCATCGGCAGCCTGCGCCCACTCATTGGAACACATGCCCCCCATGAGCGCCACCACCCGCTGCCGGTAGCCCTCATCCCGCAGGGAAATGCCCTCGCTCACCGTGCCCACGGCAAACTGCCGCGCACCGGCCCTGTCCAGCGCCCGCGCCACCGGCAGCAGGCCGTGGCCATAGGCGTCGGACTTGATGACCGGCAAGATGTTCTCCGCCGCGCCCAGACGGGCGAAATTGCGCTGCAGGGCGGGCAGATTGATGTGGCAGGCCGATGGGGTGAAGATGCAGGTCATGGGAGGCTCCAGCCGGAACAAACAACAACAGGCACGGGGAATGCCGTCTGTCCGTCATAGCAGCATGCGCATGAATAGACAAGAAAAAGTCTAGACTCGCTGGCGAGCGCATGACCCGCACCCGCCCCGCCTGTCCGTCGCCGTCCCGACCGGCGTTTGCCCACACGGTGCGCAAATTTATTGGGGGGAAGGGAAAACCCTCCGCCAGCGCGGGAGGGTTTTCCCTTCCCCCCCAAGCCCCCATTCCTTCCCCAGCACGCTTTTGCCGGGGGAAAGGGGCTGGGATGGGCGGCAGCCGCACCCCGGAAAGCACGCGGGCGCGGGCGGAAAGCTCTTATTACGCCTTGAAATAATTTTTTAAATGTACACTGACGCCATCTAGCCTCCGGCAGCCTGCGCCGCCTCTTCGGGATAAACGGCCGTCACTCCGGCCAGAAAATCGGCATAGCGGTCTTCCAGAATGGCCTGCCGCGCCCCGCGCACCAGATCAAGGAAATAGGTCAGGTTGTGCAGCGAATTGAGCCGGAAGGCCAGCAGCTCCTTGCTGACGTACAGATGCCGCAGATAGGCCCGCGAGAAATTGCGGCAGGCATAGCAGCCGCATTGCGGATCCAGCGGCCCGTCGTCCTCGGCATATTCCCGGCGCTTGATGTTGATCTTGCCCAGCGAGGTGTACAACGTCCCGTTGCGGGCATTGCGCGTGGGCAGCACGCAGTCGAACATGTCGATGCCCGCCGCAATGCCGTTGACGATGTCCAGCGGCGTGCCCACGCCCATGAGATAGCGCGGCTTGTCCTGCGGCAGGCGCGGGGCCAGATCGTACATGAATTCGTACATCAGCGGTTTGGGTTCCCCCACCGACAGGCCGCCAATGGCAAAACCGTCAAAGTCGTGGGCACACAGTTCCTCGATGGAACGCTGCCGCAGATCCCTGAAAAAGCCCCCCTGGGTAATGGCAAACAGCAGATTGTGCGCCGTGCCCGCCGGATAATGCCGGCGCGCCCGCAAGGCCCAGCGCGTGGTCAGCGCCGTGGATTTGTCCGTATAGGCATAGTCCGCCCCGTGCGGCACGCATTCATCCAGCACCATCATGATGTCCGAATGGAGGCTGCGCTGGATGTCCACCACATTTTCCGGCGTGAACAGATGCTTCGAGCCGTCCAGATGCGAACGAAATTCCGCGCCCTCCTCCCGCAACTTGCGCAGGGAGTTCAGGCTGAAAATCTGAAAGCCGCCGCTGTCCGTCAGAATGGCCCCCGGCCATGACGCAAAGCCGTGCAGGCCCCCGTGGCGCTCCACCAGCTTGTGCCCCGGCCGCAAATACAGGTGATAGGTGTTGCCCAGAATGATCGGCGCGCCAATGGCCGCCAGATCGTCCGGCGCAACGGCCTTCACCGACCCTACCGTACCCACCGGCATGAAAATGGGCGTGGGAATGTCCCCGTGCGCCGTGTGTATCACCCCCGCACGCGCCTTCCCGTCCTGATGCCGCAATTCAAAAATGGATGTGCTCATGCCCGCAACCCTAGCCGCCCCTGCCCCGGGACGCAAGCGGAATGCAATGGCGTGGGGCGGTGCGGGTTCATGCGGGGGAAGGCCCGTCGTGAACAAAGGGGGGCTTCTCTCCCCCATTCCCGAAAGCCGTTGTCAGACCCGGGGGCACGCCGCCGCGGGAGTCACAGCGACGTCTGACGCGTTCCTCTCTGCGTGTGCCGGCGGAAGGGGAGGCGGCTTTCCGAGATGGCGAGGCCGAGAATGACGAGAGCCATGCCGGTGGCGGCAAGCCAGGTGAGGGGTTCATGGAGGACGATGAGGGCGGTCAGGACGGCGACGACGGGCACAAGGTAGATGTAGACGCTGGTTTTGACGGCGCCGAGGATTTTGATGGAGTAGTTCCAGGTGGCGAAGCAGAGCGCGGAAGCGCCGAGACCGAGAAAGAGGAGATTGCCGAGCAGGACGGGCTGGGTGAAGCGCTCCCACTGCCAGCGCAGATCGACAAGGGGCAGGATGGGGAGCATGAGGAGCAGGCCCCAGCAGAAGATGCGGCGGGTGGCCTGCACCATGTTGTAGCCGCACTGGCCGATTTTGCGGGTAAAGATGGAGTAGAAGGCCCAGGCCAGGGCGGCGAGGAAGGCGAGGAAATCCCCGAGGGGGTTGAGGCGCAGCACGGCCCCGCTGTTGATGCTGATGCAGAGGACGCCGCCCAGGGCGCAGAAGAAGCCGAGAAAGAAGCGGGGCCGCAAATTTTCGCCAAGCAGGAAGCGGGCCAGCAGGGCGGTGAGAAAGGGGGCGGTGGAGACGAGCACGGCGGCATTGGCGGCCAGGGTATGGGTGAGGGCCACATTTTCGCAGAGGAAGTAGAGGGTCACGCCGCAGAGTCCGGCAAGGGCGAAGAGGCCTTCTTCGCGCCAGTTGCGGGTGCGCAGGCGGTGGGGATTGGCGAGGGCCAGGGCGAGCGCGCCGAGCGCGAAGCGCAGGAAGAGGATTTCCACCGGGGTGAAGCCGGTGAGCAGAACCTTGGTGGAAACGAAGGTCGCGCCCCAGACGAAGATGGTCAGAACGGCGGCCACATGGGCCGTCACGGCGGGGGTCATGGCGTTTTCTCCTGCCCGGGGTGGCTGCGCTGCGTATGTTGCCGTGGGGATCCGGGGGAGGCCGGAAGCCCGGGACGGCGCATCGGGGAGGCCGTGCCGCGGATCAGCGTGCGGCGTGGCGTTGCAGGCCCAGTTCCATGAGGCGTTCCAGCAGCTGGCCGAAGTCCAGTCCGGCCACGGCGGCTTCCTGCGGCACGAGGCTCGTGGGGGTCATGCCGGGCAGGGTGTTGACTTCGAGCAGGTGCAGGCTGTTGTCCGGGCCGAGGATGAAATCCGCGCGGCTGTAGCCGTCAAGGCCCAGCGCCTTGTGGGCGGCAAGGGCGATGCGCTGGACTTCGGCGGTAACGGCCTCGGGCAGGGGGGCGGGGCAGAGTTCGCGCGCCCCCCCCTTGGCGTATTTGCTGGTGAAGTCAAAGAAGTCGCCGGCCACGGGCTGGATGAGAATGGGGGCCAGGGCGGTGCTGCCGAGAATGCCGCAGGTGACCTCCTGTCCGGTAAGCTGGGGTTCGATGATGGCGCACTCCCCGGCGGCGAATATTTCGTCAAGGACGGGTTCCAGTTCCGCGCGGGAGGCGGCGCGGCCCAGATGGAGGGAGGAACCGCCGGTATTGCTCTTGGCAAAGACGGGCCAGCCGAAGGGGGGCGTCCAGTCAGGGGCGGGCCGGCGGGGGAGCAGCACCCAGTCCGCAGTGGGCAGACCGGCCAGCCGGAAGATTTGCTTGGCGGCGGCCTTGTTGAGAGCAAGGAAGGAACCGGCCGGGCCGGAACCCTGATAGGGGCAGTTCACGCGTTCCAGCATGGCCTGCACGAGGCCGTCCTCGCCGGGCGCGCCGTGCAGGTTGATGAGGGCGAAATCGTGCTGTTGCGCGGTTTGGAGCAGCGTATCAAAACCGTCGAGCAGATCGAAGAAGGTCACGCTGTGGCCGCGCTGTTCCAGAGCTGCCTGCATGCCGCGCGCGCCCACGAGGGAAATTTCGCGTTCAGAGGACCAGCCGCCCGCAATCAAAAGAATCTTCATGGAGAGAACACCCCAGATGCGCTTCGAGCGCGCGTTCAATGGTTAGGCCCTGCCGGTAGGACGCCTCGATGCCCTCGCGAGCGGCCTCGGTGCGGCCATAGCGTTCCAGCAGATCGGCAAAGCGCACCTCAAGGGTAACGCACTGGTCGTGCATGGTGCGCTTGTCGGCGTAAAGAATGAAGAACGGCAGGCTGCAGAGGCGGGAGGCATCGTCAACGGGCACACGCCACGGCCAGTGCACATGCAGCATGACGCCCTGGGCCACGGCGTAATTGCGGGTTTCGCTCACCACCCAGCTTGCGCCGAGGTGGGCATGGCCCGCTCCGTGCTGAATGCTGTAGGTTTTGGCCAGATCATGCAGGAGTCCGGCGGCCCGCACCGTGGGGATGTCCGCGCTGAAGCCGCGTGCCAGGGCGCGCCGGGCCAGTTCGACGGCAATGTGGGCAACGACGCGGCTGTGGCGCCGGATGTGGGGCAGCATATCGTATTTGTCCCAGAGGGCTTCGCAGGCGGCAGCGTCAGGTGCGGCCTGCGCCGGGGGCGCGGGCGTCAGCGTCGGTTCGGGAAGCGGCGAATAGGGATGCGGGAACAGGGGGCCGCTGTCGCATGGGGGCATGAGGACTGACATGGGAGGCAGTATGCCATTGCCGCTTCCGCTTGGCAAGAAAGCGGGGGCAGGCCGAAAATGACCAAGGCCGCTCCGCGTATGCGGAACGGCCCCGACGGGAAGGAAACCGGAACGGACAACGCGCCTTGCGCGGAACGGGAACAGGCTTTTCCCGACAGCGACGTTGTCCATTTTCCTTTTTTATCGGCGGAAATGAACGGCGCTTAAGGGGGCCACGCTAGAAAATCAGGCTCATGACCATGCGGGGCATGCTGTTGGCCTGAGTCAGCATGGAAACCGCCGATTGCGTCAGTACCTGATTGCGGATAAAGGTTTGCATTTCCTGCGCGACGTCCACATCGGAAATGCGGGATTCGGAAGCGGCGGTATTTTCGCTCTGGATGGTCAGGTTGCTGACCGTATTTTCCAGCCGGTTCTGCAGGCCCCCGAGGTAGGTGCGAATTTCGGCATGGCGCACCAGCGCGTCCTCGATGCGGGTCAGGCTCGTCTGGGCATTGGTCTGGGTGGTCACGTCCGCATCGGCAATGCCCAGGCCGTTCAGGGTGGCGTCGGACTTGTCGATGACATAGTAATCCTCGGCGGAATCATTGCCCGTGCCGAAGTGGATGAGCACCCTGCCCGGGGCGGGATCGCCGTCCACGGCGGCGTCTCCGCCGTTTCCGCCGCCTCCGCCCTGCCCGGCATTGGCATCCTGTCTGGCGTTGACCGAGGTATAAGTGATGCTGCCCTCCGTGCCCGTGGGATTGCCGAGCACAAGCTGTCCCGGGCCTCCCACATTGGCATTGGCGATTCGGCCGATGTCATTGCCGTTGAGGATGACATGCAAGGCCTTGTCCGCTTCGATGCGGACTTCGAGCGAGGTCGGCGCATTGACCCCGATGGCCCATTGGGCGCTCTGGATGTTCTGTCCGCCGACGCTGACTTCCAGCACTCCGAAATTGTCCACAAAGGCCGACAAATTGTTGTAGGTGAACACGCTGACCCCGCCCCCACCGTTGTCGCCCGGATTCGCGCTGAAGTCCAGAGAAAGGCTGAAACCTTCCGTACCGGCAAGGTTGATGTTGGCGCTGGCCGTGCCGGGGGTGACCGCAACCGTGGTCAAAGCGCCGCCGCCCACAAAGAGGGTGCCGGTTGAGGAAAGCGCATTGCCGTTGCCGCTGCTGTCGGACAGATCGTTGAAATCCCACTGGGCGGCGAGCACCTGATTGACCCCTGCCGCGCCGCCGGCGTTCGCCCCGGCCAGCAGTTTGATGCCGTTGAAATCCGTGGCCAGGGCAATGCGGGTAATTTCCGATCCCATGGCCTGAAATTCGCTGTCGATCATGAGCCGCTGCACGGAATCATAGGTGCCGGTGGCGGCCTGTTCGGCCAGCTCCTTCATGCGGATGAGCTTTTCCTCGATGATGCCCAGCGCCCCGTCCATGGTCTGAATCAGGGATATGGCGTCATTGGCGTTGCGTACCCCCTGATTGAGCGCGCTGATGTCCGCGCGCATGAGTTCGCGCACGGCCAGCCCGGCGGGATCGTCGGCGGATTCCTCGATGCGCAGCCCCGAGGAAAGGCGGCGCGTGGATGTGGCCAGCTCCTGAAACTGCGAAGTCAGGGTATTGGCCACCTGGGCGGCCGCCATGTTGTGGCGCATGGATATGGGCATATTTCCCCCCTCTCCCGTCAAACAAGCCGGGAGGGAACGGCTTGCCAGTAGGTTGCGGCCCGTTTTCGGAGGGGCACCCCCATTGCCGGGATGCCGGCAGCGGGAATCAGACGCCCTTTCCCTGCAGCTGCTTGGCCACCAGATCGGCCAGAGCCAGAATGGTATTGGCGTAAACCGTGGACTTGTTGTAGCGCATGAGCAGGGCATGCTGACGCTGGCGGCTCAAACCGGCGCGCCAGCCGTGCTTGTACAGATAATGGGAGAGACTTGCGACGGCATCGGGAATGGTAAAAAGATCGACCCGGCCGTCGCCGTCGCCGTCCGCGCCGTAGGTGGAAATATTGGAGGGCATGAACTGGCAGAGGCCCACCGCCCCGTAAATGGATCCGGGGAGGTGCTCGGCGGGCACCTGATCCCTGAGCATGTGCTCCACGAGGGCGCGGGTTTCGCGGTAGGCCCAGTCCGCGCGCTTGGGCATGGTTTCGGCGAACCAGTCCAGATGCTTCTGGTAACCCGGCAGCTGCGGCAGCCACTGGCTGATGCTGTCCACATCGCGACTGACGGCCATGCTGGCAAGGGTATAGAAGGCGTTTTCCTTGACATCGCCGAGCACGCGGCCAAGGCGGGTTTCCACAAAGAGCAGGGCCACGGCCACCTGCGGCGGCACGCCGTAGCTTTCCCGGGCCTTGCGGAAGGCGGCCTCGTTTTCGCGGACAAAGGCGGCGCAGGTACGGGCATTGGCCTCGGTGACCACGCCCTTGTAATATTGCATGCGGGGTTTGCCCGTCACGGGCGGCGCGGGCATAAAGCGCTTGCGGTAGAGTTCCTTCATCTTGCGGCCCATGGGCGACTGGGTGGCTTCGGCGGGCAGGGCGGCGAAGAGGGCCGTCACATCCGGGCCGGCAATGCCGTCGGCGGCCAGCCGCTGCAGGAGGGGCTGCCAGACGGCGGCGGGCGTGCCGTGCACGGGCGTCGCCGGGGCGGGCAGGGGATCGGGCAGGGCGCCGGCGGGCGCGGGCAGGGCAACGGGCGACAGGCCGGAAACAGGGGCGGCCCCCGAAGGGGCCACCGTGCGGGACGAAAGATCCTTTTCTTCGAGGCCGTCTTTCGCCGTGTCCTTTTCCGGGGCTTCCAGCACCCGGGTGCCGATGGGCACGGAGCCGTCGTCCGCGGCCTGGGTGCCGCCGCAGGCGGCAAGGCCCAGACAGCCCACCAGCATGAGAACCAGAAGCGCGCGCCTGTACCGTCGCATATTACAACTCCTGCATGATCCAGATCACGCGGCCCAGCAGGCGTTTTTTGAACTGCTGGGGGGTGAGCCGGGTTTCGGGATACTGGGCGGATTCCGAGCGCAGGAGGTAGGCCTCCTGTTCGCCGTCCAGAAAGAGCTTGCGCACGATGACGCCCTCATGCGGGGCAAAAAGGGCGTACATCTTGCCGGATATCATATCCTGATCCGCGCTGTCCACGCCAAAATGGGCGTTCTGGGGCAGCAGGGGAATCATGTTGTCGCCGTGCATCTGAAAGACCATCAGGCCTTCCCGGTGCAGGGAACCGGGCACGGCCAGCCGCCCGGCGGGGACGAATTCGGGGCGCGGCTTGCTGTCGCTGTAGGGACAGGTCATGGCATAGACCGGGCAGATGACGCTGCGGGATTGGGGGTCGCCGTAATGGGCCGGATCTTCGGCCAGTCCCTCGAGCTTTTCCGTGGGCACATAGCCCTTGTCCGTGCGCAGGTACATGGGGCCGGCGCCCTGCTTGAGCCAGTCGGGATTGAGGCCGAAGCGCTCGAAAAGTTTCATGAACCAGTCGCCCGGGATGGTGTTGCGGCGTTTGGCGTCGGAAATGCTGGATTGCCGGATGTCCAGTACGGCGGCCAGCTCCATCTGGGTGCGGCAGTTGGTCGCCATCTTGATACGTTCGTATACGTCGGCAAAGGCAGGCATGGGTATCTCCATCGCACGCCGTGCGGCGTGTCATTGTTGCGGGTTGAGCAGCGGGGCGTTGTTGGAAAGAATCAGGGAACTGTTCTTTTCAAGCCCCTTGCGCAAGGTTTCCAGCCAGCGCTGGTAACTGTAGAATTCCGGCGACTTGCCGTAGGCATCGGCAAAGACGGCGGCGGCGCGGGCATCCCCTTCGCCGCGGACGATCTGGGCGTCGCGCGCGGCTTCGGCCAGGATCAGGGCTTTCTGGCGATCCGCGTCGGAGCGGATACGGGTAGCCTCCTCGTCGCCTTCGGAACGGTACTGTTTGGCCTGACGCTCGCGTTCGGCCCGCATGCGGTCGAAAATGGCCCGTTGGTTGGCTTCGGGCAGGTCGGCGCGCTTGATGCGCACGTCGAGCACTTCCACGCCGTAGGGGCGCATGATCTCCGAGGCATTTTGCGTGACTTTTTCCATGATGGTGGCCCTGTCGGACGACACGACCTGCGTCAGGGTATAGGCGCCCACCAGCGCGCGCAGCTGGGAATAGACCACGTCGTCCAGACGGGCCTGAGCGCCCTGGATGCTGCGCATGGTGCGGTAGAATTGCAGGGGATCGCTGATGCGCCAGCGGGCGAAATTGTCCAGCACGATGGTTTTCTTGTCCACGGTGTAGGCTTCGCGGGAAGAGGCCGTGTAATCCAGCACCCGGGCGTCAAAAAGAATGACCTTCTGGATGAGGGGCAGCTTGAAGTGCAGGCCCGGCCCGTAGACTTCGGGCAGGGGTTCCCCCAGCTGGAGCACCAGGGCCTTTTCGCTCT
>DWZD01000015.1 GCA_019118345.1 Candidatus Desulfovibrio intestinavium | reverse complement strand
AAGGGCCCCTTTGTTCACAAAGGGGCCCTTCCCCCCACAAAAAATACTTGAAAAACAATCAGGTGAGCGTTCGTATCGCCCTACCGTTCAAAATAGGTATAGCCGCGCAGGCCGTCCTCGAAGCTCTGAAGGATGGCATAGCGTTCGCTGGGGGAGATGCGTTTTTCGCGCACGGCGCGTTCGGCGGTGCCGCGCAGGTCGTCGAGGATGCGACGGGGGTCGTATTCCACATAGCTGAGGATATCGGCCACGGAGTCGCCACGAATTTCGCGCACATATTCGTAGTTGCCGTCCTCGCCGCAGCGGATGGACACCACGTTGGTATCGCCCATGAGGTTGTGGAGGTCGCCGAGGGTTTCCTGATAGGCGCCCACGAGGAAGGCGCCGAGGTAGTATTCCTCGCCGTCGCGCAGGGGGTGGAGATCGAGGGTATGCTTGAGGCCCTGCGGATCGATGAAGTGATCGATGCGGCCGTCGGAATCGCAGGTGATGTCCGAGATGATGCCCTGCCGGGAGGGAAATTCATTGAGACGGTGAATGGGCATGATGGGGAAGAGCTGATTGATGGCCCAGGAGTCCGGCAGGGACTGGAAGACGCTGAAGTTGCCGTAGTAGATGTCGGCCAGGCTGGCGTCAATGTCCTGCAGGTCGCGGGGCACGGTCTTGAGGCGGCGCTTTTCCTCGGCGATGCGCAGCATGATGGCCCAGAAGAAGCGTTCGGAGAGGGTGCGCTGGCGCAGGTTCACGCGCCCGGCGGAAAAGAGCTGGCGCATTTCGTCGCGGTAATAGATGGCGTCGTTGTAGCACTCCTGCAGGTTGCGCAGGGTGATGCCGGAGAACACCTCGCGCAGGTTGCGCACGGGTTCGGGGGTTTCCTCGGGCAGTTCGTCGGGCAGCTGCACTTCCTCCACGGCGCTGACGTCGAGGATATTGAAGAGCAGCACGGAATAGTAGGCCACGGTGGCGCGCCCGGATTCGGTAATGATGTGGGGGTGGGGGATGTCCTGCTCATCCAGGATGCTCATGATGGCTTCCACCACGTCGGTGCTGTATTCGTCGAGGGTATAGTTGCGCGAGGAAATGTAGTTGGTGTGGGAGCCGTCATAGTCCACGGCCAGGCCGCCGCCAAGGTCAAGGTAGCCCATGGGCGCGCCTTCCTGCACAAGACCCACATAGAGGCGCGCGCCTTCCATGACGCCGCGCCGGATGTCGCGGATGTTGGAGAGCTGGGAACCGAGGTGATAGTGCAGGAGGCGGAAGCAATCAAGCATGTCGTGGGATTTGAGCTTGTCCACCACATCCACGATCTGGGATGCGCCAAGGCCGAAGGTGGATCGCTCGCCGCCGGAATCCGTCCAGTGCCCGCCCGCCTTGACGGACAGCTTGGCCCGCACGCCGATGTTGGGTCGCACGCCGAGGGCCTTGCTGCGTTCGAGCAGGAGGTCGAGTTCGCCGGGCATTTCCATGACGAAGTGGACGTTGAAGCCCAGACGCTGGGCCTGCAGGCCGAGATCGAAAAATTCCTCATCCTTGTAGCCGTTGCAGATGAGACAGGCTTCGGGATCGCGCATGAGGGAAATGGCGGCAATGAGTTCGGCCTTGGAGCCGACTTCGAGACCGTGGTGGTAGTGCGCGCCGAACTGGGCGATCTTTTCCACCACCTGCTGCTGCTGATTGACCTTGATGGGAAAGACGCCGCGATATTGACCCTTGTAGCCCAGATTCTTGATGGCCTTGCGGAAGGAGTCGTGAATATTGCTGATGCGGGCATCGAGGATGTTTTCCACGCGCAGGAGCACCGGCATGTCGTAGCCGCGCTCATGCAGCCCGGCGATGATTTCCGTAATGGGGATCTGCGGCCCCTTGGGGCCTTGGGGACAAATGACCACATCGCCGTTTTCGGCGACGTTGAAATATCCGGCCCCCCAGTTGCGGATGCCGTAAAGTTCGATGGAATCTTCCACGCGCCATTGCTGCAGGACTCGATTTTTTGCCACGCTCTTTCCCCCGTGAAGCCGGATGTTCGATGCAAATCGTCAGTGCGGGGCGACGGCACCGCGACGGTGCGCGCATTGTACGTTGTAGCGCCCCAAAGTCAATGCCGGCGCGGGCGCTTTTCCGGCTGTCGCCCGCGTCCTGAGGGGGAAGGCCGCTCTCTTTACCTTCGCCTGACCTCGGGTTATGTTTTGGGGCTATCGACAGCCGGCGTCCCGTCAAGGAGTATGCATGACCAATCCCCTTCGCCCGAAAAAGGCCCCCGGCGCGGACAGCGCCGCGCGTCCCGGCATTCCGCTGACGCTGCCTTCCATGTTGGCCGTGCTTTTTCTGGCGCTGGTCGCGGTTTCCTCGTCCTATCTGGTGGGCGTGATGTTTGGCCGCAGCCAGTGGGAGAGCGGCAGCCCCATGAGCACGGACGGCGGCCGCGCGCCGGAGAGCCTTGCCGCGGCGGGGGACGAGTCCGCAGCTGGTTCCGGGGAAACCGCCGCGCCCGCGACCGGGGAGACGGACGAGAGCGCGGACGACGGACGCGGGGGCATCCTTTCGGCCGAGGAACTGCGCTTTTCCCGCGTGCTGCGGGCCGCGCCCGGCGAATCTGCGGAACTGGCCAGCCCGCCGCTGCCGCCGGCGGTACCGCCCCAGCCCGTACCGGCAGCCCCGGCAGCCGCAGCCGCCGACGACACCCCGCCCCAGACCGCCCTGCCGCCCATGCCGCCGGGCATGCGGCCCGCCGTGCCCGAAGGGCAGACCGCGCCGCCGCCCACTCCCGCCACCATGCACGATTATGTTTTTCAGGTGGGGGCCTTCCGGGATGAAAGCTCGGTGGACGATCTGCGTCAGCGGCTGGAGGGACGCGGCCTGCGTACCCGCATGGAGCGCAGCGGCAAGCTGTATCTGGTGCTGGTGCTTTTGCGCGGCACCGAGGAACGGGCGGCCGAAGTGCCGCAGATCATGGAGGAACTGCGTCTCGGCAAGCCGCTGCTGCGCAGCCGCAAGCCGGTGCTCCGCTGATCATGGCGTCGGGCGCGAGCGCCTTCGCCCTTTCGACTTTTTTCAGGAGAGAACATGTCCCTGCAAAACAAGAACATGGTCTGCGCCCTGCGTTTGGGCGTCATCGGCCACATTGCCCAGGCCTTCTGGGAGGATCGACTGCCCGAAACCATCGACAACATTCCCTTTGTCATGCGTCCGCGCAACGGGCCGGATCAGACCCGCTGCTGCATCTACAAGGATCGCGCCATTCTGAGGGAGCGGATCATCGCGGCGCTCGGCTTTCGTCTGGAAGATCAGACCGACGACAGCGTGCCCCTGCGGCAGCTGGCCGAACAGGCCCTTGAGGATCAGACGCCCAACTGGCCCATCCTTACGGTCTGCGACATTGCCTGCCACGGCTGCATGAAGGCCCGCTACTTCGTCAGCGACGCCTGTCAGGGCTGCGTGGCCCGCTCCTGCGCGGGGAGCTGCCGTTTCGGGGCCATTTCCTTTGCGCAGGGGCGCTCCTACATCGATGCCAACAAGTGCCGCAACTGCGGGCAGTGCCATGAGCATTGCCCCTATCAGGCCATTGTGCGCCTCAATGTGCCCTGCGAGGCCGCCTGCCCGGTGCAGGCCATTCACAAGGGGCCGGACGGTCGTGCGGAAATCGACTTCGACAAGTGCACCAGCTGCGGCCGTTGCATGCGGGCCTGTCCCTTCGGCGCGGTCATGGAGCGCAGCGAGGTGCTGGAAGTGCTGCTGGCCCTCAGGAGCGAGGCCCATGTGACGGCGCTGGTGGCCCCGGCCATGGTCGGCCAGTTCAAGGGCGGTCTGCCGCGCATCATCACGGCCCTGAAGGCCCTGGGCTTTGACGAGGTCATGGAGGTGGCCGCCGGGGCCGACGTGACCAGCCGGAAGGAGGCCGAGGAATTTGTGGAGCGCATGGCGCGCGGCGACAAGTTCATGACCACCTCCTGCTGCCCGGCCTATGTGGAGGCCGTGCGGCGGCACGCCCCCAATCTGGCCCCCTTCGTCTCCTCCACGCGCACGCCCATGCATTACACCGCCGAGCTTTCGCGCGAAGCCAACCCCGAAACCATCAATGTCTTTCTGGGGCCGTGCGTGGCCAAGCGGACGGAAGGACTCAATGATCCGCTGGTGGATTTCGTCCTGACCTTCGAGGAGGTCGGCGCGCTGCTGGACGCGCGCGGCATCAACGTGGAAAACTGCGAGGAAGCCGAACTGGGCAATGCCAGCGGCGCGGGGCGCGGCTATGCCATTTCCGGCGGCGTGGCCGCGGCCGTGAGGAAGATGGTGGACGATCGCGAGGCCGTGCGCCCCATTTTCGTCAACGGTCTTTCCCTGCAGGCCCTGCGCAAGATGCAGTCCTACATTGACGGCGCCTGTCCCGGCAATCTCATCGAGGTGATGACCTGTGTGGGCGGCTGTGTGGGCGGCGCGGGCGTGCTGGCCGAAGCCGACAAGGCGGCCCGGCTGGTAGATCGCTTTGCCCAGTCCTCGCCGGACAGCGTATCGCGCGACTGATGACGGACGGGGCCGTTGCCGCACGGCCCCGCACCGTTCCCGCGTCGTTTTCCTTGCCATGACCCGCCGGGACATTCTGGATTTGCTCTTTCGCCTGCCGTGGCCCGAGCTGCGCGAAGCGGCCCGGCTCCAGCGCCGTGCCGCCCTGGGCCGTCAGGCACGGCTGCGCGGCCTGCTGGAATTTTCCAATCTCTGCCGCCGCAACTGCCGCTACTGCGGCCTGCGCGCGCAGCATCGCGCCCTGCGCCGCTACTGCCTGACCGCCGGTGAAATCCTTGCCGCCGCCCGGCAGGCCACGGCGGCCGGGGTGGACACCCTTGTGCTGCAATCCGGCGAATGGGAGCGACCGCCCGACTGGCTGGCGGGCATCATCGCACGGGTGAAAGCCGAATGCGGCCTGGCCGTGACGCTCAGCGTGGGCGAAATGCCGCGTGCGCACTATGCCTGCTGGCGGGAGGCCGGAGCGGATCGCTTTCTTTTGCGACATGAGACGGCGGATGCGGCCCTCTACGCCCGCCTGCATCCCGGCTACCGGCTGGCGGATCGCCTGCGGGCGCTGGAATGGCTGGCCGAACTGGGCTATGCGGTGGGGTCGGGCTTTCTGGTGGGCGTGCCGGGGCAGCGTCCCGCCTCGCTGGCCGACGATATTTTGCTTGTCCGGCGGCTGAACGTGGCCATGTGCGGGGTCGGCCCCTTCATTCCGCAGGCCGCCACGCCGCTGGCCCATGCGCCGCAGGGCGACGTGCCCCTGACCCTGCGGGTGCTGGCCGTGCTGCGGCTGGCCCTGCCGGCGGCCCATTTGCCCGCCACCACGGCGCTGGCCAGCCTCTCGCCCGAGGACGGGCAACGGCAGGGGCTGCTGGCCGGGGCCGATGTGCTCATGCCGTCCTTCACGCCGCCCGCCCGGCGCGCGGCTTACCGCATTTACGATCACAAGGCGCAGGTGAGCATGGCCGCCGCCCGTCGGGCCGTTCAGGCCGCCGGGCTGCGGTATTGTCCACCCGTTGCGTCCGCTTCCGGAGATTTTCGCCATGACTGATGCCCCCCGCCCCCAACGGTTGCACATCGGCCTCTTCGGCCGCCGCAATGCCGGCAAATCCAGCCTCTGCAATGCCCTCTGCGGGCAGGAGGCAGCCCTTGTCTCGCCCATGCCGGGCACGACCACCGACCCGGTGGAAAAGGTCATGGAGCTGGCTCCGCTCGGCCCGGTCGTGCTGCTGGACACGCCGGGACTGGACGATGCGGGCGAGCTGGGCGCGCAGCGTGTGGCCCGCAGCCTGCGCGCGGTGCGGGAAGTGGATATGGCGCTCATCGTGCTGGAAGACTGCCTCTGGGGCCTGCCGGAACAGCAGGCCGTGCGCGCCCTGCGGACGGCGGAAGTGCCCTTCGGCATTGTCTGCAACTGCCGGGATGCGGGCATGGCGGGCATGGCCCGCAACTGGCGGCCCCCCGCAGCGGATCTGCCCGCCGGCGTGCCGCTGGCGGTCTGCCGCCTGCCCTCGGGCGAAGACGGCGCGTCCCTCGCGAATGCGGCGGCTGATTTGGCCGAGGTGCGCGAGCTGCTGGCGCAATTGCCCCCCCGGGAGGACGAAGCGCCGCTGTTGCGCGATCTGCTGCCCGAGGGCGGCTGTCTGATCCTCGTCTGTCCGCAGGATGGCAGCGCGCCGAAAGGACGGCTGATCATGCCGCAGGTGCAGGCCATCCGGGATGCGCTGGACGGGCAGGCCTTGTGCATGGTGGTGACGGACGCCGGCTATGCGGCAGCCCTGATGGCCCTGCGCGAACCGCCGCATCTGGTGGTCTGCGATTCGCAGGTGGTGGCGGCTGTGGCAGCGGCAACGCCGCCTGCCGTACCCCTGACCACCTTTTCCATCCTCATGGCCCGCCTCAAGGGCGATCTGCCCCTGCTGGCGCGCGGCGCGGCGGCCCTGCGCCGCCTGCGGCCCGGGGATACGGTACTCATTCAGGAAGCCTGTTCGCATCATCCACAGGCCGACGACATCGGCCGGGTGAAGATTCCCCGCCTCCTGGCCCGGCTGGCGGGCGGCGAAGTGGCCTGTCCCATGCTGTCCGGCCGCCACTGGCGCGAATACCGCAGCGGGCAACCCGCGCGGGCGGTCGTGCATTGCGGCGGCTGCACCCTGACCCGCCGTCAGATGAATCAGCGGCTGGAGGAAGCCGCGCGCGCCCGTCTGCCCATGACCAATTACGGCATGGCCATTTCCCTGGCGCAGGGCGTGCTGGAGCGGGTGCTTTCCCCTTTTCCCGAGGCGCTGGAGGCCTACCGGGCGGCGGCCCTTGACGCCGCACACAACACGGGTCAGGATTAATCGCCGGGCGCAACTCCCGCTTCAGGAGGGATTGTTCATGAGTGAGCTGCTTGCTCTGCTTTTTCTGGGCCTGCTGGGTTTTGTCGTGTCACGCCTCATCGGCAGCGGCGCGGCGGGCAACGGCTGCGGCTGACGCCCCAACCTGCGTGCCCTCGGTCTGAGGGATCCGCTCAATGAGACCGGCGCGCGCCGCGACGCCGCGCGGGACGGCTTCTTTTTCGACCCTGCGCCGCTCACGAGCGTGACGGCAGATCATTCGCCCCGGCCCGCGGACAGCAACGAGAGCGGAGGCGGCTCCTCAGCCGGCGGGCCTGAGGCCTGTCAGCCACCCGATGCCGGCAGGACTTCGGATGTCGGCTGCGGCGCAGACGTCCCGGGCGGCCATCAGAGCTGACGGGCCAGCGTCATGCCCAGCAGGAGCGCGCCCAGTCCCAGCACCACCTGCGCCCCGATATTGAAAAAGAGCAGGATGGGCCGGGTCTGGCCCAGGGCGAAGGAGTCGAACATGAGCGAGGAGAAGGTCGTGAACGAACCCATGAAGCCCACCAGCAGGATGATGCGCAGCTGATCGGGAATGAGCAGGCGCACCGCCGCCAGATGCCAGATGAAGCCGAAAAGGAAGGAACCCAGCACGTTGACCGTGAAGGTTCCCAGCGGATAGTGGCCGCCCGCCAGACGGTTGGCCAGTTCCGAGGCCCCGTAGCGGGCCAGCGTACCCAGCGCCCCGGCCAGCGCCAGCCAGCCCAGCTGTGCCCATGTGGTCATGTCCGCCTCCGGGGCGACGGTGCTGCGTCGCCCTGCCGCCGTGCTATTCCTCTTCCATTTCGCGCCCGCGACGCTCGGCTGCCAGCACCGCGTCCACCAGCAAACCGGCAAGACCGGCCCGATCCAGTACATTGACCCCGGCAATGGTCAGGCCCGCCGGGGAGCAGACATTGTCCCGCATTTCCATGAGCGGCTTGCTATCCTGCCGCACCATGCAGGCGCAGCCCTCAAAGAGGGCGGCCACCAGTTCGCGCGACTGACTCCAGGAAAAGCCCTGGGTGACGCCCGCCTGCACCAGTCCCTGCATCATCTGAAAGACATAGGCAGGCCCCGCGCCCACCAGAGCGGAAAAGGCCGTCATCTGCCGCTCGGGCAAATCCACGCTCACGCCCAGATGGCCGAAGAGCGCGCGCACCCGTTCGCAGTCCTCCGGGCGCAGGGCAGGATCGTCAAAGCAGAGGGCAAAGACGCCCTTGCCCACCAGGGCAGGCGTGTTGGGCATGCAGCGCACCACGGGGCAGCGCCCGCCCACGGCGGCGCGCAGGCGCGCCACGCTCACCCCGGCGGCCACGGAAACCAGCAGGGTTTCCGGCCGGATCACGGACGCCAGCCGGGCGAGCATTGCCTCAACCTGATAGGGCTTGACCGCCAGCACGAGAATATCCGCCTCGCGCGCGACCTCCTCGGCGGTATCCCGCAGGATCAGGCCGCGTTCGACCAGCTCCGCCGCCCGCGACGGCGTGCGCGTCATGCCCAGCAGGCGGTAGCCCCGGGCCTGCGCCTCCGGCAGCCAGCCGCCCAGCATGGCCCCGCCCATATTGCCGCAGCCGATGCAGGCAATGGTCGTCGTTTGCATCATTCTTGCTCCTTGTCCTGCCGCCGGCGGGCCGGGAGGGGAAAGCGCCCGGAAGCCGATTCCGCTCCCTGCCCGGCGGCAGCATGCCGTGCGTGCGCAACGCGCCGCCTAGTTGCCGCGATAGGTGCCGTAGCCGTTGGCCGACATGGTGATGGGGATATGATAATGTTCCGTGCCCTCGATGCTGAAGATGACTTCCACAAAGGGATAAATGGAGGGCTGGTTCTGGGCCTTGAAGTAGGGGGCCACCTCGAAGCGCAGCTTGTAGATGCCGTCATTGCCCGTACCGGGCAGGAAATCGCTCACCCGGCCGTGTTCGTCGGTACGGCCCTGAGCCACCTTGACCCAGATATCCTTGCTCGTGTCGATCTTGAAGAGGACGATTTCCGCCCCGGGCACGGGTTTGCCGCGCGAAACATCCAGAATGTGGGTGGAGAGCTGATAGGCATCCGCCTGCGCGTGGCTGACGCCCGCCAGCAGCAGAATCAGGGCCAGACAAAGCTGAACAGCATACTTCATGATACCTCCTGTCGGTAAAAAATGGGCCTTCATGCTACGCCGTTTGTCCGGAATCCGCCGTGATCCGGCGCACACGCCAAAAACGTGATGGCCTATTCCGCTTCAGCATGCACGGCCAGATGCCAGATCAACCGCCGCAGGGAAACCACGGCCACGCCCTCGCGTCCGGCGTCCATCCGCCATTCGCGCAGGGCGCGCAGGGTTTCCGGGTAGGGATGCCCGATGGCAATGGCCACCCCCTGCCGCCGGGCCTGTTCGGCGGCATCGTCCAGCGCGGCCAGGATGGCGGGCACCTTGCGCTCGTTGTCCAGAAAGATGTCGCGCCGCGCACTGACCAGCCCCTGCCGCCGGGCTTCCTCGGCCAGCAGGGCATGATCCCGGGTCATGCTGTCCAGCACGAACAGCCCCTGCCCGCGCAGCTGGCTGCACAGCAGACGGCATGCCGTGCGGCTGCCGGTAAAGCGCGAACCCATGTGGTTGTTGAAGCCGATGGCCGTGGGCAGACGGCTGAAGGCGGCATCCAGAATGGCGCGCATGGCATCGCCGCCCATGTCCTCCTTCAGTGCGCCGGGGCCGGGATCCGGCTGCTTGTTCCGGCGGGGCTGGGGCTGCATGGGCAGATGAACCAGCACGTCCAGGCCGTGCTCATGGGCCAGCCGTTCCGCTTCCGCCGCATGACGGGCATGCGGCCAGACGGCAAGGGTCACGGGAAACGGCAGGGCGGCAAGCTGCCCGGCCGCATCCGTCCGCTGCCCCATATCGTCGATGACAATGACCAGCGAGGCCGCCCCCAGCGGTCGGGCCAGCGCGCCAAGTCGGGCCTCATGGCCCGGAAAGCGGATGCGCTGCACGGCCTTGCCGCCGATGCGCGCCTCCAGACTGCCGTCATCCCGCCAGACCAGCTCAGGCTCCTCACCGGGCCGCAGCAGCGGCGACGCGGCATCCGGCCTGATGGAACGCCGCCAGACGCGCACGCGCTCCTGCATGCCCAGGGCCAGACGCAGGGGCGCGCTCAGGCCTTCCACCGCACAGTGCAGCACGCCTTCGCCGTCCGGCGCGGGTTCGCAGGTCAGGCGGGCATGGGGCACGCCTGCCGCCGCCCGCTCGAGCAGGGCCGTAAAGGCCCGCTGCCGCAGCGCCTGCACATGCGGGCCGTCCTGCTCCCGCAGCAGCATGAGCGGCCCGGTCTGCTGCCCCTGCCGCGACAGCAGCCACGCCCCTGCCCCCAGCGACAGGGAAAACCAGAGCAGACCGCACACCAGCAGGCGGAGGGATGCCCGCCGCAGCGGGCCGGAGCCTCTTTCGGAGGGACGCCGCCTCTCCAGCATGACAGGCCGCCGTTAGCGAATGCCGCTCATGCGGGGCAGACTCTTGACCAGATTGAGCGCCATGCGCAGCTGATTGTCCCGTTCCAGCTGTTCGCGCCCCTCATTTTCCGTCTTTTGCTTGCCGCTTCTGGGCTGCTTGCCGTTTTCCAGATGGCGGTTGAGATCCTTTTCCCGCACAAGCAGGCGATCTCCGTCCTTGTCCTGCTCACGCGGGGCCTCAAAGGGCACATCCACATCCGGCACAATGCCCTCAGCCTGAATGGAACTGCCGTTGGGCGTGTAATAGAGGGCCACGGTCAGCTTGAGTCCGGACTTGTCCATGAGCGGAATGAGATTCTGCACCGATCCCTTGCCGAAGGAGCGCTCGCCCACGATGAGCGCCCGCTTCTGGTCGCGCAGCGCGCCGGCCACGATTTCCGAGGCCGAAGCCGATCCGGCGTTGATGAGCACTACCAGCGGCACCTTGATGTCGTCGGCCTGATTCTTGGCGGTATACACATGCTGTATGCCGCCGTCACGGCCCTTGATGGACACGATGTTGCCCGAGGACAGAAACATGTCCGACACGTCCACGGCCTGATCCAGCAGGCCGCCGGGATTGTTGCGCAAGTCGAGCACGATCCCCTTGAGGCCGCCGGTCTTTTCGCTTTCCCTGACCGCCTGATTGAGCGCCTTGCGCAGCTCCTCGCTGGTGGGTTCGGCAAAGCGGGAGAGCCGCACCCAGTAGTAGCCGTCCTCCAGCTTGCGGGACTTGACGCTGACCAGCGGAATGGCGTCGCGCACGATGCGCACCGTATGCGGGGTCTTGGAATTGGCGCGCAGAAGGGTCAGCTCCACTTCGGTGCCCTTGGGGCCGCGAATGCGCGAGGCCACCTCGGAAAGGGAAAGCTCCTGCGTGGGCTGCCCGTTGATGGAGAGAATGAGATCCCCGGGCTGCACACCGGCCCGGAAGGCGGGCGTGTCGTCAATGGGCGTCAGCACGGTGACCTGCCCGTTTTCCAGCGTCATTTCGATGCCGACGCCAAAAAACTCCCCGGCGGTATTCTCGTGCATTTCCTTGTATTCTTCCGGCGTCATGAAAGTGGAATGCGGATCCAGCGCCGACAGCATGCCCTTGAGCGCGCCGTTGATGAGATCCGCCCGGCTCACGTCCTTGACATAGTGCCGTTCCACCAGATCCAGCACCTGGCTGAAACGCCGCAAGTCCTCATATTTCCCGTCGGGAGATGTTTTGGCGGCACCGGCGGCAAGGGACGCCGTCGCCACGGCCAGCAGCGCCATGAGCAGGGCGCCGCACGAAACAGCAATCTTACGCATGAATTCGGCCTCCTGATGGCCCGCTCCCGCAGGGGGGGGGAAGCGGACGCGAAGCCTGAATCTTGCCCGCTTTCCCGCAAAAATGCAATGCACGCCCCGGCCCGCGGTACGGAGAAAATCAGCCTCCCCAGCCCGTGCCGGACGGCTGAGACAAGCGCGGCGCGCTTCCGCAGGGGAGGCGCGCCGCAAGGGAATGCCGGGGCCGGATATGCTCCGGCCGCACCGGGCACTACTTGTTCAGACAGCAGGAATCGTCCACCTTGAAGAAGGCGGCCGCGCCGCCGCCGCACACGGGGCAGGCATCACAGGGGCCTTCGTGGGTGTAGCCGCAGACCTTGCACACATAGTAATCGGTACCGGCCAGGCCCTTGGGATCGGCCAGCGCCTTCTTGTACAGGTTGGCGTGCACTTCTTCCACCTTGTTGGCGAAGTCGAAGTACTTGGCCACGGCGGTGTTGCCTTCGGCCTCGGCGTCCTTGATCATGTCGGGATACATCTTGGTAAATTCGTAGGTCTCGCCTTCAATGGCGGCCTTGAGATTGGCGGCGGTGTCGCCGATCATGCCCGCATTTTTCAGATGGGCGTGGGCATGGATGGTTTCGGCGGCGGCAGCGGCGCGGAAGAGCTTGGCCACCTGGGGCAGGCCTTCCTTGTCGGCCACGGCGGCAAAGGCGAGATATTTGCGGTTGGCCTGGGATTCGCCGGCAAAGGCGGCCATCAGATTTTCCTGGGTCTTGCTCATGGGAAGTCTCCTTTTGAGGACGTTGTTGTTATCAGGAACAATTCCTGTTTACAGAAATCCTCCCTGCCTGTAAAGTCTTTTTTTACATAATGCCGAAAATTTTTTCGTAAAGGCCCGCTGCCCCGCCCTTGCCTGCCGGCCGCCTCACGGTATAGGATTCCTCCGCCCCTCGCGCACCCTTTCCGGTCGGAGTCCCGCCCCATGCAACGCTATCCCGTCCCCGCCGCCCCCCCCGATGCCCCGCATCAGGCCGAACGCATCGTGCGCCGCAGCCGCTTTTTGGCCCATTGCGCCCGCACCGCCGGTCATGCCGAAGCCCGCGCCTTTGTGGAAAGCATCCGGGCCGCCCACGCCGACGCCACCCACAACTGCTGGGCCTATGTGGCGGGGCCGCCCGGCCAGACGGCGGAAATCGGCTTTTCTGACGACGGCGAGCCGCACGGCACGGCGGGACGGCCCATGCTGCAGGTGCTGCTGCATTGCGGCATCGGCGAAATCTCCGTGGTGGTGACGCGCTGGTTCGGCGGGGTCAAGCTGGGAACCGGGGGCCTAGTGCGCGCCTATCAGGACAGCGTGCGCGACGTGCTGGCCGATTTGCCGCAAGAGGAGCGCGTGCCGCGCTGTCTGGCGCGCGTGGAGGTGGATTTTGCCCATCTGGACAGGCTGCACCGCCTGCTGCCCGAGCTGGAGGCCCGCGTGCGGGATGAAGCCTATGGCGCGCGTGCCGTGCTCAGCATCAGCCTGCCCGCGGCCCGGCGGGAGGAATTTGCCGTCCTGCTGGCCGGTCGCACCGACGGGCGCGCCCGCTGCGACTTTTCGGATCAGGATGCGGAATGAGCATGCTTCGGCCCGACTGGCGCCACCGCGCGGGGCCGTCAACGGTCGGCCATACCCGGCGGGTCAGCCGTCCAGCGCATTCCGCAGGCTGTCCAGAGAGATAAGGCGCGCGGTGTCCAGCACCATGAGCATGCCCTGCTCGGTGATGACCATGCCGGTAATGGCCTCGGTTTCCACGCCGCCATACAGCACGGGCGGCTCGTTGATCTCGCGGCGGGCATAGCGATGGACGTGCCCGATGGCATCCACCAGAAAACCCACCACCATGCCGTCGATTTCCATATTGATGATGCGCGTCCGCTTGTCGAAGGGACGCCGGGGAATGCCCAGACGCTGGCGCAGGCTGATGACCGGAATGACCTGCCCCCGCAGATTGATGACGCCCTCCATCTCCCGGGTGGCACGCGGCACCTGCGTCATGGCCTGCGGCAAGAGGATCTCCCGCATCCTCAGGATATCCACGCCAAAAAGCTGTCCCTCAAGGTAGAATGTCCCGAACTGAACCATGCCGGTCGGGGAATGATCATCGGAATTCATGCCGGTTCACCTGCTGCCTGACGGTTGTTGGGCAAGGCTACGCCTCGGACTGCCCTTCGTCAACGGAGCGCGGCGGGCCGGCCGGACAGGCACAGGACGGAGCGCCGCAGCGGGCGCAGGGGGGAATCAGGGCTGCGGCGCGCAGGACAGCTCCACCCGCACGCTGAACCAGTCGAGGCGGCCCCAGTCCTCGCGGGCGGCGGCAAAGACGCCCGGACGCGGCACCTCGCCCATGCTGATGCGCGCCACGGCGGGGGATGCTGCGGGTCGGGGGGCGGCTTCCGGCCCGAAGATGGCCCCGGGCAGACGGCCTTCGCCGTCCGGCGGCAAACGCCAGATCCCCGCCGTCCGTTGCAGCGCGGCCATGCCGCAATGCCCGCGCAGGGCGGCCTCCACTTGCGCCGCCTGCGCGCCCCGCACCCGATAGCGGGCCACCAGAGAAGCCGCCTCGTCCGTGCCTTCACGACGGCAAAAGAGAAATTCCAGCCCGGGCAGGCGCAGACCGCTTTCCGCCAGCACGTCCCCGCAGGGCGACGCCGCCTGTGCCCGAGGCGGCACGAGCACCGGCCCGCGCTCCGCGGGCCAGGCCGGGGCAGGCGCCACAGCGGCCTGCGGCTCGGCTGCGCCGTCCCCTGCCGCGACCGTCAGCGGCTCCCCGCAAAGCACGATCCCGCAGACCAGCAGTCCCCGGAACAGGCTCCCGCAGGACAAAGGACATCCGCCGTACGCCGCCGTCATAGGGAGCCGTCGTCCGCCTTTTCCTGGGTATGCGCTTCCAGACGCTGCATGGCCTGCCCCACGGTCTGTCCGGGTCGAATGCAGGCAGCCTCGCGGCGGGCATCCTCGGCCTGCTCCATTTCCTCCAGCAGCGAGTCCACCAATGCCTCATCCGGCGGATCCGCCACAGGGGCAGCAGCCTCCGGAGACGGCCCGTCGGCGCGGGCGGCCAGATCCGCAAGGGACTGCGCGGCCAGCGACATTTCCTCGGGCGAGAGATCCGGTGGGGGCCAGTCGCCCTTGCCCCGCAACGCCTCGGGAACGGCCCCGGCGGGCGCGCCCGACGCCGGGGAGGCCGGATCCCGCAGGGCGCGGGCCACCATGACGGCAAAGGCCTCGGAGGGCAAGACCTCTTTCCCGTCGGCTCCTGCCGCCTCCCCGAGCCGCACCACGTCCCGCACGGCCGGGGCGGCCTCCTGCGCCAGCTCCCGGGTGCGAAGGCGCTCCTCGGTTTCCTGATCCAGATCCACGCGCGGCACATCGTGCCACTGGGGTGAGGCCACATCCTCCAAATCGATGATTTCCTCGTCGTCTTCGTCGTCCGTGGCCAGCGGCAGACCGTTGGCGTCGGTCGGGGGCACGGGGCGCGGGGCGCGGCCCAGCGGATCCGGCCCATAATCATTGGGGCCGTGGCGGCCGTCCCCCAGAAAAACCAGCCCGAGGGACAGGACGGCCAGTCCTTCCAGCACGGCCAGCCCGCCGGCGCAGACCATCAGCACCGTGGACGACAGGCCGGACGCCAGCCCGCCCCAGGCCACGGCCAGCCAGCAGGCAAGAGCCGCCAGCCCCGGAGCCAGGGCAGCAATGACCCAGCGCCCGTTGGCATCGAGATCATGCAAGCGCCGGACGGAAACGCAGACGGCGGGGATGATCAGCCCCAGCCAGACCACGGGCAGCAGGAGGCGCAGGATCACGCGCGGCACTTCCCCGCCGGCGGGCAGGGGTTGTGACCACACGCCGGGAAAGAGCTGCTCCAGGGCCAGCATGAGCCAGACCAGCAGTAAGGCCAGCGGCAGGGCCAGAAGAGAAAACGTCCAGAATTCCGCCCGGCCGGCCCGGCCTTCCATCTCCAGGAAACCGGGGCCGAAACAGTATTTCCAGATGCTCAGGGGACGCATGACCAGTCCTTGCCGTGCGGGCTGCCCGAAAGCCGGGGCCTCAGACGCGCGTCTGCCATGACTGCACGGTATTCCTGAGCAGCATGGCAATGGTCATGGGGCCGACGCCGCCCGGCACGGGCGTCATGGCGGCAACCTTGTCCTTGAGGGCCTCGAAATCCGCATCGCCGCACAGATGCCCGTCGGGCAGACGGTTGATGCCCACATCCACCACGACCGCCTGTTCCTTGACCATATCGGCGGTCAGCAGCTTCGGCTTGCCCACGGCCAGAAAGATGAAGTCCGCGGCCCGGCACTGTTCGGCCAGATCCGGCGTGCGCGAGTGGCAGACCGTCACCGTGGCGTCGCCGTACTCGCCCGGACGCCCCAGCAGCATGGCCAGCGGCTTGCCCACGATGTCCGAGCGCCCGAGCACCACGGCCTTCCTGCCCTGCGTGGGCAGCTTGTAGTAGCGCAGCAGCTCGATGACGCCGGCGGGCGTGCAGGAAACAAGACCCGGCAGGCCGAGCGACAGGCGCCCCACGTTTTCGGGATGAAAGCCGTCCACATCCTTGTCCGGATGAATGGCCAGCAGGCATTGCGTGGCATTGAGATCCCCGGGCAGGGGCAATTGCAGCAGGATGCCGTCCACGTCGTGTCGGCCATTGAGTTCCGCGATGAGAGCCAGCAGCTCCTCCTGCCGGGTATGGGCGGGCAGATGATAGGGCAGGGACACGATTCCCGCCTCCGCACAGGCGCGCTCCTTGTTCCGCACATAGACTTTCGAGGCGGGGTCATCCCCCACCAGGATGACCGCCAGCCCCGGCGCGCGACGCCCCGCCGCCCTGGCCCGGTCAATACTCTCATGCAGCTCCCTGCGCACCGCGAGCGCAACCTTTTTCCCGTCAATCAGCAGCATCTTGGCCTCTCTTCCCTTGGCTGGAAAACTCGTCAAAAAAAGAAGTATCCAATATACCCTTGACGCCCCGCGGATTCAAGTCGGATTGCGCTGCCGTCGGAACCGTCCCCAGTCAAAAGGCGCTTGCCATCCCCCGATGCGGCAAGTACCCTGCTTTCATGAGTTCCTGTCCCACCGTCTTCACGGCCCTTCCCCTCATGCCGCCCCGGTGCGGCGCGGCAAGGATCTGGCTGACCATCCTGCTTGCCCTGCTGCTCTGCTGCGGGCCGTGCGGCATCATCGCGGCCCGTGGCGCGGAAGCCGCCGGGACGCCGCCCCCGCCCGGGCCGCCTCAGGCTGACGCCGATACGCAGGCCATTGCCTGGACTGAGCGGGACGGCCTCGCCCTGGCTGAGCTTCCCCTGCCGCTGGCCGACGGCAAACGCGGCCCCGTCCTCGCGGTGCTGCGCCTTTCGCCGGAACAGTTCGATTTTGTCCTCTGCGCGGCGGGCCGCGAACGCCACCCACCCCTGACCCTCGTCGAATGGGCCGACCTCCGGCGGCTGACGGCGGTCATCAATGCCAGCATGTTCCTGCCCGACGGGGTAACGAGCACAGGCTATCTGCGCGAGGGCGACTACATCAACAACAAACGTCTGGGGGCGCGGCTCGGGGCCTTCTTTGTCGCCGGGCCGGACAGCCCGGAGCTGCCCCGCGCGGCCATCATCGAACGGAGCCGACCGGACTGGGAGGAACGCATTGCCCGTTACCGTCTGGTCATTCAGAACTATCGCCTGATCAGCGGCGACGGGCAGATTCTCTGGAAGCCGGGTGGGCCGCGCAACGCCATTTCGGCGGTGGCCGAGGACATGGCGGGGAACATCCTCTTTCTGCACTGCCGCGAGCCGCTGGATGCCCACAGCTTTGCCGCCGGCCTGCTGCGCCTGCCCCTGCAGGTGCGCACGGTCATGTATGTGGAAGGCGGCAGACAGGCCGGGCTTCTCCTGCGCAGCGGCGACCTGCGCCGCGAATACAACGGCCTGAGCGCCGCCGAATTCCTGCCCGGCGGCACCATCCGCGCCGCCTTGCCCAATGTGCTGGGCGCGCGGCCCCGGGCTGACCTTCCGGCCGCCCCGCCGCCCGCCCGAACCCCCTGACAACCCGCGCAGCGGCATTAAAAAAAATTCCTGTTAAGCAGCAAAAACCCTTTACAGGCGTCGCGGAATAGGCCACACTCCATCCAGACGAACGGCAAGCACCGCCTCTGGCGGGCCGTTCACAAACTCTCTGACATTGACGAGGTCATCATGCCCAAGCATCTCGAAATCTACAAATGCCAGCATTGCGGCAATATTGTTGAAGTGTTCCACGGCGGCGCCGCTCCCCTCAACTGCTGCGGCCAGCCCATGAAGCTCATGGCCGAAGGCTCCACCGACGGCGCGCTGGAAAAGCATGTGCCCGTCATCGAAAAGATTGACGGCGGCTACAAGGTGAGCGTCGGCAGCGTGGCCCATCCCATGGAAGAAGCCCACTATGTGGAATGGATCGAGCTTATCGCCGACAATCAGGTGCTGACCTGTTTCCTGAAGCCCGGCGACAAGCCGGAAGCCGTGTTCAAGACCGACGCCGCCAAGGTGACGGCTCGCGAATACTGCAACCTGCACGGCCACTGGAAAGCGGAAAACTGACCCACCCCTACGAACTTCAAGGAGAAATCCCATGCAGAAATATGTTTGCGGCGTTTGCGGCTATGAATATGATCCCGCGGAAAACGACAACGTGCCCTTTGATCAGCTGCCCGACGACTGGACGTGTCCTGTCTGCGGCGTGAGCAAGGATCAGTTCTCGCCCGCCGAATAACGCAGGCCAACCGCCATTGTGTCGCCTGCCCCGTGCTTGCGGGGCAGGCGTTTCGCGTTTGCCGCACGGCAACAACCTTCAATCGCTGTCAACGGAGTTTCCATGCAGCCCTTTGAACTGAAAAAAGACATCTACTGGGTCGGCTGCGTCGATTACGACCATCGCGACTTTCACGGCTACTCCCGCTCCCCGGAAGGCACGACCTACAATGCCTATGTGATCCGGGATGAAAAGAACGTCCTCATGGACACCGTCTCCCCCGGCTGCGCCGGAACCCTGCTCTGCCGCCTGGGCAAGATCATGGAGCCGGAAAAAATCGACTATATCGTCTGCAATCATCTGGAGCTGGATCACGCCGGTTCCCTGGCCCAGATCGTGGAACGCTGCAAGCCCGAAAAAATCTTCTGCTCCACCCTGGGCCTCAAGTCCCTGCAGGGCTATTTCAATACCAAGGACTGGCCCGTGGTGGCCGTCAAGAGCGGCGACAAGCTGGAAATCGGCAAGCGCAGCATCATTTTTCAGGAAACCCGCATGCTGCACTGGCCCGACAGCATGGTGTCCTACATTCCCGAGGACAAGCTGCTGATCAGCAATGACGCCTTCGGCCAGAACATCGCCAGCAGCTGGCGCTATGCCGACGAACACGATGAAGGCGACCTCCTGCGGGCCATCAAGGAGTATTTTTACAACATCATCCTGCCCTATTCCCCGCAGGTGCTGGCCACCCTGCCCATTGTGGAAAAGCTGGACATCGACATGATCGCCCCGGATCACGGCCTGATCCATCGCGGCGAAAAGTCCGTGCGCTTCATTCTGGACATGTACCGCAAGCTGGCCGAACAGAAGCCGCAGCAGCGCGCCGTCATCTTCTACGACACCATGTGGCATTCCACCGAAAAGATGGCCTATGCCGCCTGCAGCGGTCTGGAAGAAGCGGGCGTGCCCGCCCGCCTCATGTCCGTCAAGAACAATCACCACAGCCAGATCATGACCGAGCTGGCCGATTGCGGCGCGGTGCTGGCCGGATCCCCCACCCACAACAATACCGTTCTGCCGCTGGTGGCCGCCCAGCTCACCTACATGAAGGGTCTGCGGCCCAAGAATCGTGTGGGCGGCGCGTTCGGCTCCTTCGGCTGGTCGGGCGAGTCGGCCAAGTACATTCACGAGCAGCTCGAAAGCATGGGCATGGAAATGCCCGCCGCGCCGGTCAAGTGCAACTGGGCGCCGGGGCACGAAGCCCTCAAGGCCTGCCATGATCTGGGCAAGGCCGTGGGCGAGGCCCTCAAGCGCAAGTGCCAGGAAGGCTAGCGGGCAATGACGCCGCCCCGCGCGGGCGGCGTCCGATAGCCTGCCGCCGTGACGGCATGGCGCTCCGCATTCTCTCCGCCTGACGCAACAATCGACGCCCGCACATCCGGGGGCGTTTCACCAAACAGGGCCGGCGTGCTGACGCACGCCGGCCCGCGCTGTTTTCCGCCTGTTCGCTCAGAACATCAGCGTTCCTGCATGAAGCGCATGAGCATGTCCACGCCCTTCTGACCCGCCGGATAGCGCAAGGCTTCCTCGCGCAGCACAATGGCGGCAGTCTGCCTGAACTGCTCCCTGTCCGCGTCGGAAAAGGCGCAAAGGCGATTTTTGAAAATGCTGTCCCGCAGGGCGGCCTCCTGCGCCTGCACCTGATCGTACCAGAGCCGCCGAACCTTTGCCGCCTCCTCGCGCAGAACGCTTCGTTCGCTCTCGTCAAGCGCATCCCAGGCCTTGCGTGAAACGACAAGGCTGTCAATGACGGGAATGGCCAGCGGCGTCACATTGTACCAGGGGGCCGCCTCGTAAAGCATCGCCTGTTTGTAGTCATGGGCCGAACCGAAAATGACGCCGTCAATGTCGCCCGAGGTCAGCGCCATGGACAGACTTTCGGGCGGTATGTTCACGCAGGTGACGCCCAGTTTGACAAGGACGTCGGCCACAAGACCAATGGCCCGGATGCGCAGGCCCTGCAGATCCTTCAGGCTGTTGACAGGCTTGCGCGTCAGCAGGTGATAGGGCGCGCTCCACGTCGGCCCCAGATAGACGAGGCCCTGCGCGGCAAGCGCTTCGGCGATGAACTCCCGGTAGCCGTAGACGTCAAAGAGCCTGTCGGCATCCTCGACGCTTTCGGTTACCGAGGGCAGCGCGGCAAAGAGCTTGCCTCCCGGAATCTGCCCGTACATATGGGTGATGATCTGGCCGATGGAAATGACGCCGCTGCTCAGCCCGTCCAGCAATTGGGGAGAGCTGACGATGGCGTTGCCGTGAAAGGCGCGTATATCCCTGTCGGGCAGGCGTGCCGCCACATTTTTGAGAAAGGCGTCGAAGCCCAGCGCCATGCTGGGGGGGTAATAGGTCTGGGCCACAAGCGCCTTGCGTTCGGCAGCCTCGGCAGTGAGGGCTGCCAGCGGAACGAGCGCAAGCAGGGCAACGGCAAGGGTCAGGGCGAGTCGGCGTTTCATGGTATGCATCCTCCGGAAGGCGATTATTCTGCTTCATGCACAATGCGTCCGCCGAGCATGGTCAGCAGGACGCGCATATTCGCGATTTCTTCCCTGCCGGCGGCAAGGATGTCCCGATCAAGCAGGATGATGTCCGCCAGCTTGCCAGGCGCCAGCGAGCCGGTCAGCTCTTCGCGGAAGCAGGAACGGGCGGCATTGAGCGTATGGCAGGTGATGGCCTCCAGGGGGCTGATGCATTCATCCTGCCCCATGTCCCGACCGCCGAGGCTGCGCCGCAGGACGGCCCCGCGAATGGTATGCAGCGGGTTGCAGGACTGCACAAAGGCATCTGAGCTGATGGCCGGCCGCAGTCCGGCACGCAGGAAGGAGCGCAGGGGATACATGCGGCGGGCGCGCTCTGGCCCGTAATTGTCGTGCAGATTGTCGCCGGCCTCGTAGAGCTGGCCCGGCTGGGTGACGGGAATGACGCCGTGCCGGGCCATGAGATCAATATGCCGGGGAAGGGGATAACCGCTGTGCTCGAGACGGAAGCGGGCATCCTCTTGCGGAAATTCCGTGAGTACGCGATCAATGATGTCCAACACGATATCATGCGCCCGGTCGCCCTGCGTGTGGATGCCGATCTGCAGTCCCGCGGCATGGGCACGCCGTATGGACGCGAACATGGCTTCGGCGTCCCAGTAAAGCGAGCCGCGGTAGTCGGGTTCCCTGTTGCAGTGCGGTTCGTTGAAGGCCGCCGTGCCGCCGACAAGGGAACCGTCCATGTAGTATTTGACCGGGCCGATGGCCAGCATGCCGTCGCCCAGGGGCCGCACGAGGCCAAGCTCGAGCAGGGCATCCAGATGATTGGAAAGCGGCATGCAGACCGTCCGCACGCCCAGACGCCCTTCCTCGCGGGCGTACAGCAGGCCCTGCATTTCCCGGGTCGTGGCCTGCGGCTCGACGACCGTCGTCACGCCCACGGCCAGCAGGGCCTGCGAGGCGGCGGCAATGTCCGCCACAAATTCCTCGTGGGGCGTGTCATAGCCGATATCCGGCCCATGATGTCCCACCCGCACGGAGGACGGCACGACAAGCTGCTGGGCGGCGTCCAGCGCATAGCCTGTCAGCCGGCCGTCGGCATCGCGCTCAAAGCGTCCGCCCTCGGGATCCGGGGTGGCGTCGTTCACGCCGCACAGGCGCAGGGCCACGGAATTCACGAGCACGTTATGGCCCGTATAATGAACGATGCAGACCGGATGATCCGGAGAAACCGCGTCCAGTTCGGCAAGCGAAGGCAGCCTGCCGTCCGGAAACTTGCCGTGATCCAGGCCCCAGCCGCGAACCCACGTGCCGGGCGCGCGGCCCGCCGCCGCCTCCCGCACCCTGTCAAGCACGTCCCGGGCGCAGGAAACGTCGGGGTAATGAAAGCTGACGGCGCGCAGTGATGCGCCAAGCAGGGTGACGTGATTGTGAGCGTCAATAAAGCCGGGAAGAAGAGAGCGCCCCGCGCAGTCGATGCGGCGGGCATCGGGGAAAAGACGCCGGGCATCGTCGTCGCTTCCCATGAAGGCAATGCGTCCGTCGCGGACGGCCAGGGCGCTGGCGTCGCAGCGGGAGCCGTCTCCGGGGACGATGTGCGCACGGGAAAACACAACATCCTTTTCTCTCATGATTCCTCCAGGTTGTACTCCTTGAGAATATAGCTCTTGTTGTGGGCAATGCCCCAGTGAACGTCCTTGACCACACGGCAGATCTCGTCCACATCGTTGCGTGCTATGGCTTCGATGATGCATTCATGCTCATCCACAGCCGCCTTGTACCACTCAATGATGAAGTTCTTGCGGGGAAAATCCCAGAGCCGGTTCTTGATGGGCCGGATGACGCGCTCCGCCAGCAGATTGGGATTGAGCCGCAGGAAAACGTCGTGAAACTGGTAGTGGTATTTGCTGTAGAGCAGAATTTCCCCCGCCTCCACACACTGACGCATGTTTTCATTCAGTTCGCGCATTTCCCGGATGACGTCGGCATCATACTTGTCCAGCGCCGAGGTGATGAGCAGGGCCTCGATAGTGCCGATAATCCCGTAAAGATAGGGGAAATCATTGAACTCCAGCAGATTCACCACCACCTTGCTGCGCGGGTAGATGGTAATGTACCCCTCAGCCTCCAGCTGGATGAGCGAATCCCGCAGCGGAGTGTTGCTGATGCCGAGCTTTTGGCTGATCCCCTTCAGATCAAGCACGCTGCCCGGCAGCAGAACGCCGTTCTGCATCTGGGCCTGCAAATAGTCGTACACGAGCTTGCGGCTGGAGTTGTGCGCTGTTCTGGCTTCCTGTCCTCTGAGTTCCTGTTTCTTTTGCATGGTGTTTCTTCTTGTTGATGTGACTGATGGATGAAAAGGGAAGCCTAGCGCGATTTTTTTTCCATCACCACAAAAAAAAATTTCTCATGTTTATTTTTGTTAAAAAATTGATACATCACTTAATGTCTCCAATCAAGTTTTTTATGAAATTTCAGTAAAAATTTTTTTTAGATAAAAAAATTCAATATGTTACATATAAAAATAGAAAATTTCCGCCTTCATCCCCTTTCCTTTCCGCGAAAAATTTTTCATACTGACATTGCTGATGTATTAACTGAAGCATGAAAAGGAATTTCTTTGACCACAACCTCAACCCGGGATGCCCGGCATCTGGAGTTTGCCATGTTCACATCGTTGTTCCGAAAGTGCCTGTTGACCTGCGCGGCGCTGCTGCTGGCGGCCGGCAATGCCGCCGCGGCTGAGTACAGCCTGAAGCTGCAAACCTACTACCCGCCGACCATGACCTACGGCCTGAAGAATTTTTGCGACAGCATCAAGGAGATGAGCAACGGTCGCGTGGAGATCCAGATTTTCACCGGCGGTGAGCTTGTGGCCTCGGGCAACATCCTCAAGTCCGTAAAGACGGGCATGATCGACATGGGGCAGGGCATGGGCCACCATTTCACGGAAATGAAGATCGGCACCCTGGAATCCGGCCTGCCCATGTCCTGGATGAGCGCCCTGGAAGCGCAGATCATCTATGAACATCGCGGCCTGCGCGAAATCATCGCCAAGGAATACGAAAAGGCCGGCGTCGTCTACCTGGGGCCGACCCGCGCCGCCCCCTATCACCTGCTGACCAAGAAGCCCGTGAAGTCGCTGGATGAGCTGCGCAAGATGAAGATTCGCGCCGTGGGCGCCGCCGCCAAGATGCTGACCAAGCTCGGCGTCAGCTGCGTCAACCTGCCGACGGAAGACATCTACATGGCCTTTCCACCGGTCAGATGGACGGCGTCCTGTACGGCAACGCCTCCGACTACAAGCAGACCAAGTTCTATGAAGTGGCGGGCTATCTCAACGTGACGCCGCTCATCGATCCCATCACCGACACGCTCATCATCAACAAGAAGGTCTGGGACGCCTTCCCGGCCGATATCAAGGCCATGTTCCGCGTGGCGGCCGCGCGCGCCTGTCAGGACTACTACACCTACTGCGAAGCCGAAAGCTCGGAAATTATCGGCAGCATCTTCAAGGACAAGGTGACGACCTTCCCCGAAGCCGATCAGAAGGAACTGCTCAAGGCCGCGCTGACCGTCTGGGATGAGGAAGCCAAGCGCTCGCCCGAGTACGCCGCTGGCGTCGAGATTCTCAAGAAGTTCGCCAAGGAAAAGGGACGACTCTGATTTTGCGGGCGTTGCCGGCGCCGCAGGGCGCCGGCGACGCCTTTGCCGGCCAACGCCTTTTCGGGGGAAGTATGTTTTTGCGAAAGCTGGTTGACGGCATCGACCGTCTGAACAATGCCATCTCATCGTTGAGCATGTGGCTCATTCTGCTGCTCATCGGCGTCATGCTGCTGGAAGTGGTGCTGCGCTACGTCTTCCACTCACCGACAGTCTGGGGTGCGGAGCTGAGCCTGATGATTTTCGGAACCTACATGATTTATGCCGGGCCAAGTTCGGTCATCGACAAGGTGCAGGTAGGCGTGGATATCTTTTCCGCACGCTGGTCGCGGCGCACGCAGGCCATCGTCAGCTGCGTCACCTACGTCTTCACGCTGATATTCTTCCTGGGGCTTATCAAGCTGGCGCTGCACTACGGTCTGGAATCCTGGAAGATGAAGGAAATTTCCACCTCGGCCTGGGGCCAGCCCATCTATCAGCAGAAGATGCTGATTCCCATCGCCTTCATCCTGACCTGCCTGCAGACGCTGGCCGAATTCCTGCGCAACCTGTGGATGGCCCTGACCGGGGAGGAACTGTGATGGATGCCTATATCGTCACCCTGATCATGTTTGCCTCCATGCTCATTCTCATGAGCACATCCCTGCCCATCGTCTACTGTCTGGGTTCCGTGGGCACGCTGGCGGCCATTTTCCTGTGGGGGCCGGAAGCGCTGGACGTGGTCTACTTTTCCACGTTGGAACTGATGAACAACCTCGTCCTGAGCGCTGTGCCCCTTTTCATCTTCATGGGCTTCGTGCTGCATGAATCGCGCATCGGCAAGGATCTGTTCGATACGGTGTATCTGTGTTCCGGCCGCCTGCGCGGGGCACTGGGCATGGGCACCATGCTGCTGTGCGCGCTCATGGCCGCCATGCTGGGCGTGAGTTCGGCCACGGTGCTGTCCATGGGGGTCATCGCCGTGCCCGCCATGCTGCAAAAGAAGTACAACCGCTCATTGGCTGTGGGCATCGTGCAGGCCGGGGGGGCGCTGGGCTTTCTCATCCCGCCCAGCATGATGATGGTCATGTACGCCTTCATCAGCGGCGTGTCCGTGGGCAAGCTCTTTGCCGGGGGCATCGTGCCCGGCCTGCTGCTCACGGCCTTCTACCTGCTGTTCATCGCCGTGCTGAGCTGGCTGCGTCCCGACGTCGCGCCCGCCATGGACAAGAGCGAGACCGTCAGCCTTTCCGTCAAGCTGCGCTCCCTGGGAGAGCTGGCCCTGCCGCTGCTGCTCATCTTCGCCATTCTCGGCAGCATCTTTTTCGGCGTGACCTCACCGACCGAGGCCGCCGCCATCGGCGCGGCCGGCTCGCTGGTCTGCGCCGCCATCAAGCGCCGCCTGACCCTCGAGGTGTTGCGCAAGGCCTGCCGCCAGACCTTCGCCATTTGCGGCTTCGCCGCCTATCTCATCATTGCGGCGCTTGTCTTCAGCAAGGTGTATACCGGCCTTGGCGCCACGGTCATGATCAAGAATCTTGTTCTCGGCCTTGACCCCAATCCCATTGTGGTCATGGCGCTCATCCAGCTTTCTTTCTTCATCCTGGGCATGTTCATGGACGACATTGCCATTCTGTTCATGTGCATGCCCATCTACATCCCCATTATCACGGGACTGGGCTTTGACCCGCTGTGGTTCGGCATTCTCTTTGTCGTCAACATGCAGATGGCCTACATCACGCCCCCGTATGGCCTGAACCTCTTTTACATGCGCGCGGTGGCGCCCAAGGAGGTCAGCCTCAAGGACATCTACCTCGGCGCGGTGCCCTTCATCATCATTCAGGCCATCCTGCTCTGCATCCTCATGCTGTTCCCCGGCCTTGTCACCTGGCTGCCGAACCTCATCTTCCAAAACTGATCGCCCGCAGGCAATAGGAGCATACCGTCATGGCAAGAGTAAATTCCCTGCAGTCACCGCGATTCTCGGGCATCCGCACCTTCATGCGCATTGATCCGCGCGAGGCGGAAAAAACGGCCGACGTCTCCATTCTCGGCGTGCCGTTCGATACGGCGACCTCCTTTCGGCCCGGCGCCCGCTTCGGGCCGGCGGCCCTGCGGGAAGCCTCGCTCATCCTCAAGCCCTTCTGCCAGGTTCTCGAGGTGGACATCTTCGAACATCTCAGCGTGGCGGACTGCGGCGACGTATCCACCATCCCGGGCTATACGGCGGAAAGCCTGGACGCCATTCGCGACGATCTGCTGCCCTACTTTGCCTCGCCCACCATACCCGTCATTCTGGGTGGCGATCATTGCATCACGCTGGCCGAACTGCGGGCCTTGCACAAGGTCGCCGGGCCTGTGGCGCTGCTGCATTTCGACGCCCACAGCGACACGGTGCCGGAATACTTCGGCAAGCCCTATAACCACGGTTCCCCCTTTTATCATGCCATCAACGAAGGTCTCATCCTGCCGGAAAAATCCATCCAGATCGGCATCAGGGGGCCGCTCTACAGTCGCCATATTCTGGACTGGCCCCGGGAACGCGGCCTGCGCATCGTCAGCGGCGACGAACTGCACCGGCGCGGCTGCGCCGATGTCATGGCCGAGGCGCTGGCGCGCATCGGCGACACGCCGGCCTTCCTGACCTTTGACGTCGATTTTCTGGACGCCGCCTATGCGCCGGGCACCGGCACGCCGGAAGTGGAGGGCTTCACGACGCGTCAGGCGCTGGACATGGTGCGCGAAGCGGGCAGGCAGGTGCGCTTTGTGGGCATGGACGTGGTGGAGGTGCTGCCGGATCGCGACCCCTCGGGCATCACCGCGCTGGCCGGGGTTTCCGTCATTCATGCCTTTCTCGCGTCGCTGGCCTGGCGGCGCAGCCGGGATCTGCCGGTGGGGAGGCCGCAGTGAACGCCTCCAAGGAAGCCGCGCGCGACTGGGTGGCGGCCCACGAGCGCCAGCTGTCGGACTGGCACCAGATCATCTGGAATTATGCCGAACCCGCCTGGCGGGAATATCGTTCCGCCGCCTGGTATGTGCACACCCTGCGGGAACACGGCTTCAGCGTGGAAGAGGGCAGCGGCGGCATGCCGACGGCCTTCTGCGCCGAGTGGCGCAACGGCGAGGGCGGGCCAACCGTCGGAGCCTATGCCGAATACGACGCCACGCCGGATCATTCCCAGCAGGCCGTGCCCTGGGAGGCTCCGCGCGAGGGGCTTTCCCGCTACGCGGCCGGCCATGTGGATCCGCATTCGGCGCTGGGCATCGGCGCGCTGGCCGGCGTGCTGGCCGCGCAGCACGCCATGCGGCAGCACCATATCGCCGGACGGCTGAAGTTTTTTGGGGAACCGGCGGAAAAAACCTGCGGTTCCAAGCCGATCCATGCCGCGAAGGGCTATTATGACGATGTGGATGCCTTCATCAGCTTCCATCCCGCCTATCTGCTGCCACATTGCAATTCGGTCAACTGGGACGTGCATGCCGGCTGCAGTTATGGGCGGGTCTTCACCTTTGAATGCCGCCATGCGGAAACCTGGGGCGGCCCCAGCCCCCTGCGCACGCTCTGGCCGGCCCATGCGCTTGCCCCGCGCGCGCCGGGCGCACTGGACGCGGCCTGCCTCATGTACACGTCGAGCAAATACCTTTACGGGGCCATGCTGCCCCGGAACAGCGGCTGGTACATTACCGAATACATGATGACGGGCGGGCAGGCCACGGCGGACAACCAGACCGCGCGCATTGCCCAGCTCTACTACTGCTGGCGGGCGCCCACCGTGGAAATGATGGAACGGGTGGCCGAGGTGCTCGAGAACAACGCGCAGCATGTGGCGGCCATGACGCATTGCACATGCCGGGGTGAATGGGTGCAGAAAAATCGCCCCGGCCTGCCCAATCACGTCATGGCGCGGCTGGGCTATGCCAATCTGCGCCTTGCCGGCCCGCCGCAGTTCGGCGAGGAAGCCCGGGCCTTCGGCAGGAAGATTCTGGAAAATCTCGGCTATACGCCGCCAGAGGATCCCTTTCTGCCCGAGTGCAGTCAGCTGCATGATCCTGAGGAGGTGGACGCCATCCTGCGGGAGAGCCTTCCGCCCTGGCAGAAAAACATGCTGTCGGACGATTATACGGAATACGGCTGGCATGCGCCGACCGTTCGCCTGTTCATCGGCCGCTGCATGGTGGAACGGCCACAGGACGGGCCGCAGACCGTCCTGCCGTCATGGGCGTTCGATGCGCTGGGCGGAAAGCGGGAATGCATCGATCCGACCATTTTCAGCGCCGGTCGGACAATCGCCTATATCATCCTTGACCTGTTGACCAAGCCTGAGGTGCTGGCAAGGGCCTGGGAGGAATTTACGGAACGCACCGGCGGCGGCAAGGGAGGGAGCCGCTGGATACCGCCCCTGCTCCCGGCCGATCATCCGGCCCCGATTCATTTCCGCTGGCCGGAATATGTCACGACCCCGCGCGGCGAGCGGCAATGGTGGCTGCCCGAAAGCCCCTTTGACAGGGCATCCGGGACGTAAGGCCGCAAAACCGGCAGGGAAGACAGGCGTGCCGTACGCACGCAGCGGATGTTACCGCGGCAAGGCCGACCTCTGCACAAGGACGGCCTTGCCGCAAAAACATACGCCCTGCCCCCCCGCGAAGGCCCCTTCGCCCGTCGGCGCGCGGCGTCTCGCGAGGCAGGTCACGAGGTGCGCGGATGAGCACCAAAGCGGCGTCTCCGCGCGCCTCAGGCGTCCCGCCCCGCCGCGTCCTCGTCCTCCGCCCGAAAGCGCAGGGCAGGCGCGCCCACCGTGCGCGCGGCGGCCCGCGCCGCCACGGCGTCGGCTTCGGGGCGCACATAGTGCGCGCCTTCCAGTTCATAGGCCTTGGCGGGCATATCCACTCCGTCGCAAGCGACCGTCGCCGCATGGCGCGGCAGCACCAGACGCTCCATCCGCAGCATCCGCAAGCCCAGGGTATGGGTGTGCCGCAGCACCAGCTGCGCGGCCTCGTCCCGGGCTTCGGGCAGGCAGATCACCCGCAGGGCCCCCGCCGGACGATTCTTCTTGCCCACGCCCGGCAGCCAGAGCACATCGAGCACCGACGGCGCGGCGGCCAGCGCGGCTATGGCCTGTCCCAGCTCTTCCCCGGTCAGATGATCGAGGTGGCACTCCAGCTGACAGACGCTTTCCCGTCCGCCGTCGCGCTGCGCATCTGCGGCCGCAGGCGGCGTCACCTCCCAGATGCGCAGCCCGTTCGGGGCCGGACGCGAACCGTAGCCCGTGCCCAGACGCCCCAGACAGCCGCACGGCCCGTCCGCAAAGCCGTCCGCCAGCACATGCACGAGGGCCGCGCCGGTGGGCGTCACCAATTCCTCATGGGCGCCGGAAGGCCGCACGGGCTTGCCCTCCATGAGGCGGGCCGCGGCCGGCGCGGGCAGCGAAATGCGCCCGTGGGCACAGTCGATGCTGCCGTCAAACCACGGCAGGGGCGAGCAGGTGACGCGGGTCACGCCCAATACGCCCATCCCCCAGCAGACGCCGAGAATGTCCACCAGGGTATCCACGGCCCCCACCTCGTGAAAATGCACATCCTCCACCGGAATCCGATGGGCGTGGGCCTCTGCCTGCGCCAGCGCGTCCAGCACGGCCAGCGCCCGCCGCCGCACCGGCTCATCCACGGCCACGCGCGCAAAGATGGCGGCAATGTCCGCCGGGTGGCGCAGGGGCTGGGCCTCGGCCCGCCATTGCACGTCGGCCCGGCAGCCGGGGCCGCCCGCCCGCTGTTCCGGCCACCAGGTTATGTCGCAGGCCACGCCGGCCCGGGCCAGCAGCGCCGTGAGCGGCGCAAAGTCCACGCCCAGATGCGCCAGCGCCGCCAGGGTCATGTCGCCGCTGATGCCGCCGGAGCAATCCCAATACCATTCCATGAATGCGCACCTCATCGGGCCGCCGAAGCGGCGGGGGGCAGGCTTGTACAGCCACGGCCCTTGGTGTATAGTCAAAAAAGAACATCACGGCGGAGCGCCGCCGTTTTCACGCCACAACCATCATCGCCAAGGAGGCTGCATGGCCGTCAAACACTGGATGACCAACGATGTCATCACCGTCAAGGCCGATACGTCGCTGCTCAAGTGCCGCAACCTGATGAAGGAAAAGAACATCCGCCGCGTGCCCGTGGTGGATGACGACAATCACGTCATCGGCATCATCTCCGACCGCGACGTCAAGAGCGCCTCCCCTTCCAAGGCGACCGCCCTGGAAGTCCACGAAATGCAGTATCTTCTTGCGGAAATCAAGGCCCGCGACATCATGACCCCAAGCCCGGTCACTGTCAAACCGGAAACCACGGTGGAAAATGCCGCCGTGCTCATGGTGGACAAAAAGATCGGCGGCCTGCCCGTGGTGGGAGATGACGGCAGGCTCTGCGGCATCATCACGGATCAGGATATCTTCAAGGTGCTCATCGACATTACCGGCGCGCGCCTCGGCGGCCTGTATCTGGCGCTGGAAGTGGAAGATCGGCCCGGAGCCATGCGCCCGGTCTTTGATACCCTGCGCGAACAGGGGGCACGCATCAGCTCCGTACTGAGCCGCAATCCCGAAGGGGCGGGCAAGCGGCAGGTCTTCATCCGCACCATGCCCATGAGCGGCCCCTCGCAGGAGGCCGCCACCGTGGATGCCCTGCGCGGAGTCGCAAAGGTCCTTGATTTCTCGCACTGTGAACCTGTATAAACAGGGCCGGCGGAAAACCGCCCGGCCCGAACCTGTCCCGCACTTGCCAATGACGTGATTTTATGGCAAAGAAAGTCGTGGCAAGGCAGGATATGTTTTGCCGGTTAATGGGAATTCGGCCGATTATCGGCTGGCGGGCTTTGGGGCATGTCGCCCCCGAGCGAGAGAAATACAGTCCAAGGAGGACACGATGGCTGAGATCACGTACAAGGGTAAATCCTTTGAAGTTGACGAAGACGGGTTCCTGCTGCACTTTGACGAATGGTGCCCCGAATGGATGGAATATGTGAAGGAATCCGAAGGGATCACGGAACTGAACGCTGATCACCAGAAGATCCTCGACTTCCTCCAGGACTACTACCGCAAAAACGGCATCGCTCCCATGGTGCGCATCCTTTCCAAGAACACCGGCTACAAGCTGAAGGAAGTGTACGAACTCTTCCCCTCCGGCCCCGGCAAGGGCGCCTGCAAAATGGCCGGTCTGCCCAAGCCCACCGGCTGCGTGTAGTCCGTACGGACACGTTCAAGGCGGAACTTCGGTTCCGCCTTTTTTTTTTGCGCGCGCCCCCCTGCGCCGGACGAATCGCGGCGCACCCCTCCCCAGCCTTCGCCTCGCCCAATGTCCTGCACAGGCCCGCCGGGGTTCTGCCATCCGGGCAACCGCTTTCCGGCGCAAGGCCGGTTCTGCCCGGGCGGCACGGGCGCGCGCTCGCCTCTTTACCTCGGCGCAAAAAAACGGTATCGCCCTGCCATGAAGATCTCTCGCATCCTGAAACGCACCGCGCTTGTCCTGCTGCTGCTGATCGTGCTTGGCGGTCTGGCCGGCGCGGGAGCCGTGGCGGCCCTTTTTTACTGGGCATCTCGCGATTTGCCCGATCTGGATCGTCTTATCAGCTATGATGCGCCGCAGGCCACCACCATACTGGCCCGCGACGGTTCCATTCTTGGCACGCTGGCCCATGAGCGGCGCTATGACATCAAGCTGACGGACATGTCGCGCTATCTGCCCCTGGCCTTTCTGGCGGCTGAGGATGACAATTTCTACCAGCATCCGGGCATTGACGTGGTGGCCATCGTGCGCGCGGCCCTGCACAACCTCCAGCACGGCGGTACGGGACAGGGCGGCAGCACCATCACGCAGCAGATCATCAAGCAGCTCCTGCTGACCTCGGAGCGCAGCTATACCCGCAAGATCAAGGAGGCCATCCTTGCCTACCGGCTGGAAAACAGCATGAGCAAGGACGAAATCCTGCTGACCTACCTCAATTACATCTATCTGGGGCAGCACTCCTACGGCGTGGAGGCCGCTGCCCGCACCTATTTCGGCAAGCACGCCGCCGACCTGACCCTGGCCGAATGCGCGGTCATCGCCGGCCTGCCGCAGGCCCCGAGCAAATACAATCCCTTCCGGCGGCCCGAATCCGCGCAGGCCCGTCAGCGTTATGTGCTGGAACGCATGCGCGCGCTGCAATGGATCAGCGAGGAGGAATATCAGAACGCCTGCAATGAACCGCTGGTGTACTGGAGCATGCCCGACGGGCGCGGCGGCGCGGCGGACTGGTATCTGGAGGAGGCGCGCCGCCTGCTCATCGAATTTTTTACCGAGGAGAATCTGCGCGCCCTGGGCATTGATACGCCCCGCTACGGCGAAGACTACGTCTATGAGGCGGGCCTGACCGTTTACACGGCCATGGATCCCGTGCAGCAGGAGGCGGCCGGCGCGGCCCTGCGGCGCGGGCTGGAAGAGCTGGACAAGCGCCAGGGCTGGCGTGGCCCGCTGACCCACCTTTCCAGCGCCGATCAGCAGGATTTTCTGGCCAAGAGCGAATTCATGCCCGAAAGCCTGCTGGGCGGCGCCTGGGCGCGGGCACTGGTCACCAAGGTGGAGCAGCAAAAGGCTGAGGTGGCCTTCGGCAAGGGCTATGTGGGGGAAATCCCCCTGGCCAACATGAGCTGGGCGCGCACGCCCAACCCCAAGGTGGCGGGCATGTATGCCCCGGCCATCCGCGACGCCCGGCCCGTGCTCAAGCCCGGGGACATCATTCTTGTTTCCGCCGCCGAGGGCAAGGTCACCACAACCGATTCCAAGACCAGGAAGAAGCGCACGGAAGTCGTGGCCTATGATTCGGCCAAGGTCAAGCCCGGCGTCCCCATTGCCCTGCGACTGCAGCAGATTCCCGAAGTGCAGGGCGCGCTGGCTTCCATCGAGCCGCAGAGCGGCGACGTGGTGGCCCTCATCGGCGGCTATCAGTTCGGCAACAGCCATTTCAACCGGGCCACCCAGGCCCGCCGCCAGCCCGGTTCGAGCTTCAAGCCCATCGTCTATTCCGCCGCGCTGGATCTCGGCTTCACGCCGACCTCCGAAGTGCTGGACGGCCCCTTTGTCTATGTGAATCCCTATACCAATGAGGTCTGGCGGCCCTCCAACTACGAGCACAATTTCAAGGGCGTCATGCCCCTGCACCGGGCGCTGGCCCTTTCGCGCAATACCACCACCGTGCGCGTGGCCCATACCATCGGCATCGAAAACGTGATCATGCGGGCCAAGGCCCTCGGCCTTGAACCCAACTTTCCGGCCGAACTGGCCATTTGCCTCGGCGCTGTGGATGTCACGCCCCTCAATCTCACCCAGGCCTATGCCGCCTTTGCCAATGGCGGCCTTGGCGTGCGCCCGCGCATCATTACCTCCATCCGGGACAATCAGGGCCGCGAACTCTACCGGCAGGATCCGGAACACTGGCAGGCCATCAGCCCGCAAAATGCCTTCCAGATGGCCACCCTGCTCAAGGAAGTGGTCAATGCCGGCACCGGCGGCCGCGCCCGCGTGGAAGGGCACACCAACATTGCCGGCAAGACCGGCACCACCAACGAGGAGCGCGACACCTGGTTCGTGGGCTTCTCGCCCTATCTGGCCACCGGCGTCTATGTGGGCTTCGATCAGGTACGCTCGCTGGGCCGCCTCGAACAGGGCGGACGCACGGCGGCGCCCATTTTCCGCTACTACCGCACGGCGGTGGAAGATCTTTACAAGGATCAGCCACAGGATTTCGTTGTGCCCCCGGGCATCACCCTTTCCGGCGGGCTGGCCTTTCAGGGCGAGGCCGTACCCGGCCTGTCCGCGCTGGACGGCAGCCCCGGCAGCGGTGAGGGCGGCGCGATGGATACCTCCGATGGCGGCGAAGCCCTCATGCGCCAGATGTTCTGACGCCTGGCGGACGGCGCAGCTTCGGCCGCCCGTGACCCGCTTGCGGCCCCTCACCTCCCTGACCCGTGGCGGGCGGGGCATTTGCCCTGCCCGTTTCCGTTCAACGCCCCAGCAAAAAAGGACGCGCAATGATTCCCTATGGCTCCCTTGTGGTCTATCTGACGCCCACCGGCAAACGCTACGTCAAACGTCTGGAAGAGGGCAACGACTGGCACAGCAATGACGGCGTGCTCACGGCCGCACAGGTGCATGAACGCCATTTCGGCAGCGAGGTGCGCACCAGTCTGGATGTGCCCATCCGCCTGCTGGAAGCCACCCTCCTTGATCGCCTGCAGGGCCTCAAACGGCAGACGCAGATCATTTATGCCAAGGATATTGCCTATATTGCCCTGAGACTGGGCGCTGGGCCGGGGCGCACCATCATCGAGGCCGGTTGCGGTTCCGGCGGCATGACCTGCGGCCTTTCCTGGTTCTGCGGGCCTACCGGACGAGTCGTCAGCCACGAGGCCCGTGAGGAATTTGCCAAACTGGCCCGCCGCAATCTGGACTGGGCGGGCCTTGGCGACAACGTGACCATCCATCAACGCGACATTGCCGACGGCTTCTGCGTGGACAATGCCGATGCCCTCTTCCTTGACGTGCGCACGCCCTGGGAATATCTGGATCAGGCCCTGCGGGCGGTACGCCCCGGCGGCATGTTCGGCTTTCTTCTGCCCACGGTGGATCAGGTCAGCAAGCTCTTGCTCGGCATCGAGCAGCGGCCCTTTGCGGAAGTGGAAGTCTGCGAGATCTTCATCCGGCGCTGGAAGCCCGTTGCCGACCGCCTGCGGCCCGAGGATCGCATGACGGCCCATACCGGCTTCCTTGTCTTCTGCCGCCAGCAGGAGCGCAGCGAAGCCTTTGAGAACTTTGTCGCGCCGGGCACCCGTCAGCGCAAGCAGGAGGCCGCGCGGCTGGCCCGTCTGGCCGAGGCCGGCGTCGATCCCTATGGCGGCGGCAGCGGCGAGGCTTCCCCCGAGGCCTGATCCCGTTCCGGACTGCGCCCGATCGCTGTGGACTGTCCGGGCAACGTCCGGCGGCTGCCGTGAAGATTTCCGCTCGGACAGGCTTGTCAGCTCGCCATCAGGACTTACCCTTGAGCAAAGAGGACGGCTCTTCCGTGCCGTCATAACCAAGGAGAAAATATGCTGACAAGCGCACGCAATGTCTTTCCGGTGACGGTCAGCGCCGTTCATCCCGGCGCAATCAATGATGAAATCATCCTGAACATGGATGGCGGACAGGAAGTGGTGGCCTCCATCACCCAGGCCAGCACCAAACGTCTGGGCCTTGCCCCGGGCAAAAAGGCTTTGGCCCTGATCAAGGCCAGCTTCGTCATTCTGCTGGAAGACGCCGGTGACTGGCTGCTCTCCACCCGCAATCAGTTCACCGGTACGGTCAAGGCCGTGCGCCCCGGCGCGGTCAATACCGAAGTGGATATGGAACTGCCCGGCGGCCAGACCCTGTGCGCCATCATCACGCTGGCCAGCGCCGAAAAGCTCAAACTGGCCCCCGGCTCCACGGTGACGGCTGCCGTCAAGGCTTCGCACGTCATCGTGGCCGTGCAGAAGTAAGCGTTCATTCCTTTTCCCGCTCTTCCGGACAGGCTGCCGTTGCGGCCTGTCCGCCTTTCAGGAGTCGGCATGCCCACGTGTCACATTTTGCATTTCAGCCCTACGGGCGGCGTAGAACGGGTGGCCCGTCTGGTCGGCGAGGAACTTGCCGCCGCTCTGGAAATGGAGGCTGCCCCGTGCGATCTGGCCTCGCTGGACTACCGCCTGCCGGATATGGCCGCCGGCGATGTGGCCCTGCTGGCGGCCCCGGTGTACGGCGGGCGCATTCCCGCCCTGATCGGCAAACGCCTGGCCAATCTGCGGGACATTGCCGCCGGACTGGAGATACCTGCCGTGGCGCTGGTCGTCTACGGCAACCGCGCCTTCGAGGACGCCCTGCTGGAACTGGCCGACCTCGCCACGGCCTGCGGTCTGCTGGTCATGGGTGGCATGTCGGCTGTGGCCGAGCACAGCATGTGCCGCAGCGTCGCCACCGGACGCCCCGACGATAGGGACGCCGAACAGCTGCGCCACCTGGCCCGCCGCCTGGGCGATCATCTGCGCAGCGCGCCGGTACCCGCCCCCCAATTGCCCGGCAAACGGCCCTACCGCCGCTGGGCCGCCCTGCCGGTGACCCCCACGGCATCGGTATCCTGTACGGCCTGCGGCAAGTGCGCGGCAGCCTGTCCGGCTCAGGCCATTGACCCGGCCAGCCCGCAGGACACCATCCAGGGGCGCTGCATCCTGTGCATGCGCTGCGTGAACATCTGCCCGGCGCATGCCCGCGCCCTGCCGGCCCCCGTGCTGGCCATGCTGGCCGAAAAGCTCGGCCCCTGTCTGGACAAACGGGACGAACTGGCACTCTTTCTGTGACGCGCATTTTCCGTTCATTGCCGGGCAGGCCTTGCCCTGCCGAAACAATGGCGCGGCGGAGAAGGTTTCTCCGCCGCGCTTCCGTTCACGATCTGACGCGTGCGTTTCTGGCCGCCTAGCCGCAGGCCTGACCGGCAGCTTCCTCCGCGGCCTTGATTTCCGCCGCTGAAGGATGCGTATACTCCAGCACCGGAAAATCCTCCCCCAGCTTGGCCCGGATGGCGCGCAACATCAGGCCCTTGTTGGGACAGGGGAAGCCCAGCGGCGTGCCCTTGGTGATGCAGGACGCCAGCACCACCGCTTCCGCGCCACGCTCCCTGAGCATCTGCGCCCGCGCCACGGCCCGCTTGCCCGGGCAGCCGCCACAGGACACAAAGCCCATCACTTCACACGCTCCCAGCGCTTCAAATGCCCCCTTGCCCTGGGCCGCAAAGGCAAAATCCTTGGTTCCGGGACACAAATCTTCCGTTTGCTGGCAGCGAATAATGCCTACCTTCTTCATATGGCCTCCTTGCCCGGTGGGAAACGGGCTTTTTTCGACCCTACTCCCGCCCGTGAGCCTTGGCAATCGTCTTTTCGCCTGCCCCATCTGGTGATTGTTCAATTTATCACAATCACTATCCCCTGCTGTCCCACATATACCGCAATCGTGCTTTCTCCGCCCATTTTTCCGGGAAATACCGCCAGCAGACCGAATTTTTTGCAAAGAGGATAGACAATGAGTTTTTTTTGGCCAGCGTTTTCGCCAAAAAAATTTGTGAACAATCAGGCAAAGTCTTGACTCTTGTACGGAGCAGACCTACTTTTTTCCAGACAGCTGATACAAGGGAGGTTCCCAATGTGGGACGAAAGCCTGGATTACAATGTCGTTAGGGAAATTCGCACCAAAACGACCACCTATCTGGGGGTGGGCGCCATCGACAAGATCGATGACATTTTTGCCGCCCTCAAGGAAGAAGGCATTGCCGCCATTCTGTGCGTCACCGGCGGTCATTCCTACAAACTCACCGGCGCATGGGACAAGGTCGAAGCCGCCGCAGCCAAGCACGGCATGCGCCTTGCCCTTTACAACAAGGTGACGCCCAATCCCACCACCGACAGCGTGGATGAAGCCGCGGCTCTCGGACGCGAAGCCGGCGTGGGCGCCGTGCTCTGTATCGGCGGCGGCAGCCCCATCGACTGCGGCAAGAGCGCGGCCATATTGCTGGCCAATCCCGGCAAGACCGGCGAAGATCTCTATTGCTACAAATTCACGCCGCGCACGGCCCTGCCCATTGTGGCCATCAATCTGACCCACGGCACGGGCAGCGAGGTCAACCGCTTTGCCGTGGCGACCGTTACCCACCTCAACTACAAGCCGGCCATTGCCTATGACTGCATTTATCCGCGCTTTGCCATTGACGATCCGGCCCTGATGAGCGCCCTGTCGCCCAATCAGACCCGCTATGTCTCCATTGACGCGGTCAACCATGTGGTGGAAGCCGCCACAACCACCTGCTCCAATCCCTTTGCCGTCATGCTGGCTGCCGAAACCATCCGGCTCGTCCATGCCAACCTGCCGCGCATCCTCGCCCACCCCGACAACCTCCGGGCACGTTACGATCTGGCCTATGCGGCCATGATGGCGGGCGCGGCCTTCGACAACGGCATGCTGCATCTGACCCATGCCCTTGAACACCCCCTGAGCGCCGTCAAACCCACCCTCTCCCACGGACTCGGCTTGGCCATGCTCCTGCCCGCCGTCATTGAGGAATGCTATCCCGCACGTCCGCAGGTTCTGGCGCATATCCTCAAACCCATCGTGCCCGGCCTCTCCGGCATGCCCGACGAGGCTCCCAAGGTTGCCCGGGCCGTGGAACAGTGGCTCTTTGGCCTCGGCGTGACCGAAAAACTTTCTGCCGTGGGCTTTGGCGAGGCTGACGTGGACACGCTCTGCGATCTTGTGGAAAAAACGCCTTCCCTGGATCTGCTCGTGTCGCTCGCCCCCGTGGAAGGCAATCGCGAACGCGTTGCGCGCATCTATCGCAATTCGCTCGCGCCCCTGCGCTGACCTGACGCCATTGGGATCCGGAGAGAGGCCCCCCCTGCCGTGCTCCACGGCGCCTCTCTCCCCCCTTCCACTCTGAACCCCCAAACCGGAGCATGTCTCCTCCATGTTCCGGCGGCCCCGTCTGCCATACCCCGGACGGGGCCATGTTTTTTGGCCCGGCGGCCCGTGCCCGCGTCCATTTCTCCCGGTCGCAAACCAGCCCGGGGCTGCCAAAAAACCTGTTCGCTCCCGCCCGGCACTCCCCCATGCATGACAAGACACAGCGTTCCCCTGCGGAAAACGCTGTGTCGTTTCGTTGTGCGCCCACCGGCGCCCCTAAGCTGACCCTGCCGCGACGCCGCCCCCTCTCCCGCCCGGGCCTGATGGCACAACGGTCGGCAAGCAGGCTCCTCCCCGCCGCTACAGGGCCGCCGCGCATGTGACCCGGCGCCCCAGCCCCCCAGAGAATACGCCGGGGAAGAGGCCGGGTCTTGGGGCAGCCTCCTCCCGCCGGGGCGAGGGCGGCCTTCCGCAGAAAACGCTTCAGTTTGCGAGAAGGGTCTCCCCCTGCGCGGCGGGCAGCGGGCCGATATGGCCGTTGCTGGCGTCATCCAGCCAGACGGCCCAGGCCACACCGGCTTGCATGAGGTGTTCCCTGCTCAAGCGGCGGTTGTCGTACAGCAGGAGCGCGGAACCGCTGCGGGAATTGACTTCAACGCTGATCACGCCGGGAATGGCGGCAATGCCGTCCCGGGCGAGCCGGGCCACACGCCCATCCTGCAGCGCCGGGTGGCGCAGGCGCACGCGTCCATCCATGAAACTTCGGACATATTTGATGAAACGCAGATTATCCAGCATAAAGACTCCGAAGGCCCGCTGCTGACGGATACGTCAGGCGGCGCGGCATTGGCCGTTTGCGGCCTCCATCATGCCCTCGCCCTCCTCTGCCGCTTCGAGGGCGTCGGGCGCCGGCAGGTGGGCGCGCATGGCGTTGAGGGTGATGCCGAGGGTGGTGAGATTGTGCAGGAGCGCGGAAAGGCCGGGCGTGAGCAGCATGAACAGACCGCCGAGCAGAAAGAGACTGTTCAGGCTCATGGCGGCCGCGAAATTGCCGCGAATGCGCTTGAGCGTGCCGCAGCCGAGGCGGCGGGCGGTGAGCAGCCCTTCGAGACTGGGCCGGGTCAGCAGCACATTGGCCACTTCGCGGGCGAGATCAGCGCCATCGCACATGGCCAGCCCCACATGGGAGGCCGAGAGCGCCGGGGCGTCGTTGATGCCGTCGCCCACCATGAGAACGCGGCAGCCCTGGGCATTGAGTTCCCTGATCACCTCGGCCTTGTCGGCAGGCAGCACCTGGGCGCGAAATTCCTCGATACCGAGCCGGGCGGCCACGGCGCGGGCCGTGCGTTCGTCGTCGCCGGTCAGCATGAGGATGCGTTTCAGGCCCGCCTCGCGCAGGCGGCGCAGGACGGCGGGGGCTTCGGGCCGCAGGGGATCCTCAATGGCAATGATGCCGGCCAGGCGGCCATTCACGGCCAGATAGAGCAGGGAGCGCCCCAGCCGGGTCTGCGCTTCCAGCACCTCGCGCATCCCATCCACGCTTACCCCCTCGTCATGTTCGATGTAGTGGCGGCTGCCCACGCGCACCTTCATGCCGTGCAGCATGGAGGCCACACCGTGGGCAACCACATATTCCACCTGCGCGTGCTCCTCCTCATGCGGGAGGTTTTCCTCCTGCGCCTTGCGCACCACGGCCCGGGCCACGGGATGGGGAAAGTGCTCCTCAAGGCAGGCGGCCAGCCGCAGCACCTCGTCCCGCTCCTGTCCCGGGGCGGCAAAGACGTCGGCCACGCGCGGGGTGGCATTGGTGAGGGTGCCGGTCTTGTCGAAGACCACGGTGTCGGCTTCGGACAGGGCCTCGAGAAAGCGCCCGCCCTTGATGACCACCCCGTGCCGCGCGCCCTCGCGCATGGCGGCCAGCACGGCCAGCGGCGTGGCCAGACGCAGGGCGCAGGAGTAGTCCACCAGCAGGACGGATGCCGCCCGCAGGGGATTGCGGGTCACGAGCCAGACCAGCGCGGCCAGCCCGAAAGTAAAGGGTACGGCCATGTCGGCCATGCGTTCGTACTTGCCCTGAATGCCCGCCTTGAGGGCCTCGGATTCCTCGATGAAATGAACGACCTGCTGCAGGCGGGTGCCGTCGCCCACATGCACGGCGCGAATGACCAGCCGCCCCTGCTCCACCACGGTACCCGAATAGACCGATGCGCCCACGCCGCGCGGCACGCCGAGCGGCTCGCCGGTCATGGAGGCCTGATTGACCACGGCCTCGCCCTCCTCCACCACCCCGTCCACCGGGATGCAGCCGCCGTCGCGCACCACCACGAGATCCCCGGGCACGACCTGCGCCAGCGGCACGCAGACTTCCACGCCATCCTGCCGCAACCAGACCTGTTCGACGTTGAGGGAAAGGCTTTCGGTCAGACTGGCCAGCGAGCGCCGCCGCGTCCAGTATTCCAGGGCTTCACCCAGACCCAGCAGCAGCGTCAGCATGGTGACGGTGCGGAAGTCGCGCCGCAGCAGCGAGACCGCAATGGCGGCGGCATCCAGCACATCCACATTGAGGCGGCCCTGTGCCAGCGCGGCCAACCCCTTCTTCAAATGGGGCAATGCGCCCATGACGGAAGAGACCATGCGCGCCGTCATGGGCAGGAATGGCCGCACAAAAAGAAAGCGTACCAGCGGGCCGAAACCGCCCAGCGGCGGCCCTGCCTTGTCCTGCCCCCCCGGAAAATCGCCGTGCGCGCCCGCGTCCGCCCGCGCAGCGGAACGGCGCGCCCCGGCCGGCAGCCGGTCGTCCGCTTCAGGCCGGGAATGCTCCAGCAGCCGGCGCAGGCAGGCCGTGCGGGAGGCGTCGTCCGCATAGTAGAGAAGGAGACTGCCCACGCGGGGATTGACGCTTTCCACCGTCACCTCGGGCAGGGCCGCCAGCTCTTCGTGCAGGGTGCGGGCCAGATTTTCGTCAAAGCCGCGGGAGGCGCGCACGCGCATCCGTCCGCCGGAGGACAGGACCAGTTCGTGTACAATGTAAAATCGCATGCGCGCCACCCACCCTAGGCGTCCTGCTGCGATGCGGACTTGCGATCTTCGGCCTTGGCCCGGGCCTCGGCGGCCAGATCCTGCATATCCTCCCTGACGGCCTCAACCTTGCTCAGCAGCGCGTCCTTCACATCCAGCCCGCGACTGATGAGATCCGTGGCCAGGGGCTTGAGGTTCAGCGAACCGCGCCGGGCGGCGGATGCCCCCAGCAGGCCCACCGCCAGACCGCCCAGAAAAACCAGCCCATACTTGATAAAGGAATTCATAATCTTTTTCTCCTTGCTGCGATAAAAAAGGGCTTTCTCCCTGTGGCAGAAGGCCCTATCCTCTCCGGCGCGCGGCTCCGGCGCCGCACTATCCGGCAATATCAATGGAAATATGATCAGCTTCGCTGTTGCGCAGGGTCACGGTAACGCCGGAAAGGCGCAGGGCCACAGGATCCTTGAGCGGAGCGCGCCCCACCACGGAAACCGTCGTGCCGGGGATAAGCCCCATATCCCGGATGCGACGGCCCATTTCGCCCAATGCTTCCACAGCGGCAATCTTGCCCTGCTGTCCCACCGCCATTTGCCGCAAACTGATGATGTTGCTCATAGCTGACTCCTGAAAGTTGCCTGTTTGACCGCAGGGGCGGCTTCCGGCACGTCGGCCTGACCCTGTCAGGCCAGCCGTAGGGGTCGGTCTTGGCACCGTGCCGGAAGCTGCCCCTGCGGGCTTGCAAAGAACTGTGACCTACTTTAGACTGTGCGTCAAGAAAAAATGAAAGTTAAATTCATTTTTTTTAATTTTAAGCCTGCAAAAAGAGGTTGTTATGTCCGAAAAACCGTCCTCCACCCTGACAGACTGCCCAGACGGGACGCGCCGTCGTCCCGTGCGCCGCACCCCGGGAGCGCGCAAGCTGACCCTGCGCATCATGCTGGGGGTGCTGGGCGCATCGGTGCTGCTGGGCCTTGCCGGCAAAAGCAAGGCCCATGTGGTCACGGGCCTTGCGTTCAGCGCCCTGCTGGCGGATCACGTCTGGCAGCGGCGCAAGGCCCTGTAGCGAACGCGGCCCGCCGCCCCAAAAAACCGGGGCTGCCCGCGGGCAGCCCCTGCTGTTTCTGATGGTGTGACCTTTTCCCGAGGGAAAATGGCTGGTTGTCACGTCCCCATCCCAACCGCTGCGTGCCCGCGGGCACACTCAGGAGGCGGCGTCAGCTTGCTTTGCTCTCATTGGTCTCCTGCCCGGCAGCCCCTGCTTCCTCAGCGGGCGCGGGATTGGCCTTTTCATGCTGGCCGAGCAGAAGGTTCTGGTGCCCGGCGATGATGGCATCCAGCACCTCGGGATGCGCCAGGGCCGTGGTATCGCCCAGATCGTCATAGACGTTGCCCGCGATCTTGCGCAGCATGCGCCGGATGATCTTGCCGGAACAGGTCTTGGGCATGGCATCCACAAACTGGATATATTCGGGCGAGGCCAGCGCGCCGATGTCGCGACGCACGGTATCCCGCAGCTTCTTGCGCACGTCGTCGCTCCACTGCACCTCGTCCTTCACCACCACATAGGCATAAATGGCTTCGCCCTTGAGCGCGTGCGGCATGGGCACGACCGCGGCTTCGGCCACATCCGGGCTGGCCGCGAGTACGGCCTCGATTTCCGCCGTGGAAAGACGGTGGCCGGAAACATTGATGGAATCGTCGATACGGCCGAGAATCCAGAAATAGCCGTCATCGTCGATTTCCGCGCCGTCGCCGGAATCGAAGCAGCCGAAGCGGCTGAAATAGCTCTGGTACTTTTCCTCGTCATTGAACACGCCGAGCATCATGCCGGGCCAGGGCTTGCGGATGACCAGATGACCGGAACGACGGCCCTCGGTGAGATCCTCGCCGTCGCGGCCGGTGCTGCCCATGACCGTGGCGTCAATGCCGGGCAGGGGGAAGGTGGCCGAGCCGGGCTTCAGCTTGGTGGCATAGGGCAAGGGGCTGATCATGGCTCCGCCGGTTTCGGTCTGCCACCAGGTATCGACGATGGGCAGTTCGCCGCCGCCGATATTCTTGTGGTACCACTGCCAGGCCTCGGGGTTGATGGGTTCGCCCACCGAACCGAGGACACGCAGGGTGCGCAGGTCGTAACGTTCCGGCCAGGCCTCGCCCATGCGCATGAGCGAGCGGATGACCGTGGGCGCGGTGTACAGGATGTTGACGCGGAATTTTTCCACAATGCGCCAGTAACGATCCGGCTTGGGCCAGTTGGGCACGCCCTCGAACATCATGGTGGTGGCGCCCAGGGCCAGCGGGCCGTACACGCCGTAGGTGTGACCGGTGATCCAGCCCATGTCGGCCGTGCACCAGTACACGTCGTCATCGCGCATGTCGAAGATCCACTGCGCCGTATGCGCAGCATAGGTCAGATAGCCGCCCGTGGAATGCATGATGCCCGTGGGTTTGCCGGTACTGCCGCTGGTATGCAGCAGGAACAGCGGGTCATTGGCATCCATCGTCTCGCAGGGGAAGTCCACGTCAAGGGTGAAGTCTTCCACAAGATCATGCCACCAGATGTCCCGGTTGGGCATCATCTTCACGTCCTGCAGGCCGGCATGGCTGACCACCACCACATGGGCCACGGAGGGGCATTTTTCGAGAATGGGATCAAGATTGCTCTTGAGCGGCTTCACGCTGCCCGCGCGGATGACGCCGTCGGCCGTGATGACCACCTTGGCCTTGGCGCCCTGGATGCGGCTGCGCACCCCGCCTTCGGCATAGCCGGAAAAGATGGCGGTATGCACGGCCCCGATGCGGGCACAGGCCAGCATGGCAATGACCAGTTCGGGAATCATGGGCATGTAGAGGGCCACGCGATCCCCCTTGCGCACCCGCAGGGAACTCAGGGCATGCGCCACGCGGCAAACTTCCGTATACAGCATCTGATAGGTGAAGCAACGCACATCCATTTCCTTCTCACCCTGCCAGATGAGGGCAGCCTTGTTGCGGCGGCCGGAATAGATGTGGCGGTCAATGCAGTTGAAAGAGGCATTCAGCTTGGCATTGGTGAACCATCTGTACTTGTGCTTTTCCTCATCCGCCTCAAGAACCTTGTCCCAACGCTTGTACCAGTGAATAAGCTGCGAAGCACGCGCGCTCCAAAAGTCATTGGGATCCTCAAGCGCTCTGCGACAAATGGCCTCAGCTTCATCCTGCCCGCAAATCCATGCGCTCGACTTGCCGTGTTCCGGCGGAAGATAGCTGCGGCTTTCGGTCAACAGCGTGGTGATGCGTTCTTGAGACATGACCTTGTTACTCCCTGCATGGTTATGAGTGAAAAGACACTGGCACTTGCCGATGGTATGGGCCTAAGAGGATTTTCCGGGAGCGTCAAGAGGGCGAAATTGTTTGTGCTTCCAATCATGGTTGTTCCATTCTGCACAAGCATGGCAAAACGAGCGGGAAAATGCCGAAAAACCTGCATGCCGCGGCGCCTGCACCCTGTTCAAAAAATCACAATCCGGGGCAAAAAAATTTTTGTTTCCACCCCGGAAAACTTGCCCGCAACCAGCCGGAAATGCTGACTGTTTGGGCAAACAAGCGCTCCGTCCCCCTGCGCCACGGGTGACTGTTTGGACAAACAGGCTTGCTCGTCGCCGCCGCGCCGGGTGACTGTTTGCACAAGCAGCGCGCCCTTCCCATGCAAACGGCCGTTCCCCACGCCGGAGAACGGCCGCGCAACATGCCCTGCGGCAATGCACAAGAGAGAGAGAGAGAGAGAGAGAGAGAGAGAACGCGCGAACGCCGCCCCTCACCGGGGGCGCTTCAGCCCGCCAGCGGACGCAACCAGCCCCGGGCCAGCATTTCCCGCGCCAGCTGCGTCACGGGCAGGCCCACCACCGTGCTCCAGGAGCCTTCCACCGCCTCCACAAGAAAGGCCCCCTGCCCCTGCACGGCATAGGCCCCGGCCTTGTCGTCCGGCTCGCCGGTCGCCACATAGGCCCGCAGCACCTCCTCGGGCCAGGCCGCGAAACGCACCCGGCTCGTATCGTGAAAGACGACCTCTTCCCCGTCCGGCCCCAGCAGACAGACCGCGCTGATCACCTCGTGCGTGCGCCCGGACAAGCGCCGCAGCATGGCCAGGGCCTGTCCGCGATGATCCGGCTTGCCGAGGATGTCCGCTCCCAGCGCCACAATGGTGTCCGCCGCCAGCAGAATGCGCCCGGCCCCGCCGCAGCCTGCCGCCGCTGCGTCCAGCGCCTTGCTGCGGGCGGCGCGCCGGGCATAGGCCGCCGGTTCCTCACCGGCCTGCGGGCGCGGCTCCGTCTTGCCGCCGCTCACCATGCGGTAGGACAGCCCCCACTCCTCCAGAAACTGCCGCCGGCGCGGCGAACGCGAAGCCAGCGCCAGTTCCAGCCCCGGCGCCAAGGCAAAAATCGGCGGCAAGCCGGCATTTCCCTCGCACATCACGCGGCCTCAATCATTCTGGCGCGGCCAGTGCCGCAGCACTTCCCGCCCGTCCATGTCCAGCACCCGAAAGCAGCCGTCCTCATACACGCCGTAGCTGCGCGGCGAACCGCCCTTGGGCAGGCTCAACGATCCCGGATTCCAGAAATGAAAGTCCCCCAGGGTCTCGCCGCGCGGAATATGGCTGTGCCCCCGCAAAAAAACCGTTCCGCGCGGAAAACGCGCAGGCATGGGCGGCACGTCCGGCAACAGGTGGCCGTGCGAGGCAAAGACACGCAGATTGTCCACCGACAACCAGGCGTTTTCCGCCGTGGCAAAGGGCAGCAGATTCATGTCCACCTCCCCGTCGCAATTGCCGCGCACCGATATGAGCGGACAATCGAGAGCGGCAAACCTGTCCAGCACCCCGCGCGTATCATAGCCCGACGGCAGGGGATTGCGCGGCCCGTGATAGACTAGATCCCCCAGCAGCACCAACAAATCCGGTTGCAGGGCCGCCGCCCGCTCCCGCAGAAACTCCAGACTCTCCAACGATCCGTGCAGATCAGAGGCAATCAGCAGACGCATACTCACTCCACAATCCCATGTCGCCCCATGCCCGGGCCGCCCTTGTTCAGGCCCCGGCATCTTCCGCCCGCCAGCGCTCCAGCGGCACAGCCTCTTCCAGCAGCATGACGGGGATGCCCTCCCGCACGGGATACGCCACCTCGCAGGCCGCACAGATCAGCCCCCGCATCTCCTCGCCGCGCATCTCGGCGGTCAGCTCGCCGTGACAGCGCGGGCACGCCAGTATCCGCAACAATTCTTCAGTCCGCATGTTCATGTCATCCTCGTTCAGCAAGACGTGAAAGGCCACCATAGCCGCATCCCGTCCGCACTTCAAGCGATCCTCCCCTTGCCATTTCCCCGCAAAATGGATGAAATACCCCAAAAGGATGCCGCCATGCCCTTCATCGATCTGCATACCCACAGCCAGGCCTCGGACGGCACGGACAGCCCGGCCCAACTCGTCCGGAACGCCGCAGCCGCCGGTCTGGCCGCCGTGGCCCTCACCGATCATGATACGCTCTCCGGCCTCGCTGAAGCCGAAGCCGCCGCCCGCGACTGCGGCATCGAATTCATCCGCGGCTGCGAACTTTCCACCCGCACCGAACACGGCGAAATGCATATCCTCGGCCTCTGGCTTCCCCATGAGGCCGATCCCCTCGAACGACGCCTCGCCGAAGTGCGCCGCAAACGCGATCAGCGCAATGCCCGCATCCTCGACAAACTTGCCGACCTCGGCATCCGTATCGGCATGGACGAACTGCTGCACGAAGCCCGGGGCGAAAGCGTAGGCCGCCCCCATATCGCCGCCCTCCTTGTCCAAAAGGGCGTCGTCCTGGACATGAGCGCCGCCTTCCGCGACTACCTCGGCAGCGGCGGTCGCGCCTACCTGCCCAGGGAAATCCTCGACCCCGAGGAAGCCGTATGCCTCATGGCCCGGCTCGGCGCCACCGTCTGCCTTGCCCATCCCTGCCTGCAGGCCCTGCCCAGGGACTGGCTCGAAACCTTCATCCTCCGCCTGCGCGATTGCGGCCTCTCAGCCATCGAAGCCTACCACAGCGAACATGGCGACGCCGATACCCGTGCCTGCATTGACCTCGCCCGCCGCCTCGACCTCGGGATCAGCGGCGGCAGCGACTACCACGGAGCCAACAAGCCCCGCCTCAGACTCGGCTTCGGTTACGGCGGTCTGCGCGTTCCCCTTGCCGTTCTTGACGGCCTCAAAGCCCGCCGCCGGGCAAAGGGCCTGCCCTGCTGAAGCCTTCGCCCGGTAGCGCATGGCGAGGGATTCCTTGAAAACACATTGGAAAACAATATATTGTGCAGGAGGCGGGAATCCGTTTGCAACAGACGGTTCGCCCGCTCCCCCTCGCGCTCACCCACTCCCTTCCCGCAACATTTGCCGGAGGTACGGCACGGCGGCGCGCCCGACAGGGCTGCGCAGGCCTGTTCCGCGCCCCCCGGCAGCAGGGCGAAACAGGACGACGGCTTCCGCTCTGTGCCATTTGGGCTGACCGTCGGACGCCGCTCGGGCTGTCGCGGCGCATGCCCGGAATGGGCAATGTTTTTCGCAAGATAGAGGGGAAAACCCTTGTGCAGGCGGATGGTCAGGGGAAAGGCAGCAGCAGGCTTGCCCAAACGGGAACGCTGGCGAGCCACCCATGCACGCGGCAGAGATGAGGCAGAGGCAGCGCAGGGAAGGGACGGCGCGCATCAAAAGCCA
>DWZD01000014.1 GCA_019118345.1 Candidatus Desulfovibrio intestinavium | reverse complement strand
TCAAGGAAATTTTTATGCATTTCATTAAGCCATTTTTCTTCATTGCTTTGCATAAAATATTCAAGTGTATGGCAATAGCTGTAGCGATTTTTTGTAACATGAATTTCTTGAGTCATGAGTATGCCCTCATTTTTTTGATGTATATTATGAAAACATAGAGTTTCTTATTCAATAAAGGAAGGATGCTGAATGTTTTTCTTTCCCGTAGATAGAAACTTTGCAAGGGAGAAAGGGGGGCTTTTTGCGGCAGATGGTCAAATGAACGTTGAGACAAAAGCTCTCCGCCTTCCTTCATTATTTCCACAGTCGTCTTGTGACCAAACTTCTTGGGCGAGCGGTGGGTTATGAGGACCACCGCCCGCACTATCTCGCTTTTCCTCTGCCGTTTTATTGGCGTTTCGGCTCAGCTCCTGTAAAATGGTCACTAAGCTGTAGCCAAGAAGGGCGACAATACTTTTGAAGGATTTTCCCCCTGAAGTCGCACTATGATTCCCTGTGAGTTTGGGTGACTTCTTTGAATACAACGCAACTGTCATGAAGCGTTCTTTTGGGGCAAGCCCTCTTTCACCGTTTAATGTACAGTCTGCCGCCAACCGTTCCCTTTCCCCAGCAAAAAAAGCCCATCCGGCCTTCCTACCCTCCCTTGGGCATGCGGTAGCGTCCGGCCATGGGCACGGACCAGCCGGGGCCGAAGGGGACGCGGCTGACAAAGAGGGCGGGCGGGGACTGGCGGCGCTTGAATTCTGAGGTGAAAAGGCGGCGGCGGACGTCGCGGGAGAGTTCGTCGGCGTCGGCGGGCAGGCTGTCCTTTTCGCCGAGGGCTGAGCTGGCGAGCAGGCCTTCGAGCACGGGGTCAAGCCGGTCGTAGGGGGGCAGGCTGTCCTCGTCCTTCTGGCCGGGGCGCAGTTCGGCTGAGGGGGCCTTGTCGAAGATGGCGGTGGGGATGATTTCCTGTTGCCGGTACTGATTGTACCAGCGACCCACGGCATAGACTTCGGTTTTGGTGAGGTCGCCGATGACGGCCAGCGCGCCCACGGCGTCGCCGTAAAGGGTGCAGTAGCCCATGCCGGATTCGCTCTTGTTGCCGGTATTGAGGATGAGGGCGCGGGCGCGGTTGGCCAGCGCGGCCAGCAGGCTGCCCCGGATGCGGGCCTGAATGTTCTCGAAGGTGAGTTCGCCGTCGTAGGGAGGGAAGATGTCCAGTCCGGGGGCGAGGCTTTGCCGGTAGGCGTCCATGAGGGGTTCGATGGGCAGGGTCACGGTTTTGATGCCCAGATTTTCGGCCAGGGTCAGGCTGTCGTCCACGGAACCCTTGCTGCTGTAGGGGGAGGGCATGAGCACGCCGAAGACGTTTTCCGGGCCGAGGGCTTCGGCGGCCACGCTGCAGACGAGGGCGGAATCCATGCCGCCGGACAGGCCCACGATGACGCGCTCGCCGCCGCATTTGCGCACGAAATCGCGCACGCCGAGGGTCAGGGCGCGCCACACGGCTTCCTCGATGCAGGAGGCTAGCGGATGGATGAGGTTGTTTTCGGCCACGGCGGCATCCACCACGAGCACTTCTTCGTCAAAGGCCTTGCCGCGCGCAAGGAGCTGGCCCGTGGGATCGAAGGCCAGACTCTGCCCGCTGAAGATGCGGTTGTCGTAGCCGCCGGTGAGGTTGACGGAAAAGAGGTGGATATGATGCCGGGCCGCCACATGGGAGAGCAGGCGCTCGGCCATGCCCTGCGAACCGATGCTGAAGGGCGCGGCGGCCAGATGGACGATGGCGTCCACGCCGCGCTGGATGAGTTCCATGAGCGGGCTGTGGCCGCTGGCGTACTGGATTTTCCAGAAAGCGCCGTCCTCGGTGGAGGAATCCTCGCAGAGCACGACGCCCACGCGCCAGCCGCCCACGGAAATGAGGCCGCAGGTCACGCCGCGATCGAAGTAGCGGGATTCCACGTCCTGCCCGCTGCTCTGGTAGACCTTGCGGGAGACGGGCTGCCACTGGCCCTTGTGCACCAGCACGCCGGCATTGGAGAGCAGCTTTTCGTCATAGGAGCTGGCCACGGGCGCGCCCACCAGCAGCGGCGGGCCGTCGCGCAGGGCTTCGGCCAGCCGATCCAGCCCGGCCCGGCAGCCCTGGGCAAAATCGTCGGCCCGCAAAAAGCTCCCCGGCCCGGCCCCGCAAAGGGCCAGTTCAGGCGTGACGCAGAGGTCGGCGCCCCGGGCGGCGGCATCACAGGCGGCGGCGACAATGCGTTCCACATTGCCCGCCACGTCTCCGGTGACAACATTGCATTGCAGCATGGCGATTTTCATGGCTCGTCCTTTTTTGGCAGGGGAAGGCCGCGCGGCCTGCCCGTCAAGATGACACGTTCAGGGGCCGGGGGCGGCCCGTGGTTTCGGCATCAGCCCAGCAGGCCGCGCAACGGCCCGCCCGGCCCGGCAAGGGCCTCCACGCGGCGAATGGTGGCCGGATCCTCCTCCAGCGGCGGCGCATGGAAGGGCTTGAGGCGCGCATCCAGCACCAACGGGGCCTCGCAGCTCCAGTGCCGGGCATGGGTATGACCGTTGGCCCCGTAGATGTCCGTGGCCGGATCGGAGCGGGTAAAGGCCGTCCACAGCCAGTTGTCCGGCGAGGCCGCGCCGAAGGCCGCATCGTCGCAGACGGTGACCAGCGGGAAGGCCTCGCGTTGCGGCCAGCGGGAGAGGGCCTGGGCCAGTTCTTCCATGCGGGGATCGGGTTCGTTGCGGTCGAGGCTGTGCCGGGGGCCGCGCAGCACCAGCAGGCCCGGCCCCGCGCAATGCGGATCGCCGAAGCCGTCCGGCAGGGCGGGCAGATCCCCGAAGTCGTCCGGCCCGAGACCCAGACGGCGCACGGCCTCGCCCGCCGCCGTCCAGATGAGGCGTGAGCCTTCGTGCAGGCCGTAACCGGTGTAGTCCAGGGTATCCACATTGGCCCGGGTGAGGAAGTGCAGATCGCGGTCAAAATGCGTGCGTTCCAGCAGATGCCGCAAAAAGCCCATGACATCCCGGGCCGACAGGCCGGGCGCGTCCTCGTGGGCGGCCAGCAGCACATATTTGGCCAGGGCGGTCTGGGTGGTGCCCAAGAGGTGCAGGGCGGCTGTGAGCAGTTCACGCGGGCGGCGGCGCGCCTCGTAGGGAGTATAGCGTTCGCTGCCCACGGCGAGCAGCAGGGGATGGACGCCGGCGGCGTCCACGGCATGGACGTCGCGGATGCCCTCGAAAACCTGCGGCACCAGCGCGCCGGTCAGCTCGTGGATGAAGTCGCCGAAGACGGTATCTTCCTGCGGGGGGCGGCCCACCACGGTAAAGGGCCAGATGGCGCCGGGCCGGTGATGCACGCCCGTGACCCGGAGCACGGGGAAATCGTGGCGCAGGCTGTAATAGCCCACATGATCGCCGAAGGGGCCTTCGGGCTTGGTCTGTGGGAGGATGTAGCCGCTGAGGCAGAAATCCGCCTCGGCCAGCACGGGCAGGGGCAGGCCGGGCACGCGGGCCATATCCGCGCGCCGTCCGCCCAGCAGGCCCGCGAAGCGCAGTTCGGACAGGCCCTCGGGCAGGGGCATGACGGCGGCCACGGTCAGGGCGGGCGGGCCGCCCACAAAGACGTGCACGGGCAGGGCCTGACCGCGTTCCAGCGCTGCGGCGTGATGCACGCCGATGCCGCGATGGATCTGGTAATGCAGGCCCACTTCATCGTCGGCATAGTCGTTGCCGCCGAGCTGGACGCGGTACATGCCGAGGTTGGCGGCGTCGGGGCCGGGGCGGGCGGGATCCTCGCTGTAGACCAGCGGCAGGGTGATGAAGGGGCCGCCGTCCCTGGGCCAGCTCACGAGGCGCGGCAGATCGCTCACCCGGCAGGCATGGGCCATGACCGGCGCGGGGCCGTTGCGCCGCATGCGCGGCAGCATGTGGAGCAGGGCCGGGGTCAGGGCCAGCGAGCGCAGGGGGCGGCGCAGGGCGGCGGCGGGATCGGCCTTGGCGGCCAGCACGCCTTCCACGGCGCGCAGGCTGTGCCGGAAGAGAAAATGCAGGCGTTCGCGCGTGCCGAAGAGATTGCCCAGCAGGGGAAAGCGCGACCCCCTGACCCGGGTGAAAAGCAGGGCAGGCGCCTTGGCGGCAAAGGCCCGGCGCTGGATGGCGGCCAGCTCGAGATGGGGATCGATTTCCGCGTCGATGCGGACAAGCTGCCCGTGGCGTTCCAGATCGGCCACGCAGGCCGCCAGATTGCGATAGCTCATGCCGTGGTTCCGCCCGTGGTTCCGCTGTGGGGCCGGGTGGGGGCATCGGGCTGAACAGGGGCAAGGGCGCGCCGTCCGGCCAGCACTTCCCGGAAATGTTCGAGGATGATGCCGTGGTCGAAGCAGAGCGGGGCGGGCAGGGCGTCCAGCGGATGCCAGGCGGCCCGGGCCGCGTCGTCGCCCGCGCGCAGGGCCTCGGGGTGGGCGGTGCGGCCCACGAAAACCGTGCTCATGGTGTGGCGGCGGGGATCGCGCCAGGGCGCGGAATAGACGCCCAGCAAGCCGGTCAGCTCCACGTCAAGGCCGGTTTCCTCCCGCATTTCGCGGCGGGCGGCGGCCTCGGCCTGTTCGCCGTCGTCGATGAAGCCGCCGGGCAGGGCAAAGCCGAGCGGTTCGTGCCCGCGTTCGATGATCACCACCCCGCGTTGCGGATCGTGGATGATCACATCCACCGTGGGCGCGGGATTGGCGTAGATTTCATAATCCTGATGACACAGGGGGCAGGTGACTGTCTTTTTCATGCTGACCTCGCGGCCTGTTATGGTACGTCAGGCAGGCGGGGGCCGCAAGGATTATCCGAGGCAGGCAAAGCCCGCTTCCGCCAGCGCACCGGCGCTCACGGCTCCGGCGCGCACAAGGCGCAGGCGTCCGTCCGGCAGGGGATCCACGATGCTGGAGGGCAGGCCGCCGCGCGGCTCCGGCCCGGCGTCGAGCACGCCGTCGCGGGCATCGCTCAGGGCGGTCAGCAGCTCCGGGGGCAGATCTGCGGCCAGGCGGGCGGCGGGCTGGCCGCTGAGATTGGCGCTGCTGGACGTGAGGGGGCAGCCGCAGGCCAGCGCCAGTTGGGCGGTGAGCGGATGCGGCGTCACCCGCACGGCCAGCTTGCCCGTGGGGCCGCAGACCTGCGGCGGCAGGGCGGCGGACAGGCCGGGCAGGGGCGAGAGCAGCACCGTGAGCGAGCCGGGCCAGAAAAGATCGAGCAGGCCCGCCGGGGCCTCGTCCAGCCGCACGAGGGCGGCCAGCTGATCGATATGTCCGGCCAGCACGGGCAGGGGCCGCTGGACGGGACGGCGCTTGAGCTGATACACCCGGCGCACCGCATCCGCATGGAAGATCGCGCAGCCGAGGCCGTAAAAGGTTTCCGTGGGGAAGGCCCAGACGCCCCCGGCCCGCAGTCCGGCGGCGGCTGCGCGCGGGTCGGCGCTGACGCGCGGCCCGGAGGACGGCGGCAGCGGGCCGGAATGAATCGGGCCGGAATCAGGCGGAAAAGAGGGAGACATGGCAGGCAAACCCGTGCGTATTCTGTGTGTGGGAAAGATAAAAACCTCGTTCTGGCGCGAAGCCGTGGAACATTATGCGCAACGCATCCGGCGCTGGCGTCCGCTGGACATGACGGAGGTGCGCGACGGCGACGCTTCCCTGCCCACGGCCCGGCGCAACGAGCAGGAGGCCCGGCGGCTGCAGGAGGCCCTGACGCCGCAGGACGCGGCCATTGTCCTTGACGAGCGCGGCGCGAGCCTGACCTCGCCGCAACTGGCCGCCCTCCTGCAAAAGCTGGATCAGGAGGCCGCCGGGCGGCCCTGTTTTCTCATCGGCGGCCCCTTCGGCCTCACGGACGAGGTGCGGGCCGCGGCCCGGCGCGTCATCAGCCTCGGCCCCATGACCCTGCCGCACGAGCTGGCCCGCGTGCTTCTGCTGGAGCAGATCTACCGCGCCGAGTGCATTGTGCGCCGCATTCCCTATCACCATGAATAGGGTCACAGCACCTCGTAGATGCGCGCAAAAACATTGTCGTACACCAGCTTGAAATAGGGCGAAAAGCGGGTGTCCTGCGGCGGGGAGAGCAGCAGCTGCACCATGAGCGAGTGGTAAATGCCGCTGTCCAGCACGAGCTTTTCGCCGGTGACGCGGTTGAACAGGCAATGCACGTTGCGGCGGGAGGTGAGGAAGGCCTGCTGTTCCTCCGGCGTGGCGTCGGGATGGGCATCGGCCCATTCCTGCACATAGTCGCGGGAAATGACGCCCGTCTCGTCAAAGACATCGATGGTGGCCGTGTGAATGGTGGCGGGGCTGCCCTCGAGCTGCACGGCCCCTTCCTCGAGATTGTAGGCCAGGGCGCGGGTGACGATGGACATGGCCCCGCCCTCGCCTTCCTTGGTGCGGAAGTTCCAGCTGCCGAAATTGCTGATCCAGAAGCCCAGCCGCAGCATTTCAAAGCTGACCACGAGATACTGCTTGCCGCGCGCCTCCACAAGGGGCGTCTCCGGCGAGCGCAGCTTGTCCATGAGGGCCTGCGCGGCCTCGCCGTCCAGCCCGTTGAACACGTCGTCGGCCTCGCCGCCCTTGAGGGCCGTATACCGGATGAGCTGGCGGGCGAAGCGGGCATTGTCCGTGGCAAAGACCGCTGCGGGCAGATAGAGCCACGGGCCGTTGTGCAGGGCGCCGTCGGCAATGGTGGCGCGGCGGGCGAAGTGATGGGCCGCGTAGCCCCAGTCCCACCAGAGCCAGAGCGTGCTGTCCCTGGGGGTCACGTCGCGGGCGCGGGTCAGGGCATCGGCATGGCGGCGGTTGATCATGGGGCCTTGGGACATGGCCTGAATGATGTTGGCAAAGGGCGCCACCAGCAGGCCGATGAGCACGGCCGAGGTCACGAGGCCCGCCACGGCCCCGCGCAGGCTGTCGCGCAGGATGCGCTGCAGGATCCAGTACAGCGGCAGGGTCAGGCCCACGGCCACGATGGGAGCGCCGAACATGACCATGCGTCCGCCCATCTTGGTGCTGAGCAGGCCGAGCGCCGCCAGCGGCAGGAGAAAGAGCGCGCCGGGCCGGCGGATGAGCACCCAGACAAAGCCCGCAAGGCCCAGCAGGGCGGCTTCCATCCACGGGTGGAAATAGGACAGCAGGGCCATGAGGCTCAGATCCTGCACCTCGGTGATGGACTGGGCCACGGAGGGATAAACCAGCACCGTGCCCGAGGCCGTGGTCGCGGCGTCGCCCGCCCGCTTGGCGTAGGCCCCGAAATGATTGATCAGGGTGGTCAGGATGCCGCCGCCCAGCATGAGGGCCGCCACGCCCGCCCAGAGCAGGAGGAGCGGCAGCGGGCGGGTGAGCCGGGCGCGCAGGGCGCGGGTGCGTTCGCTGCGGGCCATGCCTGCGGCCAGCACCACAAGGCTGCCCGCCAGCCCGGGCAGTCCGGCCAGCGCGGGCAGGGCATAGGCCAGCGAACCGAACAGGAGCAGGCCGCGCCGTCCCTGCGGGGCCATGACCAGACTCATGGCCGCCAGCAGGCCCACATTGTAGCGGATGAGATAGGGAAAGACGGAATGCCATTCCTGTGACCACCAGGACACGAGGCCCGAAAGGGTGAGCAGGATGATCCAACGTTTGCGCAGGGGATAGCCGAGGCGCACCTCCGGCGGGGCCTGCGACGCGCCCAGCAGCCTGCGGGCCATGACCCGCCCCGAGGTATGGATGAGCCGCTTGAGCAGGGTGTGGGGCAGGAGCATGTAGCGCATGGCCCAGCAGGCCGGGGCCAAAGTCATGAGCAATGGGAAAAAGAGGGTCACGAGGTCGGTATCATAGTAGCCGAGCAGGGTGCGGGCCAGAAAGCCGGGCGCGATGGTGGTGATCAGCCCGGCGGCCATGCCCGCCTCCATGCTGCCCAGGGCCCAGACCCAGACAAAGACGATGAGCGCCACCAGCGTGGACAGGATCATGGGGAACCAGAAGGCCACGGCCGCCGGATACGTCCCCAGCAGGGCGGCCATGCCCTTGAGCATCTCGGCCATGGGATGCCCCACGGCAAGGCCCATGCCCTCGGCCCCGGCCACCCAGTGATAGGCGTCGTTGGTGGCCAGCAGCCACTCGCTGCCCAGCCGGTATTCCGGGTTCTGCCAGCAGGGCCATTCGAGCAGGCGCAGCAAAAAGGCCAGCCCCACGGTCAGCAGGGCCCAGAGCAGGCCGCGCAGCCAGAAGCGCGTCCGCTGCTTGCGGGCCAGTTCCTCGCGCACGGCGGCGGAGGCCGCAAGGCCGTCGGACAGGGGATCGGGGGTGGTCTCGATCACGATATTTCCTCCGTACAGGGGCGGGCGGGGGATGGGGCAGAGCATGGGCCCGCCTCGCGCAGGCGCACGGCCCGGAAGCGGCGGCGCTCCCCGGCGGGGGCGGCGGTTGCGCGGCGGTCGCCGCTCAGGCGGCGCACAGCATAGGTCTGTTCGGCCACGAGTTCCCAGACCGGGGGCAAATCGTCGTCGGCCTCATTGAGCAGCAGGACGACCAGCCCGCCCGGCGCAAGGCGCGGGGCCAGCAGATCGAGCAGCGGGCGCGGCGGCATGAAGGCCCGGCTGATGACGCAGTCGGCCCCGCGTGCCTGCCCGGCAAAGAAGGCTTCCGCGCGGCCCCGGTAGACATGGGTGCGGGGCAGGCGCAGGCTGTGCAGGGTCTGGGAGAGGAAAAGGGCGCGCTTTTCCCGCGCCTCCACCAGCCAGTAGTCCCCGCGCTGCCAGATCATGCGCAGGGGAATGCCCGGCAGGCCCGCGCCGGAACCCAAGTCCCAGCACAGCGGCTCGGCGGGCAGGGGCAGGCCGTCAAGAAAGGCCGCCAGATGAAAGCTGTCGCCCACCAGATTGGTGAGGGCCTCGCGCCAGTCGCGCGCGCCCACCAGATTCATGACGCTGTTCCAACGGAGCAGGCGTTCCAGATAGGCGGCCAGCGGCGGCAGCGCCCTGTCCGGAATGTCCAGACCGGCCTGACGCGCGCAGACGGCCAGCTCGTCCGGCGTCGGAGCCGGGGCGGTCGCGACGGGCGGGGACGCCTGCCGGGAAGGCGTCCGGGCGGGGTAACGGGCGCGATCCGTAGCGCGGCCCGGGGAAAAGCGTTTCTGCATGTCGTCCTCATATCCCCGAGCGGCGGGACTTGCAAGCCGGGGCCGGATAACGTAAAAAAACACACTTCACATATTTTTGCGGAAAGCGGATGCCCCTTGCCGGGCAAGCGCGCGGCGTCGCGCCGTGGCGACCGCCCCGGCGCGGCGCAACAACCCGTTTCGGGAGCGCGGGCAAGCCCGCACGCCAAGCGGGCAGGGCGGGAACATCCGATTCCGATTGAGGGAGAACATTGATGAACAACGCCATTGCCCTGCTCTTTCCGGGACAGGGCGCGCAGGAAGCCGGCATGGGCCGGGATCTGGCCGAAGCCGACGCCGAGGCCATGCGGCTCTGGAAGCGCGCCGAAACCATCAGCGGCCTGCCCCTGCGGGAAATCTTCTGGGAAGGCGATGAAGCGGCCATGAGCGATACCCGCGCCCTGCAACCGGCGCTGACCGTGGTCAATCTCAATCTGTGGCGGGCGCTGGCCGGGCGGGTGCATCCCGTGGCCGCCGCCGGACACAGCCTGGGCGAATTTTCCGCGCTGGCCGCGGCGGATGTGCTGGACGAGGAAAGCGTGCTGCACCTCGTGAGCCTGCGCGGGCGTCTCATGGCCGAAGCCGATCCCGACGGGCGCGGCGGCATGGCGGCCATTCTCAAGCTGACGCAGGAGCAGGTGGAAGCGGTGGTGCGCGAGGCCGCCGAGGAAAGCGATCTCCCGCTCATCATCGCCAATTACAACACGCCCGGCCAGTATGTCGTCAGCGGCGACAGGGAAGCCGTGGCCCTGGCCTGCCAGAAGGTGCGGCCCCTCAAGGGACGCGCCGTGGAGCTGCGCGTGAGCGGCGCCTTTCACAGTCCGCTCATGGAAAAGGCCAATCGGGAACTGGAACCGCTCCTGCGCAAGGCGGTCTGGCGGCGGCCGCGCTTTGCCGTCTACGCCAATGTGCACGGCCGCGGCCTCACGGACGGGGAAAGCCTCAAGGAAAGCCTGCTCGTCCAGATGGTTTCCTCGGTACGCTGGATCGAGACCGTGCGGCAGCAGTATGCCGATGGCGTGCGCCGCTGGCTGGAACTCGGCCCCAAGGCCGTACTCGGCAAGATGGTGGGCCAGTGTCTGGACAATCTGGACGAGGCCGCGCGGGCACAACTGCGGGTCGAGCTGATCAATTCCCCGGAAACCCTTGAAAATTTCAATGCCTAGCCCCAGCGGCGGGAGATATGCCATGCGCGCTACCGATGTGCTGCGTTCCGCTCTTGTGAATCTGGTGGAGGAAATGGGCCTGAGCTGGCCCGCAAAAGCCGTCATCGAGCCGCCCCGCGACGCCCGTCATGGGGATCTGGCGGCCAATGTGGCCATGCTGCTGGCCCGCGAAGCCGGAAAGAATCCGCGCGATCTGGCCCAGTCCCTTGCCGAGAGCCTGCCGGAACGCTGCCCGGACATCGTGAAGGCCGAAGTGGCCGGGCCGGGCTTCATCAACGTGACCTTCAGCCCGGATTTCTGGCGGCAGACCGTGTGCGAGGTCGAGGCCGCCGGGGCGGATTACGGCCGCAGCGCCGTGGGCGCGGGGCGTCGTACGCTGGTGGAATACGTTTCCGCCAATCCCACCGGGCCGCTGCATGTGGGCCACGGGCGCGGGGCCGCCGTGGGCGACAGTCTGGCCCGGCTGCTGCGCCGTGCGGGCTTTGCCGTGGATACGGAATACTACATCAACGACGCCGGCCTGCAGATGCGCCTGCTGGGCCTGTCCGTCTGGCTGCGGGTGCAGGAACTCAAGGGCCGTCCGGTCGCTTGGCCGGAATCCTATTACCGCGGCGAGTACATCATCGACATTGCCCGCGAGATGCTGGCCGAGGACGCGGGCTTGGCCGACCTGCCCGAAGAGGAAGGGAAGAACCGCTGCTACGAGCGCGCCATGCGCGAGATTCTGGACGGCATCAAGCGGGATCTGGCCGACTTCCGCGTGGAGCATCAGCACTGGTTCTCGGAAAAGACGCTGGTGGAGGGCGGCAAGGTGGCCGCCGCCTTTGCGGCGCTGGACAAGGCGGGCTATACCTATCACCAGGACGACGCCTACTGGTTCGCCACCGAAAAGCTCGGCGACGACAAGGATCGCGTGCTGCGCAAATCCGACGGCAGCCTGACCTATTTCGCCTCGGACATCGCCTACCACCATGACAAGTACCAGCGCGGCTATGAATGGCTTATCGACATCTGGGGCGCGGATCATCACGGCTATGTGCCGCGCATGCGGGCGGCCATCGCGGCCATGGGGCAGGCGCGCGAGAGTTTTGACGTGGTGCTCATCCAGCTGGTGAACCTCCTGCAGAACGGCCAGCCCGTGAGCATGTCCACCCGCGCGGGCACCTTTGAGACGCTGGCCGACGTGATCAAGGAAGTGGGCACGGACGCCGCCCGCTTCATGTTCCTTTCGCGCAAGAGCGACAGCCCGCTGGATTTCGACCTCGAGCTGGCCAAGCAGCGCAGTCTGGATAATCCGGTGTATTATGTGCAGTATGCCCATGCCCGCATCTGCGCCGTGCTGCGGCGCGCGGAGGAACGCGGCCTGAACCTGCCGGAACGCACGGATGCGGCCCAGCTGGCCGCGCTGGACACGCCCGAGGACATGGCGCTGCTGCGCAAGGCGGCGGGCATGGAGGACATGATCGCCAATGCGGCGCAGACGCTTTCCGTGCATCATGTGAGTCATTATCTCATGGATCTTGCGGGCATGCTGCACAGCTATTATGCGAAGCATCAGGTGCTGGACGCCGGGGATGCCGGACGCAGTCTGGCCCGTCTGGCCCTGCTGCGGGCCGTGGGACAGGTCTTGCGCAACGGTCTGGACATTCTGGGCGTGAGCGCGCCCGAAACCATGTAGCCGCGCGGAAGGGAGAAGCCCCCGGCCATGCCCCAGCCCCTGCGAAAAGTCCGTCAGCGCGTGCCCAAAAGCGACGAGCGGTCGCCGCGCGTGCTGCTGCATCTGCCCTTCATGGGGGCGGCGGCCCTGCTGGTGGTCTTTGCCGTGGCCGTGGGCTGGGCCTTCTTCATGGGCGTCATGGTGGGCAAGGGGCAGAATCCGGCGGAGCGGGTCAGCGCCATGCTGCACGAGCCGCCGCAGGCGGAAGAAGCCCTGCCCACCCCCGATGTGGATACGGGGAGTCTGCTGGATCAGCCCCTGCCGTTGCGCGCGGCGGCTCAGGACGGGGCAGGCCGGCAGGCGGACAAGCCCGAGCCGCCGTCCGTGAACGCTGCCGAGGCCTCGTCGTCGCAAGGGCAGGGCGCACCGCAGGCTGAGTCGCGGGCCGGGGCCAACGCGCCGGATTCGCCCGCCGCGCCGCCGGCCGCTGATCCGGCGGAGCAGCCCGCCGCCACGCCGTCCGATGCCTATCCCTTTGCCCGACCGCAGGGCGAGAGCCTGGCCGCCTGGGGCATTGCGCCCGGCGGCACGGCGGAAGCTCCCCGGCAGGCCGGGGCCGCGCCGCAGGCATCCCCCGCGCCGGCATCCGCACCGGCCGCCGCCAAGCCGCCACAGGCCCGCGAGCCGAAATTCGATTACGTCTATCAGGCGGCGGCCTTTCGCGGCAAGGAGGAAGGCGACGCCCTGCGGGCCAGGCTGGAAGAAAAGGGCCTGCGCACGCGAATGCAGAAAAGCGGCAAGGTGCATCTGGTGCTGGTGCTCTTGCGCGGCAGCGAGCGGGAGGCGGAGAACGTCCGCGAGACTCTGCGCCGCATGGGGCTGGGCAAGCCCATACGCCTTTCCAAGAAGGCCGTGAAATGATTTCGGGGTACAGAGGCTGAAGCGTCCCGCATGTCCGGCCCGCAGGCCGGAAAATGCCTGCCGCTTTCGCAAAGGAGCCGCATGAACATCGTCAATTTCCCCGCCCGGCTGGGCGAACGCTGCCTGCGCGGGCTGGATGCCCTCGGCGGTACGGCGCTCTTCTTTCTGGACGGCCTGCGCCACATTTTCACCTCGCGGCGCATTGCCGTCCGCACCCTGCAACAGCTCTACGCCATCGGCTATCAGTCGCTGTTCGTCATAGCGCTCATCGGCATTTTCTGCGGCATGGTGCTGGGCCTGCAGGGCTATTACACCCTTGTGCAGTTCGGTTCGGTGGGCATGCTCGGCTCGGCGGTGTCGCTTTCGCTCGTCCGCGAACTGGGGCCGGTGCTCACGGCCATCATGCTGGCCGGGCGCGCCGGTTCGTCCATGGCCGCCGAAATCGGCGTCATGCGCATCTCGGATCAGATCGATGCGCTGGATGTCATGGACATCAATTCCATGGCCTATCTGGTGAGTCCGCGTCTGCTGGCCGCGCTCATCTCCTTTCCGCTGCTTACGGCCATTTTCGACACCATCGGCATCATCGGCGGCTATCTGACCGGCGTGGCCATGCTGGGCATCAACGAAGGCGCGTATTTCTACCGCATCGCCCATGCCGTGACCCTGGAGGACGTGACCGGAGGCTTTCTCAAGGCCGTGGTTTTCGGCCTGCTGGTGACCACGGTCTGCTGCCGTCAGGGCTACAACACCCATTTGCGGCGGGACAGCGTCGGCCCGGAGGCCGTGGGCAATGCCACCACCTCGGCGGTGGTCATTTCCTGCGTGCTCATTCTCGTGGCCGACTATGTGCTGACCTCATTCCTGCTGTAATGACATGGAGACGCCTCCATGCCGGCGCACGGGCGGCGGCATGACGTTCGATGCCGGGCGCGACGCCCGCCGTCACCGGCGAAACGGGCCGCCCGCCCGCAAGAGGAAGATATGAGCGAAATTTCGTTACGGAAACAGCATGCGCCGGAAACGCCCGATTCCCCGCAATGGGACATCGCCTTCCGCGCCCTGACCGTCGGCTACGGCGATCATGTGGTGCTGCGCGACATTGAGGCCACCCTGCCCGGCGGCAAGATTTCCGTCATTCTGGGCGGCTCGGGCTGCGGCAAATCCACCCTGCTGCGGCATATCATCGGTCTGTCCCGCCCCCTGAGCGGCAGCGTGCACATCGGCGGGCTGGACATGTGTGCCCTGCCCGCCGCGCAGGCCCGGCGCATCCGCCGCCGCATGGGCGTGCTCTTTCAGGACGGCGCGCTGCTCGGCGCGCTCTCGCTGGCCCAGAATGTGGCCCTGCCCCTCACGGAACACGTCCGCCTGCCGAAAGCCGTCATCCGGGAAGCCGCCCTGCGGGTGCTGCGGCTGGTGGGGCTGGAAGATTTCGCGGACTACTACCCCAACCAGCTCTCCGGCGGCATGCGCAAGCGGGCCGGGCTGGCGCGGGCCATCATTGCCGAGCCGCGCATCCTGCTCTGCGACGAACCCACGTCCGGCCTTGACCCCATTACCGCCGCCCGCATGGACGCGCTCCTGCTCTCCCTGCACGAGCGATTCCCGGATATGAGCATCGTGGTCGTCAGCCATGATCTGGACAGCCTGCGCGCCATTGCCGATCATGTGCTCGTGCTGCGCGAGGGCCACGCCGTCTTTTCCGGCAGTCTGGCCGAACTGGAGGCGCGGGATGACCCCTATCTGCGGCAATTTTTGCGGCGCGAGGCCGATGCCGAGGATCTGGCCGCGCAGGATGCCGAAAGCGATCCGCGCGTGCGTGCGGCCCTTGCCCGCTGGCTGGATGCCTGATGGGCGGCGCAGCCTGCACGGCGGACTTGAATCTTGTCGCCGGGCTGCGTATAACCATTGACCGAACACCATTACACCATTGCTGAAGGGTGAGGTGCATGAACAGTTTTCGACAGACCGCCGTGGGCATCTTCGTGTTGGTGGGCCTCGTGTGCGTGGCCTATCTGACCGTCAAGCTGGGCCGCATGGAGCTTTTTGAACAAAAGGGCTTTGAGCTGACCGCGCGCTTTGGCTCCGTCAGCGGCCTGCGCGTGGGCGCGGATGTGGAAATGGCGGGCGTGCCCGTGGGTCGCGTGGCCGCCATTACGCTGGATGATAATCCCGCCATGCCGCGCGCCCTGGTGCGGATGGTGCTGGACAGGGATTTGCACCTGTCCGAGGACACCATTGCCTCGGTCAAGACCAGCGGTTTGATCGGCGACAAGTATATCAATCTGCAACCCGGCGGCTTGCCGGACAAAGTGGCCGCCGGCGGCGAGCTGACGGAAACCGAATCCGCCGTGGATCTGGAATCGCTGCTCGCCAAGTACGTCTTTGGAGGGGTCTAATATGTCGAATGTCCTCAAGGGAAGCGTCGCTTCCCGTCTGCTGTTCTCGTTGGCGGCCTGCGTCTGCTGTCTTGCCGTCCTTGCGTCGTCGGCGCTCGCCGCCTCTCCGGCCCGTGAGACGCTGGAAAAATCCGTGAACGCCATTCTCGACTGCATCAAGGATCCGGCCTACGCCAATGCCTCCACCCGCCCGGCCCAGCGCGAGAAAATCGCCGGGCTGGTGCGTCAGGTTTTCGACTTTCAGGAATTTGCCATCCGGACGGCCGGGCCGCGCTGGCAGACCTTCACCCCTGATCAGCAGAAGCGCTTTACCGATGCCTTTGCCGATCTGCTCCTGACCACCTATATCAGCAAGGTGGACGGCTACAATGGCGAGCAGGTCGCCTATACCGGCGAAGTGGGCAACAAGGAACAGACCCGCATGGAAGTGCGCACCGTCGTCACCCTGGGCGACGGCAAGAAGGTTCCCGTGGCCTACCGCATGCTGCTCAAGAACGGGGCCTGGCGCTGTTATGACGTGCTCATCGAAAATGTGAGCCTCGTCAAGAATTACCGCACCCAGTTCCAGGACATCCTGTCCAAGGACGCGCCCGACGAACTCATCGCCCGGGTGCAGGCCAAGGCCAAGGAAGCCGCCGCCAATGCCAAGTAAGTGCGCAATCCTTTCGGGGGCGGCCTCGGCCGCCCTTCGCCGGATGCTGGTCTGCGCGGTTCTGCTGCTGCTCCTTGCCGCCACGGGCGCACAGGCCAAGCCCACCTATACCCGCCTTTCCCCGGAACCGACGCGGCAAAGTCCGTCCAGCCTCTACGATGCCGAAAGTCCGGCCCTGCCTGACGGCGCCATCAGCGTGACCCCGCCTGATACGGAATTTTCCGACAGTCTGGATGACTACGGCGACACGCCCGTCGAAAGCATCGCCGATCCGCTGGAACCGTGGAACCGCTTTTGGTTCGCCTTCAATGACGTCTTTTATCTGTACGTCGCGGATCCGATCTACTCCTTCTACGAGACCATTACCCCGGTGCAGTTCCGCCGGGGCATGTCCAATCTCTACAAGCATGTGCTCTTTCCCACCCGCTTTGTGAACAACATTCTCCAGTTCCGCTTCAAGGAAGCCGGGGTGGAATTCGGGCGCTTCATCATCAACACCTTTGTGGGCTTCGGCGTGGTGGATGTGGCCAAGCACAAGAAAACCCTCGTGCCGGTCGATCCCAGCGGCGAGGATTTCGGGCAGACCCTCGGGCGCTGGGGGCTGGGCCACGGCTGCTATCTTGTCCTGCCCTTCCTCGGCCCCAGTTCCCTGCGCGACGGCATCGGGCGCATCGGCGACTGTTTCACCGACCCCATATTCTACGTCTACCCCTGGGAACTGGCCACCGCCTCGGAACTCTGGCTGCGCTTCAATACGCTGGACACGCTGCTGCCCACCTACAAGAGCCTGAAGGATGCCGCCGTGGATCCCTATATCGCCACGCGCGAAGCCTATACGGCCTACCGCAAGCAGCAGGTCATCCGCTAGCATGGGCCTGCCTTCTCCTCATGTGCCTGCTTCGCCCGCCAACGTCCGTCCGGCCCTGCGGCTGGACGGGCTGGGCATCACCTTTGTGGACGAGGATCTGCGCCTGCCCGCCGTGCAGGACGTGAGCCTTGACCTGCCGCCCGCCGCCATCACCTGTCTGGTGGGCGAATCCGGCTGCGGCAAGAGCCTGACCGCGCGCGCCATCCTGCGCCTTCTGCCGCCGCAGGCCCGGGTGCAGGGGCGCATTCTCTATCAGGGCGAGGATCTGCTTGCCCTGCCCGAAGCCCGCTTGCGCGCCCTGCGCGGCAGCCATCTGGCCATGATTTTTCAGGAACCCATGACCGCCCTCAATCCTGTCCTGCGCGTGGGCGATCAGGCCGCCGAGGGGCTGCGCCTGCATCGGGGCCTCTCCGCCGCCGAGGCCCGCGCGGAAGTCATCCGCCTCTTCGGCGATGTCGGCATCCCCGCCGCCGCCGAACGCTATGCCGAATACCCGCACCAGCTCTCCGGCGGCATGCGGCAGCGCGTCATGATCGCCGCCGCCCTCAGCTGCGGCCCCGACGTCCTGCTGGCCGACGAACCCACCACCGCCCTTGACGCCACCCTGCAGGGGCAGATCCTCAACCTCATCCGCGAGCAGTCCCTGGCGCGCGGCATGACCGTCCTGCTCATAACCCATGATCTGGGCGTGGTGGCCCGCGTAGCCGCCCATGTGGGCATCATGTATGCCGGTTTCCTCGTGGAATACGGCCCCACGGCCGAAGTGCTCGCCCGGCCCCTGCATCCCTATACCCGGGGCCTGCTGGCCTCCTCTCCGGGGCGCGCCCCTCTGGACGCCGCTCGCCTGCCCGCCATCCCCGGCAGCGTGCCGCCCCTCGGCCAGCGCGGCCCAGGCTGCCCCTTTGCCCCACGCTGCGATCAGGCCCTGCCCCTCTGTGCGCGGCAAATGCCGGCGGAATACTCGGAAAACGGACGCCGCGTCCGCTGCTGGCTCCATCTGCCTCGCTAAGCCATGCCGCCGCATGCCGCCGCATGGCACCCCCCCGCACTCTTTCGACATTATCTGTTAGCGTGTTGTTTTTATTATTTTTTTCGGGGAGAACACCTTTTGCGCACAAAAAGTGTTCCTCCCCGAAACCCTCCTTTCCAAAAAAGCATTTGAAAAACAATGTGTTACGATGGGGAGAGAGAAACCGTTTTGGAAAACGGTTCTCCCTCTCCCCATCGCGCTCCCCCTCTCCTTTCCCAAAACTTTTATCAGGTCAATGTCTTACCCCGTAACACGCCAAAGCGTCGCGCCGCTGGCCCGTCCCCCGGCGGCATGTGCGGCCTTGGGGTTTCTTGTTTTCCTTTTGGTCGTTCGTTGGCTTACGGCTTCGGCCCGGCATCCGGGCCGGGTCGCCTCCCGGCGAGGGGGCAGGGGATAAGGGGTCTGGGCGACCCTTTACCCCCTACAACCCCCAACCCCGCCTTGGGGCAGCCATTGCTTGCGGGGAGCGAGTCCCTTCAGGCGTACCCTGTCCCCCTCTCTGCCGCGCGCCATAGGCCCTCGCCCTTCCGCTGTCCCGCAGGCGGGACGAGCGTTCGGGCGGCGTCGGAGCTTCCGCGCCTGCGGCGCGGCGATCTCCTCCGCGCCATGACGCGCTTACGTTGTCGGGCAGGATGGAGGGCAGCACACGAGGCCGAGGAAGGTACGTTGTTGCAAGTCGGGGCGAGGGGTTGTCCCCTATTGAGTCACGGCAATGGCTGGCGGGCGCGGGTAATGGCGACAGGGGGGTATCCTTTCCTGTTCAAATTTTGGCTGAGGTGTGGTCGGGGGACGCCTTGGGTGTCGCGACGCCCGGCGTGAAGGCGGTAAAGTTTTTGGGGGATG
>DWZD01000013.1 GCA_019118345.1 Candidatus Desulfovibrio intestinavium | reverse complement strand
GGGGAAGGCCCCCTTTGTTCACAAAGGGGGCCTTCCCCCCACGGAAAAAAAGATAAAAACAACAACGAAATGCGTAGGATATCTTTCAGAGCAGGCCGGGGAGCTGGGCGGCGTTGGTGAGGATGCGTTCGAGGGCGTTGTCGGAGAGGCCGCCGACGCGTTGAAGGCGTTGCTGTTCTTCGGCGGGGTCATAGAGGGGCCAGTCGCTGCCGAAGAGGAAGCGTTCGAGGGGATGGGCATCGAGGAGACGGCGCAGGAGGCCGGGGGGCGTGAAGGGGCTAGTGCTCGAGGTATCGAACCAGACGTTGTCGAAACCGGCGAGGGCCTCGGCGGCCAGATCCCACATGAGGTAGCCGCCGAAGTGAGCGGCGATGAGGGTAAGGCCGGGAAAGGCGCGAGCAATGGCAGCGAGTTTCAGCGGACAGGACGGCGCCTGTGCGGCGGGCTGGCTGCTGCCGATATGAATTTCAAAGATGAAGCGGCCCTGTGCGGCCTCGAACATGGGCAGGAGCCGGGGATCATCGAGACGAAAGCCCTGAAAATCAGGATGGAGCTTGATGCCGCGCAGACCATCGCGCTCCATGTTGTGCAATTCTTCCTCCCAGCGGGCATAGGCGGGGTGGAGGGTGCCGAAGCCGATGATTTCGGGGTGGGCGCGCTGCAGTTCGCGGGCGTAGTTGTTGGCCGGAATGACTTGTGCGGGAGTGGTGGCGGCGCAGAGCACCACGCAGCGATCCACGCCGGCGGCGCGTTGGCAGGCCAGCAGATGCTCCACGGTGCCGTCCCCCTGACAATGCACGTCGTAGGACTGGTCAAGATGGGCGACGGCCTTGGCGGCTATTTTGGGATGAAAGGCGTGGGTATGGATGTCGATGCGCATGCCTGCCCCGCAGATGACGGGGAGGAAAGGCCGTTTTGGGGGCCTCCCTCCCCTCTTGGACGTTGCGCGAGCTTAGCCCTTGACGGGATTGACCACGTTGATGGGATTGCCTTCCTTCCAGCGCAGGATATTCTCGGCGGTCAGGTTGATGATGTTCTGCCGGGCACGCACGGTGGCCCAGGCCATGTGGGGAGTCAGCAGAGTATTGGGGGTGGAAAAGAGCGGATTGTCGCGCACGGGCGGTTCCTTGACCATGACGTCAGCGCCATAGCCGCCGAGCTGGCCGGAGCGGAGGGCGGCGGCGATATCGTCCTCATTGACGAGGGGGCCGCGTGCGGCATTGATCAGAATGGCGCCGCGCTTCATTTTCGCCAGGCTCTTCTTGTTGATGATGCCGCGCGTGGCGTCGGTCAGCGGGCAATGCAGGGAAATGACATCCGACTGGCTGAGCACCTGTTCGAGCGTAGCAAAGGCAAAGGGCGCATAGGCGGGCGGATTCTTGGGATTGCGGCGGTGGGCCAGAACCTTCATGCCGAGGGCATGGGCCAGTTCGCCCACGCGGCGGCCGATATTGCCGTAACCGATGAGGCCGAAGGTCATGCCTTCAAGGCAGACCGGGGTATGCATCCAGTAGCACCATTCTCCGCCGTCGGTCCACTCGCCGCTGCGAATGCTCAGGGTATGCTCGCTGGTGCGGTGGCAGAGTTCGAGCAGCAGGGCCATGACGTGCTGGGCCACGTCGTTGACGCCGTAGGCCACCACATTGCAGACCGGAATGCCGCGCTCGGCAAAGGCGTCAATATCCACCACGTCATACCCGGTAGCCACCACGCCGACCATTTTCACGTCGGGCAATTGCGCCAGGGTGTCGCGACGCAGGGGAACCTTGTTGACAAGGATGACATCGGCTCCGGCGGCCCGTTGGGGCACCTGTTCCACGGTGCTGTCGTCATAGACCTTGAGTTCGCCCAGCTTTTCCAGCGGACTCCAGTCCACGTCGCCGGGATTGAGCAGTTTGCCGTCCAGTATGACTATTTTCATGGGGTACCTCGCTGTGCCTGACTGTAGCCTGCCGCGCGCCGCGACGCAAGCGCGCCGGCTGCCCGCGAAGGGCGTGGCGCGAAAGAGGCGCGCACAAAAAAAGGCCGCCCTTGCGGGCGGCCTTGTGCCTTGCGGCCATGAAGCCTAGTGAGCAACCACGGTGAAGTCGTCACGACGGTTCTGGGCCCACACGGCTTCGCCGGTGCCCTGAACGGCCGGATTTTCCTTGCCGTAGCTGATCATTTCAAGCTGAGAGGGGCTCACGCCGAGCATGACGAGGTATTCGTAAGCGGCGCGGGCGCGACGTTCGCCAAGGGCGAGGTTGTATTCCTGGGTGCCGCGTTCGTCGCAGTTGCCTTCGATGCGCACGCGCACGGAGGGGAACTGCTTCATGAGATCGGCCTTGGTCTTCAGCATGTCTTTGTATTCGGGCTTGATGTCAAACTTGTCGAAGGCAAAGAGCACGCGACCATCGGTGATCTGCTGGATGGCAGCACGCATTTCGGGGCTCATGTCGTCGGTGAGGGCGCCTTCGTCGGAAGACTTCTTGGCGCAGCCGAAACCGGCGGCGAGGGCCATGACCAGGGCAAGAATAAGAGCGTAGCGTTTCATTGTGTTTTCCTCCTGAACAGCTCTAACTCAAAAAAGGTACCTTTCCTTTCTGAACACGGCGAGGTCACCCTGACCTCGCCTACGGATGGTATATGCGGCGCGATTTTTGTCAAGATGCAGAGCCGCCCTCCGGGCCGTTTTTGGTAAAAAATTTTTGCCCGGCGGCAACGGGGCCGCCGGGCACGAGGGCAGGAAGAGACGGGGCTTACTGCGGCATGCCCCAGCGCGGGAAGTAGCAGGCGCCGCCGCCGGTGGGCACCTGCTTGGGATCGCCGCCGTGACGGGTGGTCAGATAGATGCCGCGCGTGCCGCCCCGGCTGGAACTGAAGGCGATGAAGTAGCTGTCGGCGCAGAAGGAGGGCTGCTCGTCGCTGCCCGGGCCGAAGGTCACCTGCCGTTCGAGGCCGGTCAGCATATCCTGCACAAAGATGCGGTGGCCGTAGTCGGTCATGCGGCTGAAGGTGACCAGGGTGCCGTCGGGCGAGAGGTTGGCCTCGGTATTGTAGCCGCCGTTCTTGCTCACGCGCACGGTGGCGCCGGAGTTCAAATCCTTCATGAAGATCTGCGGGCCGCCCATGCGGGAGGAGGTGAAGGCCATCTTGGTGCCCGTGCTGTCAAAGGTGGGGGACACGTTGATGGAGTTGTGCTCCTCGAGCACGCGCTCCTTCTGGAAGGAGTGGTTGAGCAGGTAGATGACAGGATACTTGCCCTTGGAGAGGGCCACGGCCACCTTGTTGTCCGGGGTGAAGGCCGGGCCGATGACCACATTGCCGGGGAAGCGCACGCGCTGGGTCTTGCGGGTCTTGCGATCCCAGACGCCGAGGGAGTGGGACTTCTTGTCAATGAGGGTAAAGACGATGAAGCGCCCATCCGGCGACCAGGCCGGAGACATGGCTTCGCCGCCGATATTGGTGATCTTGCGCAGGTCGCGGCCCATGGGACGCACCGTCCAGACATCGGCGGAAAGTTTGCCGCTTTTCTTGACAAAGGCGATGGTCGAGCGGAAGAAGGCCCCGCTGCCGGTCAGCACTTCCAGCAGATCGGCGCAGAAGCGGTCGGCCACTTCGGGCAGATCGCGGCTGGCCACGCGCGGATATTCCTTGCCGAAAAGGCGTCCGCCGGTATTGGTTTCAAAGGCGCGGATCTGCACGGCCTTGGTGCCGCTGTCGCCGCCGGGCCAGACCGTGGTCACGAGGATGTCCGAACCGGCGAGCTGAAAGCGCTTGAGGTCGAGATTCGGCGGCTCATAGCCGGGCAGAAGGGTACCGCCGAGCACGGCCTTGGGATCGGTCAGACGCATGAAGGGCAGAAAGCTCAGGTTCTGCTGGATGAGCTTTTGCAGTTCGCGGCCCATGTTGTTGGCGGGCTGGCTGGGGCCGGTGAGCGGATCGGCCAGCGCCAGGTTGACGCTGTTCTGGCCGGGGCCGTAGATGTCCACGCGCATGGCGGCCTGGGCGGCCGTGCTTCCGGCAAGCAGGCACAGGGCAACCAGAAGAAGAAGGCGTTTCATATCAAACAGTTCCTCCGCGTGCGTTTAGCGCACCATGGTTAGAGTGACGTCAAAGGGAGAGGCAAGGCCCGCGGGCGGGGGGCTGACCTTGCCCGCACGCTTCACGCCCTGACGCACATAGGTGTCAATGCGGTCGTTGCCGCTGGATTGCACAACATCGTAATGCGTAATGGCCCCGTTTTTGGAAACGGTGAGGCGCACGGTCACATGATAGGTGCCGCGCGGGGCCTCCACCGGCACAAAGCTGGCCTCGCGCAGCTGGCGGGCCACCTTGTCGAGGTAGTCATGGAACTGGCTGGCATAGGCGTCCTGCGCCTTGCGGCTGCCGTCCGCTCGTGTGGCGGGGGCGGCGGCTTGCGGCGGCTCCACCACGGGCTGTGCGGGGGCCGCAGCCGGCGCCGACTGGCTGACCGTGATGCTGCCTTGCGCCGGGGCAAGCCGGGGCGTACCGCTCCAGAAGGCAAAATGCACATCGATGGGCATGGCATAGGGCGGCGTGCCCAGCTTGCCGATCTTTTTGGCGGCCTCGCAAACGCTGTCGTCCAGCGCGGGCAGGCCGGAGCGCTGGGTCGGCGTACAGCCGATCACATTGCCCGAGCCGTCCACACTGATGCGCACGCGCACCATGCGGTTTCCGGCATTGGCGGGCGGCGCCCAGACTTCGCAGATCTTGCCAAGGATGGCGCCGGAAAAGCCTTCCTGATGATCGACGGCTGCAATGGCCGCCGCGGGAACCTCTCCAGGCACGGCCCAGAGGGCCAGCGCCAGCAGGGGGGCCAGCAGGCGCACGGGCCGCTGCGGCCGGCAGAGCTGTCGAGGGGGGATTATGCGTGTCATGTCACCTCCGGATTGGCGAGAGAGGCATGGCAAAATGTCGCGCTTCTCAGCGCCCCATCATTTCGTTGAGCGTAAACACAAGGTCAAGCTCCATGAACTCAGCCGAGGGCGGCGGCGGAAATTCGCCGCCACGGCTGGTGCGCCAGACGGAGTTGACCGCCGAGGCATCATACTGGGCATTGCCGGAACTTTGCGTGACCGTGGCCTGCTGGACTTCGCCCTGCATATCGACCGTCACATGCACCACGCAGCTCAGATTGGCGCGACTGGCCGAGGCATAGCTCCAGTTGGGGCGCACCGCCAGCATGACCGTGCCCAGATAGGCTTCGTTCAGGCCGCCGCCGCCCGGGCCGTCCCCTTCGCCGCCGCCCCCGCCGCCGGTGCCGCCGGCATTGCGCCGGGCCTGGGCCAGGGCCTGTTCCACGGCATTGCCCCGGTCGCCGGATTCCACACGCGAGGAAGCCGCACGCTTGGCCTGCGCCAGCGCATCCTTGATGGGATCGCTCTTGGGCTTGGGCTTGTCCTGAGACTTTTTCTGCGCCTTGGGCTTTTCCTTGGGCTGTTCCTTCGGCTGTTCCTTGGGCTTTTCCTTGGGTTGTTCCTTGGGCTTTTCCGGTTCTTCCTTCGGTTGCTCTTTGGGTTTCTCAGGTTCCTTTTTCTTGGCCAGCGGTACAGCCTCTTCCTTGGGTTGCGGGCGAGGCTCGGGTATTTTCGGCTGGGGCGGCTTCTTTTCCTCGGGCATGGGTACGGCCTCGGCCTTTTCGGGCCGGGCGCGTCGCGCCACCTCATCCTTCTTGGCCGGCGGGGAAATGTCCTGAGGGCCGTTGGTCGGCTCTCCCATCTTGCCCAGAATGTTGGAGGGCGTCCTGTTGCCGCCGGGCGCGCCGTCCACAAGGCTGATCATGACCGGAGGCGAATCCAGCCGGATGGGCGGCGATGTCGGCCAGAAGAGCACCAGCAGAATGAATGCCGCATGCAGGCAGACGGAAAGAAGATAGGACGACCAGTTCATCGCGCGCTACTTCTTGGCGGCGGGTTCGGCGTCGGGCTTGTCGGCTACCACGCCCAGCTTTTCGATGCCCACGGCCTTGATGCGGCCCATGACATCCACCACGATGCCGTACGGCACATTCTTGTCGGCCTGCAGGAAAAGCGTTTTGTTCTTTTCCTTGACGAGCTTTTGCAGGTAGCCTTCCAGATCGTCCAGATTGTCCACCGCGTAGGTATCCAGATAGACGCTGCCGTCCACGCGTACGGTCAGCACCATGCTCTCGCTTTCCGTGGGCAGGGTTTCCACCTGCTTGGTCTGCGGGAGATCCACATCCAGCCCCTGACTCATCATGGGCGTGGCCACCATGAAGATGATGAGCAGCACCAGCATCACGTCCACAAAGGGCGTGACGTTGATCTCGGAAACGAATTTGCCGCCGCCGCCGACATTGGCGCCCATGTTACATCTCCGTGGCGCCCGCGCGCTGCACGGGACGGTTGGCGTTCAGCTCGCGTTGCACGCGGTTGAGGAACACCCCGGCGAAGTTCACCAGAAGGGTGTCCACCTGCGAAATCTTGCCCATGAAAATATTGAAGCCCACCGTGGCGGGCACAGCCACGGCCAGACCGATGGCCGTGGCCACGAGGGCCTCGGAAATGCCGGGGGCCACGGTGGCCAGGGAGGCGGACTTGAGCATGCCGATGGAATGGAAGGAACTCATGATGCCCCAGACCGTGCCGAAAAGGCCGATGAAGGGCGCGGTATTGGCCGTGGTGGCCAGCAGGGAGAGGGAACGCTCCAAGCGGGCTTCCTCGCTGGCCACGCCCTGCCGCAGGGCGCGGCGCACGTTGTCCACCACCACCTCGCTGGCATTGCCCATTTCCTTGGAGCGATTGAATTCCAGCACGCCCTGATGGGCCACATAATAGAGGGGCGAGGCCGGATCGGCCCCCAGGGACTGCACGGCTTCGCGCAGATTGGCCGCCTTCTCGAAATGCTCGGTGCCGATGCGGCTTTTGCGGTAGGCGGCCGACAGGGCAAGGGCCTTCTGAATCATGAGCGCCCAGCTGCTGACGGACATGAGCAAAAGCAGCACAAGCACGAGTTTGGCCACCAGACTGGCCTGCGCAATCATATTGATGAAACTGAATTCCATGCCTGACTCCATAGAAGGTGTGAACGCCGCGAACCCGCCGGCCGCCTTCGCCCCTTCCGGGCGGCTGGGGCCTTGCCGGAAAATGCGCCATGACGCAAGAAACCCTTTTTTCCCGGCGGGAAAAAAGCGCCCTTGCGTTGCCGGCGTATCGTGCCGCAGCGTCGTATGGGCAGCAGGATGCAACGGTCAACAGGATTTTTCAAGATTTTTTCTGTAAAAAATTTCCGCACTCTCGCGGAATGCGCTCCCCCTTGCTGCGAAAAAATCGCATTGCCAAGGACTTGGCTTGCCGCTATGCTTGCCCCCATGCATGCACTCCATCCGCAACACGCCTGTTTCGCCTTCCGCGGCCCGGGCCTGTGTCATTGTTTCGTGATTCTTGTCAGCCTACTCCTTCTGGCTGGCGATCTTGCCCCGGCGCAGGCCGCCTCGGCGCGCGACCGTGTGAACGAGGCTCTGCAGGCGCCCATCTTTCGCGGGCAGCGACGCCCGGAACCCCGGCCCGACGGGCATCCCTCGGGGCAGGCCGTGACCATGTCCGATGCCGTCCTGCGCGCGCTGGCGCACAATCCCAGCCTGGGCGCCACGGAAGCCGCCAGCCGCGCGTCGGAAGAAGGGCGCAAATCCGCCCGAGGCCAGTTCGGCCCCAGCCTGAGCCTGAGCTATCAGGCCTACAAGCAGGAGCGGGAAAGTTCCCCCTCCACCAGTTCGGCCCGCACGCCGCGCCTTGGCACCTGGAGCATGGGCGTGGACATTTCCCAACCCCTCTTTCAGGGTTTCCGCCTGCTGGCCCAGTATCAGAAGGCCGCCCTGCAGGCCGAGAGCGACCGTGCCGCCCTGCGTCAGGCCGAACTCAACATGACCGGCGAGGTGCAAAAGGCCTTTCTGACCTATCTGCAGGCCGAGGAAAACGTGCGCAGCGAGCAGGACGCCCTGGCCCGCCTGCGCGATCAGCTGCGCATCACGCAGGCCTTTTATGATGTGGGTCTGCGCCCGCGTCTGGACGTGTTGCAGGCCGAGGTGGACGTGAGCAACGCCGAAAATCTGCTCATTCAGGCCGAAAATACCCGCGACACCACCCTTGCCCAGCTCAATACCCTGGTGGGCCTGCCGGTGACCAGCCGGGTGCGCTACAGCGGCAAGCTGGCCCATGTGCCTTTTTCGCGCAGTCTGGAGCAATGCCTTGCCGCGGCCTACCGGCAGCGCCCCGATCTCTATATCGCGGCCAAGACCGTGGCCATTGCGGGCAAGAGCCAGCAGGAAGTCCAGAGCGAATATTATCCGCGCATCGAGGCTTATTACAACGTCAGCCGGCAGGGCAACACGCTTGACCTGCAACGCTCGGGCGAGAACGGTTCCAGCACCCAGGTCTGGGAGGTGGGCGTATCGGCCACCTGGGATGTCTTTCAGTGGGGCACGACCTATTATGCCGACAAGCAGTATGGCTGGCTGGTGACCAAGACCCGCTACGAGGAAGAGCAGCTCAAGCTGGACGTGGGCTACGAGATCAAGTCCCGCCTGCTGGATGTGCGCGAAGCCGAAAAGCGCATTGTCGTGGGCCTGAAAAGCGTGGATCAGGCCACCGAGGCCTATCATGTGGCCCTGGCCCAGTATCAGGAACAGGTGGGCACCAACTTCGACGTGCTCAATGCCTCGGCCAACCTGACCGCTGCGCAAGCCTCCCTCACCGGGGCGCGGGCGGACTATCTGACGGCCCTTTCCCAGTTGTATGTGGCGATGGGCGAATACCGGCCGGATCTCATGCACCCGGAAGCGGCACCGGCCACGCCGCCCACGGCGTCAGGCGGCCACGCCGCTGCCCCCTCGTCGGCCGCGGGGGCCAGGCCCGGCGCCCCCGCCGCGCCCGACGCCCCCCGCGCACGACCCTAAGGAGAGGCCATGCGGACGAGCGAAGATTTCCTCACCATCACGCCCCTGGGCGGCCTCGGCGAGATCGGCCTCAACTGCCAGCTCTGGGAAAGCCGGGCGGGCGTGGTCATGGTGGATTGCGGCCTCATGTTTCCGGACGACTTCCACCTGGGCGTGGATGTCATCATCCCGCATTTCGGCGCGGTGCAGGCCGTGCGCGACAAGCTGCTGGGCATTGTGCTCACCCACGGCCATGAGGATCACATCGGCGCGCTGCCGTGGCTGGTGCCGCTTCTGCGCGGCATCCGCATCTACGGCTCGGCCTTCACGCTGGCGCTCGTGGAACACAAGCTGCGGGAGCATGAACTGCTGGACTGGGTGGAACTTTGCCCCGTCACCGCCAAGAGCGTGGTGGAGCTGGGCGACATGCGCTTTCACTTTCTGCCGGTCTGCCACTCCATTCCCGAAGGTTTCGGTCTGGGCGTGGAAACGCCGGTGGGCCGCATTGTCCACAGCGGCGATTTCAAGATCGACCCCGATCCCCTGCATGGCTCCGGCACCGATCTCAACGTGTTCCGCCGCTTTGCCGGCCCGGAGGGCGCGCGCCTGCTGCTGTCCGACTCCACCAATGTGGAGCGGCCGGGCCGCTCCATCAACGAACGGCAGGTCAAGGAGGCCCTGGGCAAGGTCTTTGCCTCGGCCGAGGGGCGCATCGTCATCACCCTCTTTTCCAGCCACATTCAGCGCATTCAGGAAGTCTTCGATCTGGCGCGCGAGTACGGACGCACCGTGGTCATCAGCGGCAAATCCCTGGCCAACAACATCGAGATGGCCCGCGATCTCGGCTTTGCCAAGCTGCCCCCCCATTTCTTCAACGCCCACAACGGCGTGCCCGATCTGCCGGACGAAAAGCTGGTGCTCATCGTCACCGGCGCGCAGGGGGAGCCGCTGTCGGCGCTCTCGCGCATGGTCATGGGCGGGCACCGTCAGCTGCGGGTGCGCAAGGGCGACACCGTGGTCATGAGTTCGCGCATGATCCCCGGCAACGCCAAGGCCGTTTCCCGCCTGATCAACGAGATGTACCGCCTGGGCGCGGAAGTGCTCTACGAGAGCATGCACACCATCCACGCCTCGGGTCACGGCTATGTGGAAGAATTGCGGGACATGCTGGAAGCCGTGCATCCCGAGATCTTCGTGCCTGTGCACGGCGAATACCGCCACCTTGTCAAGCACGCCCGCCTTGCCCGCGCCTGCGGCGTGGCCGAGGACAAGACCGTCCTGCTGGAGGACGGCAGCGCCCTGACCCTCCTGCCCGACGGTTTCCGGCAGGAAGCCCCGGTGCCCATGGAATGCACGCTCGTGGATGGCAAGGGGGTCGGCGACGTGGGCACGGCCGTGCTGCGCGAACGCCGCATCCTTGGCGACGAGGGGCTGGTCATCGTGCTGCTGGTGCTGGATGCGGAAACCGGCATGGTGCTGCACGGGCCGGAAATGTTTTCCCGGGGTTTTGTGTTTGAACAGCAGTACAGCCATTTGCTGGAAGACGCCAAATGTCTGGTGCTCGACGAAATCGAGGCCGCGCGCCCCGGCCAGCTCACCCGCCTGCAGGACGGCATCCGTGCCTCGCTGCGGCGCTTTTTCCGGCGCGTACTGGAGCGCGATCCCATCGTGGTGGCCATTGTCAGCGAAATCTGATTCCCGGAAGCAGGCGCCATGACGCATCGCCCGTTGCGCAAACTGTGCCGCCCCGTGCCCCTTATGGGCCTCTGCCTGCTGGTGCTGGGCCTTGTCCTGCTCTGGCACATCTGCCGCACCGGCACGGCGGCCCGGCTTGTCCCGCCCCTGCCGCTCCATGCGCCCGGCTTTACGCAATCCACGCCCGAGGGAGCCTCAGTGCGCGTCGTCCCCCTGGCCGGCCCGCGCCTGCGCAGCCCGGCCAGCCCGCCGCCCGCCGGCAACTGACGCCTGTGCGCCTTGACCTTTTTCCGGTCATACCTATATTTTCAAGGAAACCCGTTGCGCATCATGCGCAGCCCACCACACAAGCAGAGAGACAGCATACGCATGAACTGGGACTGGGACAAACTGCAGGAAAAGCGGGAAAAGCAGCAA
>DWZD01000012.1 GCA_019118345.1 Candidatus Desulfovibrio intestinavium | reverse complement strand
CATCTTGGCGCCATCCAGAACCGTCTGGAAAACACGGTGAGCAACCTGACCATCCAGTCGGAAAACCTGCAGTCCGCCGAATCGCGCATCCGCGACGTGGACGTGGCGACGGAAATGACCAACTTTGTCCGCAACCAGGTGCTCACGCAATCCGCGGTGGCCATGCTCTCGCAGGCCAACAGCATGCCGCAGATGGCGCTGCAGCTCATCGGCTAAACATAGCCGTTGTGGTGGAGGGAGAAAAAACGCGAGCCTGGAGGCGAGTGCTGGGGAGCCTCGCCTCACCCAAAGGGTTATGCGGGGGATGCCTTCGGGCATCCCCTTTTTTTCGATCTTGTCATTCCTGCGCCCCCGTCGTCACACGCGCCGCCTTGCGCCTGCCGCGACGGAAAGGGCGCATCCTTGACGCCGTGCGGTTTTCCCTTTCCTTTTGCTCGACCTTTGGGCATGAGTCTGGCATCGTATGTCTGCCGTACAGGAGCGGTCGCCGCGCGCTGTCCCGCATGCGGACGAGGGCCTGCATCCCTCCTTTCTGGCAGAAGCTGACGCTTCTCTGACGCACCATGCGCTACGCATCTTTCATGCCGTCAGCGAGTACGGCAGAGCATCACCGTTTGCCTCAAAACTGGGAGTTTCGCATGTCCGAACAGCAACAACAGCACACGACGGAAACACGGCGCGCCGGCGGGCGGCGGCGCTTTCTGCTGGGGCTGGTGGCGGCCGGTCTGGCCTATGCCGCGCCTACCCTGATGGGATTGGATGAAGCCCGCGCCTATTCCCCCTATTCGCGGCGCTCGCGTCCGAGCTACCGCAGCCGGCCTTCCCGGCCCAGCTACCGCAGCCGGCCTTCGCGCCATAGTTATCACGGGTACGGGCATCCCGGCGGTTATCACGGCCCCGGCGGTTATCAGGGCACGGGCGGCGGCTATCAGGGCGGCATGGCCCCGGCGCACGGCGGCGGTTTCCGTCCCAATTAGCGGAGTATCCCATGCCGGAACCCGGGGCGCTGGATTTGCTCTTTAGCGGCGTGCCGGACGCGGTGCGCGTTTTGTCCGGCAGCCGGCCAGCTGCGGACACGGTTGCCGTGCTGCAACGGGTTCTGGCCGCCTGGCCGCATGACTGCCGCCCGGTTGACGCTCCGGAGGGGCCAGGCGCTCCTCGAGCGCGCTTTCTGGTGGAACCGCTGGAGGGCGGTACCTTTCGCCTGCACGGCGTCAGCCCCGAAGCCACGGATTTCAGCCCCTTTCGGCCCGGCGATCCGGCAGCCCTCTGCCCGCCGGGCTACAGCCATGAACCGAGCCTCACCTGTCTGGCCACCACCCTCGCCATCGAACTGGTGGCCGTGCATGAGCGGCTGGCCAGCGGGCAGATGGGCCTGCATGCCGCCGCTGCCGTGCACGCCGGACAGACGCTGCTCTTTTGCGGAAGGCATCGGGCGGGCAAAAGCCTGCTGATGGCCCGCCTGCTGCTGGCAGGCTGGCAGGCGCTGGGCGACGACATGCTGGGCCTGACGCCCGAAGGGGAGCTGTTTTCCTATGGCCTTGCCCCGCGCCTGCGCCTGCCCCTGCCGCCCTGCCCCGCTCTGGCCCCCCTGCTGGCCGAGGACTCGCCCCTTGCGGCTTGCCGGGATGACCGCTACCTCTGCTGTGATCCGCTGACGCTGCCCCAGCTGCCGTGGGGGACGCGCCGTGCCCTGAATGCCGTCATGGTGCTGGACAGGCTGGACGAGCATTCCTCCCGGCAAGGCGGCATCTTTGTGCAGCCTCATCAGGCCGACATGCGCGAGGTCTTGCGCCGCTTCCTGCTGCGCGACGGACGGGCCGGACTGGCCCTGCAGACGGTCGATCGGCTGCTGCACCGCGTTCCCTGCCGGCTGCTGCGCTACCGAACGCCTGACGAGGCCCTCTGTCTGCTGAACGACTGGACGGCGGCCCGGGAGCGGGGGCAGCCGCCGACCGATCCCCCTCTCGAAGCGCCCGCCGGCCATGACGTCCTCATGCCGGGCACAGCGCCCCTTCCCCGCGGAGAAAACGCTCGCCGACGCGCTCCTTGCCGCCGTCTGGCCCGGCGCATGCCGGCTCCGGCGCAGCCGCCGGACTCGGCGCGGGAGCCGGTACGCTACCGGCAACGACCGGGCGTCATCTTCCGGCAGGACGAGAGCGGGGCGTTTCTGGCCCGCGATGAGGCCCGCTCAGGCCGCGACGGCAAAATCTTTCTGCTCAACCACATGGGTTGCGTGCTCTGGCAGCTCTGGCAGGAGGCGGCCGACGAGGCGGAACTTGCCGCCCTGCTGGCCGAGGCCTTCCCCCGGACGCCGGCACAGCGGATCCGCCGGGACGTCGCCGCCCTGCGCCGGCGGCTGTGTGCTGCCGGGCTGCTGCAGGAGGTGGAGTGAAACAGGGGCAACGGCCATGCCCTTCACGACCTTTCTGGCGCAACGGCTGATCCCGCGCGGAAAATCTTTGACTTGCCGCCGCATTGCGGCTATATTTTTCCATTGCGTATGATGACCGAACAACGCCCCCCCGTTTTGCCGCAACTGCATGGAGTGCTGGTGCTCGACAAACCTTCCGGCCCCACTTCCGCTCGTTGCCTTTCGGTGCTGAAGCGGCTGGGGCAGAAGAAGATCGGCCATGCCGGGACGCTGGATCCGCTGGCTTCCGGGGTGCTGCTGGTGCTGCTCGGGCAGGCGACCAAGATCGCCTCGCATCTGCTTGCCGACGGCGGCAAGGTCTACAGCGGCGTGCTGCGCCTCGGGCAGGAAAGCGATACCTGGGACAGTCAGGGTCGTCTTCTGGCCGAACGGCCCTGGCAGCACATCCCCGAAGCGGATGTGCGCGCCGCCGTTCTCGGCTGGCGGGAGCTGCGCGAGCAGGAGGTGCCTGCCTTCTCCGCCGCCAAGCATCAGGGGCAGCCCCTGTACAAGCTGGCCCGCAAGGGCGGCGAAACGCCGATCAAGGTCAAACGCATGGAAATTTCGCAGGCGGACGTGCTGGAAACGGCACTCCCGCTTGTGCGCTTTCGGGTCGCTTGCAGTTCCGGCACCTATATACGTTCCCTGGCCCACAGCTTGGGGAAACGCCTTGGGTGCGGAGCCGTGCTCACGGAACTGACCCGCGAGTACAGTCACCCCTTCGGTCTGGATATGGCCGTGCCGCTGGACGCCATTGCGGCGGATCCGGCGCGCATGGTGCGCGGGCTTCGCCCGCTGGCCGAAGCCCTGCCGCACTGGCTGCAGGTGGAACTGACGCCGGAGGAAGCCCGGCGCATCCGCCACGGCCAGAGCGTCCCCTGCCGTCAGGAGGCTGACCGCGCCCTGCTCATGGATCAGGGCGCCGAGCTGGCCCTGGCCGAACGGCGGGATACGCCGCAGGGCGCCTGCTGGGCCGTATTGCGGGGACTTTGGAACTAACCCTTTTCCTCTCAAGGAGAACTGCTGTGGTGATGGATGCCAATCAGAAAAAGGCCGTTATCGACGCGCACGCCAAACACGAAGGCGACACCGGCTCCCCGGAAGTGCAGGTGGCCCTGCTGACCGCCCGCATCGAAGGCCTGACCGGTCACTTCAAGGTGCACAAGAAGGACTTTCACTCCCGTACCGGCCTTCTCAAGCTGGTGGGTCAGCGTCGCAAGATCCTGAACTACCTCAAGAAGAAGGATATTCAGCGCTACCGCGCCCTGATCGAAAAGCTGGGTCTGCGCAAGTAATTCCACTGGTTCGGAAGGGGGGAGTCGCGACGCGGCTCCCCCTGCCGCCTTTTGCGGCCACGAAAAACGCCCGGTCAACCGGGCACAACGCAGGAAGGGGGGTCCGGGAAAAGGCCGGAGCACGGCTGCGGACTTTTTGCGGAATCCCCTTCATCAAGGAACTGCCATGTCCGACATGTTCAATCCGACCCGCGTCACCGCCACGGTCGGCGGCAAGGAAATCATCTTTGAAACCGGCCGGCTGGCCAATCAGGCCCACGGCGCCGTCTGGGTACAGTGCGGCGGCACCGTGGTGCTGGTCACCGTCTGCTCCCAGCCCCTGGAATTTGACAAGGGCTTCTTTCCGCTGACGGTGGAGTATTCCGAAAAAATGTATGCCGCCGGGCGCATTCCCGGCAGCTTCTTCCGCCGCGAAATCGGTCGCCCCTCGGAACGCGAAACCCTTGTCTCGCGCCTCATCGACCGCCCCATCCGTCCGCTCTTCCCCAAGGGCCTCAACGAGGATGTGCAGGTGCTGGCCAGCGTCATTTCCGCCGATCCGGAAAACGAGCCTGATGTGCTGGCCCTTTCCGGGGCCTCGGCCGCGGTGCTGCTCTCGCCCCTGCCCTTTGAAGGGCCGGTGGCCGGGGGCCGCATCGGGCGCATCGACGGCCGCTTCGTGCTCAATCCCACCTACGAGGAGCAGGAAAAAAGCGATCTGGATATCGTCTTTGCCGCCTCCGGCGACGCCCTGACCATGGTGGAAGGCGAAGCCCGCTTTGTGCCCGAGGATGTCATCATCGACGCCCTGGAATGGGGCCGCAAGGAAATTCAGCCCCTCATCGCCGCCCAGCTCAAGCTGCGCGAACTGGCGGGCAAGGAAAAAATGCCCTTTACCCCCCACGAGGACAATCCCGTGCTGGTGGCCCGTGTGGAAGAGCTGGCCCGCGAGGCCGGCATCGAGGCCGCCTTGCGCGAACCGGAAAAAATGGCCCGCAAGGACGCCCGCAAGGCCGTCAAGGACAAGGTGATGGAAGCCCTCAAGGCCGATCCCGCCTGGGCTGAAAGCGAAGAACTGCGCGAAGTGGGCGACATCCTCGGCGCGCTGGAAAAGAAGCTCGTGCGCGCTCGCATCGTCAACGAGGGCACCCGCATCGACGGGCGCGACACCAAAACCGTCCGGCCCATCCAGATCCAGACCGGCCTGCTGCCCCGCGCTCACGGTTCGGCCCTTTTCCGCCGCGGGGAAACCAAGTCGCTCGTGGTGACCACCCTGGGTTCCTCCACCGATGAGCAGCGCATGGACGGCCTCAACGGCGACGTGACCAAGCGCTTCATGCTGCATTACAACTTCCCGCCCTTCAGCGTGGGCGAAGTCAAGCCCGTGCGCGTCTCCCGCCGGGAGATCGGCCACGGCGCGCTGGCCGAAAAATCCCTGCGCCCCGTACTGCCCGCTGATGCGGATTTCCCCTTCACGCTGCGCGTGGTGGCCGAAACCGTGGAATCCAACGGTTCGTCCTCCATGGCCGCCGTGTGCGGCGGTTCGCTCTCGCTCATGGATGCCGGCGTGCCGGTGAGCGCCCCGGTGGCCGGGGTGGCCATGGGCCTGATCAAGGAAGGCGACAAGTTCATCGTCCTGACCGACATTCTCGGCGACGAGGACGCCCTCGGCGACATGGACTTCAAGATTGCCGGCACCGCCGAAGGGGTCACCGGCGTGCAGATGGACATCAAGATCACCGGCCTGACTACCGAAATCATGCGTCAGGCCATGCAGCAGGCCCATGAAGGCCGCCTGCATATCCTCGGCGAAATGGCCAAGGTCATCGCCGAACCCCGCAAGGAGCTGTCGCGCTACGCGCCGCAACATGCGGAACTCTATGTCAACCCCGACATCATCCGCCTGATCATCGGCCCCGGCGGCAAGAACATCAAGGCCATCACCACGGCTACCGGCGCTTCCGTGGACATTGAGGACTCGGGCCGCGTGTCCATCTTCGCCCCCACGGCCGATGCCCTGGAAAAGGCCCGCGAGATGGTCAGCTACTATGATCAGCGCCCCGAGCTTGGCAAGAACTATACCGCCAAGGTCAAAAAAATCATGGAAATCGGGGCCATTGTGGAAGTGCTGCCCAATGTGGAAGCCCTTGTGCATGTCTCCCAGCTGGATGTCAACCGGGTGGAGCAGCCCGGCGATGTGGCCCGCATCGGCGAAGATATGATCGTCAAGGTCATTGAAATCAACGGCGACCGCATCCGGGCCAGCCGCAAGGCCGTGCTGCTCGAGGAACAGGGACATCCCTGGAATCCTGAAGAAACGGCCCGCCCGCAGCGCCCGCGCGGCGAGCGTGGCGACCGCGGAGATCGGCACGGTCGCGGCGGACGCAGCGGCGACCGGCGCGGTTAAGCGACCATGAGCATGTCCCGGCACGGGACCGGCATCCGGCCCCGTGCCTCTCTCGCTGATCCGGAACGAATGGGGAAAATTATGCCCAAGAAAAGCGAAAGCACCGAACAGCCCGTGGAAGAGAAGAAAAAGAAGGCTCCCAAGGACAAGGCTCCGAAGGAGAAGAAGAACGACGAAGTCAGGGCCGAGAAGGCCAAAAAGCCCAAAAAGCAGGCCAAGGCTGACGCGGCTTCCGACGTCGAGGCCGTCGTGACGCCCGCACCGGCCGCCGCCCCGGAAGCGGCGGCGGAGCCGCTGGAACCGCTGGATGCCGAGCAGCCCGAACTGTCGCCGGAACAGGTGCAGGCCATCATTTCCGGCGCCAATCGCACCCATGCCGAGGGCTTGGGCGACGCCTGGGCCGTGGTGCTTGGCCGCAACCCCGCCGCCCTCATGCCGCAGGTGGTCGCCACCGTTCTGCAGGAAGGCGGTACGCGCCCGGCCTGGCAATGGAAGCGCGGCGGCAAGGAATATGTGCTCATGGCCTGGCCCCGGGAACAATCCCTGCGCGCCTCGGTGCTCATGCGCGCCGAGGAGGAAGGCGGCCAGCTCAAACCCTGCGATGCCGTGCCCCTGCTGGAAGGCCAGCCCAATGATCTGACCGTGGACAGCGTGCACCCGTGGCAAAACGGCACCGGGGCCGACGTGGCGGTGACCATGATCGAGGGCAAGAACCCCATGTGGTTCTATGATCCCCTGTACCTCCGCGACAAGGACGATCTGACGCCCGGCATCACCCACACCTTTACTCTGGCCGGTCTTTGCCTTGCCGTGCGCAAGGCCCTGCTCGATGACGTGACCATTACTCAGGGGCCGCAGTACGAGGCCTATGCCGCGGACTGGCTGGCCGCCCATCCCGGGGCGGGCCGCCTTGACGTGCCGCCCCTCAAGGTCAGCATGAAGGGCCGCCGGATGATCATGCCCGGGCGGCGCTTCTGCGAATATCAGCTCAGGGGCGAGGTGGAGGAGGTGCGGCAGGGCAATCTGGAAAACATGCCCGTCACCCTGCTCTACCTGCGCTTCCCCTTTGAGCAGCGGGAACCCATGCTCCTGCCCGTCTATGCCACCAAGATGGTGCTGGGCGAGTACGAACCCAAGGCCGGCGACGAAATCGACGCCTACGTCTGGCTGCAGGGCCGGGTCATCGACTTTGATCCCCTGGCAGAGGATGCCGTGGAGGAAGAACCCGCCGCACCGGCGCAATAAGCCTGTGCGCCTTCTCAGCGCCCAACGCCGGAAGCCCTCGCCTGTGCGACGGGCTTCCTTTTTTTGTGGGACAAAACCGGCACGCCGATGCATCGGGAAGCGGACATGCCGCATCATGGGCTTGCGGCCACCCCTGTCCGCCCGTGCTTGCGGCCTGGCCAAAAATCTTTGCCTGTCAGGTCTTGGCCCCCAACGTGCTTTGCGTTAGGTTGCGGACATGAAAAAACGCTCGCTTCCTGCCGCTGCCCGCCGGGCTGATCCTGCCCGCACGGGGAATGCCCCGCCCGCCAAGACGCGCGAAAACCGCCGGGGGAGCGTTGCCGCTGCCGCTGGACGCGAGCGGACGCCGGCAGAGGCGGGCCACGGCACGTGCCCCGCATGGCGCAGGCAACGCCGGGAAAGGCTGGCCGAGGCTCGGACCGAGAGCCGGCGAGAGCTGGCGGCGCGCTGGCCCCTGCTGCCGCGCGAGGCCCTGCCGCAAGAGGATTTCAGCGTGCAGGTGGCCCCGCGCGGCTATGTGGAACCGCTGGTGGAGGAGCTGGGCGCGCGGGTGATTACCGTGCGCGGGCGACTGGTGCTGGCGCACGGGCAGGCGGCGGCCGCCTGGGCGCAAAATGTCTGGACAGCCCCGCGCTGGCTGGATGCTCCATCCATCGGGCAGGCGGTGCGGCAGCTGACCGCCCTGCAACGCAACTGGCGCGGACACGCCCTGCCGGAGAGCGGGCATCAGCGTCGGCAGGCGCTCATGGAAGCGGCCCTGCCGCATGTGGCCTCCCGCCCCCTGACCTTTGGCGCGCCCGCGCCTGCGGCCCCGCTGGGCGCATTTGCCCTCTGGGATCATGATCTCCTGCTCGCCTCGCCGGACACGACCTCGCCCTTTGCGGACGGGGAAATGACCTTTGTCGAAAACCGGGACGAGCCGCCGGGCCGGGCCTATCTCAAACTGTGGGAGACCTTCACCCTCGACGGCGTTCAGCCGCAGCCCGGCGAGCTGTGCGTGGATCTGGGCGCGGCCCCGGGCGGCTGGACATGGGTGCTGGCCCGGCTGGGCGCGCGGGTTTTCAGTCTGGACAAGGCAGAACTGGCCCCGCTGGTGGGGTGCATGCCCAACGTCAATCATTGTCTTGGCAGCGGCTTCGGCCTGACGCCCGAGCAGGTGGGACGCATCGACTGGCTGTTTTCGGACATGATTTGCTATCCCGCGCGCCTGCTGCAGGTAGTGCGGCAATGGATAGCGGCCCGCGCCTGCGCGCATGCGGTCTGCACGCTCAAGTTTCAGGCCGGGACGGATCATGCCGTCAGCCGGGAATTTGCCGCCATACCCGGCGGACAACTCAGGCACCTTTCCTGCAACAAGCACGAATTGACCTTCATCTGGCATGAAGCCGCCGCCCAACGGCAACGGGCCTGACGGCGCGGCCCTTCGGCGACGTCGCCATTGCTTCACATGAAACATCAGGCGGCTGTCGGCCTGCAGGAGGCCCGCGCATGGTCTGCCGTGCCGCCAAGCCCCGCACGGACAGCCCATCGCCCGGATTCTCTCATGCACAGGGGCTTTGCGCGCGCGTTCTTTTGCGCTATGCTGGCTCTGCTTCGCCCGGGAACCGGCCCGAAGGCGAGCCTGCATTCCCACACCGTACCAACCGCGGGCCTGACCCGCATCGAGGTAAACGATATGTCCCCACATTTTCATCGCGGCCGCCGCTTGCGCTGGAACGCGCAGGTGCGCGACATGGTGCGCGAAACCGCCCCTCTTCTGGCGGAAGATCTCATCATGCCGTATTTTGTGGTCGAAACCGACGATCAGTCCTTCCGCAAGGAAATTTCGGCCATGCCCGGCCAGTATCAGCTCTCATTGGGCGAACTGGAAAAACAGGTGGAAAGAGCCGTGGACAACGGCCTGAAAGCCGTCATTCTCTTTGGCATCCCGGCCCAAAAGGACGAACAGGCCTCCGGGGCCTATGCGGAAAACGGCATCGTGCAGGAGGCCGTGCGGCGGCTCAAGCACCGCTGGCCCGACCTCTATGTGGTGACCGACGTCTGCCTCTGCGAGTACATGAGCCACGGCCATTGCGGCATCCTCACCCCCGGCGGCGCGGTGCTCAATGATCCCACCCTGCCCCTGCTGGCCAAAACCGCCGTCAGCCATGCCGCTGCCGGGGCCGACATGGTGGCCCCCTCGGACATGATGGATGGGCGTGTGGCGGCCATTCGCGCGGCGCTGGACGAGTCCGGCCTGATCATGACGCCCGTCATGTCCTACGCCGTGAAATATGCCTCATCCTTTTACGGGCCGTTCCGCGAGGCGGCGGAATCCGCTCCGGCCTGCGGCGACCGCAAGTCCTACCAGATGGATCCGGGCAATGCCCGCGAAGCCCTCATCGAGGCCCAGGCCGATGTGGCCGAAGGCGCGGATGCCCTCATCGTCAAGCCCGCCGGGCCGTATCTGGACATTCTGCGGCAGGTGCGGGATGCGGTCAATGTGCCGCTCTGCGCCTATCAGGTCAGTGGGGAATACAGCATGATCCGCGCGGCCGGACGCAACGGCTGGATCAACGAGGAGGCCGTCATGCTGGAAAGTCTGCTGGGCATGAAGCGGGCCGGGGCCAAGATGATCATCACCTACTTCAGCGAAATCCTGCTGGAAAAGGGACTGGTGCGCTGATGACGGCCCCGCACGCTCACGGGCAGGGGCCAGCCGCGCACCCCGGCGCACATCCTGCGGGACATCCGACAGAACATTCGGCAGAACATCCGGCAGGCCGGGCGGGCGGCATGGGCGGCCAGCCCCGCACCCTGCCCGACGGCACGCCCACCTGCAAGCTCATTGCCTGGGAGGTGACCCGCTCCTGCAATCTGGCCTGCAAGCACTGCCGCGCCGAGGCCCATCCCGAACCCTACGAAGGGGAGCTGGATACCGCCGAGGCCAAGGCCCTCATCGACACCTTCCCGGCCGTAGGCAAGCCCATCATCATCTTCACCGGCGGCGATCCCATGATGCGGCCCGATGTCTATGATCTCGTGGCCCATGCCCACGGCAAGGGTCTGCCCTGCGCCTTTTCGCCCAACGGTACCCTGATCACCGCCGAACTGGCCGAACGCATCCGGGATGCGGGCGTGGATCGGGTCTCCATTTCCATTGACGGAGCCGATGCCGCTTCCCATGACGCCTTCCGGGGCGTGCCCGGGGCCTTCGAAGCCTCCATGCGGGGCATCGGCTACCTGAAACAGGCGGGCGTCCCCTTTCAGATCAACACCACGGTCACCCGCAACAACCTGCAAAGTTTCAAGGACATTTTCCGACTCTGCGAGCGCCTGGGCGCGACGGCCTGGCACATCTTCCTGCTGGTGCCCATGGGGCGCGCCGCCGGACTGGCCGATCAGGTCATCACCGCGCAGGAATACGAGGATGTGCTGCACTGGTTCTACGATTTCCGCAAAACCACCTCCATGCACCTCAAGGCCACCTGCGCCCCGCATTATTACCGCATCATGCGCCAGCGCGCCCACGAGGAGGGCCTTGCCGTCACGCCGGAAACCTTCGGCATGGACGCCATGACCCGCGGCTGTCTGGGCGGTACGGGCTTCTGCTTCATCAGCCATGTGGGACAGGTGCAGCCCTGCGGCTATCTGGAACTGAACTGCGGCAACGTCCGCCAGACGCCCTTCCCGGAAATCTGGCGCAACAGCACGTATTTCCGCCAGTTCCGCGATCAGACGTGCTATGAGGGCAAATGCGGCATCTGCGAATTCCACAAGGTTTGCGGCGGCTGCCGCGCCCGCGCCTGGAGCATGAACGGCAATCACATGGGGCCGGAACCCCTCTGCACCTACGAACCCGGTCGGCGTTCGCGCTAAGCCGGCCTGCCGCAAGGAGATGCCATGACGAGAACCTCCGACACGCCCGGCGCGCAGGCCGTTGCCGACGGCGCCGCCGTCTCGCCGGAACCTGTCGTGCTGGACACGCTGGACAAACGCCTGCTGGACATCATCCAGACGGCCTTTCCGCTGGTTCCCCGGCCCTATGCCGAGCTTGGCCGCCTGCTGGACATCAGCGAGGAGGAAGCCTTCGAGCGGGTGCGCGCCCTGCGCCGGCGCAAGATCATCCGCCGCCTCGGGGCCAACTTCCAATCCGCCAAGCTGGGCTTCGTGTCCACCCTCTGCGCGGCCAAGGTGCCTGAAGATCGCATGGCTGCCTTTGTGGCGGCGGTCAATGCCTGCCCGGGCGTGACGCACAACTACCTGCGGGAACATAGCTACAATATCTGGTTCACCTGCATCGGCCCCTCACGGGAGGACGTACAGGCCACGCTGGACGGCATCACGTCCCGCACGGGCGTGCCGATTCTCAATCTACCGGCCACGAGGATGTTCAAAATCCGCGTGGACTTTCGCATGAGCAGCCCGGAGCAGGACTAGACATACGGCCCGACGCCAAACAGGCGACGTCCCCCCTTGCCGGAGGCGCGGCCTGCCCCTTTTTCACGGAAACACCCCTTTCAGGAGTACCCATGATGACCCATGACGTCTGCATCATCGGCGGCGGCCCCGCCGGAACGCGTGCGGCCCGCCTGCTGGCGGCGGCAGGAAAGAAAACCGTGCTGGTGGAAAGCGCCGAGGCGGGCGGCACCTGCCTCAATCGCGGCTGCATCCCCACCAAGATGCTGCTGGGCGCGGTCACGGCCCGCGCGGGCGTGCTGGCCCTGGAACGTCAGCGCGTGCTCACCGCTGACATAACACTGGATTATGCCGCCCTCCACACCCGCATGCAGCGCTTTGTCGCCGGCACCCGGCAGGCGCTGGGCAAACAGCTGGCCGCCGAAGGCATCGAGCTGCTTTCCGGTTATGCCGTCTGCGAAGGCCCCGGTCGGGTGCAGGTCAAAACCGGACAGGGCGTGCGCCTCATCGAGGCCGAAGACATCATCATTGCCACCGGCTCGCGGCCCGCGTCCTTCCCCAGCATGCAGCCGGATCATGCCGTCATCCTCGACAGCACCGATATGCTGGCCTCGAACGAGGTGCCGGAAAGCCTGCTGGTGGTGGGAGGCGGGGTCATCGGTCTGGAAATGGCCGACATCTTTCACGCCCTCGGCTGCACGGTCACGGTGGTGGAAGCCGCGCCGCATATCCTGCCTGGCGAGGACGACGACATTGCCGCGGAAATGGCCAAAGCGCTCAAAAAGCGAGGGGTGACCGTACTGGCCGACTGCAAGACGCAGGCCCTCGCCGCCCGCGACGGTCAGGCCGTTCTGCGTTTGGCTGACGGGCGGGAACTCACGGCGGCGCGCGCTCTGCTGGCCGTGGGCCGCCGTCCTCTCACGCAGGGGCTGGGCTGCGAACATCTCGGCTGCCGTCTGGACGCGCGCGGCGCCGTGGAAACCGACGAATTTCTGGAAGCGGCCTCCCATGTCTACGCCATTGGCGACGTCAATGGCCGTGTGCAGCTGGCCCATGCGGCTGAGCATCAGGCCCTTTATGCCGCGCGGCGCATCCTCGGACAGGTCAGCGGCCCCTACGAAAGCGGGCCAGTTCCGGCCTGCGTCTACGGCAGCACCGAAGTCATGCGCGTGGGCCTGACCGCCCGCGACGCCGCCGCCAAAGGCAAGGTCACGGTGGGCGTTGCCCCGTTGAGCGCCAATCCCATCGCCCAGGCCCACGGCGACATCAGCGGCTTTGTGAAGGCCGTGCGCTGCGACGGGCGGCTGGTGGGCATGGCTGCCGTGGGGCACGGGGTTTCCCATCTGGTGACTGCCGCGCAGCAGCTTGTGCTGCGCCGTGTGGACAGCGGGCACCCGCTGGCCTTCATGTTTGCCCATCCCACCCTTGACGAAAGCCTTGCCGCTGCGCTTGACGCGCCGCAAAAGGAATTTTCGGTTCAGGCCTGACTTTTTTTTTGGGGGGGGAGGGGAACCCCCTCCGCCAGCGCGGGAGGGGGTTCC
>DWZD01000011.1 GCA_019118345.1 Candidatus Desulfovibrio intestinavium | reverse complement strand
AACTCCCCCCAACCCCTCCCCAGCGCGCTTTACTGCCTCCCTGCTCCGGCATCGCAGCACACAGGCTTTCCTTTGCTTTTGACTGTCGTGCCATGCGAAAGGGGAGAGTCCGTCCGCGCCATGCCGTCCCTTGCCGTCATTTTCCCCGTCTGCCAGGCATTGCCGTGACCCGGTAAGGGACTATCCATTGCCTCAACCTGTTTCAACGGGCCGTTCCCCTCGCCCGTCAGCCATTGCGGTAACGTAATGGGGGAACACTTTTTTCCGCTTCCATCCAGAGCGCCGATTTTCGCCCCCATCGCCCCGACTCATCAGCCTGTGCCGTGACGCATTGAGGGAAAAGTTTTTTCTCTTCTGTGAGGCAAAGCGGGGTCGTTTACTTGCCCGCACCCCGTCATCCTGCCTGATGGCGTCAGCGCGTCATGGCGCGGAGGAGATCACTGCCCCGCAGGGGCGGAAGCTCCGACGCCGCCCGGACGCTCGTCCCGCGCGAAGGCGGGACAGCGGGAGGGCGACGCCCTGTGACGCGCGTCAGAGAGGGGGACAGGGTACGGGGACACGCTCCCCGCCACGGATGACTGGCCCAAGGCGGGGTAAGGGGTTGTAGGGGCTAGGGATCGCCAGCCCCCTGCCCCGCGCTGCTGTCGATGCCTGTAAGGCTCCTGCGTCGCCTAACAGGCACGGCCCTACGGGCCGCCGTTCGGTCGCGCGCTGCTGTCGATGCCTGTAAGGCTCCTGCGTCGCCTAACAGGCACGGCCCTGCGGGCCGCCGTTCGGTCGCGCGGGCGACCCGGCCCGGATGCCGGGCCGAAACCGCCATCCAACGACAGAAAAAGAAAAGACGAACTCCCACGGCCGACGCAGGCCCGCGCTGCTGTCGCTGCCCGTTGCTTTTCCATATGCTTCCGTATCATTTTCTGCCCCTCATGGGGCTTTTGTTTTTTTTGTTTTTTTTGTTTCTTTTTGTTTCTTTTGGTCAGAATCCTGCGTGGTTGCTGCAAAGATGACGGCACGGGCAGGGGCCGTCCGGGGCGCGCCGCTGATGACAGAAATGCAGCGCTCTGATATATCACAGATATGGCCGTTTTTGCAGCATGGCTTGCAACGCCCTGTCGCGGAAGATACGGGCGGCAACATGCGGTCAGGCGGAATCCAGAACCACAATAAAACATGCGCCGGGAGGAACCTATGGGAAGTTATAATATGATCGTCAATCTGGACAAGAAGGAGTCGCTCTCGCCTCACGACTTCGGCAGTGGCGCGAAAATGGCGGAATGGTGCTATCATCATACTCCGCTGGTGCGGGCCCTGCATAATCTGCTGGCCGGGCCTTGGAAGGGGGACAGGGTCTATGTCGTCGCGAGTCATCTGCCCAAGGATGACGACAGCTACAGCGGCGAACTGGCCGCGGCCCGGAAGGAGCTGGGCATCAAGAGCCTGTACAGGTTTGCCTGCGACGAGTGCAGGAACCTGCAACCGGATGAAGTGGATACCGAGGATCACGGCCTGCGCTATATCTACAACCATGAGCTGGAGGTCTTCCTTGATCTGGCGCATTGCCCGGTCAATCTGGACGACATTGCGCCCCTGCCGCTGCTGATCGCCCCGGGCGGCAGCGACTTTGATTTTGATGTGAATGATGAGGACGCCGCGGAGAAGATGGAGGACGCCGAAGCATGGTGGATCGATAGCGTGCGTTCCATCGAGATCCGCAAGGAGCCGCTGGAAGATGTGGATTACGAGGAGTTCCGGCCGAACTTCACGGAAATGGGGCTTGGGCGCTATTATGTGCTGGTCAACCTGGATAAGCGCGAATGCTTCGGCTACTACACGCTCAGCATGCGCGAGCTGGCCGTCCCCGAGGCGGGGGGCTGCGATATCTTTTGGGATCTGCAAAATCTGCTTGCCGGGGACTGGAAGGGCGACCGGGTCTACGCCGTCGCGACGGATGCCCGGTCGGGCTGGGAACTGCCGGGTAATGAGGACCTGTGTGCCGACATGGCGCAAAGCGAACTCAAGGACCTGTACGGTTTCGCAACGCAAAATTACACATGGCGCGTGGACAAACGCAATTCGTCTGATAAGGGCCTGCGCTATATCTATAATCATGCGCTCAAGGTCTTCATCGACCTGGAACACTGCCCGCGTGACGGCGGCAAGGCCGCCATGCCGCTGCCGCTCCTGCTGGTCATCGGCAACCGCGGCGATGTGGAAGGGGACTATCCGGCCGGGGGCGACGGCTTTGAACATGTGGGTGCCTGGTGCGCCACTGCCCGTTCCATCGAACTGAGCAAGGAACCCCTGCCCGGCGTCGATTACGCGGAATTCCAGCCGGGCTTTCTCCCGCCGGACAGCTGGGATGATGCGGCGGACGATGACGACGATGAGGATGACGACGATTAGCCGCCGTGCCCGCCGCCGTGCCCCGTTGCGGGGATGACAGGGCGGCAGCCGTGACGCGGCAGGGGGCGGCGAAAACCCCGTTTGCCTGTGACGAAAGCAGGGCCGGAAGAAACCTCTTCCGGCCCTGCCGTTGTCTCTGTCGGTGAGGACAAGCCCAGGGATTGGCCCACATCCGCCCTCGGCGGGCGACGCATGCCCCGGGCAAGAAGGGCTGCCCTGAGGATGCCGCCCCAGGGCCTGTTAATATCTATGGTATTAATTGTCACAACGTATAAGCCAAATTGGCCATCTACGCTCCACCTGTCGTTGGGGGCGGGGTTGCCTTCCCCCAAACAAGTGGTGCATAGCGAGAACACCCCCTACTCCTCGTCCCGCACGTCGTCGGCCCCGAGCAGGCGCACCGTCGCCGCGCCGCCGTCCCCGGCGGCTTCGGCGGGATTGTCCGTGGGCGCAAGGGCGGCCCGGGTCTGTTCCACCACGTCCGGGCGGCTGCGCCACTGGCCGAACTTGATGCGCCAGTCGGCAAAGTCGTGCGGCGCGCGTTCCAGCACGCTTTCCTGCTCCTGCAACCAGTTGTTGAACAATTGCAGGCGCAGCTGAAAGGCCGGGCTGTCCAGCACTTCGGCCGCACTGCCCGCCGGGATGACGCCCTTGCCTTCCAGCTCTTCCAGCACATAGCGGCAAATGGCCTCCCGGGACAGCTCAAAGGTGGCCTCCCGCCCGTCCACCATCAAAGCCAGCGGCAGGAGGGCGGCTTCCTTCTCGGCCAGATGACGGCGCGCGGCCTCGTCCAGCCGCACCATGAGCGGCGGTTCCCCGTCCGGCCCGGCCGGGGCGTCGGGCATGTCCTCCAGAAAGGAGAAGCGCAGCCAGCTTTCAAACATGACCGCTTCCAGTATGTGTTCCGCCGCATCCAGCAGGGCGTCGTCGTGCAGCATGGTGCCTCCCTCGGGCTTTCGGCGCAGTGTACGGAGGCCCCCACCCGGCGTCAAGCGGCCCGCCGACGAATGACGGACGGCTTTTCGGGCGGGGAAGGGAACGTTTCGGCCTCTGGCGGGCCGTGGCCCTTTGTGCTAGCCTGAAAAAATGATTGATTACGCCAAAGCGCTCAACGAGGCGCAGTACGCGGCCGCCACCTGCGGCGACGGGCCGGTGCTGGTGGTGGCCGGTGCGGGCAGCGGCAAAACCCGCACCATCACCTACCGGCTGGCCTGGCTCATCGAGCATGGCGCGGCCCCGGATTCCCTGCTGCTGCTCACCTTTACCCGCAAGGCCGCGCAAGAGATGCTGCAGCGGGCGGGCATGCTCTGCGATCAGGGTTTGGCCGGGGTGCAGGGCGGCACCTTTCATGCCTTCGCCTACGGCATCCTGCGGCGCTTCCGGCCGGAATGGCTGGGGGATCGGCCCTTCACGGTCATGGACAGCGCGGACATCACCGCCGCGGTCAAGAGCTGCAAGGAGGCGCTGGGGCTCGGCAAGGGCGACCGGGCCTTTCCCAAATCGCAGGCCATCGTCGGCCTGTTGAGCAAGGCCCGCAACAAGGAACTTCCCCTGAGCGAAATCCTGCAGCGCGAGGCCTTTCACCTCCTGCCCTATGCCGAGGGCCTGAGCGAACTGGGCGAAAAGTACGACGCCTTCCGCCGCGAAAAGGGCGTCATGGACTATGACGATCTGCTTTTCGAGCTGGAGGCGCTCCTGCGCCGCGACGAGCGGGCCGCCGCCCTGCTGCGCGAGCGTTACCGGCATATCCTCGTGGACGAATATCAGGATACCAATCTCGTGCAGGCCCGCATCGTGCGCCTCCTGGCCGGGCCGGAAGGCGAGGCCCCGGGCAACGTCATGGCCGTGGGCGACGAGGCCCAGTCCATCTACGCCTTTCGCGGGGCCAACGTCCGCAACATTCTGGATTTTCCCGCGCTCTTTCCCGGCGCGCGCATCATCCGTCTGGAGGAGAACTACCGCTCCACCCGGCCCATTCTGGCCGTGGCCAACAATCTGCTGAAACACGCCGCCGAATCCTTCCGCAAAACCCTCTTCACCCGGCGGGAAGGGGGCGAGCCGGTGCGGCTGGTGACGCCGCTCAGCGACAAATCGCAGGCCCGGCTGGTGGTAGAACGCATCCGCGAACTTTTGCAGCGTCATTTGCCGCATGAGATTGCCGTGCTCTTCCGCGCGGGCTTCCACTCCTTCGCGCTGGAAATGGCCCTCAATCAGGCGGGCATCCCCTTCCGCAAATACGGCGGCCTGCGCTATACCGAGGCCGCCCACGTCAAGGACGTCATCGCCTTTGCCCGCCTGCTGCTCAATCCGCTGGACATGCCCGCCTTCGAGCGGCTGGCCGCCCTGCATGAGGGCATCGGCCCCAAGACGGCGCAAAAGCTCTATGCGGCGGCCGTGTCCGGCGATACGGCGACCTTGCAAAAGGCCTTTGCGCGGCATGCGTCCTTCCGGGCGGATCTGGATTTCATCGAAAGCCTGCGCGCCCATCCGCAAACGCCCGCCCTGACTCTGGCCGCCATTCTCGAACAATATCGCGGCCTGCTGGAACAACGCTATCCCGAGGACTGGCCCCGGCGGCAGCAGTCGCTGGAAGAGATCGTGCAAATGGCGGCGGGCTATGCCGAACTGGATCTCTTTCTGGCCGATCTGGCGCTGGAATCCCCGGAAGAGGACGAGAACGACGGCGAAAACCGCATTACCCTGTCCACGGTGCACTCGGCCAAGGGGCTGGAATGGAATGCCGTCCTGATCATCGATCTGGTGGAGGATCGTTTTCCCTCGCGTCACGCCCTCTCCCGGCCCGAGGACTTCGAGGAGGAACGGCGGCTCATGTATGTGGCCTGCACCCGCGCCCGCCAGCAGCTCGATCTGTACGCCCCGGCCACCATTTACAGCCGGGCCGAACAAGGCTCGACCCATGTGGCCCAGAGTCCCTTTGTGCGCGAAATGGGGCCGGAGCTGGCCGAACAATGGCTGGAAGGCTTCGGCGGCGGCCTGCGGCGGCGGGAAGGCGGCATGGGCGCGACGGTCTCCGGCGGCCTTTCGTCCGCCGGGCAGGTGGCGTGCCCCGCGCCTGCCGTCTCCTTTTGGGGCGACCGGGCGACAGCGGCCCGGGCCGTGCCCGCGCCTGTCCCGCCGTCGGACGGCGACGACTGCCAGCTGCCGCCCGAGGAGCGCGCGCCCCGCACATCCGCGCCCGGGAGCGGAGAACAGGCCGCCGCTCCGACCGCTCCCACCGAGGGCAGCCGCCTGCCGCAGGGCTTCTGCCGTCACCGTTTGTTCGGGCGCGGCAAGGTGGTGCGCCAGCTGCCGCCGGACAAGGTGCAGGTCAATTTTCCCGGTTTCGGCCTCAAGGTGATTCTTGCGGAATATCTGCTCATGGAGGATGACTAGCCATGCCCAAACCTTCCCCGTCCGCATTGTCCGAGGACGCCATTCTGCGTCTGCTGGCCCGGCATTTTCCGGCCAAGCATCCTTCGCTGCTGCTGGGACGTGGCGACGACTGCGCCGTGATCCGGGGCGGGCAGCCCCTGTGCGTGAGTACGGATCTCTTTTTGGAGGATATCCACTTCCGGCGGGCCTACTTCACGCCCGAGGACATGGGCCACAAGGCGCTGGCCGTCAACATCAGCGACATTGCGGCCTGCGGCGGACGTCCGCTGGCCTTTACCCTGGGCCTCGGCCTGCCCGCTTGGGCGGATGCCGACTGGCTTGATCTTTTTTTCCACGGCATGGCCGGGCTGGCCGAAAAGCACCGGGTGGCCCTGGCCGGGGGGGATCTGTCCCGCAGCGATCGCCTGCACACCTGCATCACCGTCTGGGGCGAACCCCTGAGCGAGGGCGCGCCCTTCCTTTTGCGCGGCGGTTCCATGCCCGGGGACTGCCTCTTTCTCGTGGGCCTGCCGGGGCTGGCCCGCGTGGGCCTGCAAGAGCTGGAGGCCCACGGACGCGCCGCGCTGGAACGCTGGCCCGCGGCCTGCGCCGCCCATCTGCGGCCCGAACCGCAGGTGGATGCGGGCCTCATGCTGGCCCGGGCGGGACTCAATGCCCGGCCCCCGGCGCTGATGGATCTTTCCGACGGCCTCATGCGCGATTTGCCGCGCCTGCTGGGGCTGACCGGCGAGGGCGCGGCGGGCCGCAGCGAGGGCGCGGGCCTCGGGGCCTCGCTCCTGTTGCCGCAGGGCATGCTGCATCCCGAAGTGGTGCGCCATGCCGTGGCCGAGGGAAAAAATCCCGTGCACGAGGCCCTGCTGGGCGGCGAGGATTATTGCCTGCTCGGTTCCTGCGCGCCGGATATGCTGCCGGTGCTGCATACGGCCATTCCCCATTTCCACAGCATCGGCGTCATCACCGATACGCCCGGCATCGAGTGCAACAACGAAAGTCTCGAAGGCCTGTACGGTTTTGATCATTTTGCGACGGAGGCCAACTGATGTCGTCGAATCCCTTTGTCGTACCGCCGAAGATTCCCGCCGACCTCTGCGAGGAAATCCTGTTCTGCTGCCGGGAGGCCTGGAACTGGGGGGGCCTGCGCGGCTTCAACGGCAATGTCAGCCGGCTCTGGGACTGCCCGCCGTTCGGTACGCTCATCCTCATGACCCGGGCGGGCGTCTGCAAGGGCCGCCTGAACGCGGCGGACATCTGCCTGCTCCGGGCCGACGGCACGCTGTTTTCCGGCGGCCCGGCCTCATCCGAGGCGGCCATGCATCTGGCCGTCTACAGGGCGCGTCCCGACTGCCGGGCCGTGCTCCATACCCATCCGCCGCATCTGCTGGCCCTCGGCATCCGCCTGGCCGGGCGCATGGAAGATTTCCTGCGCCTGCCGCTCTACGAATCCGAGGTCTGGCGGGCGCGTCTGGGCGTGGCCCCGGCCTGCGCGCCGGGCACGACCGAACTGGCGGAACGGGTGGCCGAACAGGCGCAACAGTATCCCGCCGTCTGGATGAGCGGACACGGCCTCTGCGCCTGCGGGGAGACGCTTGCCGAGGCGCTGGGCCTCTCCGAGCAGCTCGAACATCTGGCCGAAGTGCAGCTCATGAGCGGCATCGGCGACACGGGCACGGAAGAGGCATGACATTGCCTTCCCCCTGCGGCGATTCCATCCGTCCGGCCCGGCCCGAGGACTGGCCGGAACTGGCGGCCCTCTGGCGGCGCAGCGTGGAGGCCACGCACGACTTTCTCGATCCCGCCGATCTCGAGGCCATTGGCGCGGCCATGCTGCCCGTCTACCTGCCTGCCATGCGGCAGTGCCGCGTGCTGGAACGCAACGGGCGCGTGGCCGGTTTCTGGGCCGGAGACAATCTGCGGCTGGAAATGCTCTTTGTGGATCCGGCCTTTTTCGGGCAGGGCGTCGGCAAGGCGCTCTTGCGCGATGCCTGCGCGGGCAAGGCGCGCGTGGAGCTGGACGTCAATGAGCAGAATCCGCGTGCCCGGGCCTTCTATGCCCGGCAGGGCTTCCGGGTCTGCGGACGCTCGCCCGTGGACCATGACGGCAGGCCCTACCCGCTCCTGCATCTGGTGCGGGAGACGGACGGCGGGCGCAACCGCTGACGCGGGACGGAAGGCGTCCTCCCGACGCCGGACGTCATCGCCGCCCGGCTTTTGCCGTCGGCATTGTTGCCGGAAACGCCCGGAGACGGCGTGACGCATGAACAACGCCCCGCAAGCGCGGAGCGGAATGCGCGCGTCAGGACGGGAGAACAGTTCGGGCCGGGCACGTCCCGGCCGCCACCATGCCATTTTTTATGGGAGGACACCATGCTTGCCATACGCAACCTGCTGGCAGCCCTGCTGATCTGCCTGCTGTTCACGCTCACCGCCTGCGCCGCCCATTCTCCCGGCGATTACGCCGAGCCGGAAAACTGGGTCTTCTTTGCCGAGGGACAGGACAAGCCTGCGGATGTCTTTCTCATCGCGCCCACGGTCACCCTGGGCGAGGATGGCCGCCTGAACGCGGACAGCCGCGATCCCGCCTTCCGGCAGCGGCTCGCCGGCACCCTGAACATGCAGCGCGGCATCTATGATCCGTGGTGCCGCCTCTATGCGCCCTATTACCGGCAGGCTGCGCTGACGGTATTCGATCTGGACGAGACCGCGCGGGAGGAGCGCTTGCGGGCGGCCTACGCCGATGTGCGCAGCGCCTTCCTGACCTATCTGCACGCGGTGCCGGATCGGCCTTTCGTGCTGGCCGGCTTTTCGCAGGGTGCCGAGATGGGCCTGCGGCTGCTGAAGGAGTTTCTGGATGATCCGGCCTGCCGGGACAGGCTGGTGGCCGCCTACCTCATCGGCTGGCGGATCACGGACGGGGATCTGGCCGAGCGGCCCCGGCTGCGCATGGCGCAGGGCGAAAGCGATACGGGGGTGATCGTGTCCTTCAACAGCGAGGCCGAGCACATTGCCTCCTCGCTCTTTGTGGGCCGCGATCAGCGCACCCACGCCATAAACCCCCTCAACTGGCGCACGGATTCGCGCCGCGCCGGGCGCGAGGCCAACAAGGGGGCCTGCTTTACCGATTACAGCGGCGCCATTGTCCGCGAAGTGCCGGCCCTCACGGGCGCCTATCTGGATGCCCGGCGCGGCACGCTGAAGGTTCCCGACATCCCGGAAGCGGCCTATCCCGGCAAGCTCTTCCCGAACGGCATCTATCACGTCTACGATTACCAGTTCTTTTACCGCAACCTGCAGGAGAACGTCGGCAAGCGCATTGCCGCCTTCCTGCGGGAGCACGCAGATCGCTGATGTCCGCCGCGCCGTCCTGACGAAAGCGGCGGGGCGGACGACAGCTCCGACGCGAGCGCAGGCCGTGCGCCCGTCAGGCGACGCAGGAGCCTGGCGGGCATCGGCGGCAAGGCGAGGGCTTCCCCTTCCCTCAGGACAGGCCGTGCTCGTGTCGGCAGGCCCTAACGTATTTTGCCTTTTTCAATGGCAAAACGCTCCAGGGTCTGCCAATAGAAATTTTACAACCAATTTTAATAGATAAGACAAATATGCCGTACACGATCCGCTTGCTTTTGGGGGCGGGGTTGCCACGTGTCCCTGACTCTTCCCGCGGTAAAAGCGCGCTGGGGAAGGGATGGGGGGCTTGGGGGGAAGGGAAACCCGCTCCCGCGCTGGCGGAGGGCTTTCCCTTCCCCCCTACAGGCAGCGAATAGTGTTGACAGGCTCTAGATCACGTCCCAGAGCATCTTGGCGCCCACCACGATGAGCAGCACGGCAAAGCAGCGCTTGAGGCGCGGCACGTCCAGACTGTGCGAAATGCGCACCCCGATGGGCGCGGTGAGCATGCTGCACACGACCAGACTGCACAGGGCGGGCAGATAGACATAGCCCAGCGAACCGGCGGGCAGGCCGACCGCGTTCCAGCCCGCCACGAGGTAGCCGAAAAAGCCCGCCACGGCAATGGGAAAGCCGATGGCCGCCGAAGTGCCGATGGCCCGGTGGATCTCCACATTGTGCCAGATGAGAAAGGGCACGGACAGCGTGCCGCCGCCGATGCCCACCAGACTGGAGATGATGCCGATGACGCCGCCCGCGCAGCTCATGCCCGCCATGCCCGGCAGCTCGCGGCTGGCCCTGGGTTTCTTGCCCAGCAGCATCTGGCTGACCACATAGGCCAGAAAACAGACGAAGAAGATTTGCAGCCCCTTCTTGGGCAGGAGCGCGGCCAGATGCGAGCCGCAGAAGGTGCCCAGCATGATGCCCGGCGCAATGCGGCCCACGGCGCGCCAGTCCACCGCGCCCCGGCGGCTGTGGGACAGGGCGCTGGAAATGGAGGTGAACATGATGCTGCCCAGCGAGGTGCCGAGGGCCAGCAGCATGATGTACTGCGGCGGAAAGCCCTGCCAGCCGAAGGCAAACACCAGCATGGGCACGATGACGATGCCGCCGCCCACGCCCAGCAATCCGGCCAGAATGCCCGCAAAACCCCCAAGACAACAATACAAGAAAATGGCGCTCAACATGCCCGTCCGCTCCTGTGTGCATCAGCGACGCGCCGCATGGCCCCGAAGGGGGCGGCATCGGCAGAGTCTTCCGCCGTGCGGCGCAGCACTGATGTGTAACAAATTGTCGCTCCGGTCAACATGAAGCCGCGCGTCCTCCCCGGCGGCAGACCTGACCGGCGGATCATTCGAGCGGCAATGCGCCGCGTCGGCAGTCGCCCCGGGCAGGGCATTCGATGGAAACAAAAAATACGTCTGCCCCGGATTCCGAACACTCCTGCCGGGAAGCGTCATGGACGGTGATGGCGACAAACGTATTTTCCCCGTCGCGGATGGTGACCTTGTGCACCTGACGAAAAAGCTCCCGCCCGCCCCCATTCGGGGAAAGCTCAGGGGACAGCGGCTCGGAAGCGAGCAGCTCCACCTCAACCGTGTCATAACCTCCGGCCTTGTCGCTCAGGCCCAGTTCCCGCAGGCGCGTGCCGACAGAACTCGCCGGCCAGCGATCATGCCCCGTGCAATCAGGATGCTGCCGCTCGGCGGCAAGGGGCGCTTGGCTGCCCGCCATCCACAGCAGGCAGATCAGACAGACAAGGGCGCGCATGTGCTTTCCTCCTTGGGCGGTGAAGATGACGCCCCCCCCCGACGACCGGAGACGCGGCATGCGGAGGGGGCGGGAGCACGCGGCGTGCACATGGCCGTTTCCGCCGGCGCCGCGGACGCCGGGTCTTGCCGTTGTCTATTTTTTTTCTGATCGGACTTCAAGAATTTTGTCGGGCGATGTCGCAAATGCGACATCATTTGCCGCCGATATGGGCTATTGTTCACAAGAATCCAACCGGAAGGGCGGCCCGGGCGTGCCCGCTGACCGTCCGCTCCGGCAAAACGTCATGTATGGCCGCATATGCGGCAGCAACCCTCTTCCAAGGCAGGAGTTCCATGTCAGACATCAGAATCCGCAATTTCATCAACGGCGAGTGGCAGGACGAAGTCAACGGCAAACGCGTTCCCCTGTACAATCCGTCCACCGGCGAGGAAATCGGCTCCGTGCCCATTTCCGGCCCGGAAACGGCCGAAAAGGCCATTGCCTCGGCCCATGCGGCCTACAGCGGCTGGCGCAAGCTCTCCATGGGCAAGCGCGTGGCCTATGTGCTCAAAATCCGCGAATGCATGATCCGCGACGCCGAAAAACTGGCTCACGGCATCGCCCTTGACCAGGCCAAGCATATTTCCGAAGCCCGCGGCGAAGTGCAGCGCGTCATCGAAATCATCGAGTCCGCCGCCTCCGCGCCGTCCATGATTCAGGGCGACATTCTGGACTATGTGTCCACCAACATCTCGGCCAAGGTCGTGCGTCAGCCGCTGGGCGTCTTCGGCGGCGTCGCGCCCTTCAACTTCCCGGCCCTGGTCTTCGGCTGGTTCATCCCCTACGCCATTGTGGCCGGCAATACCTTCATCTTCAAACCGTCCACCCAGTCGCCCTATTTCATGCAGCTCATGTGCGAAATCTTCATGGAAATCGGGCTGCCCGCGGGCGTCGTCAACGTGGTGCACGGCAATCGCGACATCCCCGGCTCCTGGTATGAGGATCCGCGCATGGCCGGCGTCTGCCTCGTGGGTTCCACGCCCACGGCCAAGGCCATGGCCGCCGGTTGCGCCAAGGGCGCCAAGCGCTCCATGCTGCTGGGCGGGGCCAAGAACGTCCTGCTCGTCATGGAAGACAGCGACATGGATGTCTTCATCAACAACTTCCTGAACTCCTGCTACGGTTCCGCCGGGCAGCGCTGCCTTGCCGGCTCCATCATCGCCGCCGTGCCGGAAGTGTACGAGGAAGTCATCGAGCGCATGGTGGAAGCCTCCAAAACCGTCAAGGTGGGCGACGCCTTTGATCCCGACGTCTACATGGGCCCCCTGATCTCCCGCAAGGCCGTGGAAAACGTGCATCATTACGCCGATGTGGCCCTCAAGCACGGCCAGGGCTGCAAGATGGTGCTGGATCGCCTCAATCTCGACCTGCCGGAAAAGAACAAGAACGGCTTTTTTGTCGGCCCCACCATCATCCGCGACGTGACCCCCTGCAACCCGCTCTTCACCACTGAAGTCTTCGGGCCACTGGTGGCCACCATCAAGGTGGCGGACATCCATGACGCGCTGAACGTCATCAACGCCTCGGAATACGGCAACGGGGCTTGCATCTTCACCCAGAACATGCATTATGCCGAAGTCTTCGCCCGCGAGGCCGAAGTGGGCATGGTGGGCGTCAACGTGGGCATCTGCGCGCCGCACCCCTATGTGCCCTTCGGCGGCATCAAGGGTTCGCTGCTCGGCACGGACAAGGTGCAGGGCAAGGGCGGTCTGGACTTCTTCACCCAGAACAAGATCACCACGATCCGCACCTACGATCCCAAGGGCAAAAAGGGCCAGGATGCGCCCAAGGCGAGCGCCGTGCGCTCCTGCGTGGCGTCCTAGTGATTCCCGCCCGGCGGGACGCGCGCTCGTCCCCCAGGCGGCGTGATCCCGCCGGGCAAAAATCGTGCATCATGGGGGGCAGGCTTTGTGCCTGCCCGCCCAGCAGCCACATACAACCGCACACATGCGGTACGCCGTAACCGGAGAGCCGTCGTCCCCGGCATTGGCCTGTTGTCCGCAACAAGAAGGGGAAGCGGAGGTCACGGCCCGCAACATGCGGCAAACCCCCTGTCCGGGAGGACTTTTCATGACGAATAGCCAACCCTCGCAACGCCTTGAAAAGACGCTCAAGCCCTCGCAGGTCTGGGCGCTGGCCCTTGGTTCCATCGTCGGCTGGGGCTGCTTCGTGCTGCCCGGCGACTCCTTCCTGCCCAATTCCGGCCCGCTGGCCACGCTCATCGCCTTTGCCGTGGGCGCGCTCCTGCTCTGCTTCGTGGCTGTGGTCTACAGCTACATGATCGAATACGCGCCCGTGGCGGGCGGCGAATACGCCTATGCCTACATTGGCTACGGCCCCACGGCGGCCTTCATCTGCGGCTGGGCCCTGGTGCTGGGGTATGCGGTCATCATCTGCATCAATATTTCAGCCCTGGGCCTGCTGGTGCGCTTCCTCCTGCCGGGAGTCTTCGATTTCGGGGAGCTGTACACCATAGCCGGCTGGAAGGTCTACACCGGCGAAGTCCTGCTCATGTGTGCGGCCACGCTCTTCTTCGGCATCATGAATTACCGGGGCATCAGCATCGCCGGCACGCTGCAGGTCATCCTGGCCTTTGCCCTCAGCGCGGGCATTCTCCTGCTCTTCTTCGGCGCCAATGCGGTGGAGACCGCCCAGATCAGCAACCTGAACCCCGTCTTTGCCGAAGGGCGTTCGCCCATGACCTCCATCCTGGCCATCGTGGCCATTGCGCCCTTCCTCTTTGTGGGCTTTGATACCGTGCCGCAGGTGGCCGAGGAGTTCTCCTTCTCGCCCAAGAAGGCCCGCAACATCATGCTGGCCGCCATTGTCTGGGGCGGCATGCTCTATGCGATGGTGACCTTTGCCGTGGCCATTGCCATCCCCTATCCGGACATGCTGGCCAACATGGCCGAACTCCGGGCCAGAGGCGAAACGGCCTGGGCCACGGGCGTGGTCTGCGAAATGGCCTATGGCAAGTTCGGGGCCGTGGTGCTGGCCACCGCCGTGCTGGGCGCAGTCTGCACCGGCATCAACGGCTTCTATGTGGCCACTACCCGCCTCCTGCTCAGCATGGCGCGCGGCGGCATCATCCCCAACTGGTTCGCGGACATTCACCCCAAGTACCATTCGCCTTACAAGTCCATCATCTTCACCATCTGCATCGTGCTGCTCACGCCCTGGTGCGGACGCGCCGTGGTGGGCTGGATTGTGGACATGTCCGCCGTAGGCACGGCCATTGCCTACCTGTACACCTGCCTTGCGGGCTACCGCCTCACCAGCAGCAAGCCCGTCGCCGAACGCGGCGCCAAGCCGATCATCTGCATCATCGGCGCGGTGGTCTCCATCATCTGCATCCTGCTCCTGCTGACGCCCGGCTCGCCCGCCCTCATCGGCCCGGCCCCGCGCTGGATCATGCTGGCCTGGATTGTCCTTGGCGTGATCTTCTACTTCGTCAAGCGCGCCGAATGGAGCAAGATTCCCGAAGAGGACATGCGCGAGCGCGTGCTCGGCAATCGCAATCTGCCCGTCTTCTTCAAGAAGGACGCGCAGTAATTCGACCAGCCGTCGGCGACCGACACAACAGTCGCCTCCTTGTGCCGGGGAGACTCCTTGCGGGGAGTCTCCCCCCATTTTTTTCGCTTCGGATAGGGCCGGCCCCACGGCATAGGGCCGGACATGGCTCCGCCGTAGCGGCAATCAGGCCCGCCGCCGCACGAGGGCCAGCACCTGCGGGCCGAGCATGACCAGCAGCACCGAGCCGCAGATCAGGCCCACGCCCGAAAAGACCGCCGCCGTGCACGGCTCGTGAAAGACGAGAATGCCCACAATCACCGCCGTCAGCGGTTCCATGACCCCCAGCACCGACGTCAGCGTGGAGCCGATGCGCTGCACGGCCAGCACGAGGGTCAGATTGCTCAACAGGGCCGTGATGATGGCCAGGCCCAGCACATTGCCCCCTTCCTCGACAGAGACGAGCAGACGGAAGCTGCCGGTCAGCAGCGCGCTGACAAGGGACATGGCCGCCCCGGCGGCCAGCACCCAGAAGGTGACGGCCAGTCCGCTCAGGCCGGGTTTGCGGGTGATCTGCAGGCCGATGATATAGAGCGCGTTGCAGAGGCTGGAGAGCAGGGCCATGCCCAGCCCCAGCAGGGAAAGCGCGCCGCTGCCGCCGTCCCCGCCGAGCATGTAGACCCCGGCCACGGCCAGGGCAATGGCCGCCGCCGTGATCCACGAAAAACGCTCATGGAAAAAGCACACCATGATCAGCATGACCTGCACCGGATACAGAAACTGGATGGTGGAGGCCATGCCGCTGGGCATGTGATGAAAGCTCCAGAACAGCAGCAGGGCCGCCATCAGATAGAAAAAGCTGGACAGGCACAGCCCGCCCACCACCGGCAGGGGCGCGCGCACCCGTTCCCCGCGCAGGCGCAGGACAAGCCACAGGGTGAGCGAGGCGACGAGAAAGCGATAAAAAAGGGCGCATTCGGCGCTCATGCCCCCCCGCATGAGCGGAATGCTGAAAAAGGGAATCAGGCCGAAGGTCGCCGACGAGAACAGTCCGTAAAAAAAGCCCATGCCGTGGTACCTCCCGGAGCGGTCAGCCGAAGTGTGCCGAAAAAGGCCGGACGCGGCAAGCCGTGCGTCAGGGTTTTTCGGGCATGACGCCCGCCCCGCCCGCAATGACGGGCAGGGAACCCCGGCGCGACAGCCCCCGGCGCGTTGCAAGCCCGCCCTGCCTGTGGCATACTTCGCCGCGTGCCGCACGGCGCGCATTCAGGGGAAAAAGCCGCCTCCGCCGCCGCCCGCTCAGGGCCGCGGGGCCGATTCCGTCGGGGCGGCCCAGTGTCCAGAGTCCTTTCACCACAGGGAACGCCATGATCAGCCTGCAAGATTCTCCCGTCATCGTGGATGACGGTCAGCTCCTTTCCCGCGAGGAAGCCGCCGCCCGCGGCATCGACTGCGCCGCCGCCCGCAAGGCCACGCTGGCCCATCGCATCCTCTCGGCCCACAATACCGCCCCGGAGGGGGACGCCACCCTGCGGCTGCGCTTCGATGCGCTGGCCTCTCACGACATCACATATGTGGGCATCATCCAGACCGCCCGCGCCAGCGGCCTCAAGCGCTTTCCCGTGCCCTACGCCCTGACCAACTGCCACAACAGCCTCTGCGCCGTGGGCGGCACCATCAACGAGGATGACCATCTCTTCGGCCTGACAGCGGCCCGCAAATACGGCGGCATTTTCGTGCCGCCCCATCTGGCGGTCATCCATCAGTACGCCCGCGAAATGATGGCCGGTTGCGGCAAAATGATCCTCGGCTCGGACAGTCACACCCGCTATGGCGCGCTGGGCACCATGGCCATCGGCGAGGGCGGCCCGGAGCTGGTCAAGCAGCTCCTTGGCAAGACCTATGACGTGCCCGCGCCCGACGTGGTGCTTGTCTGGCTGGAAAACGCCCCGCAGCCGGGCGTCGGCCCGCAGGACGTGGCGCTGGCCATCATCGGCGCGGTCTTTGCCAACGGCTTCGTGAAAAACCGGGTCATGGAATTCGCCGGGCCGGGCGTGGCGGGCCTGTCCGTGGAATACCGCTGCGGCATCGACGTGATGACCACCGAAACCACCTGTCTTTCCTCCATCTGGACAACCGACGACAAGGTGCGCGACTACCTCGCCCTGCACGGTCGCGAAGCCGACTACGCCCCCCTGCGCCCCGAAGGCCCGGCCTGCTATGACCGCCTTGTGCGTGTGGATCTGGCCGCCGTGCCGCCCATGATCGCCCTGCCCTTCCACCCGAGCAACGTCTACCCTGTGGCCGAGGTGGCCGCCCACGGCGAGGAACTCCTTGCCGCCGTGGAGGCGGAAGCCCGCAAGCAGTTCGGCGCGGCGGGCGAGGGCCTGAAACTGCGCGAAAAATTCCGTGACGGCGGCCTCTGGACGGATCAGGGCATCATTGCCGGTTGCGCGGGCGGCTCCTTTGAAAACTGCTGCATGGCCGCCGCCATTCTGGACGGCCAGAGCACCGGCAACGGCGAATTTTCCCTTTCCGTCTACCCGGCCAGCGAGCCGCAGGCCCTGGCCCTCGTGCGCAACGGCGCTATCGCCAAGCTCATGGAAGCGGGCGCGGTCATCAAGAACGCCTTTTGCGGCCCCTGCTTCGGCGCGGGCGACACCCCGGCCCACGGCGCGCTCTCCATCCGCCATTCCACCCGCAACTTCCCCAATCGCGAAGGCTCCAAGCCCGGCAACGGACAGGTCTCCGGCGTGGCCCTCATGGATGCCCGCTCCATCGCCGCCACGGCGGCCAACGGCGGTCGCCTCACCCCGGCCACCGATCTGGACTGGGACAGCCCGCGCCTGAAAAACATCAACCTCGACTACCGTTTCGACCCTCTCGTCTACGGACGCCGCGTCTACAACGGCTTCAACCAGCCCGAACCCGAGGCCGAACTCAAGCGCGGCCCCAATATCGCCGACTGGCCCGCCATGCACCCGCTGCCGCGGCACCTCCTGCTGCGCGTGGCCTCGGTCATCACGGATCCCGTCACCACCACCGACGAGCTTATCCCCTCCGGCGAAACCTCCTCCCTGCGCTCCAATCCGCTCAAGCTCGCTGAGTTCACCCTCTCCCGCAAGGATCCCGGCTACGTGGGCCGCGCCAAGGACATTCAGGCCGTGGAGAAAGCCCGCCTTGCCGGCGACGAAAGCACGGTACGCGCCCGCCTCCGGGATTGGTGCGCCCCCCTCGTCAAGGTCGATCCCGCCCTCTGCGACAGCCTGGCCGCCGATCTTGCCCAACTCGGCATCGGTTCCGTCGTGTTCGCCTGCAAGCCCGGCGACGGCTCTGCCCGCGAGCAGGCGGCCTCCTGTCAGAAAGTCCTTGGCGGCTGGGCCAACATCGCCGTGGAATACGCCACCAAGCGCTACCGCTCCAACCTGATCAACTGGGGCATGCTGCCCCTGCTCGGCTCCGCAGAACTGGCCCATTCCCTCGCGGTCAACGACAGCATCCTCCTGCCCGGCGTGCGCGAAGCCGTGGAAGCCGACGCCGATGCCATCGCCGGCTGGATTCTGCCCGCCGACGGCAGCCCGGCCCGCTCCTGCACCTTCCGCCTCGGCGAACTCACCGCCGACGAACGCCGGATCATTCTCGACGGCTGCCTCATCAACTTCTACAACCGCTAGCCATACCGCCGCATGCCGGCTCTCCGAAAACGACTGGCAGGGCCTGCCAGCGCAAGAGGGAGCGGGAAATCGTTTTGCAAAACGGTTCTCCCGCTCCCTCTCGCATCAGGGAAAAGAGATTGTCAGGTGGGGTCAGTTGTCGCCCACGGAGCAGAACACGCGATCGTCCTGATGGCACACCGCTCTTCCGAGCTGCCGTTCAATGGCCGATAGCAGACGGGCCTGATCCTGAGCGCGGGAGCGGGTCTTGGCGCGCTGCATTTCCCGTTCCGCCGTCCTGATTGCCGCGTCGAGCGACTCGCCGCGCGTCAGGGAGGCCGCGCCAATGGCGAATATCACCGGAACATCCGCTTCCTTTTGCAGCATGAGGCCCTTTGCGAGGTTGCGGGCACATTCATCGGCCAGCGGCGGGGTGCAGTCGGGCAGGAGCACCAAAAATTCATCTCCGCCCATGCGAATGATGTATTTGGGCATCTGGATGACCGTGGACAGCACATTGACGGTTTCCAGCAGCAGCCTGTCGCCGCGATCATGGCCGAGGGCGTCATTCACCATTTTCAGGCCGCATACGTCAATGTACAGGAGACTCAGCGGCCACGGGCCGTCCCGCTTCAGCCGGGGCCACTCCTCCCGGAAAAAGCTCCTGTTGTGGCAGCCTGTGAGCGTATCGCGCATGGCATCTTCCAGCGACTTGGCATAGCGCTCGCGCACAACCTCGATATTCTGATTGCTGCCGCGAAGGGCGAGCGCCTGCCCGTGCGCATTGCGCTGCACCACAAAACCCCGGCCGATGGTCCAGACATAATGCCCGCGCTTGTGCCTGATCCGGACGGTGCATTCAAACTTGTCGCCATATGCCGGGTTGAGCGACATCTGCTGCTGAAACGCCACGGCATCCCTGTCATCCGGATGCACAAGCTCCACCCAGCCGTCGATATCCTGCGGCAGGCCTTCGCCCGGCCAGTCATATCCCAGCATTCTGTGGTAATCTTCGCAAAAGGAGCATTTGCCCGTTATGGCGTTCCATTCCCAGAGGCCCACTTCGGGAGAATTGTAGACCCGGGGAATGGAAAAGGCATTTTTCACCTCAATGAGGTAGCCGGCGCAGCGCATGGCCCGCCCGCGCTCATCCCGCAGGGGGATGCTGCCCTGCATGAGGATGTCCGTGCAGTGTCCGTCCCGACAGATGACGGCGTTCACCAACACCACATCGCCCCTGTCGTCCTTTTCCAGAATGTGCAACAGCTGCTCGCGCGCAACCGTATCGAAATGCTGCAGGAAGCTGCTGGCGGTCAACTCGCCGGGCGGCAGCCTGAGCGTCTGCCGCGCTGTTTCATCCAGCCAGAACCGGCTGCCGTCATACAGCCAGAAGCCCGGAGAAAACACGGTAAAAATATGTTCATTCCTGTACGGCATGGGACACCCCGAAAAACATGCGGCGAATCTCCGTGCGCGGGCACGATCCGCCTCAAACAGCAGGCATTGCGGAAAGCCGTCGAACGTTCAGGGCAAAATTGGCCCCCGACCGGCCGCTTCCGACAGCCCCATTTCTTAAGCCCAGACTCCCGCCGCGTCAATTGCCAGTCCCCGGGCCTGGGCACGCCTCGACAAACGGACGGCATGAGGTTACACTTTTCGCCAGTTTTCGGCAGCATTACGGCACAAGGAGCCTTATTCGTGCAGAGCAGCGATTTTCCCGCCTATCGCGGACACATGGAGTATGTCTGCCTGTCCTGCGGGCAGCGTTACCCCGGCGACAGCCTTTTGTACACCTGCCCGCAGTGCGGCGGGGTTTTCCTTCTGGAAAATACGGATTTTGCCCGTCTGCGCACCCGCAGCGGCGCGGAATGGCGCGCCCTGTTCGATGCCCGGGCCGCGGCCCGCAGTACGGCCCTGCGCGGCATTTTCCGTTATTATGAACTCATGGCCCCGCTCATGGACGAGGAAGACATCGTCTATCTGGGCGAGGGCATCACCCCCATCGTGGAGGCCGCCGCCCCCCTGCGAGATCGCGTGGGCCTGCCCTTTGCCTACAAGAACGACGGGCAGAATCCCAGCGCCTCCTTCAAGGATCGCGGCATGGCCTGCGCCTTCAGCTATCTGAAATGGCTTTGCCGCCGCAACGACTGGAACGAGGTGCTCACCGTCTGCGCCTCCACCGGCGATACGTCGGCGGCGGCCGCGCTCTATGCGGCCTATGTGGGCAAGCCGCTCAAGAGCGTCGTGCTGCTGCCGCACGGCAAGGTGACCCCGCAGCAGCTGTCGCAGCCGCTGGGCAGCGGGGCCACGGTGCTGGAACTGCCCGGCGTCTTTGACGACTGCATGAAGGTCGTGGAACTGCTGGCCGAGAACTACCGCGTGGCCCTGCTCAATTCCAAGAACAGCTGGCGCATCCTCGGGCAGGAGTCCTATGCCTATGAAGTGGCCCAATGGTACAACTGGGACGTGGACGGCCTCTGCCTCTTTGTGCCGGTGGGCAATGCGGGCAACATCACGGCCGTCATGTCCGGCTTCCTCAAGCTGCGCGAGCTGGGCATCATCAGCGGCCTGCCGCGCATTTTCGGCGTGCAGTCCAGCCATGCCGACCCGGTGTACCGCTACTATGCTGCGCCGGCGGATCAGCGCGTCTGGCAGCCCGTCACCGTGACGCCCAGCGTGGCGCAGGCGGCCATGATCGGCAATCCCGTGTCCATGCCGCGCGTGCGGCGTCTGGCCGAACGCTTCCTCGAAGCCGGGGGCGAGCGCGCCTTCCAGGTGGTGCAGGTGACCGAGCAGCAGATCATGGATGCCATGATCGTCGCCAACCGTCACGGCCACATTGCCTGCACCCAGGGCGGGGAATGCCTGGCCGGGCTGATCAATGCCCGTACCCTCGGCCTGATGGGCGACAATGAGCACGCGGTGCTTGACGCCACGGCCCATGCCCTCAAGTTTGCCGGTTTTCAGGAAATGTACTTCAGCAACACCTTTCCGCCCGACTACGGCGTGCGGCCCGACCCGGCGCTGGCCAATGCCCCTGAACTTCTGTTGCCGCCCGCAGCCCGCGAAGGCTTGGACGTGGCCGAATTTGCCCGTCTGGGGGCCGAGGCCGTGGTGCGGCGTCTGGGGCTGGCGCGACGCTGATCCTGTCCACGCGGCAGGCCCGCGTTCCGGCCCTTTTCCACGGGAGGCAACATGACTTCGGACACGACCCGCCCCCTTCTCCCCGCCCTGATCACGAGTGCGCCCGACGCGCAGGCCCGGAGCAGGCGCACCCAAAAGGGCATGAAGGAAACGGATTTCGAGGCCTGGCGGCAAAGCCTGAAAGGCCGCGACGTGCTGCGGGCCAATGTCTGGGAAATGCTGGACAGCGGCGCCCGGCGCAGCGGCAGGGAGCAGGCTGAGCTGCTCATGCAGACGCTGCGGCGCTTTTCCCGGGACGAGAACGCCTGAGCCGTCTCTCGCCCTCCGGCTGCATCAGGCCCCTGCCTCGCGGCAGGGGCTTTCTTGTGCCGCCGTCTGCCGCGAACCGATAAAAAAGCCGCCCCCGGGGGCGGCTTCGTTTGTCGCGTCAGCAATGCGGATCAGGCATCGGCGTGCGCCTTGAGGGCCTCGGCCTGCGCCGCCGTGGCCAGCGCCTCGAACAGCGGATCCAGCTCCCCTTCCATAATGCGATCAAGGGAATACAGGGTCAGATTGATGCGGTGATCCGTGCAGCGGCCCTGCGGGAAATTGTAGGTGCGGATGCGTTCGGAACGGTCGCCGGAACCCACCTGCGCCTTGCGGTCGGCGGACTGCTCGTTGGATTGCCGTTCGCGTTCGGCGGCCAGAATGCGGGAGGCCAGCACCTTCATGGCCCGCGCCTTGTTCTTGTGCTGGGAGCGCTCGTCCTGGCAGGTCACCACGGTGCCCGTGGGGATATGGGTAATGCGCACGGCGGATTCGGTCTTGTTGACGTGCTGACCGCCCGCGCCCGAGGCCCGGTAAATGTCGATGCGCAAATCTTCGGGCCGGATTTCCACATCCACTTCCTCGGCTTCGGGCATGACGGCCACCGTGGCCGCCGAAGTATGAATGCGGCCTTGCGTTTCCGTGGCGGGCACACGCTGCACACGATGCGTCCCGGCCTCGAATTTGAGGTGACTGTAAACGCGATCCCCGGAAATCAGGCAGATAATTTCCTTGTAGCCGCCGGAATCGGACGGGGATTCGCTCATCACTTCCACCTTCCAGCCCTTCACTTCCGCGTAGCGGGTATACATGCGGAAAAGATCCGCCGCAAAGAGCGAGGCTTCCTCGCCGCCGGTGCCGGCGCGGATTTCCAGAATGGTATTCTTTTCATCCAGCGGATCCTTGGGCAGGAGCAGCACCTTGAGCCGCTGCTCAAGCTGCGGCAGTTCCGCTTCCGCGGCGGCAATCTCCTCCTGCGCCATGGCCTTGATGTCCGGATCGCTGTCGTGCAACAACGCCCTGTTTTCGGCCGTCTCCCGCACGAGCTGACGATGCCGGCGAAAAAGCTCCACCACATCGCGCAAGTCGGCATGGGCCTTGGCGGTTTTGCGGTACTGATCCTGATCGTTGTAGACCTCGGGATCAGCCAGCTGCTTTTCCAGTTCGATATATTTTCTTTCCAGCGCTTCCAGTTTGCCGAACATGATTCCTCCCGTGCGGGTCAGCAGGCTTGCGCCTGATCAGGCGATTCCGGTTCAATAACATAGTCCGCCGTGCGGATGTCGCGCCCGGCCGTCTCCTCGCCGAGGGCCTCGCGCAGGGCTACCACGGCCACTTCCAGCTGCGCCCTGTCCGGTTCGTCGGTGGTCAGGCGCTGCAGCACCAGCCCCGGCGTGCGCAGCAGATCGGCCCAGATGCCTTCCGGCAGGCGCGCGGCATAGCGAATCAGCTCATAGGCCAGCGCGCTGATGGGAATCACCAGCAGCAGCTTGAAGCTGATGGTCAGGGCGTGCTTGGCAATGCTGCCCTGCGGCGTGTACAGGGCCAGCAGCGCGGGCACGAGCACGGCATGCAGGACGATGGAAATGCAGATGACAAAGAGCAGAAAGGTTGTGCCGCAACGCGGGTGCAGACGGCTCATGCGGGCGGCTGCGGCGGCATCCACAATGCCCCCGGCCTCGAAGGCATGGATGGTCTTGTGCTCGGCCCCGTGATACTGAAACACGCGGCGAATATCCGGTACAAAGGAAATGGCCCAGATATAGCCCATGAAGATGCAGCACTTGTAAAAGCCGTCCCACAGATGAAAGCTCAGGCCCTCCACCCCGCCGCCCACGCCAATCCATTGCATGAGCAGGGACAGACCGTGCGGGGCCACCACAAAGAGCAGCACCGCCATGAGCAGGGCCAGCACCAGCGTCAGGGCCAGATGCCAGCCTTCCAGCGGCTCTTCCGTGCTTTCGGCCTGCACCTCGGCCGAGCGGTTGAGGGCCTTGATGCCGTTGACGAGCGTTTCCAGCAGCACGGGAAAGCCGCGCACAAAGGCTTTTCTGAACAGGGCATGCCGCGTCAGGGAAAACCACGGCAGCCGCCGTGAGGAAATCTTGCCGTCCGGACGGCGCACCGCCAGGGCATAGGTCTCGCCGTAGCGCATCATGATGCCTTCCATGACGGCCTGACCGCCCACAACGGGGCAGGCCGCACGGACAAGCAGCGCCGGCAGGGCGCGCAAGATATGTCGCATTGTCATTGCCATTTGTCTCTGAAATCAGCGTTTCGCGCGGACGCGGACGCAGGCCCATCGGCTGCCCCGTCAGCTTCAGCCCCGTCGCCGGGGAGCGCCTGCCGTCCCGCCTCCTGAAAAAAATACGACTCCAGCAAGACCATGACAGAACATTCCGTCAACGGCCTTGCCAGAGGTAAATTTCCCGCACCGAAGCGGGCCGGACAACGGGCGTGCCGCACGGGGGCGGCGCAACCTATTTCTGCTCGAACTTGGCGTACTTCTTGCGGAAGCGGTCAATACGCCCCGCCGTGTCCAGGAAGCGCTGCTTGCCGGTGAAGAAGGGATGGCAGGCGGAGCACACTTCCACATGCACCTGTTCGCCCTTGGTGGAAAGCACTTCTTCCGTGTTGCCGCAGGCGCAGGCGATGGTGGCCTTGTACACCGTGGGATGGATGTCTTTCTTCATGATCAACCTCGTGTATGGCACGGCGCGAGCCGTTGAAATGCGTAGACGCCACGACGCCCGTGGCAGGGTCAAAATCTATAGCCTCCTTTTCCGGCGTTGGCAAGCCTCAAAGCCGGCAGATCCAAAAAATGTTTTCGCCGCCGGCATTGCTTCCCGCCGCACAAGCCGCTACACTCGCCCCATGTGTGCCAAAATCGCCCGACAGCGCGCCGATGCGCTCGTTCATCAACAGGGCCTCGCCGAAAGCCGCGAGCAGGCCCGCCGCCTCATCATGGCCGGCAAGGTGGCCCTGGCCGCCGACGGCCTTCCCCCCGGAGCGCCGCCGCTCAAGGTGGACAAGCCCGGCCACCCCTACCCCGAAGGCACCCGCTTCAGCCTGCTGGAAAAGGAGCGCTACGCCAGCCGCGGAGCCTACAAGCTCCTGACCATTCTGGAAAACTTCCAGCTCGACGTGTCCGGCCTCGTTTGCCTTGACGCCGGCGCCAGCACCGGCGGCTTTACCGACTGTCTCCTGCAGCACGGTGCGGCCCGGGTCTACGCCGTGGATGTGGGCAGGAATCAGCTGCACGAAAAGCTGCGCGCCGATCCCCGTGTCGTCAACCTCGAAGGCGTCAACCTGCGCGCCGCCCCGCCGGAACTCATCCCGGAACCCGTCGATCTCGTGGTGGGCGACGTCTCCTTCATCTCCCTGACCCTCATCCTGCCGCCCTGCATGGTCTGGCTGCGTCCCGGCGGGCGTCTGGCCGTGCTCATCAAGCCCCAGTTTGAACTCGGCCCCGGCGAAACCGTCAAGGGCGTCGTGCGCGATGAGGCCGCCCGGCAGCGCGCCGTGGATAAAATCCTCACCTTCTGCCGCGAGACCCTCGGCCTTGCCTGTCTCGGCGTTCTCCCCGCCGCCATTCGCGGCCCCAAGGGCAATCAGGAATACATGGCCCTTTTTCAGCGCGCCTGAAGCGCTTGCCGGCCCTCGCGCTCCCTTCCCTTCGCCGTACCGGGGTCGCTGCATGGCAGCGTGCCCCGGCAAGGCATCGCACGCCTGCCCCGTCCCCCGGCGGCATGGCAAAAAGGCAGATGGTGCAGCGCATGCTGTTCGACCTGCCTTTTTGTTCGGGATTTGGCTGGGGCGAAGCCGGGCGTCACCTTGCGGGCCACGACGACCGGCGTCTGGACAGGGAAGTTTTTTGGAAGGGTGGGGTTCGGGGAGGGAGAACCTTTTGTTCACAAAGGGGTTCCCTCCCCGAAGAATAAAGAAATAAAATCAATTTGATACGAGGGGGAGAGGGAGAACCGTTTTGCCAAACGGTTTCCCTCTCCCCCTCGCCTGAAGGAAGGCCTACCCGGCGTAGAGCGCCTTAGGCGAAGCTGATGCTCTTGCCGGGAGCGAGATCGATGCAGCGGCAGTCCGGGGCGCGCAGGGCGAGTTCCTGCTTGAAAGCCTCAGTGGACTGGGCCAGCACGGGGAACGTGCCCCAGTGCATGGGGATGACGCTTTTGCAGCCAAGGAGGGTGCAGGCGAGAGCGGCTTGCGGTGCGTCCATGGTAAAGACGCCGCCAATGGGCAGCAGGGCCACGTCCAGCGGATAGAGCTGCCCCCAGAGGGCCATGCCGCTGAAGAGGCAGGTATCGCCCGCATGGTAGACGGTGAGTCCGTCGGGGGTGCGGATGATGTAACCGGCGGGACAGCCGGACTCGCTGGAATGGAAGGCCGGGGTCATGGTCACGGCAAAGCCGGCGTGCTCCACGGTGCCGCCCATGTTGAAACCGATGCCGTTGAGGATCTGTTCCTGCGGCACGCCCTGAGCCACAAGTTTTTCAGCGGTGCCCACAATGGCCCCGAGCATGGCCCCGGTGGCGCGGCAGAGATTGACGGCCTCGCCCACATGATCGGCGTGATCATGGGTGACGAGCACCACATCCAGCGGCCCCATGCTGTCCGCGCTGATGCCGGATGCCGGAGTGAGGAAGGGATCGATACAGAGGCGGCGTTGCCGGCCGTCGATTTCGCTGCTGATGGTGAAGGCCGAATGACCGTGCCAGGTGATGCTGCTCATGGCTGCTCCTTGTGGGTGGGGGGTTGCGGGCAGGGGGCACAGCCCCAGCGCCCGAGAGGGTGGTCAATGCGCAGTTGATCGAATATGCGCCCGCAGAAGTGGGCCAGCATGTCGTCCAGCGAGTGGGGCTGCAGATAAAAGCCCGGGGAAAAGGGCATGATGACGGCTCCGGCTTCCTGCAGGGCAAGCATGTTGCGCAGATGGATGCGGGAAAGCGGGCTTTCGCGGGTGACGAGCACGAGGGGGCGGCGCTCCTTGAGGCAGACGCCGGCAGCCCGTTGCAGGAGGTTGGCGGTCAGTCCCGCGGCCAGCGCGCCCAGGGTATTCATGGAGCAGGGGGCGATGATCATGCCGTCATGCGGCCAGGAACCGCTGGCCGGAGGCGCGGCCATGTCGTCAGGATCGAACACGGCATCCGCGAGTGCGTGAAGCTCTCCGAGGCATGTCCCGCCTTCCGCGCGCAGGACGGCTTCGGCCCCGCGCGAGACGATGAGCTGAACGGACAGGCCCGGCAGGGCGCGACAGTGGCGCAGCAGGTGGAGGGCCAGCGGCATGCCGCTGGCGCCGCTGACGCCGACGAGAAGGGTTGTTGTGGCCGCCATGCGTCGAGTATAGGGGAGAACGGCACGCCAGGCCAGTGCGGCCCGGGAGATTTTTTCCTTGACAGCGGCCCCGGCAAAGGCTATGTGGAGTGGTCACGCGCCCGTAGCTCAGTTGGATAGAGCGTTGGCCTCCGGAGCCAAAGGCCACAGGTTCGAATCCTGTCGGGCGCGCCATGAATTTCAGGGACGTGCGGCAATGCCGTGCGTCCCTTTGTCGTTTTTCGGCACATGGCCCGCGCCCCATGCGCGGCGGGGACGGCGCATGCCGTCCCCGCTCGAGCATGTTCCATCAGGCGCACAGGCCCGTCAGGGCCGCTTCAAATCCTCGACAATATGGCCCAGATTCTGGGCCTGCGTGTCCAGACTCTGCACGGCGGCGGCAGCCGTATTCATGGCCCGCACCAGCTCGTCGGCCCGTTGGTTGACCTCGCTGATGGAGCGGTTGATTTGCTCGCTGGCGGCGGATTGCTGTTCGCTGGCCGCGGCAATGGCCCGCACCTGATCCGACGAGGTTTCGATGAGCTGAAAGATCTCCTTGAGGGCCGCGCCGGACTGATTGGCGTATTCCGTGGCCTGGGCGATATTTTCCACCGCCAGATCCACCTGCTGCATGCTCTTGCCGGCGCTGTCCTGAATGGCCCGGATGGCCGCAGCCACATCCGTGGTGGAACTCATGGTCTTTTCGGCGAGCTTGCGCACCTCGTCGGCCACCACGGCAAAGCCGCGTCCGGCTTCCCCGGCCCGGGCCGCCTCGATGGCCGCATTGAGGGCCAGCAGATTGGTCTGATCGGCAATATCCGAAATGACGCCCATGATCTGATTGATAGCCTGGGCCTGCTCGCTGAGCGCATGCATGTCCCCACGCAACTGTTCGGACTGCCGCTGGACATTCTGGATGCTTTGCACGGACTTGGCCACCACGGCTGCGCCCTCGTCGGCCTTGGCGCGGGCCGTGGTCGAGACGTCGGCCGCCGTGCCCGCGCTGCGGGCCACCTCGAGCACGGTGGAATTCATTTCTTCCATGGCCGTGGCGGTTTCGCCGAGGCGCGCCGAAGCGTGGGCGGTATCCTCGTTGGCCCGGGCGATTTCGGCATTGAGGCTGTGCACGGCCTCGCTCACATGGGCCACCACCACATCAATGCGGCTCGCGGCGGCCAGCATGCCTTCCTGACGCGCCCTTTCGGCCCGGCTGCGGGCCTCCTCGGCCTCGGCAAGGGCCTTGCGGGCCTCTTCGCCATGCCGTTCGGCCTCGAGCGTCTTGGCCTCTGCCTCGGTCGTGCTGTGATGCAGGTTGGCCACCATCGTCCGCAGCGCCTCGGCGAGCTGCCCCATGTCATCCTCGCCATGCACGTCCAGATTCACCTGCGTATCGCCGCCGGCCACGGCCAGGGTGTAGGCGGTAATCTTCTTCACCGGGCGCGCCAGACGGATGCCCAGCACGATGGCCAGGCCCAGCAGCACGAGCAGCACGCCGCCGCTGACCAGGCAGGTGACAAGGATGCCCTGATTGCGCAGGGCGGCCAGCACCTTGACGGGCACGCCGGCAAACCACATGCCGATGATTTCCCCTTGCGCGTTGCGGGCCGGCCAATACACCGAACGATAGGGCTGACCGAGGATCATGTTCTCCTGCATGGCGATCTCGCCGCGCCGCAGGACGGCATCCTCAATGCCGGGATTGTTCAGGCGGGTACCCACGGCCCGCTTGCCGTTGGCGACAATGCTGGTCATGAAGCGGGTATCGCCCTCGAAAAACGTGGCTTCCAGCAGATTGATTTCCTTCAGCCAGTCGATGTGCGCCGGCGTTTCCAGGGAACGGCCGAGCGCCAGCACGCCCAGCACGCCGTTTTCGCCGCGAACGGGCAGCACGGCCCCCAAAAAGTAACGCACGTCGGAAAGCGAACAGAGACCTACGGTCTCCGTGCCCTTGAGGGCGTTCTGCACGGCAGTCTGGGCGGCTTCGCTGCCGCCGGCCTGATCCGCATGGCTGCGGGCCAGCACCTTGCCCGAGGCATCCGTGAGTGTGATCACGTCCGTCTTTGTCTCACGGGCGTAGCGGGACAGGCGCTCCCGCAGCAGGGCGGGATCGCCGCCGGCAAGCGCCTGCCGGACGCCCCTGTCCTCAGCGAGGGCAAGGCCCATATCCCGGAACGAGCGAGCCGTCGCCGCATTGACGGACTCGATGTTGCGTTGCACCCGCTGCAGATTTTCCGTCACGGATTCATTCAGGGGGCGATTCATGAAATATATGCAGACCGCGACAGTGATGACGCTGGCCAGCAGCACGGAAAACAGCAGACTGAAAACGAACTTGTGAGTCAGGGTCAAGCGCATACCTACCTCTTGCCTTTGCCGCGGGGCGACGATTCCCCAATGAACTTTTTTCTTTCTATCGGTACATTTCGCGGAAGGTATAGGGAAAAAAAGGCAACATCCCCGCCTTTTTATCATCTGGGCAGCGGGACAGCCCGCTTCCCCATCCTCCTGAACATCAAAAGCGGGCGGCGAAACCGCCCGCCAAAGGCTGGCCAGGGTTGCGCCGCCCGCTGCCGGGTCGGGTGCCGCCGCCTACAAGGGACAGGGCGTGAGATAGATGCCCCGCTCCTCCTGCGTGAGGGAGACGATTTGCCGCAGACCGTCCAGCGAGGGCCGCCCCTTGTCCCCATTGTCCGCTCCCAGCAGCGCCTGCAGACGATCCACCAGGGCCTCGCGGCGGCGGTTTTCCTCGGGAGTGCCGGCCAGCACGCCTTCATCGGCCAGCTGGGCCAGCGCCCTGCCGTGATGTGCGGCCAGGCTCTGATGCACCTGATAGAGGGGTTCCAGCTGATCGCTTTCCGCGGCGGCCAGCACCATGATGGAAGTCATATACAGGCGCTCGATGTACACGCCATAGATATGCGCGCCGAGCAGGCGCAGCGTGGCCGCATCACGGCTGGCCGCGTGCACGAAGGCCGCGTACTCGCGCTTGCGGTAGGTCTCGGCAATGGTGCGCGCCCGGGCGCTTTGCGGGGCTTTGCGCAGCACCTGAACCTCCTCCCGGCTGAGGCTGGGCAGGTTGTCCAGGCGAAAGGTCTGCAGCAGGCGATTTTCGCGCAGGGCATCCTCAGGCTTGCCGAAAAAGAAGGCAAAGGTGCGATCCGCCGTCACCATGCCGCTGAGTACGGCGCGCTGATCGCTGTCGCCCTCCGTGGGGCAGGTTTCGTCGGAAACGGCCAGCGCGGGCTGATAGACAAAGCCCGCCTCACGATAGTGGGCGATGTCCCTGAGGGCCTGTGCCGGAGAATCGCCGTCCAGAACCTCCAGCAGCGCCGCGACAATGCGCTGCGTTTCCGGGGCCGGGGCCGCGATGGCCTGCCCCAGCAGGGACAGGCAGGCGACCCCGCAGAGCAGGGCCAGCAGACGGGACGGAAGCGAGCTACGCATCGGCATCATCCTTGAGAGCTTCGCGGAAGCGCTCGCGCAGGGCCAGCAGCTTGGCGCGGTTGTCCAGCAGGGCTTCGGCACGTTCGCGCTCGCGGGCCACCACTTCGGCCGGAGCGCGGCTCACGAAACTCTCGTTGTGCAGCTTGGCCTGCACGCCGGCCACGTCCTTTTCCAGCTTGGCCAGTTCCTTGTCCAGGCGGGCCAGCTCGCCATTGAGATCCACCGCGCCCTTGAGCGGCACAATGACCTGACAGCCGCTGACCACGGACGAGGCCGAGGCCTTGGGCGCGGCGAGATCCGTGCCGATGGACAGATCCTCCAGCCGGGCCAGGGTGACGATCATGGCACGGCCGGCTTCCAGCAGGGCGGCCTGGGCCTCGTCGGTTGGATGCAGGAGCAGGCTCACCTTGTGGGCCGGGCTGATGTTCAGTTCGGCCTTGATGGTGCGCACGGCCACGATGACGCCCTGAACAAGCTCCATGCGCGCGGCCTCCTCGGGGCGCACGCAGGCGGGCCGGGCGACGGGGTAGCGCTCCAGCGCGATGTCCGAGGGGCGTTCCCCGGCGGGCACGGGCAGGGCGTTCCAGATTTCGGCGGTGACAAAGGGGGTGATGGGATGCAGGAGCAGGAGCAGTTCGCGCAGCACCGTCCAGAGCACATACTGGGCCACGGGCTTTTGGGTCTCGTCCTGCATGTCGGGCTTGATGAGTTCGAGATACCAGTCGCAAAACTCGTTCCACAGGAACTTGTAGCCGAGCTGGGCCGCGTCGTTGAAGCGGTATTCCTCCAGCGCGCTGTCCATGTCCTGCTTGACGGCCTCCAGCCGGTGCAGGATCCATTGATGATGCAGCCCCTGAACGGCATCAAGGGCCACGGGTGCGGGCGCGCTGTCCGGCAGATTCATGAGCGCGAAGCGGGCCGCATTCCAGATCTTGTTGATGAAGTGGCGGTAGCCCTCGATGCGGGCCTCGGACAGCCGGATGTCCCGGCCCATGGCCGCAAAGGCCGTGAGCGTGAAGCGCAGGGCGTCGCAGCCGTACTTGTCGATCATTTCCAGCGGGTCGATGACGTTGCCCGTGGATTTGGACATCTTGCGACCGGACTCATCCCGCACAAGGGCGTGCAGATAGACGTCGCGGAAGGGGACTTCGCCCATGAAGTGCTGGCCCATCATCATCATGCGGGCCACCCAGAAGAAGATGATGTCAAAACCGGTCACCAGCACGCTGGTGGGATACCAGCGGGCCAGATCCTTCGTCTTCTCCGGCCAGCCCATGGTCGAGAAGGGCCAGAGCGCGGAGGAGAACCAGGTGTCCAGCACATCCTCATCCTGCCGCAGATCGCCGCCGCCGCATTGCGGGCAGGCGGTGGGGTCGTCCTCGCTGACGATGAGCTTGCCGCACTGGGCGCATGTCCAGGCCGGGATGCGGTGGCCCCACCAGATCTGGCGGCTGATGCACCAGTCGCGGATATTGTCCAGCCAGTGATAATAGGTCTTGGCCCAGGACTCGGGCAGGATGCGGGTCAGTTCCGGCACGGCGGCGCGGGCGGCAGGGGCCATTTTTGTGGTGGCCACAAACCATTGCGTGGAGACGTGCGGTTCCACCACCGTATGGCAGCGGTAGCAGTGGCCCACGGCATGATCCAGTTCCTCCACGCCCAGCAGATCCCCGGCGGCCTCGATATCGGCCACGATCTTCTCGCGGCAGGCCTCCTTGCTCAGGCCGACATACGGCCCGGCCTCGGCCTTCATGACGCCATTTTCGTCAATGACCTGCACAAATTCGAGCTTGTGCGTCCGGCCCAGCGTCCAGTCGTTGTGATCGTGGCAGGGCGTGACCTTGAGCGCGCCGGTGCCAAATTCCCGTTCCACATAGCTGTCGGCAATGATGGGGATGCGGCGGCCCAGCACGGGCACAATGGCGGTTTTGCCCACCAGATGGGCATAGCGTTCGTCCTCGGGATGCACGCAGATGGCGGTATCGCCGGGGATGGTTTCCGGGCGGGTGGTGGCGATGACGATTTCGCCGCCGTCCTCAAGATGGTAGCGCACCTTCCAGAGTTTGCCCCGGTGGGGTTCGTGCTCCACCTCGTCGTCCGCCAGGGCCGTATGGCAGCGCGAGCACCAGTTGATGATGTAGTCGCCCTTGTAGATGAGTCCTTCCTCGAACAGGCGGGCAAACACCTTGCGCACCGCGCGGGACAGGCCCTCGTCCATGGTGAAGCGCAGGCGCGTCCAGTCCACGGAGGCGCCGAGGGCGCGGATCTGGTTCAGGATGCGGTGACCGTAATCCTCGCGCCATTGCCAGACCCGTTCAATGAAGGCTTCGCGGCCCAGTTCCTGCCGGGTTTTGCCCTCCTTTGCCAGCGCGCGTTCCACCACGTTCTGGGTGGCGATGCCCGCATGGTCGGTGCCCGGAATCCAGAGGACGTTCTTTCCCTTCTGGCGGGCATGGCGGCAGAGCACGTCGATGAGGGTCTGATTGAGGGCGTGCCCGATATGCAGCGCGCCGGTGACGTTGGGCGGCGGAATGACAATGCAGTACGGATCGCCCGGCGTATCGGGATCGGGCGTAAAGGTCTTGTTGTCCTGCCAGTGGGCGCGCCAGCGCTCTTCCACGTCACGGGGCTCGTAGCCCTTGGGGAGGGTGTCAGCCATCTTGCTTTCTCCATGAAAGGCGGCAATACTGTCTTGTTATGCAGGCCACGCAACCTCCCATCCTTGTCCTCTGGGACGACTCCCACATCTGGGGTCTCATGGTCTGGCGCGCTCTTCGCGCGCTGGGCCTGCCTTCTCGTCTGGTCAAGGGAAAAGACATAGCCAATGGCGGCCTTTTAGGCAAGCCGTGCGCAGGGGGGCAGACCGCGCCCCTGCTCATGGCCCCGGGCGGCAATGCCCGCCTCAAGGCGCAGGCCCTGGGCGAGGCGGGCCGCGAGGCCGTGCGCCAATGGCTGCGGACGGGCGGACGCTATCTCGGCTTCTGCGGCGGCGCGGGGCTGGCCCTTAGCCATGCCCGGGCGCAGGACGGCCTGCACATCTGCCCGTGGTCGCGCGGCAGCTATCCCGAGCGTCAGCAACATCTCATTTCCGGCCATGCCCGGGTACGGGTGCGCTCCTGCCTGATCGACGGTACGGACGCCGAAAGCCGCCCCGCAGCGTTGGACGCGCCCGCCCGCCCCGACAGCCTGCGCCCACCGCTGGACGACGCGGCCTGTGCGCTGGTGCCGCCGCGCTGGCGCGGCTGCGCCCGGGCTGTGCCGCCGCCGGGCCGGGCCTGCGCACGCCGACTTGCTCCCGCTGCCGACGCCGCGCGGGCCGACGAATTTCCTTCCCTGCCGGTCTGGTGGCCGGGGCGCTTTGCACCCACCTCTGATGCCGCGGTCAGCGTACTGGCCCGCTATCATTGTCCGGATCGCGACTTCTGGCTGGCCGATCTGCCCTTGCGGCACATTCCCGCCCATGTCCTCGAGGCCTGGCAGGCGCTCTACGGCGTGAACCTGTCCGCGGACTTCCTGACGGATCAGCCCCTCATGGCCGCAGGCAATTACGGCGACGGGCGCTATGTGCTGAGTTACTCCCATCTGGAAACCCCGGACAGCCCGGACGCCAATCACTGGCTGGCCCATTTGCTGCGCGAGCTGGCCGGGCTGACGCCGCAGCGTGAGGAGGTGCCCGCCTGGGATCTGGACGCCCCGGCCGAAGCCGCCTTCTGGCCCGCATCCGCGCGCGGCCCTCTGCGGGCCGCCCTGGGCTGCGTGCGCGACGTGCTCGATCTGGCAGCGGAACATCATCTCTTTTTCCGGCGCACGCCCTGGCTCTGGGGCTGGAAGGCGGGCCTGCCCGGCGGCACCTGCAACAATCTCCATACGGCCCTGCACACCCTGGCCTGCCTTGCGCCCTCCCCCGCCGCCCTTTCCTTCTGGCAGGACTGCGGGCAGCGGCTGGCGGATCTGGCCGCCCTGTTCCGGGCCGGGGCCGAGGGCTATCTGCTGGCCTGCCGTCTGGCCGAGGCCCTGGCCCCCACCGTGCCCGATGCCGTGGACAGGCGCGGGCTGGACAATCAGCGCGAGGCCGTCTTCGGCCACCCCATGCGCGGCGGCGGCCTCATCGAGGAACTTCTGCTCATGGTCGAGGAACTCATCTTTCTTTCGCAGGACGAGGCGCAACCGGGCGTTTGAGCGCCGGAGCCGCTGTTCGACCGCATGACCACGGAGTCGTTTTTCATGTCCGACAATCTTCTTCGCAGCGGGCTTGTCCGCTATCTGACGCCCGCGCAACTGGCCCGCCTGCGTGCCGTGCGCGTGGGCATTGCCGGAGCCGGGGGGCTGGGTTCCAATACGGCGCTCATGCTGGCCCGCAGCGGCGTGGAGCATTTTCTGCTCATCGATCATGACGTGGTGGACGCCTCCAATCTCAATCGTCAGCAATTCTGGCCGCGTCATGTGGGACGGCCCAAGGTGGACTGCCTGGCCGAGCTGCTGCGCGAACTCAATCCGGCTGTAGACGCGGACTGCCGCCGTCTGCGGCTGGATGCCGCCAGCCTGCCGCCGCTTCTGCCGTCCTGCCCGCTCTGGGTGGAGGCACTGGACGATCCGGCGGACAAACGTCTGCTGGTGGAGCAGGCCCTGCTGGCAGATCGCCATGTGGTGAGCGCTTCGGGCATGGGCGGCTACAACGGCCCGCCCATGCAACAGCGCGTTCTCGGTCGCCTGACCCTGGTGGGAGATTTTACCACCGACATTCTCAGTGCGCCGCCGCTGGCCCCGCGTGTGACCGAGGCCGCGGCCCTGCTGGCCGACGCGGCCCTGACCCGCATTCTTGACACCCTCCCCCCTGCGGCTTTTTCCTGCGCGCCGCAGCCTGCCTGAAAAGGAGCCGCCATGAGCCATGACCCGAGCCTGACCGCATCCGTTGACGCCCCCCTGCCCGAAGGTCTGGAAGATCTGGCGGCGGATGCCCGCTTCCGCTTTGCCTGCCACCCCGGTGTGACCTGCTTCAACCGCTGCTGTCATGACCTGGCCCTGCCGCTGACGCCCTACGATGTCATGATCCTGTGCCGCCACCTCGGCATGGACGGCGAAAATTTTTTGGAACGCTACGCCACGGTGCGCACCTTCCCCGAAACGGGCTTTCCGCTCCCCTTTCTCAATATGGACGAGGTAGAGAACCTGCCCTGCCCCTTCGTGGGGCCGCAGGGCTGCACCGTCTACCCGGCCCGCCCGGCGGCCTGCCGCAGTTATCCGCTGGGACGCGGCACGCGGCTGGGCCGCTCGGGGGTGGAGGAGCGGCACTTTCTCGTGCGCGAAGCGCATTGCCGGGGCTTCGAGAACGGGGAGGAATGGACGCCGCCGCGCTGGCAGGAAGCGCAGGGCCTGCTGCCCTACAATGCCTTCAATGACCGATACATGCGGCTTATGAGCATGGTGCGGGCCACGGGCAAGCCGCTGGAGCCGAGCCTGTCCACGCTGGCCATGCTCTGCCTCTACCAGCTGGACGCCTTTCGCGCGCTCATCGAGGAAAAGCGCCTCTTGCGCCATGTGCGCATCTCCCCGCGCCGTGCCGAGGATGTGCTCTTCGACGACGCGGCCACCCTCGACTTCGGACTGGACTGGCTGGAACTGGTCATCTTTGGCCGCTGCCCCGGTCTGTCCCCTGCCGGAACGGACTGAACCCGCGCCAGCGCTCAGGCTTGACCGGGATCGGGAAAATATTGCCCCCTTCCGGGCCATGACCTGTCGCCCTTGCCCGCAGGCGGCGGGGCCGTGCGGGCGGCGAGCTTTTGGCATCCTTCTTGCTTGGTAACGGGTAACCGTCTTACCTGGAAAAAACCGCCGTCAGGCGATAAAAAAAGGATGTCTGTCATGGAAGTCTCCGGTATCACCGTCAGCCCCAATTATATTTTCCGTCTGCCCGAAATGGATGATGAAGGCTCCGCTCCCGCCGCCCTGCGCGATGCCGTCAGCCTCAGCACTCCCCGCGAATTTACCGATGAAGAAGCCGAACTGATGCTGGATGACACCATCAACATGATCGGCGCGGACAGCGCCACCGCCCTTTCCCTGCATGGCGGACTTTCCGAAAGCCGCGTCTATCAGCTGCTTGGCCTCATGTAGGCATCTTTGGCCCGGCAGCGCGCTGCTGAAAAATTGCCTCGCCGCGCCTGCCGCGCCGATCGATGTTTGACAGTGGCCGCCCCAAGGACGTAAGGTCGTAGCGCCCCACCCCTGGTGGGGCGTTTTTTACAACTTCAGAGGAGAAATCGATGCAGGATGTCGATCGGCAATTGGCTGTCATCAAACGCGGTGTGGCTGAACTCATTGACGAAAACGAACTGCGCAAGAAATTGCAGCGCGGAACTCCGCTGCGGGTGAAGGTCGGCTTTGACCCCACGGCTCCGGATCTGCACTTCGGCCATACGGTGGTCATGCACAAGATGCGCCATTTTCAGGAGCTGGGTCATACCGTCATTTTCCTGATCGGCGACTTTACGGGCCGCATTGGCGATCCCTCCGGTCGCTCGGAAACCCGGCCGCCGCTCACGGAGGAACAGGTCGTTTCCAACGCCGAAACCTACAAGAAGCAGCTCTTCAAGATTCTTGACCCGGAAAAGACGCTGGTGGAATTCAATTCCCGCTGGCTGGGCAAGATGGATGCCGCCGATTTCATCCGCCTCTGCTCGCGCTATACCGTGGCCCGCATGATGGAACGCGACGATTTTGAAAAGCGCTACCGCGAGCAGCGCCCCATTTCCATTCACGAATTTCTCTATCCCCTTTGTCAGGGCTATGATTCCGTGGCTCTCAAGGCCGACGTGGAAATGGGCGGTACGGATCAGAAGTTCAATCTGCTGGTGGGCCGCACCCTGCAGGCGCAGTACGGCATGGAAAGCCAGTGCATCCTGACCATGCCCCTGCTGGAGGGCCTGGACGGCGTGCGCAAGATGTCCAAGAGCTACGGCAATTATATCGGCATTGACGAAGCGCCGTCGGAAATGTTCGGCAAGGTCATGGCGGTCTCCGATGATCTCATGTGGCGCTACTACGAGCTGCTTTCCTCCCTTTCGCTGGAGGAAATCGCCGCGCTCAAGGCCGATGTGGCCGAGGGGCGCGTGCATCCCAAGGCGGCCAAGGAACAGCTTGCCGCCGAAATGGTCAGCCGTTACCACAGCCCGGATGCCGCCGAAGAGGCGCGCATGGCCTTCAATGCCGTCTTTGCCGGCGGCGGCGTGCCGGATGATGCGCCGAGCCACCGTTGCGCTCAGGGCGACGACAGCACGCCCCCGGCTTTTCTGGAGGCGGCCGGTCTGGTCAAGAGCCGTGGCGAAGCCAAGCGCCTGATCAAGGAGGGTGCGCTTTCCGTGGACGGCGAGCGTTGCGACGACGCCCTGACTCCTCTTGCTCCCGGCGAGTATGTCATCAAGCTCGGCAAGAAGCGCTTTTTGCGTCTGACCGTGACGGCCTAGCCGGAATGCCCTTCAACCCCATGATGCGCCGCCGCCCTTGTGGGCGGGCGGCGCTTTTTTTTTGCTGCCGGCGGCAAAATTTTCCCTCCCTCGCTGCAACGTGCCTGCCAGCCGCCCGGCGCATCGACAGCAGAGCGCGACCCAACGGGCGGCCCGCAGGGCCGTGCCCGTTGCGACGCAGGAAGCTACGGGCATCGACAGCAGAGCGCGACCCAACGGGCGGCCGCAGGGCCGTGCCCGTTGCGACGCAGGAAGCTACGGGCATCGACAGCAGCGCTACCCCGCTCGCGCGAGGAGCGGGGTTCCCCTTCCCCTCACAACAACATGCACGCCCGTTGCGTTGCCCGCGTTTCAGTCGGAAGGGGTTTCGGCCGTGGCGTTTTCCGTCGGCACGTCAAAGCCGAAGGTCTCATACCAGTAGAGGTGCGCGCGCTCATGCTGCCAGCTTTTGGGGGGCAGGCCCGCCTTGCGGCAGAGATTTTCCAGATAGGCCCGCGTATTCCAGCCCTGTTCCACCGGCACTTCCGGCAAAAAGACGCCGCTGCTGCCGTCGAGTTCCAACAGCAGGCCGTGGCGGCCGATTTCGATCTGTTCGATGGCCGGACAGGGCGAGAGTGGCCCCAGCACGGAAATATGGATGTCCAGCCGGGGAAATTCCCCTTCCGAGAGGGGCGGGAAGCGCAGATCCTCGAAGGCCGCCGCCCGCGCCATGCGCCAGACATTGCGCAGCAGCGGCTCGTGCCCGATCATGGTGCCAATGCAGCCGCGTAACCGGCCCTCGATTTTGAGGGTCACAAAGGAGCCGAGCGACTTGGCAAGGACGGATCGGGCCATTTGCGGCGGCAGTGGCGGCGGCTGATGGGCCATGTCGCCCACAAGCTGGGTTTTGATGGCGAGCTGCGCACACATGCCGAGCAGTTTCTGTTCCACTTCCGTCAGCATATCCGTCTCCTTGCCGCACAAAACGGGGTATGGCGGCTCTTCCGGCGCGGCAGCGAAGCCCTTGCCGGAAGGGCAGTTTTCGGGTCTGTTGTACGGCCCGCAGGCCGCCCGCCTGAGCTTTGCGGACACGCTGACTGTCCGCCTCCATGAGAGTAAAACAGGGCAATCGGCTTCACGTCAAGCGAAAGCCGGGGGGCCTTTTTCGTTCCTGCGCAAGCAGGCAGGGCAGGCGTTGCGCCGCTCAGACCACAGGATGCGTCAGCGCCGTTTGCCGCTGTTGGAGATCGTATTTTCCACCCCTTTGCCGCCCACGACGGCGCCTTGCCTGCCGGGATTCCCCTTTGCCCGCACAGCGTCCTCACTGCGACATTCGATGAGCCTGGCCCCCCTAATTTTGCCCGCGATTCCGCTCACGTAGACATTTTCATGGCCCGTCGCCCTGACCTTGCCTCGATTGACGCAGCGTTCGGCGGTGGCCCCCGCGATCAATCCAACCACGCCGCCGACGTACACATCACTTTCTCCGTAGGCACTTTTTCTCGCCCGGGCTGAAACGGTACCCTCGTTGACGCAGTCCTCAATGCGCGATGAGCCTGAGCAGGATGCGACGATGCCGCCGGCCATTGCGGTATGGTTTCCTTCCACGGTCACCCGCCCATTATTCAGCGAACCGGACACCACGACCTCATCAAGAAGCGCGCCCTCCGTCATGCTTGCGCCTGCTATGCCGCCGCCGCTGGCGAAGCCGCCTTCCCCATCCGGCTTTTTCACTTCAATGGTCGCGTCATTGGTGCAGTTTCTTACGATCCCCTTGTTGACCCCCACGATACCGCCAATAATCTCCCCGTTCTTCAAAAGGCCGCGTGAAGTGCAGTTTTCTATCCGCCCCATGTTGAAGCTGGCAATTGCCCCGGTTCTGGCGGCCCATTGGTGCGGGCCGGCGATCTCTTCCATTGACGTTTCCACAGTGAGATTTCGTATCTGTCCGTTTTTGTTGACAACTCCGAACAGGCCGCCGTATTCGGGACACTTGGTCGTCATCCTCAGCTCCGAGATCGTATGCCCGCCGCCATCAAAGATGCCGCCAAAGCCGTGGAGATCCGCGCCTATGGGGCACAACGGGCCGCTGAGCGCGATATCCGCAGTCAGCAGAAGATATTTCCCGTCAAAATACAGGGAGTTGATGCCGACGTTGCGCAGATGCGTTTCCGTGGCGATCAGATAGGGATCGTCTTTGGTGCCCGAGCCGCCGCCGAAAGTCGAGGCGTTGGGTCGCCACCCTCCGCATGCCGTGAGCATGACCAGCACGGCAAACAGGAGGAGGTTTCGTACCGCGCGCGTGGCGCGCCAGATGCAGCGGGCGGCGCTTCCGCTACCGAGGGTTCGTGACCGCGTGTCCATGTGGCTTTCATCCCGCCTGTAGCCGGAAGTGCTCAAAAAACCGCGTACAAAAGAAGAAATGCCACAACTTTCGTTGCGGCAAATCTTGTAAAAGGCCGATAGTCCCGCGGCACTGCGGACAATGCGCGCAGGCAGGGGCAACTAGTCTTCGCCTTCGGCGTGAGACTGCTTGCCCGCGCCCTTGAGACCGTACATGGTGGTGGAACCGGAAGACCAGAATTCCAGCACTTCTTCGTTCACCAGCTGGGTGAGCAGCTTTTTCACTTCGCGGGGCCCCTTGTCGGGAAAGAGATCCGTGAAGTCCTTGAAATAGAACTTGGACTTGGCGGCGGACTTGCCCTTGAGGAAGTCGATGATCACGTCTTTATCAGCCATTTCTGTCTCCTGTCCCGGCGGCGCGTTATGCGCCGCCGGGGTTAAGTCAAACCTGGACTAGAACTTGAACTGGGTGCTCTGACGCCAGGTGTAGTAGGCAGGATCGCGGAAGTCGTCGATCAGGTGGTGGGTGAACTTCAGGCCGGTCAGCTTGAAGAAGGATTCCCAACCGATGCGGTTGGCCCAGTCGCCCAGACGCTCGTACTTGTTGGCGTTGGCCGCGTACACGTCAAGGATGTGCTTGACGGTCTTGGTGAGGGTAGGCCAGCGCGGCGGTTCGTTGGGGATGTAGCCCACGACCACCTTGGAGAATTTGGGCATGGTGATGCGGTTGGACACCTTGCCGCCGACCATGATGGCAATGCCGTCGCCTTCGCCGTCGGAGATGGGCAGGGCCGGGCACATGGTGTAGCAGTTGCCGCAGTACATGCAGCGATCCTGCTTGATGGCCACGGAGTTCACCTTTTCACCGTTGTAGTCCACCTTGGTGGGACGCACGGCGGCGGTGGGGCAGGCGGCCACGGCCAGCGGGATTTCGCAGAGTTTGTCGGCCCACTGGTGGTCGATCATCGGGGGCTTGCGGTGGATGCCCACAAGGCCGATGTCGGAGCAGTGCACGGCGCCGCACATGTTGATGCAGCAGGCCAGGGCGATGCGCACCGGGGCGGGCAGACGCATGTTCTTGAACTCTTCGAACACGGTGTCCATCACGCATTTCACCGGGCCGGAGGCGTCGGTGGCGGGGGTGTGGCAGTGCACCCAGCCCTGGGTGTGAACCATGTTGCTCACGCCGGCGCCGGTGCCGCCCACGGGGAACTTGTAGGAGCCGCCGTCGAACTTGCGGGAGTTCAGGTCGTCGCGCAGGGCTTTCATGGTAGCTTCATCTTCCACCATGAATTCGATGTTGTTGCGCGTGGTCCAGCGCACATAGCCGCCGCAGTATTTGTCGGCGATGTCGCAGATTTCGCGGATGTTGGTGATGGACATGGTGCGGGTGCCGCCCACGCGGACGGTGTACACCTTGTCGCCGCTTTCGGCCACATGCATCAGAACGCCCGGCTCGAGGATCTCGTGATAGAGCCATTTGCCGAAGTTCTTTTTGATGACCGGCGGGAAGTATTCGTCATACTTGTGGGGGCCGATGTCGGTGATGCGGCCTTCCATCGGTTTTTCGGGATTGTACCCGGAAGAAATAAAAGCCATGTTCTTCTCCCCCTTAAACTAGCGTTGATGACGGCTGCGGTAGGCAGCAAGGTCGCGATCCCAGCCACCGGGCACTTCTTCTTCCTTGAAGAAGATGTACGGATTGGAGCGGGGTTCCTTGACGTGATAGGCGGCGGCTTCGGTGTCGGTCACTTCCAGCAACTTCTGGAAGGACAGGCGCTTCATGGTTTCGCCCACGCGTTCGCGGTTCTTGCCTTCTTCCATCCACCAATCCCAGATTTTTTCGATGACTTCCTTGACGTCATCGTACGGGGCTTCACAGGAGATGAAGGGCACGAGCAGCGAACCCATCTGGGCGCCGTCCACCACCGGGGCCTTGGCGCCGACGAGGATGCTGGCGCCGCGTTCGTCGCCGATGTGCAGGGCGCGGGGCATGGTGTTGATGCAGTGCATGCAGCGCACGCAGTCGGCGGTCTTGATGGACAGCTTGGAGCCGTCCCAGCTCATGCATTTGGACGGGCAGAGATCGACGACTTCCTTCTGGATGTCGAACTTGCCCCAGTCGCGACCGGAGTGCGCGCCGGCATTGGGCTTGAATTCGCCGCCCACATAGGCCTTCACGGCATCCTGATCGATCTTGATGTCGTCCTTCCAGGTGCCCACCACGGCGAAGTCGGAACGGGCCATGGCGCAGACGCAGCCGTTGGGGCAGCCGTCAAATTTGAACTTGAACTTGTAGGGGAAGGCCGGACGGTGCAGTTCGTCCTGATAGTCCATGGTGAGCTGGTAGCACATGTCCTGCGTGTTGTAGCAGGCGTATTCGCAGCGGGACTGGCCGAGGCAGGCTTCGGGGGTACGCAGGTTGGAGCCGGAACCGCCGAGGTCCACGTTCATCTTGTGGGTCAGGTCGTGGAAGATTTCTTCCAGCTGCGGGGTCTGGGTGCCGAGCAGCACGATGTCGCCGGTGGAACCGTGCATGTTGGTCAGGCCGGAACCGCGCAGATCCCAGATGTCGCACAGGTCGCGCAGGAATTTGCTGTGATAGTACTTGGCGGCGGGCTGGGCCACGCGCACGGTGTGGAAGTGGGCCACGCCGGGGAACTTTTCGGGCTGGTCGCAGTAACGGCCGATGACGCCGCCACCGTAACCGAACACGCCCACGATGCCGCCGTGCTTCCAGTGGGTTTCCTTTTCCTCATAGGAAAGTTCGAGCACGCCGAGCAGATCTTCGGGGCAATCGACCGGGATCTGATAGTCGAGGCCCTTCGGATTGGCGGCGCGATTGGCCGCTTCCTGTTTGATGTCGGACACGAAGCTCGGCCAGGGGCCGCTTTCCAGCTGGTCCAACAGGGGGGTTGCATGTTTCGCCATTGCCATACCTCCACGTGGTTTTTGTGTATCACGGCGTTGCGTGATGTGCCTTCTGCGTGTACGGAGCGCGCGCTCCGAAAAAATGGCGGCGGTTTTCCGCCGGGAACTCCGGTTGCCATTTTTTTCACGCCGGAATCGCCCGCAGGAAGCATCGACCGCCTCCCGCCCCACGGCCAGTGCCGGAAAGAAGGGGATGCCGGAGCGTACCGGCATTCGGGGCAACTCTTTCTCCGTATTCCATAACGCATTTTTTCGAGGAACACAACCACCACGGCCGGACGACTTTTTTTCACAATTTTCCGGCCTTCCCGCAGGCCGCACTTGGCAAGGTTCCCCCTTTGGGGCTATAAGATTGTGACGCAGGGGGCAAGCCCCGCGCCATGACACGGCTTCAACTGGCAGGAATCAGATCATGAAGGATGCACTGGGCCTTTATTATCACCCGCAGGCCGGCAATCCCGGCGTTCGCGTCTATGTGCGCCGCGAGGCCGACGGCGGCGTGGCCTTTCGCCTCTGGCGGCAGGATCTGCCCGAAGCCTGGGAGCGCCACGGCTGGGTTCCCTATGCCGTGCTGGAAAGCGCGGCCCGCCTCTACCGCGAGGAACGCAACCCCGACGCCGATCCCCTGCGCCTCTACGACATTCGGGTGGCGCAGGCGCTCCTGCAAGAGGAGGGGCAGTGAGCGAACGCTGGCTGCTGGCCCGCAAGGCCTACTTTGTCCGGGATCTTGTCCGGGATTATTGCATGGTCTACCACGGCGTGGAGCAGCAGCACCGTCTGTTCACCCGGGATGGTCTGGTGTCCTATGCGGCCCTGCGCGATCTGCTGGGCGAGGCCAACCGCAAGGGGGTCTTCTGGCGGCTCAAGGACACGGCGCACCATCTTTTCCGCCAGACCACGGACAATCCGCCCGAGGACGCCATCCTGCTCTGGCAGTATGCGGGCAGCGCCTCCCCCAGCGGCCTGACCGTGCAGTCGCCGGTGGAAGCCCTGCTGGACTGGTGCATCGGCTATGCCTTCCACGAGTGCGCCAAGCTGCGGGAGGACGCCTTTCAGCGGCAGCATTATTCCAACCGACTGGCCCAGCTGGCGCGTACCCCGGCAGTGACGGGCGATCTGTACGATCCCCTGTCGGAACTGTCCCTGCAAACCAACGAAAGTTCCGCGCGCGAGCTGCAGCGCATCCTCTATGTGCTGCGGCACGGGCTGTTCCTGCTGACGCGCTATCTCGGCGGTCAGGGCAACAATCGCCACCTGGCCCGCTGGCTGGCCGTGGAAGACGACCTCGCCCGCCGCACCTTTGCCGATCTCTACCCTGCCCTGCTGCAGAGCCTGTACGGGCAGCGGCCCCACCGGCTTTTCCGGCTGGCCGCCGAGAACCTGCTGGATGCCGGACGCCCGGCTCAGGCCCGTGAACTTTTGCTTCGCGCCCAGGCCCGGCAGACGCTGGATGAAGAAGGCCTCTCGCTTTTGCACAGCCTTGAAGCGGGCGAGGCCCTGGAGCGCGCACCATCATGAACCGCCTGTTCCGCTGGCTTGCCCTCGGCCTTGTGCTGATCTGCCTCGGCCAGCTCTGCGCCTGCGGAACCTCCTCCTGGCGCAAGGGCGGCGTGCCCGGCACCAAGCCCTATACGGTGCGCGGCAAGACGTACTATCCCCTCAAGTCCGCCCACGGCTTTGTGGAAGAGGGCATCGCCTCCTGGTACGGCCCGGGCTTCCACGGCAAGACCACGGCCAGCGGCGAGCGGTTCAACCAGTACGCCATTACCGCCGCCCACAAGATCCTGCCGCTGGATACCAAGGTGCGCGTCACCAACCTTTCCAACGGCCGCTCCCTCATTGTGCGCATCAACGATCGCGGCCCCTTTGTGGAAGATCGGGTCATCGACCTGTCCAAGGCCTGTGCCCAGCGGCTGGGCGTCATCGGCGCGGGCACGGCTCGCGTCCGCATCCAGAGCCTGAGCGGCATCCCCGAGATCAAGGACGACGGCGATGTGCTGGGCGACTATTATGTGCAGGTCGGCGCGTTCGGCATCAAGGACAATGCCCAGGGACTCATTCGCACGCTCACGGCCGCCGGTTATGCGGGCCGGCTCATCTACGGCAACAACAACCTCTGGAACGTGCAGGTGGGGCCGTGGCCGGATACCGCCAAGGCCAAGCTGATGCTGGCCGTGCTCAAGCGCATCTATCCCCATGCCTTTGTGGTGGGCGGCGGCAAGGATTAGGCCCGCTTCGGCACGAACGCAATGCCGCACGGCGCCGGCGCGCCCTGGCCGCCAGTTCGCCCGCCGCGCCGGAGAAAACGGCCGCAGACGCGCGACCTGCAGGAGATCTTCAGGACATCTTGGGACATCTTCAGGAACCCAAACGGGACAAGCCCGGCAAGGTGCCGGGCTTGTTCGTTGCCGCCGGACGGACGCCGCGTTCAGCGGCGCAGCAGGGACGGCAGGGCGAAGTAGAGCCGGGCCGCCAGATCAAAGCAGGCGGACGGCAGAAAGCTCGCCAGCCAGAAGATGCGGTACTTGAGCGAGCGGAAACCGAAGGGGGCCAGCAATTCGCGGGCCTGCCCGCCCTTGCCCTCGCGCCAGAGGGCCACGGCATGCTGAAAGGCCGCCCGCCGGCTGAGCAGCTCCACAAGGTCGGCATGCTCTTCCTCGTAGTCCGGGTAGATGCGGCAATGTTTTTCCAGTATGCGCAGGGTTTCATCGGCAAACTGGGAGAACTTGCGGAAGGTCGTATTCATGCCGTGCACGCGCCAGAGCGTGAGCGGCGCATCCACATGGGCCAGTTCCCAGTCGTGGGCAATGCGGTAGAAAAGATCCGCCTCCTCGCAGACGTTGAGGCTCTCGTCAAACCAGTCGGGGGCGCTGCCGTCGGCGGGCAGGGGCGCAAGGGATTCCAGGGCGCTGCGGCGCAGCATGGCCGACGACATGGAAATCCACTGCCGCCGCATGAGTTCGGCAAAGGCCATGCCGTCCACGGGCCGGGTGTGGGCGAAGATGCGCCGGAGCACCCGCTTGCCGTCAAAAATCTCGGTATCCGTGCAGACCAGTCCCACCTGCGGAAAGGCGTCAAAAAGGGCCACCTGATCTTCCAGCTTCGTCGGACGCCAGAGGTCGTCGCAATCCAGAAAGGCGATGAGATCGCCGCGGGCCTCGCGCAGGGCCAGATTGCGCGCCGCGCCCAGCGGCACCGTGCGTTCCCCGCGAAAATAGCGCAGGCGGCCGCGCAGGGGCGCATAGGCCTGGGCAATGAAGGGACTCTGATCCGTGGAGACGTTGTCCCAGAAAATGACTTCAAAATCCGTGAAACTCTGGGCGGCCAGACAACGCAGGCTTTCCTCCAGCTTGCCGGCGCTGTTCAGGCAGTTCATGATCACGGAGACGCGCGGCGGTTCGCTGCAGGGCACATAGCAGAGCTGCTGCCCGGCCTCGGCAGGAGGCAGGAAACGCGGATCGGTTTCGCCGGAGTTTGCGCCCATGTCAGCGCGGAAGAGCCAGTAGCGGCAGACCCCGGCGAGGCAGACAGGCACCAGAACGCAGACCAGCGGCAGGCTCAGCCCGTAGGAGAGGCCCGCCAGATGCAGCATGCCCACCAGCAGCGTATTGAGCACAAGGCCGCTCGCCTGCAGTTTGAGAAAGCGCAGGGTCATTTCCCGATGCGTACCGCCCACGGGCCTGAGCGCCACAAAGCACTGCCCCAGATAGGGCACCGCCAGACTCAGCACATAGGCCGCCGCATTGCCGACCAGCAGGGGCCAGCCCAGTCCCTTCACCAGAAGAAGCCCCAGCAGGATGTACAGCAGCGCGGTCAGGGCGGTCAGCAGGCCGACGCGCAACCAGCGCCGCGCCAGCAGGCTGCGGATGAGACGGCGATATTCGTCCGAAGTCATGATGTCTCCTTTTCCGATCAGGCCAGGGCCTCGCGTGCGGCATCGCAGACGGTCGCCACATCCTCGCGGCTCAGGCCGGGGTGCAGGGGCAGGGTCACCAGCTCGTCAAAGAGGCGTTCGCAGACCGGCAGGGGCAGCGCTCCGGGCGCGGCAAAGAAGGTGTGCAGATGGTTGGGCTTGTAGTGTACGCCCGTAGGGATGTCCCGGGCGGCCAGCGCCTCCTTGAAGGCATCCTTGCGCCCGTCCAGCACGCGCACGGGCAGGATGTGGGGCACGATGAAGTCCTCGGGATCGCTTTGCAGCAGACGAAGATGCGGCAGGCCGTCAAGGGCCTCGGCATACTGGGCGGCCAGCGCCCGCCGGGCGGGTATGAATTCCGGCTTGAGCCGGGCGAGCTGCACCCGCCCCACGGCGGCCATGATGTTGCTGAGATGAAAGCGCCAACCAAGACGCTTGATGTCCGGCGTCCAGGTGCGCGTGCCGGCATAGCGTGAACGGGTGTCCCCCTCCACGGAAAGCAGACGCGCGTCGGCGGCCCGCTGCGCGCATTCGCGGTCAAAGGCGACAAGGCAGCCGCCCTCGCCGCTGGTGATGTTCTTGATGCCGTCAAAGCTGAAGCAGACGAGATCCCCGAAGCTGCCGATCTTTTTGCCGTGATGGCGGCAGCCGAAGGCATGGGCGGCATCCTCGATGACGCGCAGCCCCTTGCGACGGGCAAAGTCGTACACCTCGTCCAGATGCCAGGGATTGCTGGCATAGTGTACGGGCATGATGGCCACCACGTCGCCGTCCAGCCGTTTTTCGGCATCGCGCAGATCAATGGTGCCCGTTTCCGGCAGTACGTCGCAGGCCACGGGCAGGCAGCCTGCGGCCACAATGGCCTGAAAGGAGGCCACAAAGGTCAGGGACGGCACAAGAATCTTCGGCAGCGCCCCGGCCCGATGCGGCACAAGACTGTGGGCAAAGAGGCTGTCCACGGCCAGGGTCAGCGCCGCGGTGCCGGTATTGGCGGTGATGACCTGCCACGGTTCCACCCCGAGCCAGGCAGCCAGTTCCTCCTCAAAGCGCCGGGTCTCGTTGCCCATGCCCAGATAACCGTCTTCCTCGATGACGCGCCGCACGGCCTCGGCTTCAGCGGCCCCCACGATGGAACGCGAAAGACGCAACGACATACTGCCCTCCACGAAAAAAGGATGAAATCTGCATATCCTCTTAATGCCCCGGGGGCAAGCCTTGCTGCGCCGCCCCGGGCGCGCGGGCCTTGCCGGACAGCAAAAGGGGCGGCCCGTGACCGCCCCTTTCCCGCCGCCCCGCAGGGCGTCAACAGTTTTTCATCTCGTTGATGAGCTTCTCCAGCCGCTGCGCCTGCGCCGTGAGGTTGGTCACGGCCTGTGCGGCCTGCCGCATGGCTTCAGCCGTCTCGGAGGACATGTCGTTGACCTGGACGATGGACTGGTTGATTTCCTCGCTGGCCGCGGACTGCTGCTCGCTGGCCGCGGCAATGGCCCGCACCTCGTCGGCCGTGGTCTCGGCGTCGGAGACGATCTGGGTCAGGGAATGGCCGGATCGATTGGCCAGCTCAGTGGCCTGCCCAATCTGCGCCACGGCATGATCCACACTTTCCATGCTCTTGGCCGTGCTCTGCTGAATGGCGGCAATGGCATTGCCCACCTCGCTGGTGGATGCCATGGTCTTTTCGGCGAGCTTGCGCACCTCGTCGGCCACCACGGCAAAACCGCGTCCGGCATCGCCCGCGCGTGCCGCCTCAATGGCCGCATTGAGCGCCAGCAAATTGGTCTGATCCGCAATATCGGAGATGACGCCCATGATGGCGCTGATGGCCCGGGCATGCTCGTTGAGCTGGTGCATGTCGCCCTTGAGGCGCTCTGCCTGCTGCTGGGTCTCCTGAATGCTGACCAGGGCCTGCTGCACCACGGCCGCCCCCTCCTCGGCCTTCTGCCGGGTTTCGGCGGACATGGCCGAGGCGTCCGAAGCGTTGCGCGCCACTTCGCGCACGGTGGCATTCATCTGGCTCATGGCCGTGGCCGCTTCGGCCAGACGGGCAGAGGACTGGGCCGCCGTGCTGTCCGAACGGCTGATCTGGGTGGACAGCTGGGCCGCTGCGGCAGAGATGACCTCCACCACCTCGGTCAGATGGCTTGCCGCGGCCTGCATGCCCTCACGCCGGGCATTCTCGGCCTGGCGGGCGGCATCTTCGGCGCGGGCCGTGGCGGCCCGGGCCTCCTCGGTGGCCTTGACGGCCTCCTGCGCCCTGGCCTCGCTCTCGCCCAGCAGACGCTTGATGCCTTCGATCATGTGGCGCACCCCGCGCGCCACCACGCTGATCTCATCCCCGCGCCCCTCGGCCTTGTGCAGATCTTCCCGGGTACGGGCCGACATTTCCAGCTCCCCGCGCGCCGCCTCTTCCACGACGCGGGAGCAGGCGCCCAGGGGACGGGTGATGCCGCGGGCCACCACAAAGATGATGGCCGAAACAAGCAGGGCCAGCGCGACGCCCAGCACGATGACCAGATTGCGCAGGGTATGCACTTGCGCCAGGGTTTCCGCCTCGTCCAGCTCTATGCAGCAATACCAGTTCTCGCTGGGAATGAGCCGGAAATACAGGAGCTTGTTTTCGCCCTTGTCGTTGACGAATTCGATCCTGCCCGCTTCCTTGCCCTGCATGGCCCGGAACTGCGCCGCCGCGGCGTCGTCCCGACCCAGCTGGGCGGCATCGCTGTGCAGGATGACTTCCCCGTCAAGGGTATAGACGTAGGCCGCGCCCTTGTTGCCCAGCTTGATGCGTCCGAGCAGCAGCTGCGACAAGCGGGCATTGTCCAGCCCGGCAAAGAATACCCCCACATCGGCCCCGTCATCCTTGACGGGCACGCCGACAATGGTATTGAGCTTGCCGGTTTCCTTGCTGATGTAGGTGCCGATGCTGGCCTTGCCCTGCAGGCCCTGCCGGACGTATTCGCGATCCGCCACCTTGCTGTCGCGCAACTTGCTGGGCGCATCCTCGCCCTCGCTACGGCAGCCCAGCAGGATGCCGTCCGGGGCCACGATGCCGCAGATCGCAATGCCCGTGGTCGTCGAAAGATAGTGGGCCAACAGGGAATCGATATCGGCCATGTCCTGCTCGTCCTTGATGCCGTTGGCATAGAAGCGCAGGGTTTCCAGCACGCGGACGTTCTGGGCGGGCATTTCCATGCCCTGCCGCAGGGTGCGGAACAGCAGCTCGGTGCCGATCTCCTGCGAAACCAGCAGGGTCGGGATATCGTTCTCTATCTGCGCCAGCAGGGCCGATGAGGCGCTGCGGTAGCTGACGCTCCCCAGAATGACGAGACCCACCAGCGCCGGGCAGAGAATCGTCAAGGTCATCTTGGTAAACAGTTTCATGCAAACAGTCCTGTTGAAGGAGAGGGGGGGAGATGGCTGCGCCTTCCACGGGCGCGCATGCGATCTTAGAGACCGTCAATATCCAGATGCGACATGAGGCGGTCAAGATCCAGCAGGATCAGCAGACGTTCGTCCAGCTTGCCGACGCCGCGGATGTATTCGGAGCCGATGCCCGCCACCACCGGCGGCGGATCCTCCACCGTGGAAGACGGAATGCGCAAGACCTCGGAGACGGCATCCACCAGAAAACCAACGATTTTCTGGTCGAATTCCATGACCACAATGCGGGTCTGCGGCGTGGCTTCCTGCGCGGGCAGGCTGAAGCGGGCACGCATGTTGACCACCGGAATGACCTTGCCGCGCAGGTTGATGACCCCGTCGATGTAGATGGGCGCACGCGGCACCGGGGTTATCTGCATCAGGCGAATGATCTCCTGCACGGCCAGGATATCGACCCCGAATTCCTCTTCGCCGATATGAAAGGTCACCAGTTGCAGGAGACCATCCTCACGGGAAATTTCCTGACTCATTTCGTTCCTCCAGACGTAGTACCGTTGTCGGCTTGCAGCGAATACGCTTTTTCTTATCGGAGCCTGGGCAATAAAGATTAGGGATGGAGCCGTCAGGGGGCGAAAAAGCCCTGAATCCCCCCTTGATATTGACAAAAAAGAACCTTTGCGCCGGCCCGGAAGGCCTTTGCGAACGCCAAACGCCAAGGAGGCGGCCCGGGGCCGCCTCCTGAAAAAGATGCCGCACGCTCCGGCGCGCATGGCGAGCCGCCGGACAAGGCCCCTGAAGCGCCCGCTTCAGGGGCCGGCAGCTTACTGACGCTTCATGTCCTCCACCAGGGCTTCCAGCCGCCGGGACTGCTCGGCCAGGGCGGCGACGGCCTGTGTGGCCTCGCGCATGGCCTCGGCCGTCTTGCCGGACATGTCGTTGACCTGGACGATGGACTGGTTGATTTCCTCGCTGGCTGCGGACTGCTGCTCGCTGGCCGCGGCAATGGCCCGCACCTCGTCGGCCGTGGTTTCGGCATCGGCCACGATTTCCTGCAGGGCCAGACCGGACTGATTGGAGAGTTCCGTGGCCTGTCCGATCTGGCTCACGGCCTTGTCCACACCTTCCATGCTCTTGGTGGTGCTGTGCTGAATGGCATTGATGGCGCTGCCCACCTCTGAGGTGGAAGCCATGGTCTTTTCCGCCAGCTTGCGCACTTCATCGGCCACCACGGCAAAGCCCCGTCCGGCCTCGCCGGCGCGGGCGGCCTCAATGGCCGCATTGAGGGCCAGCAGGTTGGTCTGGTCGGCAATGTCCGAAATGACGCCCATGATGGCGCTGATGGAACGGGCATGCTCATTGAGCTGCTGCATGTCGTTGCGCAGGACTTCGGCCACTTCCTGCACCTTTTCGATGCCGTCCACGGCCTGCTGCACCACCGTCGCCCCCTGTTCGGCCTTGGAACGCGTTTCGGCGGACATGCGGGAGGCCTCGGAGGCATTGCGCGCCACTTCCTGCACGGTGGCATTCATTTCATTCATGGCCGTGGCCGCCTCGGCCAGCCGCTGGGCGGATTCGCTCGCGGAGCGGTCGGACTGGTCGATCTGGGCGGAAAGCTGGGTGGAGGCGGAGGTGATGATGCCCACCACTTCCTCCAGCTGACTGGCCGCGGCGTGCATGCCCTCACGCTTGGCGTTTTCGGCCCGTTGCGCGGCCTCCTCGGCGCGAGCCGTGGCGGCCCTGGCCTCTTCGGTGGCCTTGAGGGCCTCCTGGGTCTTGTGCTCGCTTTCCTGCAGCAGATCGCTGATGCTCTTGACCATGTCCCGAATGCCGGCAGCCATCACGCTGAGTTCATCTCCGCGCCGCTCGGCCTTTTCAATGGCGTTTCTTTCCTCGGGGGAAAGCTCCATCTCGCCCTTGGCCACATGCGCCACAAGGCCCGAGCTGATCGCCAGCGGCCGCACTATGCCGCGGGCCGTAAAGAAAATGATGGAACCTACCGCCAGCGCCAGCACCAGCACCAGCAGGCAGACGTGGAAGAGGAGTTCGTGCGCGGGCTTCATGATCTCATTCTTGTCCAATTCCGCGCAAACCACCCAGTGGACGCCGGGCATTTCCTCGAAATAGACAATCTTGGTGAAGCCATCCTTGTTGACGTATTCGAGGCTGCCGTTCTTTTTGCGGAGCATTTCCTGCACATGCGGCTCGCTCATATGGATGGTTCCGATGAGAGAGGAATCGCTGTGCATGATGGCCTCGCCCTGGGCATTGTAGATGTAGGCCGCGCCGAATTCGCCCAGCTGCACCGCACCGAGAATATTCTTGCTGAGCGTAATGTTGTCCATGCCCGCGTAAAACACGCCCAGAACCTCGCCGTCCCGGATGACGGGCAGGCTGACGATGGTCGTGGTCTCGCCGGTGGCGCGGCTCTTGTAGGTGCCGAGGCCCTCCCTGCCTTCCAGGCCGGCCTTGATGTAGGGGCGGTCGCCCATGTTCTTGCCCAGCAGATTGCCGGGTTCGGCCCTGCCGAGAACGCGATGCAGCACCACCGTGCCGTCCTGAACCACCACGCCGCAGGTATTGAGGGCCTTTGTCACCTCAATATAATATTTCAGAGCCTCGTTGCCGCCCTCGAAATAGGGCTTCAGCTCGGATCCCCCAATCCCGGCTTTGCGCGCCTCGAGGAAATGCACCACGCGCTGATTGTCCACCGGAATGTACATGCCCCGGCGCAGGGTGGTGAAGAAATTCTCGATGCCGATCTTGAGCGTGCCCAGAACGACCGGAGCATCCTTGTTGATCTGATTGTAAATGGCACGGGCTGAGCTGGAATAGCCCATACCTGCCAGAATGCACAAACCAAGCAACGCGGGCAGCAGGATGAAGGCAATCATCCTGCCTTGCAGTTTCAGTTTCATGCCAACCTCTCAGGGGGACTGGAGTTACACGGCCATTTTCGCACCGGTCAAGCGCTGACCCAGGGCAGTGGGGGGGCTGACCCGGGCACGAGAAAAACCGCACATTCATTACCGACATAATTATCGGTCGGGGAGCCAAAAAAGTTAGAGATATTTCTTTGGATTTCTTCCTGCCGGTACAAATGTTACAAAATGAGACCCAGCAACACAAAAACGGAGAGGCTGACCTCTCCGTTTTTGTCGCTGGCGCAAGCATCCGCGCCGTCATACCGGCTTGTACATGGCCCCGCTGTCGGCGGAACTCACCATGCGGGCATAACGGCGCAACACCGGATAGGGACATTCCTTTTGCGGCGGCGAAAGCTCGGCACGCCGACGCTCCAACTCATCCGCGGCCACCAGCAGATCGAGCTTGCGGTTGGGAATGTCCACAAGAATGCGATCCCCGTCGCGCACCAGCGCAATGGGCCCGCCGTTGGCCGCCTCCGGCGAGATATGGCCGATGGCCGCGCCGTTGGTGCCGCCGGAAAAGCGCCCGTCCGTGAAAAGGGCCACATCCTTGCCGAGGCCCATGCCGGTAATGGCCGCCGTGGGCGAGAGCATCTCGCGCATGCCCGGGCCGCCGCGCGGCCCCTCGTAGCGCACCACCACCCCGTCGCCGGGCGTGATCTTGCCGTCCAGGATGGCGCGCATGGCGTCCTCCTCGCTTTCAAACACCCGGGCCGTCACTTCGCGGCGCATCATTTCCGGGGCCACGGCAGACTGCTTGACCACCGCGCCATCAGGGGCCAGCGTGCCGCGCAGGATGGCAATGCCGCCTTCCTTGGAGTAGGCGTTTTCCAGCGGATGAATGACCTCGGGATCCAGAATGCGGGCATTGCGTTCCTTCAGGTTCTCGCCCACAGTCCTGCCCGTGACGGTGAGGCAGTCCTTACGGATGAGACCCAGCTTGTCCAGCTCGCTCATGACCGCCGGGATGCCCCCGGCATTGTCCAGATCCACCATGTAATGGCTGCCTGCGGGCGAGAGCTTGCAGAGATTGGGCGACTTGCGGCTCACCTCGTCAAAGACGGAAAGATCGATGTCCAGACCGGCCTCATGGAAAATGGCGGGCAGATGCAGGGTGGTATTGGTGGAACAGCCGAGGGCCATATCCACGGCAATGGCGTTTTCCACCGCGCCGCGCGTCACGATGTCGCGGGGCCGGATGCCGCGTTCCAGCAGCTCCATGACCCGCATGCCCGCCTGCTTGGCCAGACGCACGCGCGCCGCATGCACGGCGGGGATGGTGCCGTTGCCCGGCAGGGCCACGCCGATGGTCTCGGCCAGACAGTTCATGGAATTGGCCGTGAACATGCCCGCACAGGAGCCGCAGCCCGGACAGGCGCGTTCTTCCCAGCGGGTCAGCTCCTCTTCGCTCATCTGGCCGTTGCGCACCCGGCCCACGCCCTCGAACACGGTGATGAGGTCGCCCTTGCGCGCGCTGTCCAGCGCGCCGGGCAGCATGGGGCCGCCAGAGACGAGCACGGAGGAGATGTTCAGGCGCATCATGGCCATGAGCATGCCGGGCACGCACTTGTCGCAATTGGGAATGAAGACCAGGGCGTCAAAGGCATGGGCGCGGGCCATGATTTCGATGGAATCGGCAATGAATTCGCGCGAGGGCAGGGAAAAGCGCATGCCCTCGTGATTCATGGCAATGCCGTCGCAGACCGCGATGGCCGGAAATTCCAGCGGCGTGCCGCCCGCCATGCGGACGCCGGCCTTGACCGCCTCGGCCAGCTTGCCGAGGTGCAGATGCCCGGGCACGACCTCGCTGGCCGCATTGACCACGCCCACCAGCGGGCGATCCATTTCTTCGCGGGTCAGACCCAGCGCGTACAGAAGGGAACGGTGCGGGGCCTTTTCCAGCCCGGCTTTCATTTTTTTGCTGCGGCTTTCATCCATGACGCAATCCTTGTGCTGAATGACGAAACAGCCCGGGAACTCGCGCCCGAGCAGCCTTTTTTGTACGGCAAAAACCCTGCCTTGAAAAGGCCCGCCGCTTCCGGCCCGGCGCAAATCACCTTGAAAAGACGGGCGGAAGTCGGCTAGTCTGGCGGCCATGCAGAAAGCAACCCCCACCCTGGCGCGCCGCTATCTTTCCAAACTGCTGGCCAATGTGGCCTCCGTGCCCGTGTATCTTGTCATGGAGGCCATTCTGCCCCGCGCGCTCGGGCCGCAGATGTACGGCAACTACAGCTTTGCCACCAATCTCTTCCAGCAGCTTTCCGGCTTTCTCGACATGGGCACCTCCACCTGCTTCTACAATGCCCTGTCCCGCCGCCAGCACGAAACCGGCCTCATCGCCTTCTATCTGCGGGTGAGCCTGCTGGTGGCCGTCGTCAGTCTGGCCGTGGCCGCCCTCATGCAGATCGGCCCCGTGGGCGGGCTGCTCATGCCGGACGTGCCGGGCTGGCTGGCCCCGCTGGCGGCGTTCTGGGCCTTTCTCACCTGGTGGGGCCGGGTGCTGCGCTCCATGAACGACGCCGTGGGCGCCACCGTGCCCTCGGAACTCTCCCGCAGCGTCATTGCCCTGCTGGCGGTCTTTGCCCTGGTGGGCCTCTACTGGCTGGACATACTCAATATCGGCACCCTCTTCGGCCAGCAGTACGCCATGCTGGCCGCCACAGCCCTGGGCTACTGGATCGTGAGCAAGAAGGCCTGGGAGGAACGCTTCGGGCAGGGGGGGCGCTTCAGCCTGCGGCTGGATGGCGACCAGACCCGCGCCTATGCCCGCGAATTCTTTGACTACAGCCACCCGCTCTTTGTGCAGGCCCTGCTGACCTTTGCCATGCTCAGCGTGGAACGCTGGCTGCTCCAGTGGTTTGACGGCAGCACCCAGCAGGCCTATTACGCCCTGGCGCAAAAGGTCTGCATCGCCTGCTTTCTCTTCGTCTCGGCCATGACCCCGCTCATCATGCGCGAGTTCTCCATTGCCTGGGGCAAGAAGGATATGGAGGGCATGGGCCGCATCATGCAGCGCTTCGCCCCCCTGCTCTATGCCGTGGCCGCCTATTTTTCCTGCTTCAGCGCCGTGGAAGCCCCGGCTCTGGTCAACCTCTTCGGCGGCGAGGACTTCGCCGCCGCTGTCCTGCCCGTACAGATCATGGCCTTCTACCCCCTGCATCAGGCCTATCTGCAGCTGGCCAGCTCGGTCTTCCATGCCGCCGGACGCACCCGCACCACGCGCAACATCACCATGCTGGACGCCGTCTACGGCTTTGCCGCCGTCTGGCTGCTGCTCGCGCCCGAACGCTATTTCGGCCTGCATCTGGGCGCCGTGGGGCTGGCCTGCAAAACCGTCCTCGTCCAGTTTGTCACCGTCAACATCCAGCTTTTCCTGGCCTCGCGCCTCATCCCCTTCTCCTGGTGGCGCAATCTGGCCCATCAGTTCTGGTGTCTGGCCATTCTGCTGGGGCTGGCCCTCGGCTGCCACCAGCTGACCCTGGGCATGGGCCTCGGCCCGGCAACCTCCCTGCCGCGCTTCATCTGTGCGGGTGTGCTCTATACGATGGCCGTGGGGGCTGCCGTCCTTCTGCTGCCGGCCCTTGCCGGTCTGCGCCGGGCCGAGCTGGCGGATATGCTCGGGCGTTTCCTGCGGCGGCGCCGTCGCGACTAGCCCCGGCAGGCCGCCCCGCTGCCCCATCCTGAGAAAAGCCCTCAACCCTCTCCCCTGTCGCGCCGCTTATGCCGCCGGAGGCCCTTGCGGCGCACTGTCCGCCGTCGAGGCCCGGCCCGCCCTTTCCGGGCAATGCGGCCTCCGTTCCAGCCGGCAGGGCGCATACGGCGGAAGATGCCCGCCGCCCCGGCAGAGGCTGGCCGCGGCAGCGGACGGGCCTTGCGCAAAAAAACATCGGGGAGGGCTGCCGCCCTCCCCGAAACGCTTGCTCCTGCCGGCGCGGCCAGCGGGCAATGCCCTGCCGCGCGGCGCGTTTTTCCTTTTGGCCTTAGTCCTTCCCCCAGGCCGCCAGCACCAGCTCATACAACTTTTCGGACAGGGCCTTGAGGTCGGGCTTGGTGTACTGGGCATCGGCGCCCACAACCGCACACTTGCGGGCCAGACTTTCATTGATCATGGACGAGAAGATGGCCACGGGCAGGGCCTTGAGGATGGCATCCTCCTTGATGTGCTTGCACAGGGCCAGACCGTCCATGGTCGGCATTTCAATATCGGTGATGATGCCCTGCACATAATGCGAAATGGGCACATTGTTCTCCTCGCACAGGCGGCGCAGGCGGCAGAGTTCGTTCCAGGCCTCCTGCCCGTTGACGCACTGCTTGACATGGAAGCGCCCTTCCTTGGTCAGCAGGTCGAGCACCAGCGTCCTGATGGACGAGGAGTCGTCCACATGCAGGATGTTGAACACCTGCCCTTCCACCGGCTGCCGGGCATTGTTGAGGTCAAAGCGGATGGCCATGGCCGGATGCAGTTCGGCCACAATGGCTTCCAGGTCGAGCAGGAAGATGACCCGCTCCTCCAGCCGCACCACGCCGATGACGGAACTCTGGCTGATATTTTGCAGGAACTTGCCCGGCGCTTCCACATCCGTCCAGCTCAGGCGATAGATGCGATTGACCCCTGAAACGAGAAAGCCGGTACAGACCGTATTGAATTCCGTGACGATAATCTTGGCGTCGTCATTGGCAATGGGCGTGCTGCCCAGATATTTGGCCATGTCGATGAGCGGCACGATGCGACCGTTGCGGTGGGAAAAGGCCCCGAGCACGGCGGGATGACGCATTTCCGGCATGGCGGTGACGTTCTGACGGCGAATGATCTCCACCACCTTGGCCACGTTGAGTCCGTAATGTCCCTCATAACCGTCCTGGTTGACGTAGAACTCCACGATTTCCAGTTCGTTGGTGCCGGTTTCAAGCAGGATGTTGGTTTGCGACATATGCACTCCGGATGGTGGCGGTACAGCCCCGTGCGGGGCATTCTCTCCTTCTTTACGGCAGATGGCGAAAAAAGATTAGCGCTCTTGTCCGCAAAGGGCCGGAGCGCCAGGGCCAGCCCGCCTGTCCCGGACTATTTTGCGAACAGTTCCGTGGACATGTAGCGTTCCCCGGTATCGCAGGCCAGCGTGACGATGTGCTTGCCGCGCATGGCGGGCCGGGCAGCCACACGCAGGGCGGCGGCCACATTGGCCCCGGAGGAGATGCCCGCGCAGACGCCGCAGGCGCGCATGAGCAGACGCGCGGTTTTCACGGCCTCCTCGGTGCTCACGGTCAGTACGCCGTCCAGCAGCTCCCGATCCAGAATGGCCGGGACAAAGTTGGCCCCGATGCCCTGAATGCCGTGCGGTGCGGCCCTGCCGCCGGAGAGCAGCGGCGATTCGGCGGGTTCCACGGCAAACACGCTGACGTCGGTACCGTTCTCCTTGAGATAGCGGCCGATGCCGGTAATGGAGGAACCCGACCCCACGCCCGCCACAAGAACCTGCATGGTGCCCACGCTGTCATGGAAGATTTCCGGCCCGGTGGTGTGGTAATGCGCCTCCACGGCCCAGGGGTTGGTGAATTGCCCGAGAATGAGTCCCCCGCGCTCGGCGGCCAGCTTCTCGGCGGTTTTGAGCGCGCCGTCCATGCCGTCCGCAGCCGGCGTCAGTATCACTTCAGCCCCCAGAGCCGCCAGCAGGCGGCGCCGCTCAATGCTCATGGTCTCCGGCATGGTCAGCACGCATTTCAGGCCGCGCACCGCCGCCACCATGGCCAGTCCGATGCCCAGATTGCCGCTGGTGGCCTCCACCAGCGTCCCGCCGGGCAGCACATCGCCCCGGTCAAGCGCCCGCTCGATCATGTGGAAGGCCACGCGATCCTTGATGGAACCACCGGGATTGCCGTTTTCCAGCTTGAGCCAGACCGTGCCGGGCAAATCGCTGCACAGCGGAGATAATTGTAACAGGGGGGTGTTGCCGATGCTTTGCAGGACATTGGTCAGCATGGATTCCTCTCTACAGTGCGTTTTTTCAATGATAGGGCAAAGCGTCCTGCTTGGCAACGCATCCCGGCTTGACAGCGTTGCGGCGCAGGACGTAGCCTGAAAGGACGTGGGCAATTTGCACCCGCCACATTCATTCTGACTGTCCCAAGGAGTTGACCATGAAGTTTCTGCGTACCAGCCTCCTGGCCCTTGCCGTGTTGGCCCTTGCCCTGACCCTCGGTTCCCGCTCGGCCTCCGCCAAGGCCGATGTCGTCGAACTCTACGCCAACGCCGTCATCAGCGCTGATGCGGACATGCTGGAAAAGATCCTTGCGCCCAATTACTGGCATGTGGCCGCCAACGGGCACATTCAGGACAAGGAGCATTTTATCCAAAGCATCAGGAACAAGCAGCTTGTGATCAATCACCTGACCCTGACCAACCTGCGGCGCAGCATGGTCGGCGACTGCACGCTCATGACCGGCAACGGCATCCTGCGCGGCAAGGCCACGCCCACCCTGCCCGAGGGCCTCATGCGTTATTCCATCGTCATTGCCAAGAACGGCAATCAGGAACAGGTCGTCCTGTTCCAGGCCACGCCGGTGGTGCCGTCCGCCGACTGCAAGGACGGCAATTGCGCCCTTCGCTAAGCGTCTGAGGTGTCAACCATGCGGATATCTTTCCCCCTTCTCGCTCTTGCCCTGTTGTCGCTGCTGCCCCCCTGCCCGGCAGAAGCGGCCTTCCTTGGCCCCAGCGCCACCAACGCGCCGGCCTCCAGCCTGCGGGAGTGCGCTGACGCCGAGGAAATGACCACCTGCGTCCTGAGCGGGCACATTGTGCGCCGCGAGCACAAAAACCGCTATACCTTTGAAAGCGAGGGTGGCCAGATGATCGTGGACATTCCGCCGCATGTTTTCGGTCAGCTTGACGTGCGCCCCGAGCAGACGGTGCGCCTGACCGGCGAAGTCGGCGGCAAGCGTCACCCCGAACGCATGGATACGCATTTGCGCGTGCGCTATATCGAAGTGCTGCCCTGACGTCTTCCCGCGCGACCTCGCCGGACGCGCGAGCGCCGCGACCGGCAGTCGATCCCAGCCAGAAACAAGCAACGGGGAACATCCTGCGATGTTCCCCGTTGCCGTTTCTTCGGGACGTTTTCGGTCGCTCCTTTCGCGTCGGGGCACGGCCCGGCACGCGGGCCTGCCGGCAGGCGGAGCTGACATGGCGGGCAACGCACGCCCCGGGCCTGCGGCGGCAACAACGCGGGTGCCGGGAACGGCAGCGGCACCCAGCGGGCCGTGCCTGCCTCACGCGGGATGGCGGGCGGCCTGTTCGGCCTTGAGCTGACCGCAGGCGGCCTTGATGTCCTGCCCCTTGGACTTGCGGACAATGGCGGTGATGTGGCGATCCCAGAGCATCTTCTCGAAGGCCAGCACCCGTTCGGGCGATGGCGCTTCGTAGGGGGCATTCTCGGCGGGATTATAGACGATGAGATTGAGCTTGCCCTTGATGTCGCTGACCAGCCGCGCCAGCTCGCGCGCATGTTCCGGGCCGTCGTTGACCCCGCCCAGCAGCAGGTATTCAAAGGTGATGCGTTCCCGCGTCTTGAGCGGATAGGATTTCAGGGTAGCCAGCAGATCCGGCAGCGGCCAGCGGGCGGCCTTGGGCATGATGCGTTCCCGCAGGGCCTGATTGGGCGCATGCAGGGACACGGCCAGAAAGGCCAGCCCGCTTTCGCCCAGTTCACGCAGGCCCTTTTCGATGCCGCAGGTGGAAACGGTGATGCGGCGCGGCGAGAAATTGAGGCCGCGGTCGTCATTGAGGCTTTGCAGGGCGCGCATGACCTCGCGCAGATTGAGCAGGGGTTCGCCCATGCCCATGAAGACAAGATTGCGCAAGATGGGCCAATCGGGCCGGTTGTCGCCCAGATGGGCGCGCGCCACAAGAATCTGGCCCAGAATCTCGCCCATGCTCATGTTGCGCTCAAAGCCCATGCCGCCGGTACTGCAAAAGGTGCAGCCCATAGCACAGCCCACCTGCGAGGACAGGCACTGCGTCCAGCGGCGGCTGCCGTCACGGGATTCCGAGGGGATGAGCACGGTTTCCACTTCCGCGCCGTCGGCAAGGCGCAGCAGGAACTTGGTGGTGCCGTCCCGGCTTTCCTGCACGCGGCTCACCTCGGGCCAGCCGATGGTCGCGCACGCGGCCAGACGGGCGCGGCAGGCCTTGGAGACGTTGGTCATTTCCTCAAAGGAACGGGCCATACGCTGCCAGAGCCACTGCCAGACCTGTACGGCCCGGAAGCGCGGCTCGCCCAGTTCGGCCTGCATCCAGTCGGTCAGCTCAGGCAGGGTCAGATCAAGCAGATTCTTCATGGACGCCCTAGCCGCTGATGCGCCGGGCGTAGGCGCGCACAAAGCGCACGGCGGAATCGTTGTCCGTCACTTCCCCGGCAATCTGGGCCTGCAGGAGCGCGTCGCGGATGATGCCCACCTGCGGGCCGGGCGCAAGGCGCGTCTCGTTCATGATCTGATTGCCGTTGAGCAGCGGTTCCAGCATCTGTTCCGGGGTTTCCGCCCGCTCCAGATACTTCATGTTGTGATTGAAGGCCGTGAAGTTGCCGTCGCGGGCCTCCACATCGGCCCGGGCCATGGCGATGAGGCGGGGATATTCGTCCAGGGCCTTGAAGCGCCGGATGCCGCGGTCGGTCATCATGAAGTGGAAGCGCATATGATAGCGCACCAGATGGCACAGCAGATCAATGTCCTCGGTGGTGAAATGCAGACGGCGCAGAATCTTGCGCGTGACCTTGGCCCCCACCCGGTGATGCTGGTAGAAGGTCATCTCGCCGTCGAAATATTCGCCGGTAAAGAGCTTGCCCACGTCGTGGAAGAGCATGGCCAGCGTGCCCAGCCAGTCATAGTGAAAATCCTTTTCCGGGTAGCGCTTCATGCACTCGAGGGTATGCTCGAATACCGACTGTTCCTCGCCGGTATTGGTGTTGCGCTCGCGGATGCAGGCCAGGGCCGCCACCTCGGGGATGAGGCCCTGCAGAATCTGGGCATCGTACATCAGGCGCACGAAGCGGTGCATGGACTCGGCCGAGACCTGCCGCCATTCGTCCACGATGTCGGCAGCTGGCACATAGTCCAGCACGCGGGACGCGCTGCGCACAATGGCCAGCCAGGTATTCGGCTCGATGGGCACATCGAAATTGGCCGCAAAGCGCAGGGCACGGATGGCCAGCCGGTAATTGTGGCGCAGGGTTTCGTCGGGCAGGCCGCAAAGGCGGATGGCGCCGGTTTTGACTTCGGCAAAGCCCGCATAGATATTGCTCGTATCCTGCAGCATGCCGCAGCCGGTCAGGCGCAGATTGAGCCGTTCGCGCGGCTCGAGCTGGGCCGCAATGGTGGGCGTGATCCGCATGAGCGACAGCTCGGGATGGCTGGAATCCTCCACCACCAGCGGGTACAGGTGCACCGTGACCCCGTCTTCCTCCAGCTGCGCCAGCAGGTTGTCGCCCTCCGCAGGCATCAGCCCGGGAAAGAGCTTGCCGAGCACCTCGATATCCGGCTCGCAGGCAATGTCCACAGCCGGCACGTCGCCCGTCTCCAGCAGATGCTGCTGCAGGGGCGCATTGACGATATGGGCGTCATATCCGTTGCGCAACATGGTCGTGCAGATGGTGGTGGCTACCTTGAGCGCTTCGTGCATGGCAAACTCCTGTATCGTCGCGGGGTGACGGGCATGTACGGCGGGCTGCTGGCCCGACCAACCCGCTGACTATACGCCAGAATACCGCAAGCCGCAACGCTTCATTCACAGGGCCTTCCCGGGCCTGCCTGCACATAAAAAAAAACCCCGTGCCGGGGCACGGGGTCGGAATGTTTGCGGGAGGTCAGCCTAGTCGCTGAAATGTCCCGTCTCACGCTTCACGCCAAGGGCGATCTTCCAGAGCAGGGAGAGCACCAGTGCGCCGATGGCGTACACGCCGAGGGCCACGGAAATTTCCATGCCGGTGGGCGCGTAGTCCGTGATGGTTTCAAACATGTTGGGGGTGAAACCGCCGATGAGCAGGCCGAGGCCCTTGTCGATCCAGCTGGCCACCACCAGCATGATCAGGGCAAGGGGCAGCAGCGGCCCGTTGCGCCATGCCGGGGGAATGAGGATGACCAGCGAGGCCAGCGCCATGATGACCGCGGCCCACATCCAGTTGCTCACCCAGGTGGCATGACCGGCATGCCCGCCGAACAGGAAGGTGATGGGATGCTGATGCCCCGGAATGCCGGAATAGAAGGCGGTGAAGATTTCCAGCAGGTAGAAGAACACGTTGATGCACATGGCATAGGTGATGATGATGGTCAGGGTCTTCACCGCGTCCCGACCGGGGTCAAAGCCGGTGAGGCGACGCACGAGGAAGACCAGCAGCAGCAGGATGGCCGGACCGGAACAGAACGCCGAGGACAGGAAGCGGGCGGCCATGATGGCGGTGAGCCAGTAATGGCGGCCGGGAATGCCGGCGTAGAGGAAGGCGGTCACGGTGTGGATGGAGAAGGCCCAGATGATGGACAGGTAAATGAGGGGCTTGACCCACTTGGGCGGCTCCACATCCAGCCGCTCGGCTTCCAGGGTGACCCAGCCGATGATGGCATTGAGGGTCAGGTAGCCGATGAGCACCATCATGTCATAGAACATGACCGAATTGGGCGTGGGATGCAGCATGACGTTCAGCATGCGCTGCGGCTGGCCGAGGTCCACCAGAATGAAGAGCGAGCACATGCACACGGCCGCGATGGCCATGAACTCACCGAAGATGATCATGCGCTTGAACTTCTTGTAATGATGGAAATAGGCCGGCAGCACGAGCATGACGGCCGAGGCCGCCACACCCACGAAGTAGGTGAATTGCGAGATGTAGAGACCCCACGAAACGTCGCGGCTCATGCCCGTGATGGACAGGCCCTGTTGCAGCTGCTGCCAGTAGACCAGCCCGCAGCCCGCAATGACGCAGACCAGGAAGAGCAGCCACAGATAGAAGGTCCTGGGACCGGTAAGCACTTTTTCAAGCATAGCCAGTTCTCCCTAGATGAGGTAGTACACGCCGGGCTGCGTGCCGAGGTTCGGCTTGCGGCGAATGCTGTAGTTGTTGGCCAGGGCGTGACGCACATCCGAATTGGGATCATCCAGATCGCCGAAGAGGATGCGTCCCCCCGCGGCTTCCACGCAGGCAGGCTTCTGGCCCACGGCCAGCCGCTCGGCGCAGAAGGTGCATTTTTCCACCACGCCGATCATGCGGGTGGGGAAAGCGGGATTGGGCACTTCCTTGGGCAGGAATTTGCGCGGATCAAGGAAGTTGAAGGAGCGCGCGCCGTAGGGGCAGCCGGCCATGCAGAAGCGACAGCCGATGCAGCGGTGATAGTCCATGGCCACAATGCCGTCGTGCATCTGATAGGTGGCCTGGGTGGGGCACACACGCACGCAGGGCGGATTGGTGCAATGGTTGCACAGCAGCGGGAACTGGCGATCCTTGATCTTCGCGGTCTGATGATCATTGATGTCATCCGGGAAGGCGTGATCGAACTTGTCCAGCCAGAACCATTTGATATTCTGGTTGCTGCCTTCGATGGTGGGCACATTGTGCGCCTTGTGGCAGGCATCGATGAGCGGCTTGTACGCCTCGGGGCTGGAAAAAGCCCGCGTGTCGATGACCATGGCCCAGCGCTTGGCCGTGAGGGCGTTGGCGCCCATCTTGTAGCTGCTGCCGGGCATGGAGGAGGCCGCCTGCGCGGCAGAGGACAGCGCAGCCACGCCGCTGCTCAGGGCAAAGGCCGACACACCCGCCACTTTGAGAAAGCTTCTTCTGCTCTTGTTCATTACTTCTTCACCTCGGGAGTGATGTGGCAGGTCCAGCAGTAGGGATACACGCTGTTGGCGATGTGGCACTTTTCGCAGAAATTGGCGTAGTCGTTGTGACACTTCAAACAGGTGTTCTGCAGGCTGATGTTCCATTCCTTGCCGGTGGAGGAGACGTAGACGCGCTTTTCATTGCGCAGGGCCTCGTCGCGCCACGTGTTGAGCAGGGCCATGTGCTCGGCGCGCATGAATTCCACCGGCTCCACGCATTCCTTTTCGTTCTTGGGCAGCACCACGTCAGGGCGCTTGTAGGCGTCCTTGCCGAGGTTGAGCCAGAACGGAGAGCTGAACAGCGCCGCAAAGATCACAGCGCCGACAATGACTGCTTTGGCGTTATACATGGACTACTCCTCCCCCTGCTCCGCATCGTCTTCGGGTTCATCGGGCTCCACATTGGGCAGGTCTTCCTGGCGCAGGTCCATGGTGCGCTTCTGTTCGCCCTTCATGATCAGGGCGTTGCCCACCAGTTCGTGCAGGCCGCTCACGGTCACGCCCGGCGCCCAGTAGTTGGCCAGAGGCGTGAGGGTCGCACGGTCAATGGCGCAGACGCAGGCCATGTGGTTGACGTCGTACTTCTGTTGCACATAGCGCAGGGCGTTGCCGCGCGGCATGCCGGCGCGCATGCGCAGTTCCATGATTTCCTCGGTGTTCAGGCCGGAACCGGAGCCGCAGCAGAAGGTCTGCTCGCGAATGGTGTTTTCCGGCATTTCCACGAAGTTGTTGCACACCGCCTTGAGGATGTAGCGGGGTTCTTCCAGCAGGCCCATGGCGCGCGCCGGGTTGCAGGAATCATGGAAGGTGGTGATGATGTGATCATTGCGGCTCGGATCCAGATTCAGCTTGTTGTGCCGAATGAGGTCGGCCGTGAACTCCGTGATGTGCACCATCTTGGTGGAGGCGGCGTTCTCGAAGCGGGTGCCGGTAATGGGCGAGGTGGGCACGTCCATCATGCAGGACGGGGCCGGGCCGTTGTAGGTGCCCATGTACTGGTTGATCACGCGCCACATGTGGCCGCATTCGCCGCCCAGAATCCATTTGGCGCCCAGGCGCTCGGCTTCGGCGTACATCTTGGCGTTCAGCTTCTTGGCCATGTTGAAGGACACGAAGGAACCGAAGTTGCCGCCTTCCGAGGCGTAGGTGGAGAAGGTGTAGTCGAGATCCAGCTCATGGAACAGCAGGAGATAGCCCATGAAGGTGTAGATGCCGGGGTCGGCAAACACGTCGCCCGAGGGCGTGATGAAGAGGATCTCGTGTCCCTTTTCGTTGAAGGGCGTCTTGGGCCGGATGCCGGTGATGGTTTCGCAGTCGTCGGCCAGCATTTCCACGATTTCCACAAAGGAGTGGGGCTGGATGCCGAGATGGTTGCCCGTGAAGGAGCAGTTTTTCACCGGGTCCATGATCCAGTGCGTGCCGAGACCCACCTCATGCAGCAGTTCGCGCACGATGGCCGTGATTTCGGCCGTGTCGATGCCGTAGGGGCAGAAGAGGGAGCAGCGGCGGCATTCCGTGCACTGATAGGCGTAGTAGAAGAGTTCCTTGACCACGCTCTTGTCCCAGCCGCGCGCCCCCACGCTGGCGCCGAGCAGCTTGCCCAGCATGGTGTAATCGCGACGGTAGAGGGAGCGCAGAAGTTCCGCGCGCAGCACCGGCATGTTCTTCGGGTCGTTGGTGCCCAGGAAGAAATGGCATTTGTCGGCACAGGCGCCGCAACGCACGCAGATGTCCATGAACAGCTTGAGGGAGCGATGCTTCTCAAGGCGTTCCTCAAAGGCGTCGCAGAGGATCTTTTCCCAGTTGTCGGGCAGGTTCCAGTCTTCGGCGGCAGGATCCCACTCATGCGGGTTGGGCATGTGCAGGCGTTCCATGGTTTCGACCTTGGCCGGATAGCAGAAGCTGCCCGGGGCGAATTCGGGCTTTACGTCAAGCCAGCTGCCCGCGGGAAAGTCCTTGCGGCTGGCCATGAGTTCGTGAGGCGTAGGCAATTTAGCCATGATGTAAACTCCTTACTCGGCGGCCTTTTCGGGTTGCTTTTCCAGCGGCAGGCCGGCTTCGGCCATGAACTCGCGGTATTCATCCTCGTACTCGGCATAGGTGAAAAACTGCTTCGGAGGATTCCAGGGGTTGATGTGGCGCACGCGCCGCGTGTCGTTGGGCGCATTGCGCGTGGGGCTGAAGAAGATGCCCGGCATATGCATGAGCTTGGAGAAGGGGAAGTAGAGCAGCAGCACGCACACAAAGGTCAGATGCACCACGAAGAGCGACGGCAGGCCGGCCGCGCTGACCGGCGACAGATGCACCAGCCCCATGATGAACACCTTGATGGAGGCGATGTCGGCCTTGTCGAAATAGCGCATGCAGATGCCCGTGGCCACGATGGCGATGAGCAGCAGCAGCGGGAAGTAGTCATTGAGCAGGGAGATGTAGCGCACGCGCTCATTGACCAGTCGCCGGGTCAGCAGGAAGAGCAGGGCCACCAGCAGCAGGCCGCCGCTGACCATGAAGCGGGGCACGCCCACCTGCATGAGGCCGTCAAGGCTTTCGATGAAGGTGATGCAGGCCGGCACCGGATCCAGGAAGAAGCGGAAATGCCGGATGAAGACCACAAGGAAGCAGTAGTGGAACAGCAGGGCGAACACCCACAGCCATTTGGAGGAATAATAGACGACGCGAGGGCCCTTGTTGACCGGGTCGTTGAGCAGCACCTCGGCGTGCGTATTGCGGAACAGGGAACGGAAGGTCAGCACCTCGAGGAGCATGCGGACGACCGTCTGCCCCTTGGTACAGGGACAATCCCACTTTTCCTGTTTGATGAAATCAAGGGAAGCTTCCTGGCCGCCCGTCGTGGGGATGCGGAACGGCACGGGCGACTTCGCCCAATACACCATGCGCCTGATGACGCCCACTACAAAGATGGCTACCGCCACATAGGGCAGCACCACGCTGAACAGGAAGGCCAGCCCGCCGGCCGCCCCCGCCCAGGCGATGCACCCGATGAGCGCCACCATCGCCAACGCTGCGATCATTCCCAACCTCGCTTGAAATGAGTTAGCTTTTGCCCGAAACCGGGCTGCCATCCACCGTCTGCGCCCAGCGCACGACCTGCGCGTACTGGGAGCGGATTTCGGTAATGCGCGATTCGGCCAGCGTCTCGCGCGCCTCCGTGTACATATCAAAGGCCAGCAGCACGATGCTGTCCAGCCGTGATTCCGCGTTCAGATAGGCCGCCCTTGCCTTGTCGCCGGCACAAAGCGGCAGGAGGATTTCCCGCATGATGGGCTTGAGCAGAAAAAACACGCCAATGGCCTGGCTGGGCGTCATTTTCTGCACGGCCCGCAAGCGCACGAAACGGTCAATGGCCGTGCGCACCGTGCGGGGATCCGTATCCTCCCCGGAAACGGCGTCGAACAGACGCCCCGCCGCCTCATGGGTCATATCGCCCACCGGATTGGTGAACGGATCTTTGCGTGTACGAAGAAAACCTGTCGTTTCCAGAGGATAGGTGGCATACACCGCCTCAATCCACTTGCTGACGACGGCATCTCGCTGCGGTCGGAAAATATCGTGAATTTTCATGGGATCATCTTTTCACAAGCTCGTGCCCAAAGGCGTTTAGATATACGAAACAAGCGCACGTCGCGTCAAGTCCCCTGCCCATGCGGCCAAGGGAAGGCGCGCGCCCGTTTCCCACCGCCCCCGCCGGGGCGGCCGTGTCCTATTCCGGGCAGGGGGTCAGCCCGCCGCAACTGCCGGCAATGGGGTCATCCAGCGAAAGGCCCTCCTGTCCGGCAGCGGCTTCCCTGCCGGGCGCGCCGTTGCGCGGCGTAATCCCCCCGGTCACCGGCTCCAGCGGCAGGGAGGCCGCCGAGGGACGGGACGACGCGGGTTCCGGCGCGCGTTGCGGCTTCTGCGCCAGCATGGACGGCAGGCCGTGAAACTCGATGAAGGGCACAGCCTGCGAACCCGACAGGTAGACATGCGCCTTGTTGCGCAGAATCCGCAGGCGCAGCCAGAGCATATCGGGCGAAAGCACGGCAAGATCGCCCGGATTTTCCGCCTTCAGGGCCACCTCCAGCGCCTCGGTCATGCTGCTGCCGCGCTCCACGGCTTCCCGCATGGCCGCAATGCGAAAGACATCCTCGGGCGTTTCCGCCACAGGATAGAAGGCCGCTTCCACCTTGCCGGAAAGGGCCTCAATGGCCTGACGGCAGGCCGCGCAGGAGGGCGAGTAGAACACCCGCACCGAGGGCGCGCCGCTGGGGTTGCTGATGCTCCAGAGCGACGCCGCCTGCCGCGCCGAGGCGCCGGCATTGATGAGAAAAAGCACAAGCCAGCACAGCACCAGCAGCGAGCGGCGACCGGTAGCGCCCTTGCCCTGCTGGGCGATATCCGTATGCCGGAAGCAGGCATAGACCCCGGCAAAGAATATGGCCGCCCCGAGACAGCTGATGCAGGGGGCCGTGGCCGCCATGAGCAGCAGGAGCAGAATGTCGCCGATCAGGGCCAGCCCTGCCAGAATCCGGCCCACGCGCACCGCGCCCACCAGCGCCAGCAGGGCCAGCACGGCAAAGGCCACGGCCCCGATCCACCAGAGGGAGACGCCGCCGACGGTCGTATCCTGATAGAGGCCGCAGCCCTCGGTAATGCAGACATTGACGTCATTGCCGAAGGCCGTCCACACGCAGTAGACCACCGCCACAAGGGACAGGCAAAGGGTGCCGCTCATCACGCCCTGAGAATTCTTCATGTGCTCCTGCCGAATCGCGCCGTCCGGCGCAGGGTATTTGATTATTCATAGGCCATATTGCGCCCTTCGTAAAGCCTTCACTTCCCCGCCTCCCTGTGCTACCCGGAACAGGCGCGCCGGCGGTGCGCGGGAGGCTGTCATGTCGTTCAGCTGGCTTGTCTTTGCCTATGCGGCCATTGCCGTCTTTGCGGCCGGCATCATTCGCGGGGCCACCGGTTTCGGCTTTTCCATGCTGGCGCTGGTCTTGCTCACCTTCGTCCTGCCGCCGGCACAGGTCGTCCCCCTGCTGCTCATCTGGGAAATTTTCGCCAGTGCCGGGCACGCGCCCTTTGTCTGGCGGCAGTGCGACGGGAAGGTCGCCGGCCTCCTGCTGCTGGGTGTCGTCCCGCTGACGCCCGTGGGCATGAGCCTGCTCATCCACATTCCGGCCCAGGCCATGACCATCGGGGTCAATGCGCTGGTGTTCGTGCTGACCCTGGTGCTGCTCTCGGGCGTCAAGCCGTCGCGTCCGCTGGGGCCGCTCGGCATCGTCGGCGTGGGGGCGGCCACGGGCTTCGTCAACGGGGCCTCCTCCAACGGCGGGCCGCCGGTGGTGCTCTTCATGCTGGTGACCCTGCCGGCCGCCACGGCCCGGGCCACGCTCATCGTCTTCTTTCTGGCGCTGGATGTGCTGACGTCGGGTTTTTTCATCCATTCCGGCCTCATGACCCTGCAGAGCCTTGTCGATGCCCTTGTGGCGCTGCCCTTCATGTGGATCGGCATGTGGATCGGCACCCGCTGGTTCCACCATGTGGACGAGCGGCGCTTCAAGCGCTATGTGATGCTTTTTCTGATTCTCGTTTCGGTGGTGGGCATGGGACGTGCCCTGCTGCACTGAGTCCGAAGCGATCTGATCCCAAGGGAGAACCGCCATGCATCATCGTTTTCTTGCCCCCTGCCTGCTCGGCTGCTGCCTTGCCCTTGCCGCCGGTTGCGGCGGCGCCCAGACCGCCCGCCTGCCTGACGGCTCGGAAGGCTTCTCGGTCAACTGCAACGGCATGGATAGCGACTGGGCCGAATGCTACAACAAGGCCGCCGACATGTGCGACGGCGGCAAATACCAGATCATGTCCCAGAACACCTCGGCCGTGGGCGAAATCCCCATGCGCAATCTGATCATCAAGTGCGAATAGGCCGGACGGCGAGGCCGGGCCGCCGCCCTGCCCCGCTGACTCCGTTCCGCCCCGTTCCGCTCACTTCCGCCCGTTCTGACGGACAAGGCAGCGCCCCCGGCCGGGTGGCGCTGCCTTGTTTGCCGGTCGCCGTGACGGCGGCCTAAATGACCTTGTTCAGGGCGTATTCGATAATGCCTTCGGCCCCGACCTGCCGCAGCTTGGGGATGAGATCCCGCACCACATCAATGTTGACGACCGTCTCCACGGAAAGCCACTGCTGATCCTGCAGGGGCGAGACGGTGGGCGAATTGAGCGACGGCAACATGCCCAGAATGGCGTCCAGCCGCTGCGCCGGGGCGTTCATCTTGATGGCCACCAGATTTTCGGCCCGCAGCGCGCCCTGCAACAGAAGGTTGATCTGATCGATCTTGGCCCGCTTGCGGGGGTCGGCCCAGGCCGCCCGATTGGCGATCAGCACGGGGTAGGAGCACATGACCTCGTCAATGATGCGCAGGCCGTGGGCACGGATGGTGGTGCCGGTTTCCGTCACTTCCACGATGCCGTCGGCCAGCCCTTCCACCACCTTGGCTTCCGTGGCTCCCCAGGAATAGAAAATGTCCACATCGATGCCCAAGCGCTCGAAATACTTGCGCGTCAGGCCCTGCAACTCGGTGGCGATGCGCTTGCCGGCCAGATCCTGCGGCTTCTGATAGGGGGAGTCCCCGCCCACGGCCAGCACCCAGCGGCAGGGCCGGTTGGAAGTCTTGGAATAGGTCAGTTCGGACACGATCTGCACATCCTTGTCGTGCTCCACCTCATGCAGCCAGTCCAGCCCCACGATGCCCAGATCGAGAATCCCGGCCGAAATGTAGTCGCTGATTTCCTGCACCCGGCAGAGGGACGCGCTGATTTCCGGATCATTGATGTCGGGGAAGTAGTTGCGCGTGTGCTTGCGGATCTTCCAGCCCGCGCGATCAAAAAGATTGATGGTGGCTTCTTCCAGCGATCCCTTGGGAACGCCCAGTTTGATGATGGGTTGTGCGCTCATGTGGATAGGCTCCGGGCATGTTGCCCTGTTGGGTGCGCAAAGCTCGCGCGGGTTCTAGCGCCCGTAGACGGCGCGGGGATCAAACATCACGGGCGAACACTCGCTGACCGCGCCGTTCCGCCATTCCCGGTAAAAGCAGGAACGACGGCCGGTGTGGCAGGCCGCCCCGCCGACCTGCTCGATGCGCAGCAGGATGGTGTCGCTGTCGCAGTCCAGCCGGATGGAATGCACCTTCTGCACATGGCCGGACGTGCCGCCCTTATGCCAGAGTTCGCTGCGGCTGCGGCTCCAGTAGTGGGCCTCACCCGTGGCCAGCGTGCGCTGCCAGGCCTCTTCGTTCATGTAGGCCAGCATGAGCACCTCGCCCGTGGCAACGTCCTGCGCAATGGCGGGCACAAGGCCCTTGCTGAAATCGGGGCGGAAGTCCGTGGACATGCTCTTTTCTCCTTGTGGCGGCGCGTGCGCCGACCGGTCGCCGGCAGGCGGCTTCGCGCGACAGATGCAAGCTAGCCGCAAATGCCCGGCAAGGCAAGGGAGCGACGTGACTTCCTGACGGCAGTTTCGCGACAGAACCCGGGCAGCGTCACCGGTCTGTCCGCCGCCGGTCATGGAAGCAGCCGGCCGCCGCCTTCGCGGCTGACCGGCTGCCTGGCATTTGCCGTTTGCATGCGTCGGTTCCCTCCGCATCGCGGGGGCCGTACGTTGGGGGGCTTTCGCCCCGCGCCGTCCCTAGCGCTTTATATAGGCGCTCGGCACGCGACGCTGAGGCAGACCGCCGATTCCCGTACGCGGAGCGGCCCCGGACGGGGCGGACGCGGGGGCTGCCGGGGCATTTCCGGACGGCGGCGCCGGCGGAGCGGCGGGGCTTGCCACGGGTCTGGCCATCTGCTGGGCGGCCGCCGGCTGAGGCGGCGGCACGGCGGATGGGTCAGGCGCGGCGGGCGCGGCGGACGCGACCGGGGCGGCAGCTGCCGGTGCCGCCGGCTGGGCCGCGGGCGGCGACGCCTGCTGCGCGCTGCGCCCATAGGCCGCCTGCGCCTTGGCGCGCGGCATGTAATTGCCGCCGCCCAGAGGCGGCATGGCCTGCGGCACGGCCTTGCGCTGCTGCAGGGAGGCCGCCGGATTCATGCGGGCGGAGATCTCGGCCATCGCCTTCTTGGCTTCCGGCTTGTCGATAATCTGGGCATAGGCGCTGCGCAGGCCGGAAAGGATCTGCGAAACGCTGTCCAGCCGCTCGACGCTCATCTTGAGGTTGGCTTCCAGCAGGCGGGCCGTGCACAGAAAATAGAGATTGTTGAGATTGGTCGCCAGCTCCCCGCCCCGCTCCATGTTGAGCGAGGAGGAAAGCTCGTTGACGATGTCGATGACCTTGGAAATGAGGATGCCCTTGGCGGCATAGTCCTTTTCCAGCATTTTTTCCCGGGCCTGCTGCAGAAACTTCAGGGCGCCGTCATAGAGCATCAGCAAAAGATGCCCCTGATCGGTAGTGCTGACATTGGTCTGCATATAGGCCTGCGAGGCACGAATATTCATTCGTTGTCTTCCTTTCCCGGCAGCTCGCTTAGCTGCTGCTCATGCTGCTGATCTGGCTTTCAAGATAGCTCTGCGTCTTATTGTAACTGGCCAGCAGGGTTTCCAGACGGGCAAAGGACGCCTTCTGCCGCGCCTCCCAGGTGCTGATCCGCGTTTGCTCCTTATCGATCTTGTCCTGGATGTTCTCCATGATGGTCTTGTAATTGTCCTGCAGGATCATCAGGGCGCCGTTCTGGGACTTGATGGCCAGCGAATCCTCATCGACGCCGGTACCCGTGCTCTGCCAGGTCAGTTCCGCCTTGAGGAAGTTGTCCACCGTATCCAGCAGGCCGTACTTGACGCGCACCTGCCCGCCCTCATGCTTGCCCGGCGTCAGATCGTCGATGATGATGGCCAGACCGCGGGCATCGCCCTCGCCGCAGGTGAAGTAGTTGCTGCCCATGCTGGGGTCGTTGCTGGCCTTGCTGCCGTTGATGTAGACCTCGAGAATATTGCCCGCGCTGTCCACCTCATAGCTGACATCGTAGATGCCGGCCTGCGTGATGCCCTGAATGCTGCTGGCATAGCGGAATTCGTTGGTGGACGTGGTGCCGGGCGAACTCGGCCCGCAGAAGAAATCCACCACCGCTTCCATGTTCTCGGTGAGCATGGTGTTGTAGTTTTCCTGATCCAGCTCCTGCAGGGAACCCAGCGTGGATTGCGGCGCAACGACCAGCATGCCGTAGGTGTCACTGTTCTGGTCGGTATCGGTCTTGATGCCCATGTTGGCCAGATTGGAAAGCAGATCGCCGGACAGCAGATCCGTGGCCGAGGCGCGGGACTGATAGCCCGCCGGCGTGCCCGACAGCACGGACTTGAAGCGCGAGTTGAAGAGCTGCACCCCGTAGTTGCCCTGCAAGAGGCCGCCCTTCTGCGCGGTCAGCTGGGACATGCTGTAGTTGTCGTCCTCAGGATCCGTGGACGTGGTTTCAGCATTTTCATCATATGCGGTGAAGGTCTGTATCGTCACCAGCAGGGAATTGACCGCATCCAGAAAGCTCTGCACGCTTTCCTGCAGGGCATCCACGTCGGTATTGACGTTGATGGTGGCCTCGCCCACGCCCTGGATGTTGAATGTCACGCCCTCGATGACGTCCGTCACCGAGTTGCTGGCGCTTTCCAGTTCCATGGGCCAGTTGTCCACGGTATAAATGGCGTTGGCGGACTGCTTGATGTTCCAGTTGTCCGAATCCGTGATCTGCCCGCTGAGGCCCTTCCCGGAGAGCGAAATGATATTGCTGACGGCCAGCGAACCTGTCGTCCCCCCGGCCGGATCCGCCGTGAAGGTGGCCGTGATGCCCTTGCTCTGCAGGTCGGCATCGGCATTGATGGCGTCGATGACCTGCTGCAGGGTCACCGTGCCGTCGTCGGCAAAGGAGAAGGTGTGCTCCTGCCCGTCGTTGTCCACGAGCGTATAGGTGATGTCCGGCGGCGCTTCCAGCAGGCCGCTGCCGTCAGGAGCCGCGGACTGGGAGACCTTGTCCGCATCAAGAACCATCTCGGCCTTCACCGTGGCGCTGTAGCCCTGATTGCTCACATAGCCCTGGGTCAGGGTCATGCCCCGGATGCCCTCCAGCGCAAGCGTCGCATTGCCGGAGGCGTCCGTTCCCTCGGTGATGTTGATGCCCTCTCCCGGCATCTGGCTCTTGATGGCGTCCAGCAAATCCCGATTGGTCGCATCGCTGCTGATCCGCACCTGAAAGGCATCGCCGTTGCTCTTGGTAAAGGTATAGACCAGCTCCGTGGGCGGCGTCTTGTCGCTCAGCGCCTTGTCCAGCTTGTCGTCGGTGAAGGTCAGGGTCGTGTTGAAGGTGGTCTTGGCGTCGCCGTTGTAGCTGGAAGAGGCGCTCGTGCCCGCGACCTCCACCGCAGAGATGCCGTCCGGCAGGTCGCCCGACCGCGGCGTGATGCTCACCACGCCGGAAAGGGAGAGGTACCAGCTGCCGTCCTTGTCCATGGACATGTTGGTGGTATTGCCCGTGGCCTGCGCCAGGGTGGCCAGAAATTCCTCGCGGGTGGCCGTGTCCTTGACCGTGATCGAAACGGTGCTCTGATAGCCAAGCCCCTTGTCCACCAGAATGTCAAAGGTCAGATCCGCGCCCGTGCCGTTTTCCACCAGCGGCTTGGACATGTCTTCCTGCGTCCCGGCATAGACCTTGAGCGTATCCAGGGTATCGGCCTTGGTCGAACTGTCCCGCCGCTTGAAGGACTGCACGCCGTCCAGCTTCAGCGCGCCCGTGGTCGGATCAAGACTGGCGATGTTGCGGCCGGTCTGGGCATTGATGGCCTTCACCAGATCGTCGAGCGTGGAATCCCCGCTGATGGTGATGCTCTTCGTGGTGCCGTTGTCGTAGACCAGCTCATACGAGAACTGCGTGGGATTGTGCAGGATCTCGCTCGTGTCGATGGTCTTGCTGGTTTCCCAGGAGGAATTGGTGCCGGCGGCGGACATGCCCACGAGATCGCAGTTGTAGATCACGAGGTTGTTCTCAAGGCCGGTGTCCTTGCCCGCCACCTGGAAAAGATAGCCGTTGGCCGTCTTGACCGTGCTGAGGGTGATGCCGGGATTTTCCGTGGAATTGTTGACCAGGCTGATGAAGGAATCCAGCGTGGTATTGGCCGGAACGGAAATGCTGACCGTCTTGCCGGCATAGGTGAACTTGAAGTCCACGGCCTGATCGGTCGCATTGATGATGTCGTTCTTGGAAGAGAAGACGTGCTTGTTGGCCCAGACGGAATTGCTGGCCATCTGCTTCACGTTGATGGTGTGCTGCACGTCCTGGGCCGTGGATGTGGCCGTGCCGGTGATGACGCTTTCCTGGGAGCTGGTGACGAGCTTGCTGACGAAGTTGTCGCGGTTCTTGAGGGTGGAAATCTCGTTCTTGGCGGTCTGGGCGGCTTCGATGATCTTGCCGAAGGCCTGATAGCGCAGATTCCAGTCATCCTGCCACGCCTGCAGGCGGTTGAGCTGAATCGACTCGATTTCCTTGAGCTTTTCCAGGGTCTCCGTCCAGTCGGTACCCATGTTGCTCAACCCGGTGTAATATATAGATCCGGAAATGGAAGTCGCCATGATAACCTCACTTGCTATGCATGCGGGCCTGACCGCCCGGCGCCGGAAAGACTTGCCCGGCAAAAATGTCATGCAAGAAACGTGCTTCCCGCTGCATCGCCGTCCGCGGCAAGCTCGAATGCAAAGCCGTTTCGTAAGTCTTAACGGCGCACAAAAGCATTCATTTAGGGGCGTCGGAAACTGCGCAGGCCCGAGCGCTCGCCATCAGGCCACCGGCCCGACTGAGCGCCGGCCCGGGGTTCAGGAAGTCCGTCCAGCCCGCCAGCAGGCGGCGCAGCGCCCGCCCCCGGTGGCTGCGGGCCGTCTTTTCCCCCCGTTCCAGCTCGGCGGCGCTGCGGCCCAGTTCCGGGTCAAGAAAAATCGGATCATAGCCGAAGCCGTTGCCGCCGCGACAGGCCGTCAGCAGGCGGCCTTCCCAGACGCCGCGCACCACCCATTCCCGCCCCCCGGACGCAGGGGGCAGGACGACGGCCATGCAGCAGACGAAGCGGCAGCCGCGTTCGGCCTCAGCCACGTCCCGCATGACGGAGAGCAGCTTGCGGATATTGCGATCATCACGGCTCTCCCCGGCAAGAAATGCCCAATCATCGGCATAGCGGGCCGAGTGAATGCCCGGCGCGCCGTGCAGGGCATCCACCTCAAGTCCGGAATCGTCGGCAATGCTGACAAGCCCGGTATGGCGGGCCACGGCCCGGGCCTTGATGAGGGCATTGGCCTCGAAGCTGTCGCCGTCCTCCACGATATCGCCCAGTTCGGGAAAGGCGTCCAACCCCACGACGTCCACCCCGGCGGCGGCCAGCGGTTCGGCCAGTTCCCGCACCTTGCCGCTGTTGGTGGTGGCCAGCACCACCCGCTGTCGATCCTTCATGGCAATTCTCCCCATTTTTCCGTTCAGGCGGCGGGCCTGCGCGCCGGCAGAGTGGCGGTCACGATGCCGCCCACAATGAGCAGGCCGCCCACAATCTGCGCCGCATTGACGCGCTCGCCCAGTATGAGCCAGGCCGCCAGTGCGGCATACACCGGCAGCGAATAATAGACAATGCCCGCCCGCACCGGCCCGATGCAGCCGATGGCCCGCGTCCAGAGGCTGAAGGACACGAAGGAGCAGCCCACGCCCGCATACAGGACGCCGACGATCACCTCCCGCTGCCAGATCACGGGCGGCAGGGCGTGCATTTCGGCCAGCACGGCGGGCAGGCAGAACAGGCTGCCCAGCCCGAAAGTGGCCGCGCTGAAACCGAGGGTGGACAGACCGGCGGGGCGGGAACGCATGAACAGGGAATACAGGCCGAAGCACAGCGCGCCGCCCAGCGACCACAGATCGCCGCCGGCAAGGCGCAGGGCGGCCAGGCGCTGCCAGTCGCCGCGGCTGACAAGCACCACGATGCCCAGCATGACCACGCTCATGCCCGCCAGCCGGCGCGGGGTGATGGGTTCGCCGTAGACAAGGCGCGACAGCAGCAGGATGATCACCGGCGCGGTGGGCGCGATGAGGGCCATGTTCAGGCTGGGCGTGCTCTGCCCGGCCTTGTAGAAAAAGGTGTTCATGAGCGAGACGCCCAGCAGGGCCATGAACGACACATACCGCCAGTGACGGCGCAACAGCGGCATGTCCCGGCGCAGATCCCGCCAGGCGAAGGGCAGGCAGACCAGAAAGGCGGCCAGCCAGCGCCAGAAATTGCATTGCCAGGGCGGAATCATGTCCGCCACGGCACGCGCCACCACGAAATTTCCCGACCAGATGACGGTCGCCAGCAGGGCCATGCCGTAACCGGCCGCTGTCTCGCGCATATGCGCCCCCTTTCCGCCCACGGCGGCCTGCGTAGCTTGCCGCAAGGCCGGCCCCGGCGTCAATGCGCGGCAACGAGCGCGGGATCTTCCCTTTTGCCGCCGAAGCGGCTAGGCTGTCCGGCGACGGCCCTGCCGCGCGGGCCGCCGCTTACCCTGTCCCACCGGCGCGGCCGGAGCATTCCTCATCATGAAGCAGATCCTTTTTTCTTTCCTGCGCCCGGCGCTGCCGCTCTGCCTTGGGCTGCTGCTGTCCACGGCGTTCATGCCGCCCGCGCAGGCCGCCGACGCCCAAAAACCCGCAACCGCCGAAAAACCGGCCGGGAACGCACAGCCCCCGGCCCAAACCAGAAGCCTGACGCCGGAAGAGGACAAGAGCCTGCAGGCGGCGCAAAAGGCGCTGGATGCCGGGGAATACCGCAAGGCCGTGGAGCTGGTCTCCCCCCTGGCCGAGGCCGATCATCCCGAAGCTCTCTATGTGCTCGGGGAACTGACCCTGCAGGGCAAGGGCGTCAAGCGCAATGCCCGGCAGGGCGCCATCCTGCTCAAAAAGGCGGCGGACAAGGGGGAAATGCGCGCCCAGAATGCCTATGCCACGGCCCTGTGCACGGGCAACGGCGTCAAGCGCAACTTCAAGGAGGCCGCGCGCTGGTACCGCAAGGCCGCCGAACAGGGCCTGGCCGAAGCCCAGTTCGCGCTGGGCTACCTCTATGCCCACGGACGCGGCCTGCCCAAGCGGGAAGATGAGGCCATCGACTGGTACGGCCGGGCCGCCAATCAGGGGCTGGCCGAGGCCCAGTATACGCTGGGCTGGACCTACCTGCACGCCAAGGGCGCCAACCAGAGCGACACCAAGGCCGCCCACTGGTTCGAGCGCGCCGCCCAGCAGGATCACGTCAGGGCCATGAACAATCTGGCCTTCATGTATGCCGAGGGGCGCGGCTTTGCGCAGGACAATGCCCGGGCCGTGGAATGGTACGCCCGCGCCGCCGAGGCCGGCTATGCCGAGGCGCAGTACAATCTGGGCTTCATGTACGAGCAGGGGCGCGGCGTGACGCAGGATTACGCCAAGGCCGTGGAATGGTACCGCAAGGCGGCGGACAACGGCGAGGCGGCGGCCATGTACAGCCTGGGCCTCATGTACGATCAGGGCACCGGCGTTCCGGCCAATCTCAGCGAGGCCCAGCGCTGGTACGAACTGGCCGCCAGGAACGGCGACCCCGACGCCAAGGCCCATCTGCGCGCCCAGCAGCGCGACAAGCGCAAGTAGGCCGCGCCCGGCAGACGGGACAGGCCCGCCGTCCCCGCCGGACGCGGCGGAGAGGCGCGGGGGCGGGCGGCAAATAGGCCTTGTCTTTCCGTACGCTGTCTGCTATGGTCGATCACCCTCAAAAACGTGGGGGAAATATTTGTTTGGAGGCATGGCAGATGGCTGACAAGGAAACCGGGCACGAAAACGAAATGAGCTTTGAAAGCGCCCTGGAAGACTACTTCAACACCGACTTCGGCGAGATCGAAGAAGGCTCCATCGTCAAGGGCGAAATCGTCCGCGTTGACGACGACAATGTGCTGGTGGACGTGAACTTCAAGTCCGAAGGTCAGATCCCGGCGAGCGAATTCCGCGATTCCGCCGGCAACATGACCGTCAAGGTGGGCGATACCGTGGATGTCTACGTCGTTCGCAAGAACGAGGGCGAAGGCACCATCACGCTCTCCTTTGAAAAGGCCAAGCGCATGCAGGTCTTCGACAAGCTTGAGGACGTGCAGGAGAACAACCAGGTCATCAAGGGGCACATCGTGCGCCGCATCAAGGGCGGCTACACCGTGGACATCGGCGGTGTGGAAGCCTTCCTGCCCGGCTCCCATGTGGATCTGCGCCCCGTGCCGGACATGGACGCCCTGGTCAATCAGGAATTCGAGTTCCGCGTGCTCAAGATCAACCGGCGCCGCAGCAACGTGATTGTCTCGCGCCGCGTCCTGCTGGAGGAGGAACGCGATTCCAAGCGGCAGGATCTGCTCCGCACGCTGGAAGAAGGCCAGATCGTGCAGGGCAAGGCCAAGAACATCACCGAGTACGGCGTGTTCGTGGATCTGGGCGGCCTCGACGGCCTGCTGCACATCACGGACATGAGCTGGAAGCGCATCCGGCATCCCAAGGAAATGATCACCATGGGCCAGGATCTGACCCTCAAGGTGCTCTCCTTCGACCGCGAGAACAACAAGGTCTCCCTCGGCCTCAAGCAGCTGGTGCCCGATCCGTGGCAGGACATCTCCGCCCGCTTCCCCGAAGGCGCCAAGTGCACCGGCAAGGTGACCAATCTGGTGGATTACGGCGCGTTCGTGGAACTGGAACCCGGCGTGGAAGGTCTGGTGCACATTTCCGAAATGTCCTGGACCCGCAAGCTGCGTCACCCCTCCCAGATGGTGCATACCGGCGATGAAGTGGAAGTGGTCATCCTCGGCGTGGACGGCGAAAAGAAGCGCATCAGCCTCGGCATGAAGCAGGTGCGGCCCAATCCCTGGGAACTGGTGGCCGAAAAGTACCCCGAAGGCACCATCCTTGAAGGCGTCATCAAGAACATCACCGAATTTGGCATGTTCATCGGCATCGAGGACGGCATCGACGGCCTCATCCATGTGTCCGACATCAGCTGGACCAAGAAGGTGCGCCACCCCAGCGAGATCTACAAGGTCGGCGATACCGTGCAGGCCAAGGTGCTCACCGTGGATCAGGAAAACGAGAAGTTCACCCTCGGCATCAAGCAGCTGGTGGACGATCCGTGGGGCCATGTGCCCAGCACCTACCCCGTGGGCTGCACCGTCAAGGGCGTGATCACCAACATCACGGACTTCGGCCTGTTCGTGGAAGTGGAAGAAGGCATCGAAGGCCTTGTGCATGTCTCCGAACTCTCGGGCAAGAAGGTCAAGACCCCGGCCGAAATGTACAAGGAAGGCCAGGAAATCGAAGCCAAGGTCATCCACGTCAGCGCCGAAGAACGCCGTCTCGGCCTGTCCATCAAGCAGATCCGCGACGAGGAAGAACGCCGCAAGCCCAAGGAATTCCACGCCGGCCCGCAGGAAGCCGGTCAGAGCCTGGGCGATCTGCTCAAGGCCGCGCAGGAAAACAGCGAAAACTGATTCCCGCGTCATGCGGACATTCGGGGGAGGCTTCGGCCTCCCCTTTTTTTCTGCCTGCGGCGGACTGCCGGGCGGCGCGCCTTGCGCTCGACATCGCGAAATACCTCTGGCATGCTGGAAAGAGACGCTTTTCCGTTCCGGACGTCAACGCGGGAGATATCGCATGCGTTTGCTCCTTCTGCCCCTGCTTCTGCTGTGCGGCCTGCTCTGCGCCGCAAGCCCGGCACAGGCGCTGGTCATCGAGGCCAACAACCATTCCCGTTCCGTGGTCACCCTGGCCGTCCACTATCTGCGCCCCAACGGACAGTGGTCAACCGACGGCTGGTTCAGCATCCAGCCCGGCAAAACCCTGAACCTGAGCGTGGACAGCCGGAATACGGTTTTCTATGTCCACGCCGTGCGCATCCGCGACGGCAAGGTCTATACCCTGGGCGACACCATTGAACGCTGGGTCTGCGATCAGCCCTTCTCGCTGGTCAACAATGCGCAGCCGACGGCAGGGGGGCGCATGGCGCTCTTCAGCCAGTACGAGGCCCCCAATCTCAGCATCGCCATCAACTTCAACTGATGCCCGCGCCGGTTCGGGGAAAGGTGGGAAGCAAGGCCTTGAACCTATTGCCTCTTCGGCCCAAGTGCGGCAAACTGGACAAAAGATCGCGCTCCCTGCCCTTCACGGGGAGGGGCAGGGGCTGATCCGTGCCTCAAGGAAATGCATATGAGCGGAATCTGTGGTGCCCTGACCTCGGAAAAAATGACGGAAGACGATCGCGGCGCCTTTGCGGCCATGCTGGACGCCCTGGGCCACCGCGGCAAAAACCCTCCGCAGCAGGCAAGTCATGGCGAGCAGGCCATCATGGGCTGCGGCGGCAGCGATGTCCCGGGCGGCGAGCGCCCCCTTGTCAGCCCTTGCGGGCGTTATCTCGTGGCGCTGGACGGTCGATTGTACAATGCGGCACAGCTGCGGGAAGATATGGAAAAAGACGGTTTTGTCTTCCGCAGCGGGCAGGATGAAGAAATTGTCGCCTGCCTTTTTCTCTCGCAGGGGCCGCAATGCCTTGCCCGGCTCAACGGGGCCTTTGCCCTGGCCGTCTGGGATCTGCGAGATCGCAAGCTCTATCTGGCGCGAGATCGCTTCGGCCAGAAACCGCTCTACTATGCCTCTTCCGGCAAAATGCTCCTTTTCTCGTCGGAAATCATGTCCCTGCTGCGGCACCCCTCGCTGGAACGCCGCCCCAATTTCAACGCGCTCTTTCACTATTTCACCTTCATGATGCCGCCCGCACCGCTGACGGCCTTTGAAGGGGTGCACAAGCTGGAACCGGCCAGCTGGCTGGAATGGCAACCCGGGCGGGCGGCCTTCTTCCTGCGTTACTGGGCCGTTGACGGCGAACGGAAATTCACGGGCAGCGACGAAGAAGCCCTGGAGGAACTGGACGGCCTCATGAACACGGTTGCCCGGCGCTACGTGACGGACAATACGGGCCTTTTCCTTTCCGGGGGACTGGATTCCTCGCTCTTCGCGCGCAAGGCCGCCCCGCTGGCCAATCCGCTTCTGACCTTCTCGCTGGACTATGCCGATTCCGATCATCAGCTCAACGGTCATGCGGCGCAGGCTGCCGAACTGTGCGGCACCCGGCATATCAGCGGCGTGCTGGATGTGGAGCTGATGGAGGAACTGCCGCAGATCGTGGCCCGCATGGGGGAACCCTTTGCCGACCCGACCCTGCTGACCTCCTGGCGTCTGGCCCGGCTGGCCGCGCAGCATGTGGCCGCCGCCATCACCACCAGCGGTACGGACAGCATGTTCGGGGGCTACGGGCGTTTTCTCATTCCCTTTTTGCATGACACCCCGGTGCTGCCGCCCGAAGTGCGCAAGGTGCATACCGAGCTGACCAAAACCCTGCCCCACGCCTATGGCGGCAAAACCCTGCTGGCTGAGATGGATCCCTGCGCGAGCTTTTATTACAGCCGCGTCGCCCTGTTCTACGGGCACCAGAAGGAAAATCTCTGCTCTACCGACTTGCGCAGCGCGGCCGATCCGCAGCTGACCATCATGTTCATGCTGCGCGCCTTTGCCCGCAGCCCGCGCGCCACCTGGCTGGACAAGATGCAGTTCTTCGAGCTGGATCACCTCCTCGCCGGACGGGTGCTGCCCCGCATCGACATGGCCACGGCGGCCCATGCCCTGGAAATCCGCATGCCCCTGCTGGACAACGACATGGCGGACTTTGCCATGAGCCTGCCGGTGGGCATGCGGGTGCGGCGCATGCCGGATCGCCGCCCCGGCAGTTCGGGCATGGGCTACGAAACCAAGTGGCTGGTCAAGATGGTCGGGCAGCGCTATCTGCCGCACGATCTTGTGTTCCGGCGGCGGCAGGCCAACAGCATCCCGCTGGCCGGGTGGCTGCGCGGCCCGCTGCGCACCCTGGTTTTCGATTCGCTCATGAGCACGGAATGCCGCATCCGCGAATGGATCAACCAGTCCGAAGCCCGGCGGCTCGTGGCCCAGCACATGGACGGCACGGCGGACAATGCCAACCAGCTCTGGGCCTTGCTCATGCTCGAACTCTGGGCCAAGCACTGCCTCGGCGGCGAGTGAGCGCCGCGCGACTGTCCGGCGGCACATGCCGGCCACACCACATGAAACGGCAACAGGCGGGAAATGTTCCCGCCTGTTTTTTTCTGCCCGCGACGCCGAAGCCCTCAGGGCGCGGGCGGGTCAAAGCGGCGCAGCCATTGCTCATGGAAATCTCGCACCCGCTGCGAATTTTCGGCGGGGGAGGGCAGGCACTTTTCGACATAATCTGGCCCGGCATCCTCCGGCAGCACATGACGCACCAGATCCATGCAATCCAGCGGCAGATGGAGGGGACGCAGCAGCTCGTGCACCACGCCGTAATGGCGGGGAATGTCGCCCGCCTCCCTGTCGCCGAGTTCGGGTGTCGGCCCGGCCTGAATCATGTAGCCGCCGGGATATGCCGTCAGCGGGAACGCCTCGCCGAGGGCCTTGAGCCGTTCCGGCCCGCCCACGCGCTCTGCCAGTTCCGCATTGATCATGGTCAGCCAGTTGACGGCGGCAATGCGCTCGGTGAACAAATCTTCACCCAACAGGTTTTCCGGCAGGCCGAGGCCGGGATACCGCAGCAGCCAGGGGGCAATGCCGTCCTTGTTGTCCAGGAAGCCATACGGATCGGCCACATGCGTCACCCCCCAGCCGGCGGCGCCGTTTACCGGGGCAAGCCGGTCGCACCAGGTGCGCACCAGCGCCGCAAAGGCGAGATGCGGCGCATGGCCGGGAAAGACGGAGGGCGGAAAGCTGGCAAAAAAGGAACTGTTCTGCCGCTCAAGGGGAATATGGGACGGCATGTCCGGCCGTGCCCGCTCACCAGAATACCAGGCCCCCACTTCCCGCAGCTTGCACATGACAGCCAGTTTGCAGTCCGGGGGGATGCTGGACGCCTCCTTGAGCATCCTGTTGGACGTGACAAGGCAGTGGGCGGCAACGCTCCACTTTTTCCGCGGCACGTCAAACTGCTCCACATCAATGACGGGCGGGCCGCAGCGTTTTGTCGTGACCATGCGGCGGCTTGCGGGCATATGCCAGATGCGCGCCCTCTCCCCGATGAGGGCCAGATATTCCCGGACGCACTCGCAGACGCGGGCCTGCACCTCGGGCAGATGCCCGCCCCGAAAATACAGCATGCAGGTAAAGCCGACCTGCCCCACCGGATTGCTGTTCCCGAAGAACCAGCGCAGGCGTTCCGGCACGAACAGGGGAAATCCGTCAGGGTACCGGGTAAGGCTCTCCATGCGGTTCAGCCCTCCTTTACCCGCGCAGCGTGCGGCAGGCCGGTTCGGCATACGAAAAAGGCAGCCCCGCTGCCTGCACAAGGTCAGGCAAGGACTGCCGCAACGAAATATGGCGGAGGAGGAATCCAAAGTAATTACATAACATTGTGAATCTTAATTATTTTTTCATCGTCATGAAAAACACATGCCCCCAAAGTTGCCCCCAAATTTTTTTGCTGCCCCCTTTGGGGGATGACGTGGCACAGCTCTTGCTAGTGGCCGCCATTGCCGATGCCCATGCCATAGCATGAGACCCGAGGGAGAGCAAGCCGCCGCCCCCTCCGCCCCCCTGCCGCACCCTGATCCAACCTTACCCATTTTGAGGTGTCCAAGGTGTTCAGGTGTCAAAGCCTTGGTGCGTAAGGCTTTGCGGCGAACACCTTTGCTGAACACCTTTTTTCGGAGGTGTGAAGGTGTTCGCGGGCTGACCGTGCCGCCGCCCCCCTGCCAACCCTGATCCAACTTTATCCATTTTGAGGGGGGCAAGGTGGGCAGGTGGCCATTTCCTGTAAATACAAATGGATAGGACGCCAACTTTTGTTTTTTTATGTTTTCGTAAAAGTGGGCAGGTGGGCAGACGCCTATACTTTCGCCCTCCCGCCTTCCGGGGAAGGGGGGCATGTGCGGGCTGGTTCCGCCCTCGGAACATCTTGACGCTATAAGCCAGTGGCCTATAATATGGAGATATGAACACGCCACCCATGACCGTTGTGGAAACACCCTCCTTTCTGCGGAGAGCCAAAGGGCTGCTTTCGGACGCGGAACGCGCCGATCTGGTGGCCTATCTTGCCGAAAATCCTCATAGGGGCACAGTCATGGAAGGCACGGGCGGCGTCCGTAAGCTGAGGTGGGCAAGGGAAGGCGAGGGCAAGAGCGGCGGCCACAGGGTGATTTACTACTTTCATTCCGAGCGCATCCCCCTGTTCGTCCTGTTGATATACGGCAAAAACGAAAAAGCGAACCTGACGCAGGCCGAAAAGAACGATATGCGCCGCCTGACGGCGCTGCTTGCGGCGTATGGGAGACAAAAGTCATGAGTACGATTGGACAAGAGATCATTGCCGGTTTGACCGAGGCCGTGGGCTATATGGACGGGACGGCGGATAGGGCGCAATTTTGCGCACACGATCTTGCCCCTGCCCATGCGCCCGAACGGGTGGACGTGAAGGCTGTCCGCCAAAGGCTGGGCCTCTCACAAGCGCGCTTTGCCGCCGCATTTGGGCTTTCCCTTCACGCCTTGCGCAACTGGGAGCAGGGCAAGAGACAGCCGGAACCGGCGGCACGGGCTTACTTGCGCGTCATCGAAGTCGCCCCGGACGTGGTGCGGCGGGCGCTGTGCGGGGCATGACCGCCGCCGCTGAAACGCTTTTCCCCGGCTAGGCATGGCGTCATGAACCATGCCGAAAAGGCGGATACCCTTGCCGCCCTGCCGGGGGATACCAAAAGGGCAAACCCGGCAAGGGGGGGACATGGCCTATGTACAAATCGACCCCGTGACCTGTGAAGAAGTCATGGAGCTGTTCCTTTCCGGAACGACATTTTCACTATTGGTCAACGAGTGGGGCCGGAACGTCTACAGGGATGAAAAAATTCGCTTCGCCGTCTATGATGTTCTGGAGACGCTTCTTGCCAGCGGGGTTCCCGTGTATCTTGCCCGGCACGTACATGGCCGGACATTCTTTGCCGAGCTGTCGACGGATGAACGCAACCACATAATGCCGCGCATGTTTCAAGAGGTTATGACCGGGCACAATGGCAGAGAATGGATATGCCTTGACCGTGAAGAACTGCTGCACGCAATGCCGCAACTGCGGGAAACATACCCGGAACCAATAACTGTTGGCGACCCTTGGTTTAACGTCATGAAGAATATGGCAAACCTCGACTATCAGACATTGTACCCGGAGAGCATGAAAGATTCATGGGACGGGGGAACAGACAAGGAAGCCGCCCTTGCCGCCAAGGACGCCGAACTTGAACAGGCCAGAGCGGAGGTGGCCGCCCTGCGGGAGGAAAACGCCGCCCTGAAGGCCGCGCTTGAACAGGCCCGGCAGGCGCAGGCCTCCCCCACTCTGGAAGGGCACGGCCTTTGCTCTCGTGTTATCACGATGCGGCAGGAAGGAAAGACGGAAGAAGAAATCGCCGCCATGCTGCATGATTCTGGCGAGTGGTGTTCGGTCGCGCAAGTCGGGGCATTGCTGTACCGAGGGGGTCGCGTTTCAAAGGATGCCATGCTGAAACATGCCCAACGGCTCTTGGGGAAAGCCTGATTGTCCTGGGTAGGACATCAAATTGTCCTACCCTGTCCTACCTTGTGTCCTAGCCTGCCGCTTGGCGTAACCTCCGGGGAAATTCACTGAAAACCCCGGAGGTTTTTTATGTCCGAAACAGTCCAGAACGTCGCCCCCCATCTGCCGGAAGTCGGCTTTGTGCGCCTCGCCGAAGTGCTGCGGTTGATTCCCGTGAGCAAGACGGCATGGTTCAAGGGGGTAAGCGAAGGGCGGTTCCCGCGCCCCGTAAAGCTGGGACGGCGGGCCAGCGGCTACAGGGTGCAAGATGTCCGCGACTTGATCGAAAGACTGAGCAACGGCGAGGGGGTGTAGCATGGACGCAAAAAAAGCCCCCTTGGCTTGGCGGCGGGGGGGGCGGGCCAAAATGGATGACGGTGGCCGTCCCCATTCTGCCGGAACCGCCCGCGAACCGCAAGAACAATCCTGCCGGGATTGCAGCTTCTACAGGGCCATAGACTTGCCCTCGGGCCGCGTCCGGCGGTTGTGCATGCTGACCGGCGAGCGCCTCACCGCTGCCGATGCCGCAACGGGATGTGGCCATTTTCTGGTAGGGCGCTGGGAAGCGGTCTGGGCCGATCCCGACGCCCCCCGGCAAGGTATGGTTTGCGCCCTCTGCCGGAACGCCGTGGCCTCTACCCGGCGCGCCGTGATGCTGGGGGCCACGGTCTGCCGTCTGCATCGGCCCGAGGCCCGCCGCGTTGCGCCCGTGCATTGCCCGGCGTTCAGGACGCGCCGTGCGGAGGGGGTGCGCCATGCCGCATAGCGCCCGTCTGCCGCACGAAACCAGCCCGGCCCTTATGGTGCGCCCCTTGACGAAAACGCGCCGCATGTGGGAAGCTGGCCTTCCCTTAATCTTCCGAGGCGTCGCAAGCGCCTTTCCGGCTTCCCAAGAGCCGGGAAAAGTCTTGCCGCATATTCTGCTGTCAACGTCCCTGCCCGTAATCCGCGCGGCGGGAGGCGTTCACATATTGGCAGGGTCGCAACGTCCGGGTGTCCGTGAGGCCCCGGCGGCTTCGGAAGAGCCGGGGAGCGTTGCGCCCTGCCTTTTTTGTTTTCCAAATCTTCCGAGGAATCCCATGAACAACACCCATTCCCCTGCCGCCCACGGCCCCGAACTGACCACCGCCACCAGCACCACCGCCGCCTGCCGCCGGGCGTTTCGTCGCAAGAGCGCCCTGCGCCTGCCGGAGGATCGGACGGAACTGCCCACCATGCCGGAGGACTTCGCCGCCCTGCCCGAGGCTGACCAGCCCACGGCGCCCCCTGCGCCCACGTTGCATGCTCAGGCCGTGGCCGCTCTGGACGGCCTGCGCAAGGCGGCTTCGGCCATACACACTTACCGGCAAGCTCTGGCCGACGTGCGGCAGCTGGCCGACGCCCTGCTGGTGGAGGTGTGCGGCCCGAGGGACTATGCCCCGCCGTCGGTGCGGCCCTTCCTTGCTGACACGCTGGCAGCCCAGTTCCATGACTTTGGACAGAAGTTGACCGACGCCCACGATGCCGCCCTCGGGCAGGCGGCGCTTCTCTGCCGTCTGGCCCGCGAACTTCAGGAAGCCGGGGAGGTGCGCCATGCGTAAGCCCGCCGCTTCCGTTCGTCTGTCCAGCGTGCCGCGCTGCCTGCGGCATGTGTCTCCCGGCATTGCTCTTGAGGAGGCGGGAGCCCTTGCCGTCTTCCTGCAAGGCGTCACAACCACGCGCCACGAAGACGGCTTTCTGCCTAGTGCCGACTACAGTTGGGGACTTCCCTCTGTTTCGACCTGCTGCGGGACAAGATCTCCATTGCATCCGGCGAATTGAACTTCCCCACCTGCGGCCTGCCGCATGAAAAGGACTTGCCGCCGCTCTGGACGCCACCTGAAGCAGGGGGTGGGCATGAGTAGCGCGACCGACGCCCTGAACACCTTTGCCGAAGCCCTTGCCGCCGCCGGGCTGGTGGTGGCGGGGCCTCCCATTGCCGACAAGAAGCTGCATCGTTGCCGTGTAGATGGTAAACCGCGCGGCAGGGACGGGGGATACGTCATCCACCTTGACGCCCCGGCCTGCTGCTGGTGGATCAATTGGATCACCGGGGACAAGGGTTCCGTGACGGCAAAACCGGAAAAGGAGATGACCGCCGCCGAACGCAAGGCCCTGCGTAAGCGCATTGCCGCCGCCCGCAAGGCTGCTGAGGAGGCACAGCGCCGCCGCCACGCCGCCGCCGCGAAGTTGGCCCGCGTCCTCTGGGAACAGGCTATGCCTGCGCCGGACTCGCACCCCTACCTTGTCCGCAAACAGGTTCCCGCCCTGGGCCTGCGGCAGGAAGATCAGGGGCGGCTTGTCGTGCCCGTGCGGGACGCGGACGGGGCGATTGTCAGTTTGCAATTCATCTTGCCGGAAAAGCCGGTCAACGGCCCGGACAAGCTCTTTCTGAAGGGCGGCAAAACGGCGGGCGGCTTCTACGCCATTCCAGCAAAGGACGGCGGCCACGACGGGACGCTGTTGATTTGCGAGGGCTACGCCACGGCGGCAAGTCTCCACCTCGCCACGGACTACGCCGCCCTTGTGGCGTTCAATGCCGGGAACCTCGAGGCCGTGGCCCGCATGGCGCGGGAGCGATACCCGAACCGGGAGCTCGTCATTTGCGGCGACAACGATTGCGAGACCTTCAAGCCAGACGGCACGCCGTGGAATACCGGCCTTGAGACGGCCACCAAGGCGGCGCAGGCGGCGGGCGCAAAGCTGGCCGTCTGCCCGGCTCACGAGGGCAAGGCCACCGATTTCAACGACCTTGCCGTGTGGCGCAGTCTCGAGGCCGTGCGGCAGGTGGTAGAAGCGGCCCGACAACAGGACGACGCCTGCCCCATGCCGGAGGGATACCGCCTCGTGCCGGAGGGGCGCGGGGCCGGGCTGTACAAGCAGGAAACCACCGCCGACGGCGACGTGAAAGAAACGCGCCTCGGGCCGCCGCTGTTTGTGCGGGGCATGACGCGCGACGCCGAAGGCAACGATTGGGGGCTGTTGCTCGAATGGCACGACCCGGACGGACTGTTGCACCGCTGGGCCATGCCGCTGGAACTGCTCAACCGGCAAGGCGGGGAGTGGTACGGGCAACTTGCTTCGGGCGGCTGGCTGGGTCTGCCCGGCTGCCGGTCAAAGGTGGCGGCCTTCCTGCTGGCCGTGCGCCCGCACAAGCGTGTGCGCTGCGTGCCGCGCGTGGGCTGGTCGGACGGGGCCTACGTCCTGCCGGATGCCGTCTACGCCGGGAACGGCGGCGCGGCGACGGGGGAATCCGTGGTGCTGCAATCAGCGGGGCACGGCGGCCTGTATACGACGGCGGGAACGCTGGAAGGCTGGCAGGAAATGGCCCGCCTCTGCGTCGGAAACTCCCGCCTGACCTTCGCCCTGTGCGCGGCCTTTGCCGGGGCGCTGTTGAAGCTGGCCGGGCTTGAGGGCGGCGGATTCAGTCTTGAGGGCGGTTCATCCTCCGGCAAGACGACGGCGCTTCAGGTAGCGGCGTCCGTCTGGGGCGGGCCTGCGCACGTCCGGGCATGGCGCACGACGGACAACGGCCTTGAGGGGCTGGCCGCGCTCCACAATGACGGCCTGCTGGTTTTGGATGAAGTGGGGCAGGCCAGCGGCAGGACGCTGGCGGAAGCGGCCTACATGCTGGCAAACGCCGCGGGCAAGTCGCGTTCCGGCAGGGACGGCGGCTTGCGGCGGGCGCACTCGTGGCGACTGCTGTTCCTGTCCTCCGGCGAGGTGGGCCTTGCGGACAAGCTGGCCGAAAGCGGCCTCAAGGCCCGGGCCGGACAGGAAGTCCGCTTCATCGGCCTGCCGGTCGAAAAGTCCATGCTCTCGGAGTGGCATGGCCTGCCCTCTGCCGGGGCCGTGGCGAACCGCATCAAGGCGCTTGCGGAACAGCATTACGGCCACGCCGGACGGGCATTCCTGCGCTTTACGGCGTTTGAAATGACACAGATTGAAGAGTCAATCCGGCCCGACATTGACGAGCTGGTGGAAAGCCTTTGCCCTGCCGACGCCGACGGGCAGGTGCGGAGGGTTGCCCAACGCTTCGCCCTTGTCGACGTGGCGGGAAATCTGGCCCAACTGGCGGGCGTCATTCCGATGGAACTTGACCCTAAGGGCAGTGTGGAAGCCTGCTTCCGGGACTGGCTGGCCGTGCGCGGCGGGGCCGGGGCTGCTGAGGACACGGCCATTTTGCGACAGGTGCGCCTGTTCCTTGAGCAACACGGGGCCAGCCGCTTTCAGGACTTGGACACTGAACAGGGCCACGGGGTCATCAACCGCGCGGGCTTCCGGGGCCGGGGGCGTGACGGGCGCACCGAGTACCTGATCCTGCCGGAAGCGTTTCGGGCGGAGGTGGTCACGGGGATCAGTCACCGCCGGGCGGCTGCCGTCTTGCGCAATGCCGGTTGGTTGCGGTCAAACGACGAGAAAAGCTCTACACTTCGCACCCTGCCTGAGCTGGGGCGGCGGCGCGTCTACTGCATCACCCTGCCGGATGATGAGGAACCTTGCCCTTTCGCGGCTGAACATTGAACGGCGACGGGCATGCCCCGGATTCAAGCAAGAGAGCAGCAAGAAAAAAGGTTTGTAAAATCCGTGAAAATCATTGTCGATAGTCGGGAGAAAGCCCCATTCCCCTTCCGGGGGCCGCGCTATGAAGGCGTGACCGTTGAGGTGGGCGCGCTGCCCACGGGGGACTACTCCCTTGCCGGGCTGGCCGACAAGGTGGCAGTCGAACGCAAGGAACTTGCCGACCTCGTGGCCTGCCTCGGGCGGGAGCGGGAACGCTTTGAACGGGAGTTGCAGCGAGGCGCGGCACTGGATGCCTTCGCCGTGATGGTGGAAGCCTCATGGCATGACGTGGCGGCGGGGAACTACCGTAGCCGCCTCAAGCCGCATGCGGCCTGCCAGAGCATCCTTGCCTTCGCCGGGCGCTACCGTGTGCCCTTCCTCTTTGCCGGGAGCCGGGCGGCGGCGGAGTATATGACGTGGGGCTTTCTCCGGCAGTACTTGGAGGGGGCGCGCAAACGCTGGGCCGCTATCGTCAAGGCGCACGATGCGGCGTAAGGAGGTGATGTGTGCATGGTGTTCGTCCTGATATGCTGCGTCTTTGGGGCGCTGGGCTTTGGGATTGGCTTCACGCTTGGGACATGGCGCAGCCTGACCCGGCGGAAGCCCACGAGGGGGAAGCCTGAAACATGATAGCACATGGCCGAGGGGAAGCTCCGGCCTTTTCATTTTGGCAGCGCAGGCGGCCATTGTGGGCCGTGTTGGCGGAACTGGTGCGGGGTGGGGTAGTGGCGGGCGGCGGCCAAAGTCGCAGGGTGCGACGCAAAAAAAAGGAAGTGCGACTTTGCAGGTTGCAGGCAGGTTGCAGGGTGCAACCCCCACAAAAAGACGCAGGGGGGCCACAACGGATGTGACCCTCCGGCCACCATGCCCGGCAGGGGGAAGGTTAACGCCTTGGTTAACGGTGTTAACCACAAAAAAAGGGCTGGCCGGAATCCGATTCCGACCCCCGGCGGGATGTTAACGGTCTGGTTAACACTGTTAACGGGGTGAATCCGATTCACACCCCCGGCGGGATGTTGACGGTCTGGTTGACGGTGTAAACCACAAAAAAAGGGGGAGGTAACCATGCCCCGCATGCCCGGCATGGAGGAAGCCAAAGTCAACGGCATAGTCAACGCCGTTGACCCCAAAAAAAGCAACGCGCCGCCGTAGGTGTCTATTCTGTTCAGCCCCCCAGTGACGCCCCGCCACGGGGAGTCCACACTATGGACGCCCTTCCCAAGGGGCTGCATAGTATGCGGCCCCCTTCATGCCACCTTGCCCGGCAGGGCACGGGGCAAGGGATCATGGCCCGCCGCCGCTTCCCATCCAAGGCAGGCCAGCCACACATGCCGGGGAATGGGCCGTTGCGCTGTGCGGTAATATGACACCATGCGGCGGCTCATGCCCAAGGCAGCGGCGGCAGTGGTGAGGGAAAGTCCGTGGCGGCGCATCCACTCGCCGAACATTTCATGACTTGGCTGCCCGGCCTGCTCCTTGGCGAGGGCGTATACATTGTCCGCGCCAAGCTCACTGTCAAACCATTCCACCGTGCCGCCCCATTCCCCCACATGCGCGCGGGCAAAGGTGGCCGGTTCCAGCAGAGGTGACAGTTCCGGCAGTTGATGAAGGATGCCGGACACGTCAACTTCCAGCACCTCGCCGGTATGCCAGCGGGTGCGCAGGCGATAGGGGGCAAGTGCCTCAACGGCCTGCAACTCGGGAAAGAAAAACTTGCTCATGGATGATACCTCCGCCATGTTTCCAGCAGTTCAGCCCGGTTGTCCGCAACCCATGCCAACGCTTCGCCAAGCTCTCGAAGCGGGATATTGCCGACAACCGCCAGCGTCTCGATCTCAATAAGGGCTTCGCGCCGCTCACGGGACAGCACATGCACATGTGGCGGCAGGTGGTCGCGGTAGCGCATTTCAATCTTGAGCGCGGGAAAGCGTTTCAATGTGGGCATGGCAAGAATATAGAGCAACCATTGCTCTATTTCAAGCGGTACGCTGTGCCTATGCGTCGGCAATGACAGACGACACCACAGACGAGGCGTGATCCTCACCCACGGGCCGGGACTTCCCCGGCCCTTTTTGCTGCCCTCTCCCCCCGCCACCCCGCGAACACCTTCACACCTCCGAAAAAAGGTGTTCAGCAAAGGTGTTCGCCGCAAAGCCTTACGCACCAAGGCTTTGACACCTGAACACCTTGGACACCTCAAAATGGATAAGGGTAAGTTGTGTGCACACGTTCCGGCAAATAGGGGTTGAAAACAAAGTGAACCCTATTACCTATTAAGTTACTAAGTTGCAGACATATCAGATGTTTACACATACACTACCCCTTGCCGGTCTGCTCCCTCAAGCTATCCAGATAGTCCGCCCACTCCTGCATCATTTTGCGGCGCTCAGGCAGGTACTGCGCCCGGTTGTAGGCATCCCGGACGCTGTTCCGTTCAGCATGGGCAAGCTGTGCCTCTATCCAGTCCGGGGGGTATCCCTGCCCATTGAGCAGGGTAGAGGCCAGCGAGCGAAAGCCATGCACCGTCATTTCCCCCCGCGCGTACCCCATGCGGCGCAGGGCGTTCAAAAGGCCAACGTCGCTTAGTGGGCGTGTCCTTGAGGCAAGCCCGGGGAAGACAAGCCGACCGCCGCCGGAGAACTGCCGCATGGACTGGAACAGCGCCACCACCTGCCGGGCCAGCGGCACGACATGCTGACGCCGCATCTTCATGCGTTCGGCGGGGATGACCCACATTGCGGCGTCCAAGTCCAGCTCATCCCATACCGCGCAACGCAGCTCACTGGAACGAACAAAGACATACGGCAGTATGCGCAGGGCATGGCAGGTGGACGGCTCCCCCTGATAATCGTCTATGGCCCGCAATAGCGTACCCACCTCCCCCGGTTCCGTGATGGTGGCAAAGTGCCGAGCCTGCCGTGTGGTGAGGACTTCGGACAGGCCGCTTGCCGCGTCAGCTTGGACGATGCCGAAAAGCCGGGCATAGCGCGTCACCTGCCCGCATATCTGCGCCACCCGCCGCGCCGTCTCTATGTGCCCGCTGGCCTCGACCCGCCGCAGCACGGCCAGAAAGTCCGGCGCGCCAAGTTCGGCAATGGGCCGGGAACCAAGTACAGGGAACACATGCCCTTCCAGCCGCCGCAACACGGTTACCGCGTGGCGTGGCGTCCATCCATCCTTTTGCCGGGCGAACCAGTCACGGGCCACATGCTCAAAGGTATTGACAGCGGCGGCGGCTTCGATCTTGGCGGCCCGGCGTTCGGCACTTGGATCAAGCCCCCGGGCAAGCTGCTCTTTCGCGACGGCGGCTCGTGCGCGGGCCTCCTTCAGGCTCACGGCGGGATAGACCCCGAGGGATAGCCGTTTCTCCTTCCCGGCAAGACGGTACTTGAGCCGCCACCACTTGCCGCCACTGGGGGCAACTTCCAAATAGAGGCCGTGTCCGTCCGCCAGCTTGTAGGGCTTCGGCTTGGGCTTCGCCGTGCGAACGGCGGTATCCGTCAATTTCCCGGGCATTGGGGGCAACTCCTTTCACTTTGGGGGCAACTGATTTTTTCCCCTTTTTGCTGGGGTCAAAAAGTTGCCCCCAAAGTTGCCCCCTTTTTTGTGGGCTGTCTAGGGACTTTGGTGCACTCTCTGGGACACTAAAAAAAGAAAAAGCCCGCATTGCCAAAGGCTTTGCGGACTTCTGTGAACTTCGTGAAATTTATGTTTGGCGGAGGGGGAGGGATTTGAACCCCCGGAAGGCGCAAACCTTCAACGGTTTTCAAGACCGCCGCATTAAACCGCTCTGCCACCCCTCCGCTGGGGACAAAAAAGGCGTCAGCCGGCAGGCGGACGCCGTTTCTGCCCGATGGTAGTACGCAAAATTACTTGATGGCGTCCTTGAGGCCCTTGCCGGGCGTAAACTTGGCGACCTTGGCGGCGGGGATGGTAATTTCCGCCCCGGAGCGAGGATTGCGACCCTTGCGAGCGGCGCGTTCCACCACCTTGAAGCTGCCGAAACCGGTAAAGGTCACGGATTCTCCCGCAGCCAGAGCTTCACGCAGGGAGGCAACCACGGCGTCCAGCGCTTCCTCGGCCTTGGCCTTGGTGGGCAGTCCGGCCTTGGCATACACTTTTTCCACAAGCTCAGCTTTCGTCATGATCTTCTCTCCATAAGGGATTGAGGGAAATTTCCCCCTGATTGCATTGGATTGTTGTAAGGAAGCCCTCCCCTGCCTGTCAACCCAAAAGGCCGCATTTTACGAGAGTTTGCCGCCGGAAAAGCGCGATCAGATATTGACCAGCTCCACTTCTCCCGCTTGCAGGGGCTGCCCCAGAAAAAATCCGGCCGTGCGCACGAAGCGCCGGCAATTGTCCGTGGTCAGGAAGCGGCAGGCGCCGCGCTCTCCTCCGGCGGCCTGTCGGCGCAGCTGCTGACGTCGCAGGGCCTCATCCACGGCCTGCGCCGTCGTGGCCGCCGAATCCACAATATGCACCTGCGGGCCGACGACCCGTTGCAGCAGCGAGGCAAACAGCGGGAAATGCGTACAGCCCAGCACCAGCGTATCCGGGCGTTCGGCCCCGTCCGCCCCCTGAAAGATATCATCCAGATACCTGTGCGCCGTGCCTTCGACCACGGGGCCGTCCAACCAGCCTTCCTCGGCCAGGGGCACAAAGAGCGTGCAGGGCCGGCCCAGCACGGAAGCCTCAGGCAACAGACGGCTGATGGCCCGCTGATAGGCCCCGTCGGCGATGGTGGCCTCCGTGGCGATGACGGCAATGCGTCCGTTGCGGGTGGCGTTCACGGCGGCCTGCGCCCCGGGTTCGACCACCCCCAGCACCGGCAGGGGGGCAAAATGCTCGCGCAGGCTGGGCAGGGCCGCACTGGTGGCGGTATTGCAGGCCACCACCAGCATCTTCACGCCCTCATCCACCAGCTTCTGGGCGGCCTTGAGCGTATAACGGACAATGGTTTCCCGGCTCTTGGTGCCGTAGGGCAGGCGCGCCGTATCCCCCAGATAGAGCAGATGCTCCTGCGGGAGCCGGGCCTTGATGGCCCGCAAAACGGTCAGGCCGCCGATGCCGGAATCAAACAGCCCGATGGGGCGGTTGCGGTCGGGTGCGGAAACAGGGGGCTGACATGCCGACATGCTGCCTTCCTTGGACTGGGGTCGCGGAACGGCCTTCCGCGCCGGGGGAAAGCCTGCCTCAGACCGGGCCGCCTGTAAAGGACAAATCCCCTTCTTGACGGAAAAAAGAGGACGCGCCCCTACTGCCGCCGCTTGAACAGGCGTTCCAGCGCCCCCGCATCCCAGCGCAGCACCGCCGGACGCCCGTGCGGGCAGTATTCCCGCTCCGGCGTATGCAGCCACTGGCGCACCAGCCCCACGGCCTCGTCATCGGTCAGACGCTGCCCGGCCTTGATGGCCCCCTTGCAGGACAGGGAAATGAAGAGGGCCGAGGTATCGTCCCGACGCCCGGCCAGGGCTTCCCGCAGGAAATCCCGGGCTTCGGCCCGGCTCAGATGCGGGGGGATGCTGCGCGCCACCAGACGCCCGGTGGCGCATTCCAGCCCGAAGCCCATCTGCTGCAGGCGGGGGCGCAGCTCGAAAAACCGTTCCTCCTCCACGGCCTGCAGGGGCAATTCCAGCGGCAGGGCCAGACATTGCCCCGCGCCGCCGAAAGCGCCGCGCGCCAGCCGGGCATAGAGCACCCGCTCATGGGCCGCATGCTGATCCAGCAAAAGCAAAGCCCCCTCCTCGTCCCGCAGGATCAGATAGGTATCGGCCACCTGCCCCAGATAGGTCAGCCCGCCCACGCGCAGGCCGTCCCGCACGGCGGGCGTGGCGGCCTCGCAGGGCCTTTCCGCAGCCGCATCCGCCGCATCGCGCACGGACAGGGAAACGCCGTCGGCACAAGGCTCCGCCAACGGCGATGCCTCCGGGAACGGCGCGCCCGCCGTCCCCTGCCCGGGTTCCGGTCGGGGCATCGCGCCAGAAGGGGCGGGAGGCGGCGGCGCAAGGTGCGGCGCGTTCCCGGGCACAGCCTCGCTCAGCCCGCCGCGCACGGGCGCGGGCGTCACCTGCCAGGACGTGTCCCCGGCGGGCGCATCCTCCTCGACACGGCGCAACAGGGGCGGCGCATCCAGCGTGCCCCAGAATCCCTGCGGGCGCGGGGCGGTTGCCTGCGGCCCGCCAACAGTGTATGGTTCCTGCCGTTGCGGCGCGGCGGGATCTGGCGGGGCGGCGGCATCCAGCACGGCTTCCAGCTCGCCGGCAAGGGCGCTCCGCAGCGCGTGGAGCGTGGCGGAAAAGACGGCGGATTCATCCCGAAAGCGCACTTCACTCTTGGCCGGATGCACGTTGACATCCACCTCGCCGGGATCGATATCCACAAAAAGCGCCACCTGCGGAAAATCCCGGCTGGTGAGCCGCCCCTTGTAGGCCTCGCGCACGGCGGCCAGCAGGCGCTTGTCCGTCACGGCGCGATCATTGACGTAGAGCAGGATGCGATCCCCGCGCGGCTGGCACACTCGGGGCAGGGCCGCCAGCCCGTGCACGCGGATGCCGTGGCGCGTGGCGTCAAAGGGCCGCAGCGCCTCCACGATGAGTTGCGGCCAGAGCTGAGCCAGCCGCTGCGCCAAGCGCTGCCCCGGCAAAAAGTCCAGCACCGTGCGCTCCCCGGCGGCAAGGCGAAAGCCCACATCCGTGCGGGCCAGCGCCAGCCGGGTCAGCCAGTCCTGCGCGCGCTTGAACTCCGTGGACGGACTTTTCAGAAATTTCAGGCGGGCGGGGACGTTGATGAAGAGATCCCGCACCTCCACCAGCGTGCCCCGATGCAGGGCAGCGGGTTCGACACGGATCAGGCGTCCGTGCTCCACCAGAACCCGCCGGGCGGACGCCGTCTCTCCGGTCGAGGCGGCAGAGGTCATGCAAAAACGCGAGACCGAGGCAATGCTCGGCAGGGCTTCCCCCCGGAAGCCGTAGGAGCGGATATGTTCCAGATCATCCATGCTGCCGATCTTGCTGGTGGCATGGCGGGTGACGGCCAGCTCCAGCTCGTCGGGCGCAATGCCCCGACCGTCATCCTGCACCCGGATGAGGCTTTGACCGCCGTCATCAAGGCGGACGTCAATATGCTCCGCCCCGGCGTCCAGACTGTTTTCCACCAGTTCCTTGACCACGCTGGCAGGACGTTCCACCACCTCGCCGGCGGCAATCTGATTGCGCAATTCAGGCGATAAGAGACGAATATGACCAGAAAGAGCAGACATGCGGCAAGTGTATCCGCCCGCACACGGCATGGCAAGCGCCGGGCGGCGCGTCGCCCCCTGCGAAACGACGCCGCCGGAAGCCGCCCTGCCTTGCGCCGGGCAATGGGCCGACGCTTTGCCCCCCTCAGACGCTACCCCCGACCGCCGCGCCGCCCCAAGGACACGCGCCGCTGGTTCAGCCTGCCCTCGCCGCCGCCGCGCAGGCCCGTTGACCCGGAGCTGCTCTTTGTGGAATGTGGCCGCTGCGGCGCGCCGGTGCTCTGGGATCCCGGGCGCGCCACACGCCTGCTGGCGCAGGCGGGCGTGGATCCGCTGGAACTGGACAGCTCCTGCCTGCTCATGACCGACGGCTGTCCCTTCTGCCGCCCGGCGGGACAGTACACGGTGCAAATCTATCGGGTGAGCAACGTGCGCGAGGGGCTGCTGCCCCCGCTGATCGGACACGCCTAGGGCCTGTTGACACCATTCGCTGCGTGTTCTGGGGAAAGGGGAAGCCCTCGCTCTGCTGTCGATGCCCGCAAGGCTCCTGCGCCGCCTAACGGGCACGGCCCTTGCGGGCCGCCTTTCGGCCGCTGCCAGCGCTGGGGGGCTTCCCTTTCCCCCCAAGCTCCCCATCCCTTCCCCAGCGCACTTTTACCGGGGAAGAAACAGGGACACGAGGCACCCCTGCCTCCATAGGCAAGCGGAGCGTATACGGTCTATTTGCACTACACACTGAAATCATTTGTAAAATTTTTATCAACAGCCCCCAGGGGGGACGCCTGCGCCTGCCGCCCGCGAAAAGCGGGATCTTCCCGGCAGCGCCCCCTCAAAAGGCGCCCCCGGGCGCGCGAAACGCGGCCCGAGCCGGGCAGAGGCGAAACGCGCCTCACAGCAACGAAAAAGGGCTGCCCCGAGGGGCAGCCCTTTTGTTGTTCTGGAGAGCGCTGGCCTAGCCGATGAGCTGCAGCGCCATCTGCGGCATGCTGTTGGCCTGCGAGAGCATGGCCACCGCGGATTGCGTGAGCACCTGGTTACGGACAAAGTTGGTCATTTCCGTCGCCACGTCCACGTCGCGGATGCGCGATTCGGCGGACTGCAGGTTTTCCGACTGGATGGTCAGGTTGCTCACCGTGTTTTCCAGACGGTTCTGGATGGCGCCAAGATG
>DWZD01000002.1 GCA_019118345.1 Candidatus Desulfovibrio intestinavium | reverse complement strand
AGGCCCCCCGTCACGGTCCTTGCAGCCGCGACATATGTGAAGGTGTCGCTCGCAAGGACCGCGCCGGGCCAATCCTGCCTGTCTTGTTAGACTGCCTCAAAGAATGTGCGAAAAATTCTGGACACTACCTGTCACGCGGGTGTTCCCACACAAATGCCGAGCTTCATAGGAAGCAGCCTTTAGAGCAAATAACGGATTTTTCCTGCGCATTGTCGGCAAAACATGCGAATCGACGCCGTTTGTCGGCGGTCGTTGCCGCCTTGTCAACGCTCTAGGAATATTCTAGAAAAAACAGTGGTCGTTGTCCCTGACGGCGCTATGCAGCAGCAAGAGGAAGCCAGCATGTCGCGTTCCAAACGAAAATCATCTTCGCGCCAAAAGCGGGCGCTGCCGCCTGAGGCTCCGTCCCTGGCGAAGCCTGCCGGCAATGAGGGGCACTCCCCGGCGGCGAGCCAGGCAGGGGGAGCCGACACGGCGCCGATCAGACTGTCCTTGCCGGAAGGGCCGCTGCCGCAGGCCGGCGGCGTTTCCCGCACGGTCTGTGTCCTGAGCTGTCTGGTATGCCTGCTGGCAGGCATCCTGCTTGGCAATGGGCTGCCGCAGCTGCTGGATACGGCGCGGCGAGCGGATCCTCCCCGGGAGGAAAGCGCCGAGCAGGCGCAAGGCCCGCTGCCTGACGGGGCCACGGCCCGGAGCGAGAGTCCGTCCCCTGAGTCCGGGCGGCAGAACCCGGCCCCGGCAGAGCCTGCGCCGCCAGCCAGTCAGGAGCAGCACATTGCCCGGCTGGAGCAGGCGCTGCGGGAACAGCCCGATGACGCGGCCCGCTGGACTGAGCTGGGCAATGCCTATTTTGACGAAAAAGAGCACGGCAAGGCCATCGAGGCCTATGGGCGTTCGCTGGCACTGCGTCCCAACAACCCCAACGTGCTGACGGATCTTGGCATCATGTACCGCGAAACCGGACAATATGAACGGGCGCTGAAATGTTTTGACCAGGCCATGCGCCTGGAACCGGCGCATGAGTACGCACGTTTCAACAAGGGCATCGTGCTGCTCTTTGATCTGCACCGGCACGCCGAGGCCAAGGCGGTCTGGCAGGAGCTGCTGCGCCTGAACCCCCGGGCCGTCGCGCCGGACGGTACCCGTCTGGACGAACTGATCCGACAATGCGACAAGCCCTTACCTCCGAGGCAGCAATGAACATGCGTCCTTCTCTCCCGCGTTCCCGCAGGCATGCCCGTCATGGGAGGCATGCCCCGCGAATCCTGTGCCTTGCCCTGCTGACGCTCCTGCTCTGCGCGACAGCGGCGATTGCGGCCCAACTGCCGTCAATGCCGCAAGCCGCTGCGGGGGGGCGTGCGGACTGGGTTCCCTCACGTCTGACGGTTCCCCAGCTTCCCCTGCTGCCGTATTTGCGCGTGTACATCGACACCACGGGCGAGATGGATGTGGAGGAGGTGGCCGCCCTGCCCGAGAGCAGCTTTGCGCCGCTGGATGTCCGCCATCTGCCGCATGTGACGGGTGTGACCTGGCTGCGTTTTGTGCTGGAGGCCGCCACGCCCGGCAACGACAACAGCGCCATCCTGCTGGATATGGGTGAGAGCGTGCCGGGCCTGCCGGTGCTGTTCAGCCCGCTGTTCAATGCCTACAGCGGCGCCGTGGAATGGCAGGAAACCCCGTCCTCGTCCCGCAATGTCCTGCTGCTGCCCAAGGCCGGAGCGGAAAGCCAGGTCTGCTTCCTGCGGCTGGACGGTCTGCCCGGCCTGTGGTTTTCTCCCACACTGCGCACGCCGCACAACGCGGCCACCGATCTTTCCGGTCTGGCCTCCAAGAGCGCGTTGCTGGCCCTGGGGGTGGTCATGCTGCTCTGTCTGCTGCGTGGTCTGTCCGAGCATGGTCAGTGGCGCATCTGGACAGCCCTCTATGTGGCGGCGGCTCTGGTGCAGGGCTACTGCGGCATTCCGGGCAACGGGGCGGGGCATTTTTCGCTGGAGGACGCGGCCTCGCTGCTGACGCCGGGACTGGCGCTCATGTTTCTGCCCCATGTGGGACGGCATCTCATGCGCACGCGCGGGCGACACCGCATCCTCGATGTGCAGTTCATCCTGCTGGTGCTGCCCGGCGCGGTGCTGGCGCTCCTGCCCATGTTGCCGGGCATGGGCTGGGTGGCGCGCTTTCTGCCGCTCTGGCCGGTCTGCACGCTGCTGCTGGTGCCCACGGCCACGGGGGCCTGCCTCATGGGACTGCCGGGCGCACGCCGCTTTCTGCTGGGGCTTCTCCTGCCGCCTCTGGCGGCGGCCGCGGCGGTGCTTGGTCTGAATTCCGACTATTCCCCCAGCATTCTTGCCTCGCTGCCGCTTTGGGGTACGGCGCTGAGCGCGCTGGTCATTGCGGCCACGGCTGTTCCTCGTCAGGAGCAGGAAGAGGATGATGAGGAGGAGGCTCCCATCGATCTGACCATGCCCGCCATCCAGCAGGGTACGCTGCTGGCGGACGATGCGCCGCTCAGCATGGCGAGGGAGACGGCGACCGGGATGCTGCCCGTTTTTGATGATCCCAATTTGCGCTTGCTGCCCACGGAGGAGCCGGGCATTGCCCTGCCCAACATGGAGGAAACGCCGGTTCAGCCGCAGGCGGATGCCCCCGCGCCGACCGCGCACACGGAAAGCCGGCCGCCCCTGCCGGATGCCCGGCAGCTGGAAGAGGCCCTGCGCCGTCCGCTGGATGATCTCATGCGGGAAAGCGCGGCCCTGGAGCAATTCTCCCTGCCGCCGTCCGTGCGCCAGACGGCGCAGAACATGGCGGGAGCCGCAAGGCAGATGCTGAGCGTCCTGCGCGATCCCGCCGGCGCGCTGCCCGATGTCGCCGCGCCGTCCTTGCAGGAAGCCTTTGACATGCAGGAACTCATGCGTTCGGTGCACGATTCCGTGGCCGCTGCCGCGGAAAACGCCGGCATTGCCCTGTCGTGGTATATGCCGCCCCATCTGCCGCCCTTCTACAGCGGCGAACTGCAGGCGCTGGATGCCGTGCTGCGCGAACTCCTCGAAAGCGCCGTGCGGGCCACGCGACAGGGGGCCGTGCACTTTTCCGTGCGGCATGTGCCGGACAGCGAGGAGCCGGGCCACCTGCTCTTTACCGTACAGGACAGCGGGTCAGGCACGCCGCCCGCGGAGCGTTCCAGTCTGGCCCTGAGCCATGCCTGGGAGCTGGCAGGTCGCCACAACGGCTTCCTGAGCGCCGAATGCGGCATACGGGGCGCGACCATCGCCTTTACCCTGCATCTTGAGCCTATCGACGGCGGCGATGACATGCCCGCGCAGCCGGACAGGACGGGCGGGCACAAGCGGCGGCGGGCGCGCATTCTGGTCTGCACGCCGGGGGCAATGGATCGACAGGCCCTTGTGCACATGCTGGATGGCCTGTCCTGCGTGGTGCTGCAGGCCCGCACCCTGCCGGAAGCCCTTGCCCTGCATGAACAGCGGCCCGTCACCATGCTGCTGCTGTCCGGGGCTCAGGTTTCCGCCGATGCGCAGGACACGCTGGAACGCTTCCGGCAGTGCGCGACCGCCGCACGTCTGCCGGTGTTCGGGGCCATTGCCGTCACCGGCGACGACAGCGGCTGGGATGCCCTGGCGCAGGCGGGATTCACCCACGCCCTGCTGGAGCCTGTGGATCGGCAGGCGCTGCGCCAGACCGTACAGGAAATTCTGGATGCTTTCTTCGGCAGTCAGGACACGCCAGAGGAAAGCACGCGGACGGCCCTTTCGCGACCGGCCGGCTTTCCGCCCCTGCCCGATCTGCCGGGCATGAGGAGGGAACGGGCCGAACGCCCGGCGGCCAGCGACGGGGAAACCCCTGCCTCACAGGGCGCCCGGCCGCAGGAAATGCCGCCGGCCGCGACAATCGCGGCGGAACCGCCCGCGGCTGCAGTGGTAGATGAGGACAAGCCATGCATCGACAATCAGTGGGGCGTGACGCGAGTCACATCCGCCGACCTGCCGCCCATTGACAACCAATGGGGCGTGGACGCGCCCCGCGTCGAGGAGCTGCCCGCCATCGACAATCAGTGGGGGGCAAGGCCCGCCGCAGCGCCGGACAGGCGGGAGATGGACGGCAATGCGCGGGATGCGGGCACAGAGGCCTCGCCTTCGCCGGAGTCCGTCGCCAGCGAACCGGTTGAGCCTGCCGACACGGACGAAGCGGGTGGGGCAGATAAGCCGGATCAGCGGGTCAGCCTGCACAATGAATGGGGCGTAACCGCCGCTGCCGCAACGCCGTCTCCCGTCGCAGACAGGCAGGTGGCGGCAGCGCCTGCGGCTCCTGTCGCGGCAGACAGTCCGTCCGCAACCGGCGGGCTGGCCGCTCTGGAAGAGGACAGCAGGACGCCGGACAGGACGGATGCGCCATGCGCTGCGGCGCAGCCCTGTCAGGAGGAAACCGCCGAACCGGACGAACCGGCGGCAGCGCCTGCACCGCAGGCGGCAGGACAGCCGGAATGCCCGGCAACGCCCGTCGTGCCCGATACGGCGGAAGAAGGCGCAGCGCCTGCGGCGACGGTTCGTCCGCAGGAAAGCCGTACCGCCGCTGCGAGAGGCGGCGAACAGGCTGTGGAATGGGTGGGAGAACCTGTCCCCGTGCCCCGTGCCGCCGGCGCCGCCCCGGAAAAGCCCCGCCCCGAGCCGAAAACGGTTGCCGGCGGAGCCGAAGGGGCCGACGCGCCGCAAGTCCTGACCCTGCGCGAGGCCCTGCAGGCCTCCGAGCGGGAGGAAGGCCGCCGTACGCCCTCCCTTTCCCTGAACAGCCCGACCGCCGCCGCGTCCGCCCCCCGGGCGGAAGACAGCGGAGGAACGCCGTCGTTCCTGCGCCGGGTTCTGGATCGCTTGCAGGGAGAAAGCCGGCGGCAGGGGGCCGCTGCGGCCAAAAACCGCACTCCTGACGCCTCTGCCGCCACGACTGCGGACAGCCTGTCCCTGCCCGATGTGGGCGAGCCGATGCCCATACCTCGGACGACACCGGTCACGCCACGGCCTGAAGCGTCTGTTGCCGCGCCGAATCCGGTTTCGCCCCGTGTGGCCGCGCCCGTTCCCCCGGTCGCGCCGGTCAGCCCGACGGAGCGCGTTGACGGCGCAATGCCGCTGCCGTCGGAAAGCGCCGGGAGCGAGGTCGCCCCGGATCAGGAAATGCTGGAACTGGTGGCGCGTTTTGAGCGCGCCGTGCGCCGGGCGCAGGAGGCGTTTGCCAATGGTCACAGCGCAGGCGTGGCCGATGCGGCGGAAGCCATTGCCCGCGATGCCGACGCCTTCGGTTTTCGTTCGCTGGGCCGCATGGCGCGCTGCGTACAGCAGGCCGGGCGTCATGAGGATCTCGGCGCGCTGCGCGATCTCCTGCCGGATCTCGTGATGCAGGTGGAGCGCAACCGCCTGGCCATTCAAAAGGAATTGCGCTGACGAACCGCCCGGCCCGCACGGGCCGGGCACATGCGTTGCGTATGTGGAATGCCCTGCACCCTCTGGAATTGCTGCTGCTGCTCTGCTTCCACCTTCTGGCATGGGTGGCGGCGGGACACGCCATCCTGACCAAGCACGATCCCCGCTCAGCCCTCGGCTGGGCGGCGACCCTGCTCTTTCTGCCTGTGGTGGGCCTGCTGCTTTATGCCGCCTTCGGCATCAGCCGCACCCAGAGCGCCGCCCAGCGCATGATGCGCAAACTGGCGGTGCGGGCGTCGCGGTATGTGCATCTTGTGCCGGAAGCCCATCATCCGGCGACCGTCCCCCCGGAGGGCCTGCTGCTGGAACGGCTCGGCCATCGTCTGACCGGGCAGAATCTTTGCGGCGGCAACAGCCTTGAAGCCCTGCGCAACGGCAATGAAGCCTATCCGGCCATGCTGCGTGCCATCCATGCGGCGCAGCGTTTTGTCTATCTTTCCACCTATATTTTTGCGCAGGGCAGCACGGCCGAGGCCTTCTGCGAGGCCCTGGCCCTGGCCGCAAGCCGGGGTGTGGACGTGCGCCTGCTGGTGGACGGCTTCGGCGGGCGCTTCTACTCACTGCGTCGTCCCTGGGCGCATCTGGCCGAACGGGGGGTGCGCGTGGCCCAGTTCTTGCCCCTGCAACTGCTGCCGCCAAGGCTCTGCATCAATCTGCGCACCCATCGCAAGCTGCTCATCTGTGACGATGTGGCCTTCACCGGGGGCATGAACATTTCGGATCAGCATGTTCTCTCGGGCCGCAAGAACGACATTCAGGACATGCATTTCCGCTGCCGCGGCCCCATTGTCGCGCGCCTGCTGCGGGCCTTTTTGCTGGACTGGGGCTTTGTCGCCAGGACGACGGAATGTCTGCCGGAAATGCCGGACGTTCGGGCCGCCGGGCAAAGCCTGTGCCGCATGGTGCTGGACGGGCCGGATTCCGACGCCGACACCATCAACGACCTCATGGCCGGGGCCATCAGCGGGGCCACGCGCAGCGTCCGCATCATGACGCCCTATTTTTTGCCCTCGCACGAACTCATGACCAGTCTGCGCAGTGCGGCGCAACGCGGGCTGGATGTGCGCGTGATCCTGCCTGCGCGCAACAATCTGCCCTATGTGCACTGGGCTACCTTCCGCCTGCTGCCCTCCCTGCTGCGGGCCGGGGTACGCGTCTGGTATCAGCCGCCGCCCTTTGCCCACACCAAGTTGCTGGCCGTGGACGGCTATTATGCCCAGATCGGTTCGGCCAATCTGGACGCCCGGAGCCTGCGCCTGAATTTCGAGCTGAACATGGAAGTCTTTGATCCGCATTTCCATGACTTGCTGGCGCAACATATGGACGACGCCCTGCGGCGGGGGCAGGAACTGACCCTGCAACGTCTTTCCGCCCGCAGCCTGCCGCTGCGTCTGAGGGATGCGGCCTGCTGGCTGTTTTCGCCCTATCTGTAGGCATCCGCGTGGGGGGCTTGCCGCCCGGAACAGGCGCATGATCCGGCGGGCATTGCCGTGTTCGGACTGGGCCGGCCCGCCATGTCCGCTGCGGAATGCGGGGTATGCAAAAATGCGAAGGCCTGGTTTGACACGCCAGTGCCGCAGCGGTAGAGTCGCCCGAAACGCCCCTGCAGGGATGCTTGCGGATAACGTACAGAAAGTTTCGCACATTAAAAAATGGAAGCAGCTCGCCAAGCAGGTTAGGATTTGTTTGCGAACACCAAGCCTGAAAGGAGAGCTGCGAATGAAAGATAGCGGTGAACAGGAAAAAAGG
>DWZD01000010.1 GCA_019118345.1 Candidatus Desulfovibrio intestinavium | reverse complement strand
TTTCCGATATTGCGGATCAGACCAACCTGCTGGCCCTCAATGCCGCCATTGAGGCCGCCCGGGCCGGCGAGGCCGGACGCGGCTTTGCCGTGGTGGCCGATGAGGTGCGCAAGCTGGCCGAAAAGACCATGTCGTCCACCGCTGATGTGGAACGGGCCATTGCGGCCATCAACGCCAGCATGAACGAAAGTCTGCATGCCGTGGAAACGGCCGTCAATCAGATCGAGACCTCCACCGAGCTGGCGGAGCAGGCCGAAGGCGCGCTGCAAAACATCGTTGCGGATGCGGAAAGCGCGGCCAACGAAATTCAGTCCATTGCCACGGCCAGCGAGGAGCAGTCCGCCACCAGCGACGAAATCAACCGTTCCATCAACAGCGTCAACGAACTCACGAGCCAGTCATCGGCCGCCATGAACGAATGCGCGCAGGCCGTGGCCGAACTGGCCCGCCAGTCCCAGGAGCTGGGCCGGCTCGTGGAAAACATGAAGGCCGGCTAAGCCGGTGCCGCACGCGCCATGCCTGACGAACAGGGGCCGCCTTGCCGGGCGGCCCCTGTTGCGTTTCGTTGCCGGGGGCGACGGGCCACGCCGCCGGCCTTTTTCGCACCCCTCTGCCGCGTCGCAAGCGCAAATGCGGCCCCGGCCTGTGTTCACTGTGCGCTGCGGCGGGCCTGCCAGTGCAGGAGCAGGGCGGAGTTGACGATGACCAGCACTGAGCCGGCATTGTGCACCAGCGCCCCGCTCACCGGCGAGAGCAGGCCGGTCATGGCCAGAAAGATGGCCGCGAAATTGAGGATCAGGGAGAAGGAGAGGTTGCAGACAATGGTGCGCATCATGCGCCGGGCCAGAGCGAAGATGTGCGGCAGTTCGCGGATGTCGTCCTGCACAAGGGCCATGTCTGCCGCGTCCACGGCAATGTCGCTGCCCACGCCGCCCATGGCCACGCCCACCAGCGCGCTTTTCAGGGCCGGGGCGTCGTTGATGCCGTCGCCGATCATGCAGACCGGCTGCCCGGCTGCCTCGCGCCGGGCGATCCACTGCAACTTGTCCTCGGGCAGGCAGTGGGCGCGCACTTCATGCACAGGGAGCCGGCGCGCCACGGCCTGCGCCGCGGCCTCGCTGTCGCCGGTGAGCAGCACGGTTTCCACGCCGCAGCGTTGCAGGCCCGAGAGGGCTTCCCCGGCCGTGGGGCGCACATCGTCGGCCAGGGCCACAAAGCCGGCGGCCTTGCCGTCCAGCGCGGCCAACACAAGGGCCTGTCCCTCGGCGCGTGCCTCCTGCGCGGCGCTTTCCAGTTCCGGAGGCAGGCTGACGCCCCTTTCGGCCAGCAGGGCGGCATTGCCCGCCAGCACCTCCCGGCCCTCCACGCGGGCGCTGACGCCGCGTCCGGGCAGCATGCGGAAATCCTCGGCCGTGGCGGCAGGCTGACCGCTTTCCCGGAAATGGCGCACAATGGCCTTGCCCAGCGGGTGTTCGGAGCGCTCCTCGGCGGCAGCGGTCAGGCGCAGCAATTCGTCAGGGGCAAGATCGGGCAGGATGCTGTGAATGCGGGCCACGCCGGGTGTGCCGCAGGTGAGGGTGCCGGTCTTGTCAAAGGCCACGGTGCGCACCCGCGCCAGCCGTTCCAGGGCATCGCCTTCCTTGATCAGCACGCCGTGGCGCGTGGCATTGCCGATGGCGGCCATGATGGCCGTGGGCGTGGCCAGCACCAGCGCGCAGGGGCAGAAGACCACGAGAACGGTCACCGCCCGCAGCACCTCGCCGGTCACGATCCAGGTTCCGACAGCGGCAATGAGCGCCGTGAGCACGATCCAGGTGGCCCAGCGATCCGCCAGACGCACGATTTTCGCCTTGCCCGCATCCGCCGACTGCACAAGGCGGATCATGCGCTGCAGGGCGCTGTCCTCGCCGACCCTGACGGCCCGCATGTCAAAGGCCCCAAACTGATTGACCGTGCCGCTGCTGACCTCGTCGCCCGGGGCCTTGTCCACGGGCAGGGATTCCCCGGTCATGACCGACTGATCAATGGCCGTCTGCCCCGTGAGAATGACCCCGTCCACGGGCACGGTTTCGCCGGGCAGGACGCGCAGCACGTCATCCACGCGCACGGCTTCGGCGGGGATGACGCTTTCCGTGCCGCCGGCGGCCAGGCGGCGGGCCGTGCGCGGCGTCAGGTGCACAAGACGTTCGATGCCGGCCCGGGCGCGCGCCACGGTGCGCGCCTCCAGCAGCGCGCCCAGCTGCATGATGAAGGCGACCTCCCCGGCAGCGAATATTTCGCCGATGATGACCGCCGCGATGAGGGCCAGCGAGACCAGCACGTCGGCCCGGATGTCAAAACGGGTGAACAGCCCTTCAGCCCCTTCCCGGACGATGGGAAGCCCGCAGAGCAGCACCGCCAGCCAGGCCGGATCGACCGGCCCGAAGCGCACGCCGCAAAAGCTCAGCGCCAGCGCCAGCGCGGACAGGCCCAGCGTCGCCGCCTGTCGGGGTTCCTCCTTCAGCCATTGTTTCACATCCGCCAGCATATGACCTCCTTGCCGCAGAAAAATGAAAATCATCTTCAGATGCGGTTTATATACCCATAGGGGTATGGGTAGTCAAGGGCGGCCCGAAAAAAAATTTTTTTTCAGCTGCGCCGGGAAAAGTGCTCGATGGCCTTGGCAAAGGCGGCAATGGTGGCTTCGGCATCCCCGTGTTCGATACCGTCGCGCACGCAATGCTGCAAATGCCCTTCGAGGATGATTTGCCCCACCCGGTGCAGCGCGCCCTTGACGGCATTGATCTGCATGAGCACTTCCTCACAGGGCACGTCGCGGTCGATCATCTGGTCAATGGCCTTGAGCTGGCCGATGAGCTTGCCGATACGGCGATGGAGTTTTTCGGCATCCATGCACTGTTTCATTGTTGTCTCCTGTGACGGCAAAGCGGACAGCGCGGAAAACGCGCGGCGGCAACGGGGAGCGTCCGACAGCGGACGCTCCCCGGCGGCCTAGCCCTTGAAGGGCGAGATTTTGCGCAGGGTCTCGATGACGGACGGCACATGCCGTAGGGTGAAGTCCACCTCCTCTTCCGTGGTGTAGCGGGAGAGGGAGAAGCGCACCGACCCGTGGGCATAGGTAAAGGGCACGCCCATGGCCCGCAGCACATGGGAGGGTTCGAGGCTGCCCGAGGTGCAGGCCGAACCGGAGCTGGCGCAAATGCCCAGCTGGTCGAGCATGAGCAGGATGGCTTCGCCCTCGACATTCTTGAAGGCGATATTGCTGGTGTTGGGCAGCCGGTTTTCCGTATCGCCGTTGACGCGGCAGTCCGGAATGGCCGCGAGCAGGCCGCTTTCCAGCCGGTCGCGCAGCCGGGCCACGCGGGTACGCTCATCCTCCATGTGCGCCGCCGCCAGCCGGGCGGCCTCGCCCAGGCCGATGATGTAGGGCACGTTTTCCGTGCCGGCCCGGCGTCCGTTCTCCTGATGGCCGCCCCGCAGCAGGGGCCGGAAGCGCACCCCCTTGCGCACATAGAGCACGCCGATGCCCTTGGGGGCATGCAGCTTGTGCCCGGAAAGGGAGAGCATGCCAATGGCCGACTGCCCCAGATGCAGCGGCGCCTTGCCCACGGCCTGTACGGCATCGGTATGGAAGAGCACGCCCTTGTCGGCGGCCATGCGGGCCATCTCTTCCACGGGATAGATCGTCCCCACCTCATTGTTGGCGCACATGATGCTGACGAGCGCGGTATCCTCGCTCAGGGCGTGGGCGTAAGCGTCCATGTCCAGACGGCACTTGTCGTCCACGGGCAGATACGTCACCTGATAGCCCTGCCGTTCCCAGTACTGGGCCACATTGAGAATGGCCGGATGTTCCACGCGGGTGGTGATGATGCGCCGTTTTTCGGGCTGGGTCTGCAGGGCGCTCCAGAAGGCGGCGTTGTCGCTTTCCGAGCCGCAGGAGGTGAAGATGATTTCCTCGGGCCGCGCGCCCAGCAGATCGGCCACGCGCTGCCGGGCCTCGTCCACGGCCCCGGCCACCCGCCCGCCGAAGCTGTGCATGGAGGAGGGATTGCCGTAGAGTTCGCCCAGATAGGGCAGCATGGCGTCCCGCACCTCGGGGGCCACGGCCGTGGTGGCGTTGTTGTCAAGATAGATGGTTTTCATGGCTAGGCTTCCTCCACCGTGATGTCGTCTTCCACCTGTTCGCGCAGGATGCGCTGGACGAGATCATGCAGGGTCACGGCGCTGGCCCGGCACTGGGCGCAGCGACCGCCGAGGCTGACGAGCACGCGCTTGCCGTCCACGTCCACCAGTTCGATGCTGCCGCCGTCGGCCTCGAGCCGGGGCCGGATGTCCTCGTCAATGACCTGCATGACTCGCTGCATGCGCTGCACATTGGTCAGGCGGGGGCGGGGCTTGAGTTCGTTCAGGCGGGGCTGGCGCAGCTCATCGGCAAGAATTTCGGCAATCTGGTCAAGGCAGTCGCCACAGGCGCCGCCGGCCTTGGTATAGTTGGTGATCTCCTCCACGGTTTTGAGGCCGTTCTCGCGAATGGCCCGCAGGATCTGGGCGTCGGTCACGCCGAAGCACTTGCAGACAAGTTTGCCCTCCTCATGGGCATGGGGCACGGCCGGTTCGCCCTTCCACTGCCGGATGGCGGCTTCCAGCGCTTCCGCGCCCATGACGGAACAATGCATCTTTTCCTTGGGCAGGCCGCCCAGGGCATTGGCAATGTCCTTGTTGGTGAGTTTGAGGGCCTCATCCACGCTCATGCCCTTGACGAGTTCCGTGAGCACGGAACTGGAGGCAATGGCGCTGGCACAGCCGAAGGTTTCAAAGCCGGCATCCTCGATGATGCCCTTGTCATTGATGCGCAGATACAGTTTGAGCGCATCGCCGCAGGCCAGACTGCCCACTTCGCCAATGGCGTTGGCATCGGCCAGCGGCCCGGCGTTGCGCGGATGCAGGAAATGATCATGAACGGCGTCGGTATAATTCCACATGGTATGTCCTCCCGAAGGCTAGTCGTCCTTCTCGGAATCCAGAATGTCCTGAAGCGTGCGGGCACGCAGAAAACTTCTGACATGCTCGTCAAGCTCATGCCAGAAGTGCCGTGAGATGCAGGCATCCTGCCGGTGGCAATGCTTGCCGCCGGACAGGCAGGAAACGGGCGAAATTTCGCTTTCCAGCCTGGCAAAGACCTCTTCCAGATTGATCTGGGTCGCCGGCCGCGCCAGCCGGTAGCCGCCGCCCGAGCCGCGCACGGCATAGAGAATGCCCAGCGGCTTGAGGGCGCGCACAATCTGTTCCAGATAACCGGAAGAAATGTTTTCCTCCTGGGCGACCTGCCCCAGCTGCACCAGCGAGGTGTCCGATTGTTGGGCGAGCCGAAGCAGGAAACGCAGACCGTAACGGGTTCGGGTCGAGAATTTCATGGCTGTCTCCTTACGGCAGGGGCACGGTTTCGCGGGTGAAGTCGAAGGGCGTGCCCTGATAGACGTAGTAATTGAGCCAGTTGCTGTAAAAAAGGTGGGCGTGCGCCCGCCAGGTCATGACCGGCAGTCTGTCCGGATCCTCGTCCGGGTAATAGTGGCGCGGGGGCGGGGTGTTCATGCCGCGCAAGCGGTCGCGTCGGTATTCGGCCTCCAGCGTGCCCCGGTCGTACTCCAGGTGACCGGTCATGAAGACTTGCGTATGGTCGAGCTTTTCCACCAGGGTGAGGCCCGCCTCGTCCGAATCGGCCAGAATGCGCAGCTGCGGCACCTTGCGCACGTCCTCGGCCCGGATTTCCGTGTGCCGGGAGTGGGGCGCGGGAAAATTGTCGTCAAAGCCCCGGAACAGGCGGCAATTGGCCTGCCGCACCTGATGCCGGAAGACGCCGAACCGCTTGGCGGGCAGATCGTACTTGGGCACGCCGTAGAAGTGATAGAGTGCCGCCTGCGCCGCCCAGCAGATATACAAGGTGGAGTAGACGTTTTCCGCAGCGTACTGCATGATGTCCAGCAGTTCCTGCCAGTAGTCCACCTCCTCGAAGGGCAGATGCTCCACCGGCGCGCCGGTCACCACCATGCCGTCAAAGCGCCGGTGCCGTATTTCGTCAAAGGTGCGGTAGAAACGCTCCAGATGTATGAGGGGCGTATGTTTGGACTCATGCAGGGCCGTGCGCAGGAGGGTAATGTTCACCTGCAGCGGCGAATTGCCCAGCAGGCGCAACAGCTGCGTCTCGGTGGCGATCTTGGTGGGCATGAGGTTGACGATGACAATTTCCAGCGGGCGAATGTCCTGCCGTTCGGCACGCTCCTCGGTCATGACAAAGATGTTCTCGTTTTCCAGGGCGAGGCGGGCGGGCAGGTCGGCGGGAATCTGAATGGGCATGGCGGTCTCGTGATTCGCAAATGGTTTTTCTAAAACTTAGCTTCTTACTATGTTTTGTCAAGTCTCCCGCAGGCGCTCAGCCCAGCCGCACCGTATGGCTCAGGATGGGGGCTGCCACGCCGGCGGCCTCGGCGGCCTTGCGCGCCAGCATTTCCAGCCCGCCGCAACAGGGGACGCTCATGCGCAGAACGGCAATTTCCTCAATGTTCGGGTTGGCGGCAAGGATGTCCGTCAGCTTTTGCAGGTATTCCCGGCTGTCGTCCAGCTTGGGGCAGGCAATGACAGGCACGCGCCCGGGCAGCCAGTCGCGGTGCAGATCCGGCAGGCAAAAGCCCGCGCAATGGGCGGCCAGCAGCAGGCGCGCACCGCTCAGATAGGGTGCTGTGGGCGGCACAAGGCGCAATTGCAGGGGCCAGGTGGCCGTGTGCGCCGCCAGGGCGGCAGGCCCGGACGCGGGTTCGCCCAGGGGCGTCAGGGTGCGGGCCGCACTGCCGGGGCAGCCGTGCGCGCCGACAGCCGGAGCGGGGCGGCCCTCGCGCCGGGCCTTGGCCGCCAGAGCGGCGGCCTCGTCAAAGGCGGGAGCCTCGCGGGTCACCAGGGTCAGCGCGCCCTGCGGGCAGTTGAGGCAGGCGCCCAGCCCGTCGCAATACACCTCGCTGATCAGGCGGGCCTTGCCGTCAATGACGGCCAGCGCGCCTTCGGCGCAGTCCAGCACGCACTGGCCGCAGCCGTTGCACTTTTCCTCGTCAATCTGGATAATGGGTCGTTCCATAGGATGTTCCGTCAGTTTTCAGGATGGATTTTCGTCAGCAAGCAGGCCCGGCAATTCCAGGGGGTGGCGGACGAGGCGTTCGGCCCCGGCCGCCCGCACCTCATCCAGTCCGCGAAAGCCCCAGCCCACGCCTACGCCGACCATGCCGGCATTGCGGGCCGTGAGCATGTCCACGTCGCTGTCGCCCACATAGAAGCATTGGCCAGCAGTTGTGTCTGTGGCCGCAATCACAGACAGGGCGCCTGCCGGATCGGGCTTGAGGGGGGTATCGGGCCGCGCGCCCCGGATGACGGAAAAGACGCCGGGAAAATGGGCTTCCACCAGTATGCGGGTATACTCGTCCGGCTTGTTGGAAAAGACAGCCAGGCGCATGCCGCGCCGGGCCAGTTCCCGCAGGGCCTGCGGCATGCCCTCGTAGGGGCGGGTGGCGTCATTGAGGTGATCGGCATAGATGGCGCGCGTTTCCCGCACAAGGGCTTCCACGGCGGCCTCGTCGGGCAGGGCCGCCCGCAGGGCCGTCAGGGCCTCGTCGGGCAGGGCGCGGCGCACCAGCATGCCGAAACCGTTGCCGATCATGCGACGGTAGTCCTCCACGGGATGCGTGGGGTAGCCGTGGGCCGCCAGCATGGCATTGCAGGCGTTGCCGATGTCGGCCAGCGTATCCAGCAGGGTGCCGTCAAGATCAAAGAGAAAGGCGCGCATATATCCTCCACAATGGAAATGACCTAATATATTATAAGGATTCGAACGTGTCGACAAGTGTCAAAATATCAGGGAACGCGGGCCAGCGGACGGAAAAGGAGGGGAATGCAGCCGGCTGGACAGTTTGCCGTCGCATTGCTATGTTCAAGAGTCGCCAACCCCTATGGAGGTGAAGGTTATGGTACGTCATGTCTTGAGTCTGGAGGATCTGGGAGAGGCCGGGAGCTGGTTGCTGGTGCAGCAGGCGCGCGGCATTCCCGATGCCCGTTCGCATACCGATTTTATGACCGAACGCATAGCCATGCTGCTCTTTGCGCAGGAATCCCTGCCCGAACGGCTGTGCATCACGGCCGCTGTGCGGCAGATGGGCGGCTCGACCATCTATCAGGGCACCATCGGGGAATGGCGTGAGGAGCTGGATCAGCATCAGCATCAGCTCATGGGCGTCATCAACTACTATGTGGATTGCATGTACCTCTACGGCTTCCCGGCCCGCATCTGGGCAAAGCGGGATGTGGAGGTGCAGTTTCCGGTCATCAATGCCGGCAGCCCGGACGGTCATCCGGCGCACGCGCTGGCGGATATTGCCTGCATGCTCAAGTATTCCAAGGATGACCTCAAGGGCGTTCGGGTCGGCTGGATTGGCTGCACCAACGGCACGCTCTTTTCCCTTATCGAGGGGATGCAGTATTTCCCCTACGGCCTGCAGGTGGCCCTGCCGCCGAGCAATGACACCGCTCCCGTGCGGGATGCGGCGGCCCGCTACGGTGTGACGGTGGACATTGTGGAAACGCCGGAACAGGCTGCCGGCGGGGCCAACTACGTCTTTGCCGGTTGCCGCAGCGAGCTGGACAGTCAGGACGAGGAGCGCTGGCGCATTACCGGGGCGCTCATGGACAAGGCCGCTCCCGGCGCCCATGTGCTGCTCGGCTCGCAGCCCATCCGCGCCATCGGCGTGGAACGCGAACTGGCGCTCAGCCCGCGCTCGCTCCTGCTGTTGCAGGCGGAAAATCGCCTGCGCGTGCACAAGCGGCTTTTGCACTGGGTGTTTCTCGAAAACTAGCCGGCGGGGCGACCGGCGCGCCGCGCCCCGGGTGGCGGCGGGCTGCGAAAAGGCGAAATCTTTTTTGCGGCGCGAACATTCCTGCCTGCCTCCGGGCGGCCAGTCGGCGGCCTTCCCGGCTGTAGGGCGTCGGGGCCGGGACGGGGGCGTCCCCCCCGTGTCTGTCTGCCGGCTCGGCAATGCGGGCGGAATGATGCCTGCCGGCGGCAGTCGCTGTGGGCTGTGGGCGCATGTGTGCAGGCCGTCGCCCGCGCCGTGCCGTTTGCCGTCCCGGCAAGGCCGGCGACGCCGGTTCCGCCCGGAAAAGACCTGCCATGAGCACGTACGAGATCCCTCTCATCAGTTCCCGGCACGAACTCGAGGCCCTGCGGCATTCGTCCCGCCCCGGGCCGGTGGTGGGCCTCTGGGCCACGACCATCGGCACCGACAATACGGCGCTCATGCTCATGTTGCGCGAGGCGCTGGAGCGTCGCGGCATCCGCACGCTCTACTTTCTTACCAGCCGCGTGAGCCTTCCCCAGCATATCCGGCGCCTGACCGCCGCCCAGCGGCAGGATTTTTTTCGCGTGGAAACACCGCAGATTTTTGCGGAAAGCCGCACGCCGGATCTGCTCGTCGCCAATACCCTGACCTTGAACATCAAACCTGCGGACTTTCATGGCAAAACCCTGATCCTGCCGCATTCGCCCACGGAGCTTTTGCCTGACCGCGTTTCCTACTGGGCGGACTATATTGCCACCCCCTCGCGCCGCTTCATTCCGTTTGCGTATGATGCCATCCCCAATCGCTACAAGTATGGCGCGGGAAACACCCTGACGATCCTCCCCGCTGGCTATGCCAAGAATGACCTGCTCTGCGCCGCTGCCGGGCGTCTGCCCCCGGGGCCGTATCGTCGGGTTTGCTTCTTTCCGCACTGGCGCCTGCCCCCCGGCCTGACTCCAGAGGAGCTGGGCGCGCTGTGGGTGGAACTCATTGAGCGTTTTTTTGCCGCCTTTCCCGGCTGGGAATTTGTCCTGCGGCCCATGGAGAACCAGCGCGACTCGCCCCAGGTTCAGGTGGTGAGACAGCATTTTCGCGGCAGGGGTGCGCTGTTGCGTATTGAGGCCAGTCGGGACGGTACGGACAGTCTGCTGCGCAACGAGGTGCTGCTGACGGATTATTCCAACGTCTGGCGCAATTATTCCTTCACGACCCTGCGGCCCGCCGTGCTCTTCCAGACGGATGCCGACGCCGCCGCCGTCCGACGCGAGGATTGCTGCTTTGTCGCCTCCACGCCGGAAGCCGTCGTTCAGGCCCTGCGCATGGCCCTGACGGACAATGCGGCTATGCGCCAGGCCATTCGCGCCCTGCGCGACCGGGAAAGCCTGCATTTTGGCCAGGTCATTCCCTATTTGTGCGATGCTGTGGAACGCATCCTGCGCAATGACCCGCCCGCCCCCGACTGGATCGTCATCGACAAGGGCGATACCCCCTACACTGCCTGCCGGGACTGGCTGCGCCTGCTCAGGCGGCGTTTTGGCCAATGGCATCCCATTACCGTGCCCACCGTCCAGCAATGGCATGATGCCATTCGCGGCCCTGACCCCCGTGTCTGTCTGGCCATCCTGCGGGCGGGCCTGCGCTCCTGGGAGGGCTATGAACGCCCCAGTGCCCGGGATACCCTGACGGTTCAGATGCAGCATGCCCTGGCCGGCATGCCCGCCGCCTGGGGGGTGGCCTTTCTGGAGCATTGCCGCCGCCGCAGGCCGCAGGATCGCCTTGCCGCCCTTTGGGCGGCGCACGCCCTGCAGCGTTGTCAGGGCGATCATCCCGCCCTTGCTGAGGCCTTGCGTGCCGCTGTGCGGCATTGCCTGACCATTGGCGTGCCCGAGTCGCCCCTTCTGGCGGGCATCCTCAATTTTTCGGATCTGAGGTCTGAGGATCTGCCGCCGGAAGCACATGAGCCGCCCCTGTTGCGGGCCGTGGCGGCCATCATGCGCCTGCAGCGCGGGCGGATTGAGCAGGGGGCCGCCATCTTGCAGGGCATGGCCGGGTGCGTCAACGCCGGCAACTGTTCGCCGTTTGCGCGTGCGGCGCTGGCAATCGGGCGTTCCCTGCTGCGACATGCCGGCAGTCGCCTGCCGCACACGGGCATGTATCGTGCCCTGCATCTGCCGGTCATGGGGCTGTGGCTTTCCTTTTCCAGCGGCGCGGAAGCCCGGGCCATGCTGGCCGACGCTCTGCCTCCCTTCTGGGAGAGCGCCCGCCTTGATCCCCGTCTGCTCATGCCCTGTGCCCACCTTGCCGCTCTGGTGGGCGACGAGGAGCTGAGGGCCGTGGCGGTTGCCGCCGCTCAGGAACGCGGCATCAGCCTGCGCGACCTTATCATCATGGACGATATCCTGCGCGCCGTGGCCCGAAACAGTGACGCCCCGCCCGTTGTCCGTGAAGGGCAGGCGGCGTTTCCGGCCGCGGAAAGTGGCGGCGGGCGCGCAATGCGGCAGGGGTAGCGGTTTTTTGTGCGGCTGCCGCGAGTGCGCGGCGGGCCTTTTCTTTTGCCTGACGGTTTTGCGGCCAACAAAAAAAGCTCCCGAAGGAGCTTTTTTTGTTGGCTCAAGGCACAGGATCGTCTATTCGCCGCCGAACCTGACGGCAGGGTGGACGCATTCCTTACACGCGCTTCATGTCCTCGACCACGCTGTTCAGGTGCTGGGCCTGCTGGGCCAGCTCGCTGATGGCCTGCGCGGCCTGCTGCATGGCCTGCGAGGTGCTGGTGGCGATGGTATTGATGTCGGCAATGGAGCGGTTGATTTCCTCGCTGGCGGCGGATTGTTCTTCCCCGGCGGCGGCAATGGCACGCACTTCGTCAGCGGATTGCTCGGCCATGTTCACAATCTGTTCGAGCGCCTGGCCCGAACGGTTGGACAGTTCGGTCACGCGGCTGATGCTTTCCACAGCCACATCCACCTGATGGATGGACTTTTCGGTGCTGTTGCGGATGGCGTTGATGGCGCTGCCCACTTCAGAGGTGGAAGCCATGGTCTTTTCGGCCAGCTTGCGCACCTCATCGGCCACCACGGCAAAGCCGCGCCCGGCCTCACCCGCGCGAGCCGCTTCAATGGCGGCATTGAGGGCGAGCAGGTTGGTCTGGTCGGCAATGTCGGAAATGACGCTCATGATCTGGGTGATGGAGCGGGCATTTTCGCCCAGCTGGGCCATATCTTCCTTGAGCGCAAGGGAGATGGACTGCACTTCGTCAATGCCCTTGACCACCTGCCGCACGATGTCCGCGCCCTCATCGGCACAATGGCGCATATTGGAGGACATCTCGGCGGCCTGACCGGCATTCTTGGCCACTTCGAGCACGGTGGCATTCATTTCGTTCATGGCCGTTGCGGTTTCCATGGCCCGATGGGCCTGCTGTTCCGCGCCGGCGGTGGATTCTTCCACCTGTCGCGACAGCTGGGTGGAGGTGCTGGAAATGATGCTCACGGCATCGGCCAGCTGATTGGCCGCATTGAGCATGCCTTCCCGCTTGGCGTTTTCGGCGCGCTTGCGGGCGTATTCGGCTTCTTCCACCGCCTTTCTGGCAATATCCGTCTGCTTCCGGGCCTCCTCGGTCTGCTGCTGGGCCTGACTGATGAACTTGCGCAGGTTGTCCAGCATATCCACCAGCGCCTGATGGAGGCGGGCCAGTTCGCCAAAGAAGTATCTGGCATCCACCTGAGCTTCCAGCTTGCCGCCGGCCACCTCATGGGCATAGCCCACCAGCAGATCCAGCGGGCGGGTGATGGAGCGCACCAGACTCAGGCCCAGCACCACCATGACCAGCAGGATGACCAGGCTGACAATGGCGATGGTCAGCATGGCCTCGTCGGCGGATTCAAAGATTTCGGCGACATCTTCCACAAAAACCATCTTCCAGCCATACGGCGTCGTCAGGGACGTGGCCATGACTTCCGTGTCGCCGAGCTGGAAGCGATACATGCCGTCCGAACCCTGATGGATCCTTTCCAGCGCCTTGTGGCTGAACTCCTTGCCGATGACCTTGCCCACGAATTCCGGCGTCAGCGGCGAACAGATAAGGCGGCCCGTATGTTCGATGAGCAGAAAGCGCCCGCTCTTGCCCAGCTTCATCTTGCCCACGGTATCGGTGATGGTGCCCAGCGAGAGGTCGATGCCGAGCACGCCGATAAACTCGCCCTTGTCGTCCGTGATCTTGGCCAGAGGCGACACCACCATGTCGCCCTTGATGGTCTGGTAGGCTTCGCCCAGCGTGGAGGCCTTGGGACTGTTGGCGCAGTTGAGATACCAGGAGCGGGTGGACATGTCGGTTCCGGCCGGAACCGTCGTTTCATCGAAGGACATGGCATAGCTGCCGTCCTTGAAGCCGATGAACACTTCCATATAGTTGGGATTGGCCCGCTGCATGTTCTGCAGTTCGACAGCGATTTCCTTGGCCTCGGGGCCAAGATCGGCAGCCTTGTAGACCGTATTCTGAGTGGTGTCCTTGAAGTTGGGGAACTTCCCCAGACCGGCCTTGATCTTGGGCGATTGGGCCAGGCCATTGGCCGTAAAGGCCGCGCCGTTGACCATCTGATTGACATAATGGCCGAAAAGTTCCAGCTCCTGCTGCGATTTGAGCGTAAAATCCTCAATGGCGGTCTCGCGCATTTTCCAGATGGCAACACCGGCGATGCTGCCCGCCATGATGAGCAGAGGAATGATGAGACCCAGCAGAATACGTCCCTTGACTGAAGTTGCGATGTTCACGTTAGTTCCCTCTCAACGCTATATGGCTGATGCAAAAAAGCCTCAATCTTACTTATCGGAAAAAATGCCATTTTCTTTAGTCCGCAAGGGAAAAAATGACGCCAGACAATGACCGCGGCAACCGGCCTGACGGCTCTGAAAATGGCGAAGATCGTGCGGCGGCCTGTCTATGCCTCATCGCTCTGGATCGCATAGGCCTCGAGCCTGTCGTTGAAGGTGCTGATGAGCAGGGCCATGACGGCTGCCAGCCGGGCCTGCACGGCCAGTCCGCCTGCCTCGGGGGAAAGCTCCAGCCCCGCGCGGCGGCAGAACAGGGCCGGACAGGCTTGGGGTTTGCCCTGCGCCAGCAGGGGCATGTAGGCGGAAAAGGGGCCGTCCACAAAGGCGTTCAGCTCGTCCGCCCGCAGTGTGGCGGGCTGCGGACGCGAGGCGGCCTCAGCCGGATCGCCGGACAGCAGGGAGTGCGTCTGGCGCAGATAGGCCAGTACCACCCCGGTGGGGGCATGCTGCATGAGCGCCGCCGTCACCGCCGCATGCACAAAGGCCCGCCATTCGTCACATAGCCGCCGCGCCGCGGCCCCTTGAAGCAGATCGGGCGGAAAGCCGCAGCCTTCGGCCATGCGCAGGATGGCCGCCTGTTCCGTGTTCAGGTCATAGAGAATGCAGGCCGCCTGCACGCCTTCGGCAGCCGTGAGGCGGCGCCGGGTCTCAGGCATGGGCTTCCTCCTGTCCGGGTGCGGCGTCCCGGGCCGCAGCATAGGCGGCATAGCCCCGTGCGCGCAGGCGGCAGGCAGGGCACTGACCGCAGCCGTAGCCCCAGTCATGGCGCAGGCCGCGTTCCCCGGCGTAGCAGGTATGGCTTTCCTCCACAATGGTTTCCACCAGCGCGCTGCCGCCAAGCTGCTCGGCCAGCTGCCAGGCACCGCACTTGTCCAGCCACATGAGCGGCGTATGCAGGACAAATTGGGCGTCCATGCCCAGATTGACGGCCAGCTGCAGGGCCTTGATGCTGTCGTCGCGACAGTCGGGATAGCCTGAGGAATCGCTCTGGCAGACGCCGAGCACCAGATGGCGGATGTGGCGGCCATAGGCCCAGATGGCGGCCTGCAGCCCGAAAAGCAGGTTCCGGCCCGGCACGAAGGTATTGGGCAGACCGTCGTCGGCGGTGGCGCCGAGGGGGCTTTCGTCTGCGGGCGGGGCCGTATCCGTCAGGGCGTTGCCGCCCGTTTGCCGGTACAGATCAAGCCGGAGCAGGACATCTTCGCCCAGCCGTTCCCGCCAGCGCGGAGACAGGGCGGCAAGGGCCTGCCGCACACGTTCCCGGCAGCGCAGTTCCACACTGTGGCGCTGGCCGTAGTCAAAGCCGAGGGTCAGGACGCGCCCGAAGCGGGCCAGACTCCAGGCCAGACAGGTGGCCGAATCCTGTCCGCCGGAAAAGACGACCAGCGCGGTTTCGCGGCTCAGTGGCCGGCCTGTCTCCTCATCCCGTTTCATTGTGCCGGCGCCTCAGGCCAAGGGCTGACATGGCGCGCGGGCGCGTAGCCGGCCAGAAAGGCGTCCATGAGCGTGCCGAAATGCACCCGGTTGCGGGGTTTGATGCGCTGCACCTCCTGCGAGGCGGCAGGGAAGAAGCGCAGGCTCTCACGGTTGCCGATATAGCTCTTGAGGGCAACGGGCTGGGCCAGCAGCCAGGCCCAGAGGCCGCGGCGTTCGTGAATGGCCTCGGCCTGCAGGGATTTGAGCCAGGCCTGATAGGTCGGGTCAAGGTCGTCATGCGGATAGAAGAAGGCCGCGCCCTCCTCCAGCATGACGGCACTGAGGGAACGCCCGTCCGGCAGGCAGATGTCGGCAATGAGGCGACCGTATTTGTCCTGCTGGCGGGTGGCGGGCTGATAGAGGGTTACATCCTGGCCCCGGGCCAGCTCGTTGAGCAAATCCCGCGCCTCGCGCGCATAGAATTGCGGTTTTTTCTTGCGCCCGCCCATTACGGGCGTGTCGATGCCCGCCAGCCGCACCGTACGGCGGCTGGTGAGCTTGAGGGTATCGCCATCCAGACAGACGGCCACCGTGGCCTCGGGCGCGAGGGCCAGCGGCGGCAGGGCGGGGCGCTGCGGGGACGGCAGGGCCGGGGCCGGGGCCGCCTCAGGCTGCGGGCGTGCGGCGGCCAGCGGCAGGGCTTCTTCCACGGCGGGGGCGGTGCTGTCCTGCGCCATGAGGGGCGCGGCGCAGACCAGACCGAACAGACACGTTGCCGCCAGCCGCAGGCCGGCCCGCAGAATGCAGGAAACGGACATGACGCCAGCCTCTAATTGTCGTAATAGGTGCGCAGGGTCTGGCTGCGGACGGGGTGGCGCAGCTTGCGCAGGGCCTTGGCCTCGATTTGCCGGATGCGCTCGCGGGTGACGTTGAACAGGCGTCCCACTTCCTCGAGGGTGTGATCGCTCTTTTCGGCAATGCCGAAGCGCTTGCGCAGCACCTGCTCCTCGCGCGGGGTGAGATCGGCCAGCACGGCGGCCAGCTGCTCGCTGAGCTTGGTATTGATGACTTCCTCGGCCGGGGCCACGGCCTTCTTGTCCTCGATGAAGTCGCCGAGGCTGGAATCTTCCTCATCGCCGATGGGCGTTTCCAGCGAGATGGGTTCCTTGGCGATCTTGAGCACCTTCTTGACCTTTTCCACCGGATAATCCATGCGCTCGGCAATTTCCTCGGGCGTGGGATCGCGGCCCAGCTCCTGCACGAGATAGCGCGAGGTGCGGATGAGCTTGTTGATGGTTTCGATCATGTGCACGGGGATGCGGATGGTGCGGGCCTGATCCGCGATGGCGCGGGTGATGGCCTGCCGGATCCACCAGGTGGCATAGGTGGAGAACTTGTAGCCGCGCTGATATTCAAACTTGTCCACGGCCTTCATGAGGCCGATGTTGCCTTCCTGGATGAGATCGAGGAATTGCAGGCCGCGATTGGTGTATTTCTTGGCAATGGAGACCACAAGGCGCAGGTTGGAGCGGATGAGTTCCTGCTTGGCCCGCATGGCGGCGGTATTGCCGCGCTTGATGCGCCAGAGCACCTCCTCGAGGTCGGTGACGTTGTGGCAGCATTTTTCCTGCAGGCGCTTGAGGATCTCGATCTTGCCGAGAATCATCTCCTTGAAGGAAAAGAGTTCGTCCACGGAAAGGCCGAGCGCGCGGGCGGCCTCATTGGGGTTGAGCTCGCGCTTTTCCAGCCCGTCGAACATGGTCTGGATTTCCTGCTGAGTGCGGCCGGTGGAGAGGATATAGGCCGAAAGATCGCGCTGGCAATTGTGCATTTGGCGGACGTAATCTTCCACCGTTTCGATGATGCGGTCGATGAGGGTTTTTTCCAGCTTGATGTCGCGCAGGCGGGTGACGATTTCCTCCTTGTAGCCGATGATTTCCTTTTGTGTGGAGGTCACGCGGCGCTCAAGGGTGTTGCAGTCGTCGAGCTTCTTGTAAATCTTGCGTTTTTTCTTGTAGACGGCCTTGATTTCATCCAGCAGGAGGATGACGCGCGAACGCTGGTTCATTTCATCCTCGCTCGGGTCGTCCTCCTCGATGGTCTTCACCACGTCCTTGAGCTTGATGCGGTTCTGACGCAGATCCTCGCCCACGTTGATGAGTTCCTCGACGGCCACGGGCACTTCCACCAGCGCATAGAGCACATCCTGTTCGCCCAGTTCGATTTTCTTGGCGATGACCACCTCGCCGTCGCGATCCAGCAGGGGCACGGCGCCCATTTCGCGCAGATACATGCGCACGGGATCGGTGCTGCGCGAGGAATAGTCCGCAGATTCCTCGTCATCCACAAGGTCAAGGTTGCCCACCTCGTCGTCATCCACTTCGGTGGGGGTGGCGGCGATCTTCTTGCCCTCCTTTTCCGAATCCACGATGACGATTTCCAGCTCTTCAAAGATGCCGATGATCTCCTCGAAGCGGGTATTCATTTCCACGGGCAGGGCCTTGGTGACCTCGTCAAAGGTCAGAAAGCCCGAATCCTTGCCCTTGGCAATGAGTGATTGTATCTGCTGGATTTCCTTAAGATTGTTCATTCCGCTTCTCCATGGTTTCCTGCAACGCGCGAAGATACTCCAAATCCGCGGCAAAGTCACCTGTGCCGATATTCTGCTGCAAGGCTGCGGAAACAGAGGATTTTTGCGCGGAAGCGTAGTAGGCGTCCAAGTGATCCTTCAGGCATTGGAATTCGTGATCGCCCGAGTCCAGCGGCGGCGCGGCGGGGCCTTCGCGCTGGTCGAACCAGAATCTTTTTTGGCGTTCGTTGAGGTGGTAGGGGGCTTCCTCCGGCCCCCACTGTTCCAGCGTATCCCAAAATTCGCGTGCCGCCGTGGACTGCAGGGCCAGATCCGCGCCGATATTGCGCAAATCCTGCAGGCGTTCGGGATGGCGCACGGCAAAGAGCATGATCTGCACATCCCGCATGTTCTGGCGCTGGCGTTCCGTGGGCCGGGAGGCCGGGCCGCGTTCGTTCGTCCGTCGTTTGTCCAGCCCTTCCCGCAGCTGCCGCTCCGAAAGGTGCAGCTGCGTGGCCAGCCGCGAGGCATACTGGCTGAGCAGCTCCGGGATCTCCACCTGTTCCAGAAAGTGGCGCGCCCATTCCACGGTTTCGCGCGGGGCCAGGGTGCGCAGCACGTCCACGCAGAAGCGCAGGCCGTCCGGCGCGCCGCGCAGCAGGGCCTCAAAGGCCTCCTGCCCCTGCGTGCGCAGCAGGCTGTCAATGTCCTCGCCCTCGGGCATGAGCACCACCGTGCAGGCCAGCCCGCGCGTCAGCAGCATTTCGCAGGAACGCAGGGCCGCCTTGCGTCCGGCCCGGTCGCCGTCAAAGAGCAGCACCAGCCGGGAGGTGAAGCCGGAAAGGCGCTTGATCTGTTCCGGGGTCAGCGCCGTGCCCAGCACGCCCACGGCATTGTCGTAGCCGAACTGGTGCAGCGTGAGCACGTCCATATATCCTTCGGTCAGAAGCGCCGAACCTTTAGTGGTAATGCCCTTGCGGGCCTGCGCCAGACCATAGAGGTGATCGCCCTTCTTGTAGATGGGGGTGTCGGCGCTGTTGATGTACTTGGCTTCGTCCTCGTCGGCAATGATGCGGCCGCCGAAGGCGATGATCTGATTGGACAGGTTCTTGATGGGAAACATGAGCCGCCCGCGAAAGCGATCATAGGCCCGCCCCTTGTCCGACCGGCCGAGCAGCCCGCATTCCACGCCCAGTTTTTCGGAAAAGCCGCCGCGCTGCAAGGCCCCGGTCAGGGACTGCCAGTCCCGCCGCGCCCAGCCGAGGCCGAAGCGCTCCACGATTTCCGGCGCAAGGCCGCGCCGCTCCACATAGGCCCGGCATTCCTCGCCGTCCTTGCCCTTGAGGGCCGCGGCAAAATGGGCCGCCGCCACCTCGGACATGCGCAGCATCTGCTGGCGGGCCGAGCGTTCCTGCCGATCCCGCTGCTGCCGTCCGGCGTCCGCCGGGCCGCGTTCGAGGGTCACGCCCGCTTCGGCGGCCAACTGTTCCAGGGTCTCGCGAAAATCCAGCCCGTTGATGCGGCCGTAAAAATCGAAAATATCCCCTGAGGCCTGACAGCCGAAGCAATAAAACAGCCCCTGCTCCTCATTGACGGAGAAGGAGGGCTTGGTTTCCTGATGGAAGGGGCAGGGCGCCACCCAGCGCGGGCCGTTGCGCTTCAGCTCCACATAGCGGCGCACCACGTCCACGATGTTGAGGCGCTCCTTGATGGCGCGAATGGCGTCCCGCGACTGCATACGGCTGAAGCTCCCCCCTGCGCAAACGACACGACGGTGCGCCGTGCCCGCACCCCTTGCGGAGAGGATAAGTCCGCCGCCGGACTTGTTAAGGCTCCGGCGAAAAATTTTTTCCGCCGCTCTTCCCGCCGCCGTTCCCGTCCTCCCACGGCAGGTAGCCCGCCCGGCGGATGAGGTCGCGGCCTTCGGGGCCGAGCAGCCAGTCGCGGAAGGCGCGGCTTTCGTCGCTGAGCGGGCGGCAGGAAACCATACAGAGCGGCAGGCAGAGCGGATAGCTGCCGTCGCGCAGGGTCGCGTCCGTGGGCTTTACCCCGTCCACGGTCAGCAGGCGAACGTCGTCGTCGGGGAACCACTTGTCCAGATACCAGCGCAGGCCGAAGCCCAGCGCGCCCGTCCGCTTGCGGTAGAGGGCCACGATGTTGGATGGCCCGAAGGCATGGGGATCGGTCAGGCGATCCTCCCGCAGGGGCGGGGCGGCCTCCGCGCCGCGTAAAACGAGCCGTTCCAGCATGCGCTGGTTTTCGTCTCCCGCCGCATGCTGGAAGGGGAGGATGCGTTCGTCCCGTCCGCCCACGTCTTCCCAGTTGCGTATCTCCCCGGTGTAGATGCGGCGGAGCTGTTCGCGGCTCAGGCTTCTTGCGGGATTGTCCTTCTGGACGAAGAAGATGAGAGCCTCACGGGCCACGGGCCGCACATCGGGCGTGAGGCCGCGGACGCGCAGTTCGTCAAGTCGGCTTTCGGACGGCGGCGGGCCGAAAAAGAAGTCCGCTTCCCCGTCGGCCAGCCGCTGCCAGCCGTATTGTTCGCGACATTCCACCTCCTCCCCGGACAGCCGCTCGTCCCGCTCCTCGTCGGAGAGGGGGCGGCCGTCCTCGTCAAGGCAGGTCACGGCCTGGAAGGCGGCGGCATACAGGGGCAGGGCGGCCAGCCTGCCGTCCAGCCGGGGCAGGTTCCCGGCAAGACGCAGGGAGGGGGGCGCGGACGGCAGGGCAAGAACGTTGCCGGCCCATTGGGGGAGGTAATCCTGAAGAGTGCTGCCGGGATCCCCCCAGTACAGATCCCAGCGCAGATTCCTGACGGAATCCTCCCTGCCGTGGACGGTGTTGATCAGCACGCCGTGCAGGCTGAAGGCGAAAGCCGCGCAGAACGGGGCAGCCGCCAGCAGCAGGCAGGCCACGCCCTTGCGGCGTTCCCGCGCGGGCTCCCGTTTGCGGTTCCTGAAGCAGAAGGCGAGAAGGAACAGACCGTAGATCAGCGCAAAGGCCAGTCCTGACTGACCATACCAAACCAACGCTATCGGTGAAGAAAAATTCAGGAAATAGACCGTGATGGAAAGATACAGCAGCAGCGGCAGCAGCAGGGGCAGGAATTTGGCGGCGAAGGTTGGCGGAAAATGCGCCCGCGCCGCCAACAGCCAGCCGCAGGCTGACGGTATGGCCAGAAGGAGGAAGATGGCCGTCAGTAACGTGCCAAGGAGGGGGGTATGCGACAGGGGGGGAAGGACGGTAAGCAGCAGGAGAGGAAGGGGCACATGCAGCACCAGGATCAGCGGCAGGGGCAGGAGGCTCACGAGGGTGGCCGTCGTCAGGTAGCAAAGATATTTCCGCGTCATCATCGTGCGTCCTCCTTGTCTTCGTGGTTTTCTGTGTCGCTGCTGCTTTCGCCGCCGTTTTTGTCCTCCCACGGCAGATAGCCCGCCCGGCGGATGAGGTCGCGGCCTTCGGGGCCGAGCAGCCAGTCGCGGAAGGCACGGCTGTCCTCGTCGAGCGGGCGGCAGGAGATCAGGCAGAGGGGCAGGCAGAGCGGATAGCTGCCGTCGCGCAGGGTCGCGTCCGTGGGCTTTACCCCGTCCACGGCCAGCAGGCGGATGTCGCCGTCCGGAAACCACTTGTCCAGATACCAGCGCAGGCCGAAGCCCAGCGCGCCCGTCCGCTTGCGGTAACGGGCCACGCGCACCGAGGGCTTGTCGCTGTACGGAGACGGCAAATAGTCCTCCCGCAGGGGAGCGGCGGCCGCCGCCCCGCGCAGAATGAGCTGCTCCAGCGCGAGCTGGTTCTCGTCCTCCGCCGCATGCTGGAAGGGGAGAATGCGCTCGTCCCGGTCGCCGACTTCCTGCCAGTTGACGATCTCCCCGGTGTAGATGCGCCGGAGCTGCTCGCTGCTCAGGCTTCTTGCGGGATTGTCTTTGTGGACGAAGAATACGAGGGCCTCACGGGCCACGGGCCGCACATCGGGCGTGAGTCCCCGGGCGCGCAGGTCGTCAAGCTGCCGCTGTGACGGCGGCGGGCCGAAAAAGATGTCGATCTCCCCGTCGGCCAGGCGCTGGACATCGTAGCGTGGGCTGTAGTCCACACGTTCCCGCACCAGCCGCTCTTCTCGTTCCCTCTCGGAGAGGAGGCAGCCGTTTTCGTCAAGGCAGGTCAGGGCCTGCAGGGCGGCGGCGTAGAGCGGCAGGGCGGCCAGCGTGCCGTCC
>DWZD01000009.1 GCA_019118345.1 Candidatus Desulfovibrio intestinavium | reverse complement strand
CCTGCCTCCCTCCCTGTCGCGCGTCATATGGCATCGCCCTTCCGCTGTCCCGCAGGCGGGACGAGCGTCCGGGCGGCGTCGGAGCTGCCGCCCCTGCGGCGCGGCGATCTCCTCCGCGCCATGACGCGCTTGCGCCGGCAAGCAGAATGGCGGGAGCGCATGTGGCCGGGGGAACGTCCGTTGAAACAGGTTGGGGCAAGGGAGTGTACCTTGTTGGGGCTCTGCCATGACTGACGGACGGGGAAAAATGATGGTGGGGGAAAGAATGGCTCCCTGCTGGGGCACGGGAATGGCTGACGGCGGGGGAGTGGCGACGTGGGGCTTGCTCTCCCCTTTCCGCACGCTACGGCTGTTCGTGGCAAGGGAAAGCCCGTGAGCCACGACGCCGTACCATCCTCGCAGTAAAGCGCGTTTGGGGATGGATGGGGGGAGTTTGAGGGGGGAAGGAAGGGGATTTGGGCGCGAGCAAATCCCCTTCCTTCCCCCCTCAAGCAAAAAAGCAATGGCACCGACTGTGAAATGCCTATTCCTCGCGCAAGGTGCGGGTCATGAGGCGGGTCACGGCGTCGGCGGGTTGTTCGCCGGAAAAGAGGATGCTGTGCATGGCGCTGGTAATGGGGGCGTCCACGCCGAGGTGTTGGGCCAGATCGTGCACGGCGAGGGTTGTCTTGACGCCTTCGGCCACCATGCCGAGGCTGGCGGTGATGTCGTCCAGGGCTTCGCCGCGACCGAGGCGCAGGCCCACCTGCCGGTTGCGGGAGAGGTCGCCGGTGCAGGTGAGGGTCAGGTCGCCGAGGCCGGAGAGGCCCATGAAGGTGCGTTCCTTTGCGCCGCAGGCCATGCCGATGCGGGACATTTCGGCCAGTCCGCGGGTCATGAGGGCGGCGCGGGTATTGTGGCCGAAATGGAGACCGTCGCAGACGCCGGCGGCAATGGCCATGACGTTCTTGAGCGCGCCGCCCATTTCCACGCCCACCACATCTGCGCTGGAATAGCAGCGAAAGCGCGGGCCGGAGAGCAGCTCGCGCAGGTGGCGGACGAGTTCGGCATCCCGCCCGGCCAGCACCACGGCGGTGGGCAGGCCGCGCAGGACTTCGGCGGCGAAGGATGGCCCGGAAAGGGCGGCGAAGCGGAAGGGCGTGCCGGACAGGCTTTCCGCGACGATGCGGCTGGGCGTGGCAAGGCTGCCCACTTCCAGGCCCTTGGCGGCATTGATGAGAATGGGGGAGGCGCAGAAGTGCCGCTGGTGGGCTGCCAGCCAGGCGCGCAATTGCTGGCAGGGGATGGCCAGCACAAGAATGCTCGCGCCCAGCGCCCGGGGATCGGTATCGGCGCGCAGGGCCGGGTGCAGGGGCAGGCCGGGCAGGTAGCGGGTATTTTCGTGCATGTCATTGATGCTGGCGGCGGCGGCTTCATCCCGCAGCCAGAGGCAGACATCATAGCCGAGTCCGGCCAGCAGGTGCGCGAGAGCCGTGCCCCAGCTCCCGCCGCCGGCCACACAGAAGCGAACGGATGTTTTCATGCTCAGTATCCCCATCGGCTTTCGCGCCCCGGACTGTCGGGCAGGATATCCCGCTCCGCGCGCAGGCTGTCGCCAAAACGCAGGAGAAACAGCCCGGCAAAGCGATCGTCACGGTAGACTTCCACCCGGAACAGGGTTCCCTGCCTGTCCACGGAAAAGCGTTTCTGAAACAGCTCATGCCGCAGGGGCAGGTCGCTTTCGTCGCGTCTGCCGCTGTCATAGCCGATGGCATTGACGCGAAAGCCGCTTACGGCATGGACTGAAGCGCTCTCCCGCACCTGCACCACCTGCCCGAAGCCCACAAAGCGTTTCTCCCCGTCCACGGTCACGCGCATGCCGTCCAGGGAGTGATCCATTTCGTGCCAGTCCGGGTCGATGAGGGTGATGGTACGGTTGCCGTAATGGATGCAGAGGCGGTTGTCGCGCCCGTCGCAGGGCAGCACGGCCATGATGGGCTTGGAGGTGACGGCCTTTTCCGCGCAGCCTTTGGGCAGGGGCAGGAAGCGCACGGTATCGCGCACATCTTCCAGCGGCAGAAAAACCCGGTTGCCCGCAAAGGAAACGCCGAGGTTTTCGCGCAGGGCCTGCCGGATGCCGTCGGGCGTCAGTTCAAAACTGCGCCGAAAGCGCACGCCCGCCTGCCGCAGGAAATTTTCGATCATGTGCAAATGGTAGTAGACGCGCAATTCTACGGGAAATTCCTTGCTGGCCTCCAGGCCGAAGGCGGCCTTGCCCTGCCGCACGGCGTAGTAGGAAAGGCTTTTTTCCATTTCCCGGTCGCCCTCGGCGGTGCGGGTATTGTGGATATGGTAGACGTGATGGGGCGCAATGAGCCGCTCGTTGACCGCCGAGATCACGGTGTGGGCCTCATCGTGCAAAGCGCCCATGAAGACATTGTCCAGCACGGCCTGATCGATGACGATGCACTGGCCCCAGCGCCGGGGGTTGTTGAGCTTGTCAATATATTTCGGACGATAGTAGCCGCTGCCGTCGTGCAGGTTGAGCACCAGGCGCACGTCGGGATGGCAGATGAGATCCTTGATGCGGGTCACGGTGTGAAATTCCGGATCAGCCCTGTCGAGGCGGGCGAACTTGCGGTTCATGTCGCCGTGCAGGCCGCGCGAGCGCCGGATGATGCTGGGGAAGTTGAGATTGGGCACCACCCAGACCGCGCCTTCGTGGATCTCGTAGCGCGTGCCCAGCAGGGTGGCCGCCGAAAAACCGCCTGGCTCGTCGCCCTGAATCCCGCCCACCACCAGCACGGCCTGCCTGCCGGAGCCAAGGCGGATGGTGGTAAAGTCCAGCGCGCCGTCCCCCGCTGCCCGGGCCGTCCGCCCCGGCAGGAGGAACAGGCACAGCAGGCAGAGCAGCCACACGGTTGCCCGCCGGACGGACGCGACAAGAAAGACAGAGCCTTCCTGCCGCCATGCACAACGAACCGGTACACCATGTTGCATACTTCCCCCTTGGCGGGCCGCCGACGGGCCCGCAAAGCTGCCGCACCTGAAGGCGACACCGCATCTTTTCAGTCTGCCTCATTTGCACATGATGGGCAAGGGCATTCTTGGCTCGGGCCGTGATTGCCCTGCCGTCATCATTTTGTCATACTTGATGCGTAGGCTAACCCAAAACGGAGGAACAGGGCATGGGCAGCAAATCCGATGTCGCCACGGACAAGAAGAACAAGGAACAGACAGGCTCCGGCCTGCCCGTCGCCGAGGCCGTGCCCCCGCATGGCGAGGCCCTGCGGGAATGTACGGATGCGCAGCTTCACGATCTTTCCTGCCCCGGTCTGTACATCAACCGCGAAACCAGCTGGCTGGAATTCAATGCCCGCGTGCTCAACGAAGGCCTCGATGCGCGGCATCCCCTGCTGGAACAGCTGAAATTCCTCTGCATCTTCCGCAGCAATCTGGACGAATTTTTCATGATCCGCGTGGCCAACGTCCAGCGCCAGTACGAAAATCATGTGCCCTCCACCGGCCCGGACAAGACGCCCCCCGGTCGCCAGCTGGCCGAAATACGCCGTCAGGTTCTGGCCCAGCTGAGCCTCGCCCAGGAACACTGGAGCAAAAGCCTTGTGCCCCATCTGCGCGAACGCGGCGTGCGGCTGGTGCGCTATTGCGACCTGAGCCGCAAACAGCAGAAATTTCTGGATCAATACTTCGCGGATGAAGTCTTCCCCGCGCTCACGCCGCAGGCCATTGACCCCAGCCACCCCCTGCCGGTCATCTCGGCCCTGTCGCTGAACTTCCTCATCCAGCTCGAGGATCGCCACGGCGTCACCCGCTACGCCCGCCTGAAAATCCCCAACAACTTCCCCCGTCTCGTCTTTTCGCCGCGCAGCAAGGAGGCCAAGAGTTATACATCCCTCGGCTTCTGCTCCAATACCCGCGACAATGACATCATCCTGCTGGAAACGCTGGTGCAGCAGCATCTGCCCATGCTCTTTCCGGGCATGAAAATCATCAATTCCGCCCTGTTCCGCATCACCCGCAACGCGGATGTGGAAATCGAGGAGGACGAAGCCGACGACCTGCTGGAAGCCGTGCGCGATCTCGTGGATCAGCGCCGCTTCGGGGACGTGGTGCGCCTCGAGGTCGCCCACGCCATGCCCGCGGACATGCGCCGCTTTCTGGTCGATATTCTGGAACTCAAGCCCTTTCAGGTCTACCGGGTCAAGGGGCCTATGGCCTTTTCCTCGCTCATGGCCCTCTACGGGCTGGACAGGCCCGGCCTCAAGGACGATCCCATGTATCCCGTCCTGCCCAAACCCTTTGCCGACGACAACGGCGAGGCCATTTTCGATACCCTGCGCGCGCAGGATGTGCTGCTCTTCCATCCCTACCAGAGCTTCGGCGCGGTACAGGAATTCATCCGCCGGGCCAGCGAGGATCCCGGCGTCATCGCCATCAAGCAGACCCTTTACCGCGTGGGGCAGGATTCCCCCATCGTGCAGGCGCTCATCGAGGCCCGCCGCCGGGGCAAGCAGGTGACCGCCGTGGTGGAACTGAAGGCCCGCTTCGACGAGGCCAGCAACATCGGCTGGGCCGAGGAAATGGAAAAGGCGGGCGTACATGTGGTCTATGGCCTGCCCGGCATGAAGATTCACGCCAAGCTCTGCCTTGTGGTGCGTCGCGAAGCGCAGGGCGTGCGCCGGTATGTGCATATCGGCTCGGGCAACTACAACCCCTCCACCGCCAAGATATACACCGATATGGGCCTGATGACCTCCCACCCCGGCATCTGCGCCGAAGTGAGCGAACTGTTCAACGTCATGACCGGCTACGCTGAAAAGGACGATTACGCCCACCTGCTCGTCGCCCCGCGCGGCATGCGTCAGGCCATTGTGAACGGCATCCGCAACGAGGTGGAACGCCAGAAGAACCACGGCGACGGCCTCATTGTCCTGAAGTGCAACCAGCTCGTGGACAAGGTCTGCATCCAGGAACTCTATCAGGCCGCCCAGGCGGGGGTGCGCGTGCGCCTGCAGGTGCGTGGCGTCTGCTGCCTGCGGCCCGGCATAGCGGGCCTGAGCGACAATATCGAAGTCACCTCCATCGTGGGGCGCTTTCTGGAACATGTGCGCCTCTACTATTTCCACAACGGCGGCGACGCGACCCTCTACATGGGCAGCGCCGACCTCATGCCCCGCAATCTGGATCGCCGCATCGAAGTGCTCGCGCCCATACTCGACCCCCAGCTGCGGGATCGCGTGAGCCGGGAAATACTCATGCCGCACATGGATGACGCGCGGCTCTACCGGCTGCAGGCCGACGGCAGCTATGTGCGCCCCGACGCGCCGCGCGGCGAACAGGGCGGCATTCAGTATCACATGCTGGAAATGTTCGGCTGTCTGGGGGAATAAGCCCCTCTTCGGACGACGGGGCGCTCTTTGCGGGCCCGCCGCCCTGCCACAGGAGAAAACATGGCTCATTGCAAACACTGGCATGACGGCGTCTGCAAGGACTGCCGCAAAAATTGCCCCATCAAGAAAAAACTGGCTGCCAAGGCCGCCAGAAAGGCCGCGCGTCGGGCCGAGGAAGAGATGCTCGCCAACGGACGCCTGACGGAACTTGCGCCCGATGTGTCCGCACGCATCCTGCACCTTGCCGGAGGCGGTCTGCCCGTTCCCCCCAAAAAGGGCAAGGGCAAAAAAACGCTGCCCCCCGCCGCTCCGGCTCCGGAAAACGCCGCACCCGCCGAAACGCCGTCGCTTGACGCACCCGACGATCCGCGCGCCGAAGCCCTGCTGCATGCGCTGGTGCACGGCAAGCGCGTGGCCGCCTTTGCCCGCGAACTCTTCCGCGCCACCCGCGATCTGCACGGTCTGGACGATCTCTGGGGCGGCGTGCTGGACTGGGCCGCCCTGCTGCACGATGTGGGCTGGATGGACGGCCAGCGCGCCCACCACAAACGCAGCGCCCGCCTGATCCGCCGCAACGAGATTCCCGGTCAGGATGTGCCCGAGGACATCCGCCCCTATGCCGCCCTTGTGGCCCGCTACCACCGCCGCCGCCCGCCCTCGCGCCGCCAGAAACGCTTTGCCGCTCTGGATGCCGTCGAACAGCGCGCCGTGCGCCAGCTGGCCGCCCTGCTGCGGCTGGCCGATGCGCTGGATTACAGCCATACCGGCGCGGTCAAGAGCATCGACGCCCGCCTGACCGACGATGCGCTGACGATCAAACTGACCTCCCCCCTCGGCTGCGCGGCGGAACTGCACCGCCTCGAAGCCAAGGCCGATCTGTTCCAGCAGGCATTCGACAGGGATGTGCGCGGCCAGCTCAAACGCCAGAAGCAAAAATGATCCCCCGGGGCGGGCGGGCACAACGGCATGGCCCCGCCCCGCCCGCCCCGGCCCGGATATGCCGCCGCGTCGTCCCCCATGCCGCACTTTCAACAACAAGGAATTTTGACCATGCAGGAAACGGGCTCGGGCCGGATTCTGGGCATCATCGATCTCGGAAGCAACTCCGCCCATCTCATGGTGGTACGCATCGCCCCCAACGGCGTCTTTGCGGTGCTCAATCGCGTCAAGCACATGCTGCGCCTGGGCGAAAATGCCTTCCAGACCAAACAGTTGCAGGAAGACGCCATACAGCGCGCCCTGCATGTCCTCCACTCCTTCGGCGCCATGTGCGCCTCCTACGGCGCGCAGGAGGTCATTACCGTGGCCACCTCAGCCGTGCGCGACGCCGACAACGCGCAGGACTTCATCCGCCGCGCCCATGAGGAAACCGGGCTGGCCGTTACCGTGATCTCAGGGCGGGAAGAAGCCCGCCTCATCTATCTGGGCGTGTCCAGCGGCCTGCCCCACAGCCTCGGACAGCGCCTGTTCATGGATATCGGCGGCGGCAGCACCGAACTGGCCGTGGGCAACTCCCTCGACCATGCCTGCCTGGAATCCCTCAAGCTGGGCTGCGTCCGGCTGGACAATCAATTCCTGCGCGGACGCGAAAAAGCGGTTTCCGACAGCGAATTTGCCGAAATGCGCCACTTTGTCCGCATGGAAGCCTCGCACAGCCTGCAACGAGTGCTCGCCTACGAGATCACCGAACTCGTCGGCAGCTCCGGCACCATCCAGACCTTGCATGCCCTTGGCCACCGGCTGGAACGCGGCACCCCTCCCGGCCCGGATGAAACCACCCTCAGCCTCGAGAGCCTGCGCCGCACCGCCCGCCATATCTGCGCCCTGCCCCTCTCCAAACGGCGCGAACTGCCCGGCGTCAGCCCGCGCCGCGCCGAAGTCCTCGTGCCCGGCGCGGCCATCCTGCAGGCCATGCTCGAAGAGTTGCGTCTGGATACCATGCAGGTCAGCGCCCGCAATATCCTGGACGGCATCCTTGTCGATCAGCTGCGCCGCCTTGGTTACGGCACGCAACCCGTCCCCGGCGGCATCCGCGAACAAAGCGTGCAACGGCTGGCCCGCCGCTGCAACTTCGAGGAACGCCACGCCCGCCATATGCTGAGCCTGACCCTGCAACTCCACGACTCAGCCGTGGATTGCGGCCTCATCTCCCCCGACCGCCAAAGCCGCGAACTGCTCTGCCATGCCGCCCTGCTCCACGACATCGGCATCTTCATCGCCTACCCCAAACACGCCCAGCACAGCCATTACCTCATCCGCAATACCGAATTGCTCGGCTTCACACAGGATGAAATCGAATTCATGGCGCAACTCGCCCTGCTCCACGGCAAGGGGCCGTCCCGCAAACAGGAAAACGCCTCCACCGAAGGCCTGGGACAACTGGCCCAACGCCTGCGCCCCTGCGCCCTCTTCCTCTCCCTGGCCGAAGCCCTTGATCGCACCCACTGCCAAAACGTCCATACCGCCGAATTCCGTCGAGACGGCAACGCCATTCGCCTCCATATCGCCGGCAACGGCAACTGCCTCGTGGAACAGGACGCCATCAAGGGCATGGACAAGGCCGTCAAAAAAGGCCTCGGCCGGGACATCCCCCTGACCTTCTCCAGCCGGGGAAACGCCTCCCCCCGCTGATCCATTGACGGCATGCGGCTTTTTCGGGTCGTCTTGCCGTTTTTTTTTCGGGGAGGGAAACCTTTTGTGAACAAAAGGTTCTCCCTCCCCGCCCATTCCTTCCAAAAAAACATTTGAAAAAAACAGCGTGTTGCGAGGGGGAAAAGGAAACCGTTTTGAAAAACGGTTCTCCCTCTCCCCCTCGCGCTCCCCCTCTCCTTTCCCAAAACTTTTGTTTGGGTCACTGCCGCAGTGACGTGGCCCGCCAAGGCGTCGCCCATCTGTTCCGTCCCCCGGCGGGCCTGCGGGGACATCTGAGCTTCTGCGCCATGACGCGCTTGCGGTGCCGCACAGGATGACAGGGAGCGCACAGGGAAGGGGAAGAAAAAAGGCAGCACCCTACTGGGTCGCGGCAATGGCTGGTGGGCGCGGAGAATATGGAAACAGGGGCGGCATGGCGTGGGGCTTGTCCCCTTTTCGCATGGTACGGCTGTTAGCAGTAACGGAAAGCCCGTGCGCCACGCGGCGTCGGAGCATTGACCCGGCAAAGCGCGCCGGGGAGGGGTTGGCGGGGAGCTTGAAGGGGGAAGGGAGCGACCGAATGGCGGCCCGCAAGGGCCGTGCCCGTTGCGACGCAGGAAGCTACGGGCATCGACAGCAGAGCGCGACCGAATGGCGGCCCGCAAGGGCCGTGCCCGTTGCGACGCAGGAAGCTACGGGCATCGACAGCAGCGCGCGACCGAATGGCGGCCCGCAGGGCCGTGCCCGTTAGACGACGCAGGAGCCTTACGGGCATCGACAGCAGCGCGCGACCGAATGGCGGCCTGTTATTGGCCGGCCACGGCGGCACGGATGCGGCAGACGCCGCAGGTATCGCCGGAGGAGGTGGGGTAGCCGCAGCGGATGCAGGGGGCGAGGGGGTCGCCGTGTTCGGCCTCGCGGCGGGCGAATACCGGGCGGCCGCGCTGGAGAAAGCCCTGATAGAAGTCGAGCTTGCGGCCGGGCATGGCGGCCTCGAGGCGCTGCATGAGACCCTTGAGGGTGGAAAAGCTGGCACCGGGGCTGTAGGGGCAGGCGGCGACGTGGTGTTCGATGCCCATGAGGAAGGCATAATTGGCGGTTTCAAATTCGGTCAGCCGCCAGAGGGGCTTGACCTTGCGGGCAAAGCCGTCCTCGCCGTCGAGGCGCGGCCCCTGATCGGAAAGGTAGGCGGTATCCCAGCGCAGGGTATTGCTGAACAGGCGGGCCACCTCGTCGTCGAGGTTGTGGCCGGTGGCCAAGGCGTCGAAGCCGCCGTCCAGTGCGGCCTTGTTGAAAAAATGGCGTTTGATCTTGCCGCAGGCCGAGCACACGGGGCGGTTCAGGCGTTCCTTGACCAGCGGAATGGCGAGGCCCTCGGCGGCCATGTCCTTGACCATGAGCCGCAGACTGTGCCGCTCGCAGAAGCGTTCGACCACCGCGCGGGCAGCCGGGGAGGAATCGGGGATGCCGAGATCGATATGCAGGCCCGTGACGTCATAGCCCTGCCGGGAGAGTTCGAGCATGAGGGCCAGCGAGTCCTTGCCGCCGGAAAGGGCCACAAGGATGCGCTCATCGCGGGTAAAGAGCTTCTGGCTTTCGATGCCCTTGGCGACCTGTCGGGAAAAGAAGGAGAGGTAGCAGTCGGGGCAGAAGGCGGCATTGTGGCTGCGCAGGGCCACCACGGCCTGCGCCTTGCAGATTTTGCATTTCATGCGGTCTCGCTCGGACGTTCCGCGTCCGTGGTTTGGGAGGTATCGGCGTGAGGGGGCGTGACGTTTGCCCCGGGGGCGGTCATGTCGGGCGGCGCAGCCGCGTCGGGAGCGGCGGCATGGTGCGGGTCGTTGAGGGCCTCCCGGTCGGCGGCATCGAACCAGCCCCAGGCCTCGGCCCATTGGGTATAGCGCTCGCGCACCCGCCGGGCAAAGGCCCTGCTGTCGGCGTATGCGGCGGCCTGACGCGCCTGCTCGGCACAGGACGTCCGCGCGGCGGCATCCAGCAGCAGGCGGCGCATGGCTTCGGCCAGTTGTTCCGGGTTGACGGCGGTCAGGGGCAGGCAGGGGCGCAGCTGTCCCAGATATTCGCGATGCAAATGGCTCAGGCTGTAGATGACGGGCAGGCCGGCCACGAATCCGGCCCAGAAAACGGCGGGGATTTCCGTATCGGCCTCGCCGGGCGCGAGCCAGACGTGGCTGCCGCGCAGCGCCTCGGAAAGGGGCTGGGGGCCGAGCAGGCAAAGGCGGGATTCCACGCCGAGGGCCTGCGCCTCTTCCCAGATTTCGCCGCAGCGGGGGCCGTTGCCGAACAGGCGCACTTCCCAGGGGGGGAGGCCGGCCTGCTGCAAAAGGCGCTGCATGGCGCGCAGCACGACAATGGCGCCGGACTGGGGCAAAAAGCTCTCGGTCATGGCAAAGACCATACGGCCCGCCGGGGCAGGGGCGGCCGGGCGCAGGTCGTCGCCGTCCAGACAGGGGGACAGGCGCTCCAGCCGTTCGCCGGGCAGGCCGTAGCGGGCGGTGTTTTCATTGCAGTGGGCGTCGTGCAGGCGTTCACGGATGTGTTCGCTGCCGCAGAAAATCTTTTGCGCGGCAAGCAGGGCGTGCCGCAAGGACGAACGCGGCAGATCGGACGCGGGCGGACGCACGGGAAAGGCATGGGCCAGCAGGGTGGCGCGCTGACCGAGGGGGCGCCGCCAGGCGGTCAGGCGTGCGCCCCAGCGCACGGCGGCCACGCCGAAGGTTTGGATGAGCAGGTACTTCTGACGTCGGAAGCGCCACCAGAGGCGCAGACAGGCGAACAGCCGCGCTGCGCGCCCTTCGCCGATGCCGAGGCAGGGCAGGCCCAGCGCCGCGGCGCGTGTGGCCAGCCAGCTGTTCCGATGGCAGAGCAGAAGCGGCGCCCAGCGCCCGGCATCGCGCATGTCGCGGGCAAGGGCGAGGGCCTGTTCCTGCTCTGTCCGCGCCTCGCCGGGCAGGGATTCCCCCGGCGAGGCAGCGGACAGGGCGGAAGAGGCGGGCCATTCTCCGGCGCGGCTGGCGGCGGGGGCCTGCAGCGCCACAAGCAGGATGCGCATCAGAAGGGCGTACCCGTGGCAAGCATGTGCTCGAGCAGGGCATCCTTGAGCCAGAGGGCCACCGGGCCGGGCTTGCCGGCGTTTTCGCCCTGACCGATGGGCTTGCCGTCAAAGTGGGTCACGGCCACGCAAAGGGTGGCGCTGGTGAAGAGCAGCATTTCCCGGGCTGCGGCAATGTCCTCGTGGCGGATGTCGCGCTGTTCCACGCGCAGGCGCTGCGGGGCCACGCGGAAGGCGGCCTGCATGGAGGTGCCGCCGAGGATGTGGCGCATGTCCGGCGCGGCGAGCACGCCGTTCTTGTCCACGATGCCGATATTGGCGATGGCGGCCTCGCACATGCAGCCATGTTCGTCAAAGGTCACGGCCACATCCATGCCCTTTTCGCGGGCTTCGCGGGCCATGAAGACATTGGGCAGATAATTGGTGCTCTTGATCTTGGCCAGATATTGCTGCTTGGGGGGAATGGCGCTGGTGAAGGCGGTCAGGCCCTTTTGGTACACGCCGGCATCGGGCAGGCGGGAACGGATGGCCACGATATAGAGCGTGGACTGCGGGCACTCGTCCGGGGAGACGCCGAAGCCGCCCGGGCCGCGTCCCAGCAGGAGGCGGATGTCGCCATGCGATTCGCCCGAGGCGCGGGCCACGTCCAGGATGCGCTGCCGCACCTCGTCCCACGGGCAGGGGGGAGACAGACGGATGGCCTCGGTGCCGTTGCGCAGACGGGCGAGGTGTTCGTCTAGGGCAAAAATCTTGCCGTCGCGGAAGTTGATGCTTTCAAAGAGGCCGTCGCCGCGGTGGCAGAGGTGATCATCCAGCGGCAGCAGCATGAGCCGGGCATCGGTGCAGATGTGCCCCACACGATGATCGTAGAAGGCCAGCACCTTGTCCACGCCGGGATGGGGCGCGTCCAGCAGGGCGCGCAGATAGACTTCGTAACCCACAGCTTCCATGATTGCCCCCTTGGGGGGCCGCCGTTTCCCGGGGGAGACGGCGGCCCGTTGCGTATCGGTAAAGACGGACGATCCGTCGGCTAGGCCATGAAGACGTTGCGATCCTTCACGCGCACGAGGTCGCGCCGGAGCAGCTCCTCGGCGATCTGCACGGCGTTGAGGGCCGCGCCCTTGCGCACGTTGTCGGCCACGATCCACATGTTGAGGCCGTTCTCGATGCTTTCGTCCTCACGGATGCGGCCCACATAGGTTTCATCATCCCCGGCGATGTAGGCGGGCATGGGGTAGAGCTTTTCACGCGGATTGTCGATGACCTTGAGGCCCGGGGCCTGCGAGAGAAGGATGCGGCATTCCTTGGCGGTCATCTTTTTCACGGTCTCCACGTTGACGGACTCGGCATGGCCGGAAAAGACCGGCACGCGCACGCAGGTGGCCGTGACCTTGACCGAGGGATCATTGAAGATCTTGACGGTCTCGTTGGTCATTTTCATTTCTTCCTTGGTGTAGTCGTTGTCAAGGAAGACGTCGATATGCGGCAGCACGTTGAAGGCGATGCGGTAGGGATAGACCTTGCATTCCGGGTCGCGCAGGCTGAAGAGATCGCGGGTCTGGCGTTCGAGTTCCTCAAGGCCCTTCTGGCCCGTGCCGGACACGGCCTGATAGGTGGACACCACCACGCGCTTGATGCCCACGGCGTCATGAATGGGCTTGAGGGCCACGAGCATCTGAATGGTGGAACAATTGGGATTGGCGATGATGCCGTTGTGGTCGGCCAGGGCGTCGGGGTTCACTTCGGGCACGACCAGCGGGCAGCGCTCGTCCATGCGCCATTGCGAGGAGTTGTCCACCACCACGCAGCCGGCGTGGGCCGCATGGGGCGCAAAGGTTTCGGACGTGCCGCCGCCGGCGGAAAAGATGGCGATGTCGATGCCCTCGAACACATCTTCCTTCAGCTCCTGCACGGTCAGTTCCGTGTCGCCGAAGGGAACCTTGCTGCCCGCCGACCGCGCCGACGCAAAGGCGCGCACTTCCGTGGCCGGGAACTGACGGTCATGCAGGGTCTTCAGCATTTCACGACCCACGGCGCCGGTAGCGCCCACAACGGCCACGGTCAACTTCTTGCTCATTTGTCTCTCTCCTCACCGAGCGGATATGGGGCGGCGCACCGTGCGCCTGCCGGAACGTGTCATTATATCCGGCAATGTTGCAAAAGGGAAGCGCCCGCACCCGGCCCGGTCATGTTTTTTCCCGCGATCCGGGCCGCCGTCCCCGGTCGCGACGGCAGGCGGCCCGGGGCGGGGAGCCTGTTGCCGCGGGCGGTTGACCGGGGGCAGGCATCTTTTTATACTGCCCGCATGTCACAGCAAAGCTCCTGCCTTCTGACGGTGCTTGATCTGGTGCCCTTCGGGCAGACCGGTCAGGACAGCCGTTTCTTTGCCCTGCGCCTTACCCGGCCCGACTGGGACAGCTGGCGTCCGGGGCAGTTCGTCATGGTGCGGCCCGTATCCTTCGGGCTGGAACTTCCCTGGGCGCGTCCTTTCGGCATCTGCCACATGACGGCGCGGCATCTCATCTGCTTCTTTCAGGTGCAGGGCCGGGGCACGCAGCGCATGGTCGCCCTGCGCGAGGGCGACAAGGTGCGCGTCTGGGGGCCGCTGGGCAACGGCTTTGCCGTGGAACCCGAAACGCCGACCCTGCTGCTGGCCGGGGGCATGGGCATCGCCCCCTTTGTGGGCTACGTCAATCAGCACCCCAAACCGTGGAATGTGACCATGCTCTTCGGGCACCGCGAACCCCTGAGCTGCTATCCCGTAGACAGCATCAACGAGCATGTGCCCCTCGACAGCCTGCGCGAGACCGAACCCGGCGATCTGGACAATCTCATTTTCACCCTGCAGGAACGCATCCGCGACAATGCCGAGCAAAAGGGGCTGGTGCTGGCCTGCGGCCCCCTGCCCTTCCTGCGGACGGTGCGGCGGCTGGCGCTGGAATGCGGGGCGCGCTGCCAGCTTTCATTGGAAAACCGCATGGCCTGCGGCGTGGGGGCCTGTCTGGGCTGCGTCGCCCGCACCACTGAGGCTTGGCCCGTGCCCGCCAAACGCGGCGGTCTGGTGCAGACCTGCAATCACGGCCCCGTCTTCTGGGCCGATCAGATCGAACTCTAGCGCCGCCCGTGGCGCGTACTCCTTTTTGGGGGGGCAGCATGGATCTTTCCGTTACGCTTCAGGGGCGCAGGCATGCCCTGTGCCTGAAAAATCCCGTCATGACCGCCTCCGGCACCTTCGGCTACGGCACGGAATTCGCCCCCTATGGCGATTTGTCCCGGCTGGGCGGCATGGTGGTCAAGGGCCTTTCCCTGCAACCGCGCGACGGCAACCCCTGCCCGCGCATCGTGGAAACCACGGCGGGCATGCTCAATGCCGTTGGCCTGCAAAACGACGGGGTGGAAGCCTTCCTGCGCGACAAGCTGCCGCGCCTGCCCTGGGAGGAAACCCCGGTGGTGGCCAACCTCTACGCCACCTCGCCCGCCGAATTTGCGGAACTGGCCGCCCGGCTGGACGAGGTCGAGGGTGTGGCCGCGCTGGAAGTCAATATTTCCTGCCCCAACGTCAAGCAGGGCGGCATCCTCTTCGGGCAGGATCCGACGCAGGCCGCCGCCGTCACCCGCGCCGTGGTGGAGGCTGCGCCGCACAAGCCGGTCATCGTCAAACTCTCGCCCAATGTGACCGACATTGCCCACATGGCCCAAGCCATTGCCGATGCCGGGGCCGACATGCTCTCCTGCATCAACACCCTCTCCGGCATGGCCGTGGATGTGGCCAAGCGCGCGCCGCGTCTGGCCAATGTCATCGGCGGCCTGTCCGGCCCGGCCATCAAGCCCGTGGCCCTGCGCTGCGTCTGGCAGGTGGCGAAGGCCGTGGACATCCCGGTCATCGGCATCGGCGGCATCGCCACGGCCGAGGACATTCTCGAATTCATCCTCGTGGGCGCGTCCGCCGTGCAGATCGGCACGGCCAGCTTCATGCGGCCCGATGCCGCCTTTGCCCTGGCTGAGGAACTGCCCGACGCCTGCCGCCGTCTGGGCGTGAACAGTCTGGACGAGCTGCGCGGTGCGCTCGTCACCGCCTAGGACGCCCGGCATGGCCGCCCCCACGCTTCATATCGTGCGCGATGAGGCCGACTTGCGGGCCTTTGTGGAACTGCCGCTCGCCCTTTATCCCGAAGACTCGCTCTGGTCGCCGGGCCTGTTCCGCGACGACAAAAAGCTGCTCACGCCCGGCGCGCATCCCTTCTGGGACGATGCCCGGCGCGAACTTTTCCTTGTGCGGCGCGACGGAGAAAACGTGGGCCGCATCGCCGCCATTGTGGACGAAAAATACAATGCCTATGCCGATACCCGTTGCGGGGCCTTCGGATTTTTCGAGTGCCGCAACGATTGCGAGGCCGCCCACGCCCTGCTCGGGGCGGCCCGCGACTGGCTGGCCGGTCAGGGCATGGCCTACATGCGCGGCCCGCTCAATCCCTCCACCAACTATACCTGTGGTCTGCTGGTGGACGGCTTCGAGCTGCCGCCCGCGCTCATGATGCCCTGGAATCCCCCCTATTATGCCGAGCTGCTGGAAAGCTGGCATCTGCGCAAGGAGGAGGATCTCTTTGCCTACGGCATCGAACGCGAGAATCTCCGCCTGCCGGACTGGCTCAAGGCCGAACTCGCGCGCCTCAAGGCCGAAAATCGCTTTACCTGGCGCACGGCCCGCCGGGCCACCCTGGCCGCCGACATCCGCGCCATGCTGGACATCTACCGCGAATCCTGGGCCGAGAATTTCGCCTTCACCCCGCTTTCGCCCGCCGAGGCCGAGGTGCTGGTGAAGGAACTCAAGCCCATTCTCGACCCCGAATATTTTGTGCTGTTCTACCATGACGATCAGCCCGTGGCGGGTATGGTGGCCCTGCCCGATCTTGCGCCGCTGTTGCGGCGGCTGCGCGGTCGCCTGGGCCTTTCCGCCCTCTGGCACTGGTGGCAAAGCCGGGCCGAGATCCGCGGCAACTACCGCCTCATGCTCTTCGGCATCCGGCCCGCCTACCGCCTGCTGGGCCTGCCCCTGCTCCTGCTGGACTGCCTGCTGGAAAAGGCCCGCCTGCATCCCGAATTCCGCTGTCTCGAAGGCTCGTGGGTGCTGGAGGACAATACGGCCATCAATGACCTCATCGAGGACTTTTCCGGACATATCACCAAGCGCTACCGCCTTTATCGCCGGGAGATCCAGCCATGACCACCACGCTTCCCGATTTGACGCCCGCTGAACTCGCGCCCCTTGCCCATCTGCGCGGCAAACGCGTCCTCGTTACCGGCGGCACGGGCTTTCTGGGCCGCCACCTGCTGCCGCTGCTCCTGGCCGCCGGGGCCGAGGTGACCTGCCTTGTGCGGGCCGCCTCCCGGCGGGACGGCCTGCCCTCGGGCATCCGCACGCTGGAAGCGGATCTCTCGCGCGGCGACGGCCTTGACGAGGCTCTGCGCGGGCAGGATATCCTCATCCATATGGCCGCCCTGCTCTTCGGTCTGGGCTGGCAGGATTACCTGCGGGCCAACAGTACCGCCGCGCGTCATCTCGCCGGGGCGCTGGCCCGCCTGCGCGACGAGGGCCGCCCCCTGCCGCGCGTGGTGCTGGTCTCCAGTCTGGCGGCCAGCGGCCCCTGCGCCGTGCCGCCCGGGCGCGGCGACGACAGCCCCGGCGCGCCCGTCTCGGCCTACGGCTGGTCAAAACTGCTGGTGGAGCAAATCCTTGGCCGGGCGGCGGGAGATCGCCTCGTGACCCTGCGCCCGCCCATCATCTACGGCTCCGGGGATCGCGGCCTGTTGCCCGTCTTTCAGGGACTCAGGCGCGGCGTCGCCGCCCTGCCCGGCTGGAAGCGCGCCTTTCCCGTGTCCGTCATCCATGCCCGCGACGCGGCCCGCGCCCTGCTGCTCCTCTGCCGGGAGGACGCCCACGGCGTCTACCACGTCAACGACGGCGGCGCGTACAGCATGCGAACCTTTTATGAGGGCATGGCCCGCGCCCTGGGCCGCACGGCGCATTTCATCCCCGTGCCCGTGCCCGTGCTCGGCCTCACCGCCTGTGCGGCAAGCTGCTGGGGCGCGATCCGGCAGCTCGTGCGGCCCGGCGGCCGCGCGCCCAACTGGAATTTCGACAAGTTCCGCGAAGCCCGGCACGCGGGCTGGCTGTGCGACGCCGCGCGCATTCACCATGAACTCGGTTACGTCCCGACCGTCTCCCTCGAAGCGGGGCTGGCCGAGGCCGTGGCCGGCTACCGGGCCGAGGGGCTGCTGTGAAAATCACCATTCAGGATCTGTCCAAATCCTTTGGCGGGCGCGACATCTTCAGCAATTTTTCGCTGGAGGTGGACTCCGGCGTGCGGCTCTGCGTCTGCGGCCCCAACGGCACCGGCAAATCCACCCTGCTCAAGCTGCTGGCCGGCGTGGAACCCGCCGACGGCGGGCGCGTCATTCTGCCGCGCGGCTGCCGCCTCGGCTATGTGGAGCAGGAACTGTCCGAACAGGCGCTGGATACGCCCCTGCTGACCTATGTGCTGGATGTGCTGCATGACTGGGCCGACTTCTGGGGCCAATGGGAAGATGCCGCCGTCGCGGGCGACGAAGCCCGCCTCAATGAACTCATGCACCGACAGGCCGAACTGGAGGCCATTCACGGCTACAATCCCGAGCAGCGCGCCAAAACCGTGCTGTCCGGGCTGGGTTTTGCCGAGCACAAATGGCACCGCACCCTGCGCGAACTCTCCGGCGGCTGGCGCGAACGCGCCAAGCTGGCCCGCGTGCTCACCGCCGGGGCCGATGTGCTCCTGCTGGACGAACCCACCAACCACCTTGACGTGGAAGCCGTGGAATGGCTGGAAGATTTCCTCCTCTCCTTTCAGGGCGCGCTGGTTTTCGTGGCCCATGACCGCGTGTTCATGGACAAGGTGGGTACCCATGTCCTCTACCTCGGCCTGTCCCGCCCCGTCTTCCGCAAGGCCACGTACACCCAGTTCCTTTCCCTGCAGGAGGAATACAACGCCCAGCGCGAGCGCGAAGCCAAGGCCCTGCAGGACGAACTGAACCGCAAAATGGCCTTTGTGGAACGCTTCCGGGCCAAGGCCACCAAGGCCCGGCAGGCCGGTTCCCGCCAGAAAATGGCCAAAAAGCTGGAAAAGGAACTGGAGGACTACCGCCCGGAACCCAAGCGCAAGGAACTGCATTTCAGCTGGCCCGAAGCGCCCCATTCGGAAAAGGTCGTGATCTCCACCGCCGACCTTGCCTTCCAGTTCAGCGACGGCAAGCGGATGTGGCCGCCCCTGACCTTCACCCTCTACCGGGGGCAGCGCGTGGCGCTGGTGGGGCACAACGGCTGCGGCAAGTCCACCCTGCTCAAGCTGCTGGCCGGCGCGCTGGAACGCTGCGGCGGCAACATCGTCACCGGCACGCAGGTGCGCATGGGCTACTACACCCAGCACCAGATGGACACCCTGCGGCCCGACACCACCGTGCTGGGCGAAATCCGCCGCCTCTCCGACCCACGCACCACGGAAGAGGAACTCATGAGCGTGCTGGGCCTCTTCCTGCTCGGTCAGGACTACTTCGACCGGCAGGTCAGCGCCCTTTCCGGCGGCGAAAAAAGCCGCCTTGTCCTTGCCTCGCTCTTTCTCAAGCGCTGCAATTTCCTCCTGCTGGACGAACCCACCAACCACCTTGACCTCGAAAGCCGCGAAGCCCTTGCCGACGCCCTGCAACGTTTCGACGGCACCCTGCTCATGGTGGCCCATGACCGCTGGCTGCTGTCCGAGGTGGGCGCGGAAGCCTGGGCGCTGGACGAACACGGCATAACCCCCTACCCGGACTTTGCCGCCTACGATGCGGCCCGCCGCGCCGCCCTCGACGCCCTTGCCCCCAAGCCCGCAGGCAAGGCCGCGCCGTCCGCGCAGGCCGTTCAGGCCGCCCCGGCGGACAACGCCCGGGCCAACCTTTCCCGCGACGACCTCAAGAAACTCAAGCGCGAGGAGGCCGAACGCCGCAACGCCCTGCACAAGAAGCTCAAGCCTCTCCAGCAACGCTATGCCGCCCTTGAGGATGAACTTGCCGCCCGCATGGACGAACAGACCGAAGTGGAACAGCTCCTTGCCGATCCCTCGGTCTACGCCGATGCCGCCCGTTCCACCGAATTGCTCAGGCGCTTCAACGAACTGAAGGAGCTCGTGGAACGCCTCATGGACGACATGGCCGCCGTCGAAGAACAGATCGCCGAGATCGAAGCCGCCCATCGCGGGGACGCCTGATGCCCGCCCCCCTGCGCGGCATCGACGTGGCCGCAGGCATCCTCTGGCGGGACGGACGTTTCCTTGCCGCCCGGCGTCCGCCGGACAAGCCCCATGCCGGTTTCTGGGAATTCCCCGGCGGCAAGCTCGAAGCCGGCGAGGATGCCCTCCATGCCCTTGTCCGGGAGCTGACCGAAGAACTGGACATCCGCGTCCGCACAGCGGCCTTCTGGCGTTGCGCCGAACACGATTACCCCGAACGCGGCATCCATGTCCGCCTGCACTTCTTCCACGTGACGGCCTTTGACGGCGAGCCCCGCAGTCTCGAAGGCCAGACCCTGCGCTGGATTCTCCCGTCGGACGCCCCCTCCCTGCCCTTTCTCCCGGCCGATGCCGCCGTCGTCGCCGCGCTGGCCCGGGAAATCCCGCCATGCGCCTCTTTTTCCCATGGCACGATGAAATAACAATGGATTGTGGCGGAGACGCCAGTTTGCTGGAATATGTCTTTTTCGGGGAGGGAAACCTTTTGTGAACAAAAGGTTCTCCCTCCCCGCCCATTCCTTCCAAAAAAACATTTGAAAAAACAGCGTTTTGCGAGGGGGAGAGGGAAACCGTTTTGAAAAACGGTTCTCCCTCTCCCCCTCGCGCTCCCCCTCTCCTTTCCCAAAACTTTTGTTTGGGTCACTGCCGCAGTGACGTGGCCCGCCAAGGCGTCGCCCATCTGTTCCGTCCCCCGACGGGCCTGCGGGGACATCTGAGCTTCTGCGCCATGACGCGCTTGCGGTGCCGCACAGG
>DWZD01000008.1 GCA_019118345.1 Candidatus Desulfovibrio intestinavium | reverse complement strand
CCAGGGCTGCGGTGTCCGGCAAGGGAGCGCAGGCGGCGGGCAGGGGCGAGGGCAGGTAGCCGAGGGCGGCCAGCAGCAGCCAGAGCAGGAGAAGCAGCAGCAGGAGCGGCAGCAGCCACCAGAGGCAGCCGTGGCCGCCCGTCGGGGCGACGGGGGGCGGCGTGGTGGTGGCGGCCTGCACCGGCGGTGCGGGCGGCGGCGTAGCGCCCAGCCGGGAGAGATCCTGCGCCTGCGCGCCTGCCCGGCCCGGGGCAAAGCCCCAGTTGATGAGCACCGGTTCGCCGCCCACGCTCCAGAGATCGTCCTCTGCCACATGCCGTAGCGCAAGGAGGGCCATATCGCCGGCCATGTCGCCGGGGGCCGCCTCATGCCGCCGGGCGAGGGCCGCGATGGCGGCGGCGTGGCGCGCGGCCTTTTCCCGCAGGGCCTGCGCCGCTTCCGGCGGCAGCTCGTTCGCGGGAACGGCGGTTCCCTCACGCGAGGTGTACCAGTCGATGCGCTGTTGCGCGGCATCGTGCTGGGGTTCGGCCAGCAGGGCGGCACAGTCCGGGCCGAGGGCGCGGCGGATGAGACCATGAATTTGCGGATAGCAATCCGTGGCGAAAATGCCGCGCACGGCAAGGGCCTGCATGTCGCCGCGCCGGCTGCTGGTCAGACAGGTCTGGGGCATGCCCTCAGACCCCCTTGGGCGCGGTCGCGGCAGAGGCGGGCGGCGTCTCCTGCTTCGGGGCGGCTTCGGAAGCCTTGCCCGGGGCCGGCTTCGACGATGCGCCAGACGGTGCGGGGGCGGCGGACGCCGCGCCCTTGCCCTGATCGGCGCTGCCGGCGGGTGCGGACGCTTTGGCCTCCAGATAGGGAATCTTCCATTGCTGGAGGAAGCGGGCCACCTCGCTGCTGACCACGGCAATGCTCGACTGCCGGTAGGATTCGCCGTCCAGCTTGATGAAGGTGTTGATGCCCACCACCTGTCCGGCCTGATTGACCAGCGGCCCGCCGCTGTTGCCCTGCGAGACCGTGGCCGAATGGACGATGAGGGCGGGATCGCGTTCCTGCACCACATTGACCGAGCCGTCGGAATAGACCACTTCCGGCACGGAGGCGGCATCGCCTTCCAGCAGGGCCTTGAACTTGGGATCATCGCCGGTGACTGCGCCGGGGAAGCCCCAGGCGCTCACGCGCTCGGTACGCTGGACGCTGAAGCAGAAGGTCAGGGGCGTGATGGGGGCCGGTTGTTCCAGCTCCAGCACTGAGAAATCGTAACCGCCTTCCTCGATGCGGTGCAGGATGCGGGCCTTGAGCACCTTGCCCGTGGCCTTGTTGGTCACCAGGGCCAGCGAGGCGTCGCCCACCACATGCCCGTTGGAAACGATGTGGCGCTGCGAGATGAAGAAGCCCGATCCCATGGACAGGCCCCGCGACTGCTGGGCCAGCACGAGCACCGTCCCCTGTTCCAGCAGCAGGGCCATGCTGTCGGCCTTGGTGGTGGGCGTCACTTCCTGTTTGGGCGGCTGAACGGGCGACAGGGGCTGCTTTGGCGCGGCGGGGGCGGCAGGCTGCTTCGGATCGGCCGCGGAAGCCGCATCATCCGGGATCATGAGCGGCGTGCCGTCCACGCCCGCGGGCGGCGGGGGCAGGGTGGGCAGTTTTTCCTTGACGACGCAGGGATCTTCCTTGAGCAGATCGCGCAGACTCTGGAGGTAGGCTTCCAGCGCGTCGTTCTTTTCCCGGGCGGCGGACAGGGCGGCCTGCTGCTCGGCCTCCAGCGCCCGGGCCGCTTCCCATTGCCGGTAGAGCAGCCAGCCGATGAGGGCCGCCAGCAAAACCAGCAGCAGGAGGCTCCAGAACAGCGGACGCCGGTAAAAGGGCAGGGCGGCTGCGGCAGCTGCGGTTCCGGCGGCTGCGGCGGGCTGACCGGGCGACGTCTCGCCCGAGGCCTGCGCGGCGGATTCGGCCTGCGCGGCAGAAGGGGCGTCAGCCTTGTCGTCGGGAGTAGGGGTATTCTGGCTCATGCGTCTTTCTCCGGGCTGCGCGCGTGGCAGCGGGATTCCATGCCGGGCCGGAGCAAACGCCGCTGGCGGCGCGCCTCTCCGGCCCGAACGAATTACTTGCGCTTGAAACGCGCATCCCAGGTGGTGCCGCGACCTTCCTTCAGTTCCTTGCCGCGGCAATGGGTACGATTGTCCGAACCGGTGCACTCCACCTGCTGCGGCACAAAGCGGCTGCCGCGCGGGCAGGCGGCGTAATCGGCGTCAAAATACAGCTTGCCGTTGCGGAAGCGCGCCTGTGCCGGGCCGCTGCAGACCCGTCCGCCCTTTTCCCGGGCAAAGCGGCGTCCGCGACCGTTCTTGTCGAAGCAGTACTCGGCCACAAGCGGCTTGTTGGACGGATGGGAATAGAGACCCGTTTCGCTGACCCAGCAGCCTTCGAGGAAGCTCAAATCCTGCTTCTTGGCCGCATCGTCGGGAATGGCCATGTCCTCGCCCTTGCGCGGCGCGGGCTTCGGCTCGGGCTTGGCTTCCGGCTTCGGCTCGGGCTTGGGTTGCGGCTTGGGCTTGGGTTCCGGCTTTGGTTCTTCCTTGGGTGACTCGCCGAGGAAGGGTTCGATCACTTCCGGCTCGGGTTGGGGTTCGGTTACGGGCGGACGTTCGGGTTGCGGCGGACGGCAGAGGGCCGCGCGTTCCCGCAACTGCCGCAAGAGGGTTTCCAGCTCGCTTTCCAGCGGTGCGGTGCGGGCCTTTTCCTTGTCCAGGGCTGCGGTGTCCGGCAAGGGAGCGCAGGCGGCGGGCAGGGGCGAGGGCAGGTAGCCGAGGGCGGCCAGCAGCAGCCAGAGCAGGAGAA
>DWZD01000007.1 GCA_019118345.1 Candidatus Desulfovibrio intestinavium | reverse complement strand
AAATTTCGTCCGCCCTTGCGCCGTCACGGCTCGCTCTGCGCTTGTCAAGGCCGCCCGGCGGTCACATTCCGTTTCCGCCCGGCGCGAGTTGCGGTTATGTACCTCTGCGCCAAAAAGGTCAAGCGTTTTTTGACGGCAGACCCTGAAAGGGGGAGCCGAGGCCCCCCCTGCCTCTTCGTTGCGCCGCCCTAGCGCGCGCTGACCACCAGCTTGTCGCCTACGCGCAGGCTGCGTTCGTCCACGTCGTTCCAGCGCTTGAGATCATCCACGCTGACATTGTGCCGCCGGGCGATATTCCACAGACTGTCGTTGGCCTTGACCGTATAGGTGGAGGCGCCGCTTTTGCCCTTGCCCAGTTTGCCGCTGGGATTCTTGCCCGCCTGCGCCACGGCGCGCGCGGGCCGCTGCTCGTTGCCGGGAATGCGCAACGTTTGCCCCACCCGGATTTTACCGGGATTGTCAATGTCGTTGGCAGCCTGCAGTTCCCCCACACTGACGCCGTACTTGCGGGCCACGCCATAGAGGGTTTCGCCCGAGGCCAGCACATGCACGCTGCCCGCAGCCTTGTCCCGGCTGCCGCTGCGACCTGTGCCGGCCGCCGGGGCCTTGCCGCGCTTGTCCACGGCAGCCACGGCGCGCTCGCTCATATTGGCGTTGCGCGGCACGAGCACGGTTTCGCCCCGGAAAATCTTGCTTTTGCCGCCATTGGCCGTCTGGAGCTGGGCCACGCTCACGCCGCTACGGCGGGCGATCTTTTCCCAGCTGTCGGCGCTTGTCGCCACTTTGGCCGGACGCCAGTTGGCAAAGGTGCCGCCCGAACGCTGCAGAAAAGCCTGGGCCTGCCCTGCCTGGGCGCGCGGCACATAGACGAAGGTCGAGCGTTCCGTGGAGGACACCGCCTGCAACTGGTGCCGGTTGGCGGCCTGAAAATCCGGCCAGCGCATGCCGGCGGCCTTGCTGAGCGCCATGAGATCCGTGCCCGGACGCACGGTCAGGCGCTCCACCTGCGGCATGGCGTCGTGATTGACCGGGGCAAAGCCCAGCGGGCCAAGATTGCGCATGATCTTGCTGATGGCCACAAAGCGCGGCACATACTGCAGGGTTTCCGGGCGCAACTGGGCCTTGTCGTCCAGGCGCTCGTTGCGCTCGCAGACTTCATAGAAGTTTCGTGCCCCGGTGCCTTCCTTGGCGCGACGCATCTTGCCTTCGCCGGCGTTGTAGGCGGCAATGGCGGTAGGCCAATCGCGGAAATCGCCGTAGAGCTTTTGCAGATAGTCGGCAGCGGCTTCGGTGGCCTTGTAGGGATCAAGACGCTCATCCATCCACCAATCCTGGGCCAGACCGTATTTCATGCCGGTATAGGGCATGAACTGCCAGGCCCCGGCGGCCCCGGCGCGGGACTGGGCATCGGCCCGGTAGCCGCTTTCCACAATGGCCAGATAGGCCAGTTCCTCAGGCATGCCCCGCGAGCGGAATACACGGCGGGCGTAGCCGAGATAATTGCCCGAGCGCTGCGAAAAGACTTCCATCGTCCGCCGCCCCTTGTGCAGGAAATGCTTGTACTGGGCGGTCACGGCGGGCATGGCCGACGCGGGGACGTTCCGATCGATCTGGCCGGTGCTTTTGAGAGCGGCCAGTTCGGCAGGGGTAAGGGGCTGCGTATCCTCGTTTTCAGGAATGAGCAGCGCCGGCATGTCGGACTGGCCGCCCTGTTTCGAGCCGCAGGCGCTCAGCAGCAGGCTGACCAGCAGCACCCCGCACACCCCCAAATGCCTCCCCCGGATTGTCCTGCCATATCCCTTCATGCATGCCTCCCCGTCCCCGCAGCTTGCCTTTGCCGTCAAAGCTGCGTAGACACAAGATTTCTACGGCCTTGCCGTTATTTCACCCTCAGCCGCCTGCCGGAGACCGTGATGAACGAAAGAACTTCCGCCCCGCTCCTGCCGGGAATCAAACCCGTGCTGGAACTCTTGCGCGACACCCCGCAACGCCTTGATCTCGTTTATTGCCGCAAGGGCTTGCGCAGCCAGGACGCCCAGAAAATTCAGGAGCTGTGCCGCACCTACCATGTACGGTACACCCTGGTGGACAGTGCCGCCCTTGATCGCCTGTGCCGGGAAGTGGCAGGCAGCGTCGCCCATCAGGGCGTTGTGGCCCGCCTGGCCGCCACGGACTTTCAGACCCTGGACGATGTGCTGGCGGCTGTGCATGACGCTCCCCTTCCTCTGCTGCTGGCCCTTGATCAGGTGCAGGATCCCGGCAATATCGGCACCCTGTGCCGCAGCCTCTACGCGCTGGGCGGGGCGGGCATCCTGCTGCCCCGGCACAACAGCGCCTACCTCGGCCCGGCGGCCCGGCGGGCGGCGGCGGGCGCGCTGGACAGACTGCCCGTGGCCCGCGTGGACAATCTGGCCCACGCCCTGGACAGCGCCGAGGAAGCGGGCCTGACCATCTACGGCGCGGGCTGCGGCGCCCATGCCGCGGATGCCTTTGCCGAAGCCCTGCGCCTGCCCGCCGTGCTTGTGCTCGGCAATGAGGACAAGGGGCTGCGGCCCGGCGTGGCCAAGCGCTGCTCGCGCATGCTGCGCATCCCGCTGGCCCGCGATTTCGACTCTCTCAATGTGGCGCAGGCCGGCGCCATTCTGCTGGGCCTGACCGCCGCGCGACAGCATGGTCGGTTCTGACGGGCAAATTGGCTAATCCACGTCACACTATAGCCGTTTTTTTCTTCTTTGCGAGCGAAATATGTCTAGAAAAAGGCTAATAAAACATTAAATAAACATTAAAAGGCGCTATGGAATTTCCATAGAGCCTTTTATTACATGAAAAATATTTTATTTTACATTCATTATGCAAAAAATGCAGAGAGAAAATATGTAAAAAAAATTTTTTGCATTGCGAATAATCAAGTATATAATTTGAACAATATGAATATTACTTCCAATGAACTTTCACACAAATGGCACAACATGCATACGGCAGCATGAAAAAGGGTGCAAAAAAAGGGGGCGGGAAGATCCCGCCCCCTGGTAGATCGCCGGCACTGCGCGTCAGAACGGCCAGATATTGTCCATGAGCCGCGTGAACCAGCCGGGCTTCTGCTTGTCGGACAGCACGCCCTTGCCGTAGTACTCGATGCTGGCATCCGCAATCTGGGTAGACAGGACGCTGTTGTCGGCATCCACGTCCTTGGCCCGGATGAGGCCGCGCACCACCATATATTCGGTTTCCTCGTTGACGCGAATTTCGCGCGCGCCCTCGATTTGCAGCATCCCGCCCGGCAGCACGCGGATGACGCGGGCCGCCAGCGAGGTGGTCACATAGTTTTCACGCTTGGTCTTGCCGGTGCTTGTCAGATCGCTGACAGAACCTGAGTTCAGCACCGGCTGGCCGATGGTGGCCTGCGGCCCGATGCCCACGCCGGGGATGAAGCCCACCTTGCTCGCCCCGAACAGCGCACCCACGGAATAGTCGTTGTTGCTGTCCTTGTCGGCGGTGGTTTCGGCCTTGTTCTGGGCCTTGGTATTTTCCACCAGTTTGACAACCACGATGTCGCCCACACGGCGCGCACGCGCGTCGGAAAAGAGCGTATCGCCGTCACTGGCGGCAAAAAGCGAACCGGGATTGTTGGCGCCGCTGGTTTCCTGCGGATATTCCTGCGGCGGGCCGACAGGATTCTGCAGGCCGGGGCGGCGATGCGCCCCGCCGTTGCCGCAGGCGCTGCAGAACATGAAGACCAGTCCCAGGGCGATGATGGCAAAACGCGTCTTCATAACCATCCACTCCTCTACTCGATGATGACAGTGCCGCCGTCCTTGACCTTGGCGTACACCTGTTTCTTTGATTGCAAATTCCGCACCGCAATGGTGGCGCCCGGTTCGCCGTCGCTCAGGGCCTCGGCCTGGGTAGTCATCTGCACGTTGCCGCGAGCATAGATGAGCGTCACCACATCGCCGCGCCGCACCATGAGCTGGCTTTGCAAATCGCTTTGCAAAATGGGTTCTCCGGCGGCCAGCCCCCGGGCCAGCCGCCACGGGCCGCCCTGCCCGTCCCACGGCAGATCCTTGAGCGTGGCGGCATTGATCCGCAAAAAAGTCACGGCCTCGGGCGTCAGATTCTCGCCCTTGCTCATGACCCGCGTGGCGGCGGGCACCGTCACCCAAAGCTGGAGGTTGACCGTGCCGGCCAGACGGCGCAGCACGGTGCCGTCCGCCTCCTTGACGGCAAAACGCAGGGCGATGCGACCGGGAGCCAGTTTGCCCGGCTCAAGCTGCACCTGCTGCTGCCCGTGCTCCAGAAAAATGTATTCGGGCAGACGAAACTCCGTAAGCTGCGCCTCGCCCGGCATGGCCGCCAGCTGCGGCGTCAGACTTTTGACGACATAATCCCGCAGCACATCTTCGCGAAAGACCAGTCCGCCCCGCTGGATGACCAGCGACGTGGGCAGGATGCAACGCCCGGCAATATCCTTGCCCAGGGCCTGACGCAGGGCCTGGGACAGGCGCGAGCGGTTCACCTGCATGGGCTTGCCTTCCTGTTGCGGCGCGGCCCAGAGCGCCCGGCGGCTCAGCTCCTGCCAGAGGGCCGGATCCATATGCCCCAGCGGCGTGGCAATATCGCCCAGAAAGACGGAGTCATTGAGGGCCACGGCCGCGCTTTCAATCTTCAATCGCCAATCGTTCTCCCCCAGCAGCTGCAAATCGCCGCTGCTGGCGGGCGGCGCGGCGGTCTGGGCAATCTGGGCTCGCACCCGGGCCTGACGCGCGCTGTGATCGGCCTCTCCTCCGGGCGGCGCCGCCTCGCTGCCGACGCGATCCGCCGCCGCCAGCGGCAGACGAGCGGCGCGGACGTCCGGCGAGCGCAACTGACGCTTGATCTGGCTGGGCGACCGGCGATGGTTTCGGTCGTTATCCTGCCAGACGGCATCGGGCACGCCGGCGGCGAGGCATTCGCGCACCGCGGCAACATGGCAGAGCAGGACAAGGCACAGCGCTCCCGCCAGCCAAACGGACAGGGCCTGTCCGATTCCTGGCCGCGCCGACTGCGGCGCGTGCCCGCCGCCACACCGTCGCCCGGTCACGCGCATCACGCCCCCGGCACGCCTTAGCTGCGCTTGAGCTGCACAGCCGTGGCAAGCATGGAATCCGAGGTCTGGATGGCCTTGGAGTTCACTTCGTACGCGCGCTGCCCGACAATCATGTTGACCATTTCATCCACCACTTCCACGTTGGACATTTCCAGGAAGCCCTGGGCCAGCGTGCCCACATTGTCCGTGCCGGGTACGCCTTCCACTTCATCGCCCGAGGCTTCGGTGGGCGTGTAGAGGTTGCGTCCGCGCGCATCCAGACCGGCGGGATTGATGAAGGTATACAGCGGGATTTCCGCGGCCGCGATTTCCTGACCTTCGGCATCCAGGGCCGCGATGTGCCCGGAAGCGGAAATGGAAATGTTCTTGGTTTCCGCGGGCACGGCAAATTCCGGCTGGAGGATGTAGCCGTTGGCCGTCACCACGGTGCCGTCCTGATTGAGCTTGAAGGAACCGGCGCGGGTGTACATGAGTTCGCCGTTCACATCCACCTGAAAGAAGCCGTCGCCTTCAATGGCCACGTCGAGCGCATTGCCCGTGTTCTGGAAGTCGCCCTGGGTGAAGAACTTGTGCACGGCGGTGGGCCGCACGCCCATGCCGACCTGAATGCCCACGGGCAGGATATTGTCCCCTTCGGTAATGGAGCCGGCGATCTTCATGTTCTGATACATGAGATCCTCGAACTCGGCCCGGCTCTTCTTGAAGCCCGTGGTGTTCACGTTGGCGAGGTTGTTGGAAATGACATCGATATTGAGCTGTTGGGCCACCATGCCGCTGGCGCCCGTCCACAGGGAACGCATCATAAGGCCATCGCTCCTTTACGCGTTGTTGCGTTGTCTTTGCATTGTCGCGGCGGGGAACGGGCGGTACCGTGCCCCGACCGGCCCCGGCAGCCCGCACGCTAGCTGCTGCGCTTGCCGATCTGCTGGTTGGTCTGCCTGTCCAGGGCGTCGGTGGTCTGCATGACCTTCTGATAGGCTTCAAACTGCCGCTGGACTTCGATCATGTTCACCATCTCGGTCACCACATCCACATTGGCGGCCTCGATGTAGCCCTGCTCCACGGTAGCGCCCTGCGCATAGGCGTCCTGTTCCTCCACCTGCACATTTTCATACGGCTCATAGAGGTTCATGCCCCGCTTCTGCAGGTTCTGGGGATTTTCCACCCGCACCAGCGCAATCTGGCCCACGGCGTCGCCGTCGGCGGAAACCGTGCCGTCAGGAGCAATGACCACGTTGCGCGTGCCCGCCGGAATGGCGATATTGCCGCCCGCGCCCTGCAGGGGCCAGCCCTGCGGAGTCATGAGCGTGCCGTCGCCGGACAGCACAAAATGCCCGTTGCGCGTCAAATAGTTGCCATTGGGCGTGGCCACGCGGAAAAAGGCGTTTTCCCCGCTGATGGCCAGATCGAAGGGATCCCCCGTAAAACGCATGGAACCCTGGGAAAAGTCGATTTTCGACACGGCAATACGCGGACGCACCATGTTCTTGGCTTCCGGGAACAGCGGCTTGCTCTTCAGATGCATGAGCGGCTCACGGATTTCGTCATGGGCATAGGAGGCCATGGTATCCTTGAAAGCAAGCCTGGTCTGCTTGTAGCCCGATGTATTCACATTCGCCAAATTATTGGCAATGAAATTCATGCGGTGCTCGGTGGTCAGCGCGCCGAAAAGGCCGCTAAACATTGCATCTTGCATGGAAACTCCTTGGGTTGCGGACACTGCCGCCAGCGAAAGGACGCAGCGGCCTCCCTTCGGTGACGATACCCTCACGGCCTGAAAAGCAAAAAACGGGCCAGTACGATTGCTGCCCGCGTCAGCCCCGCCGGATCCATGCGCCGCAGCAGGCACGGAACGGAAAAACGGGGAATCCCCCGCAGGAGATTCCCCGTTCCCGGTTCATGCACATGCCCGGACGGGCGGTCGCGCTGGCTACAGCCCCAGCGCCGCCTTGCCCAATTCCAGGGCCTTGAGGTTGGACGCCTGCAACTTGGGCGCCAGATACTTGCCGATGGCCGCCTCCAGCGCGTCCACGCCAAAGGGCAGGATGCCGGCGGCGCAGGCCACGCTGAGCAGCACCGTATTGCCCGCCTGCACGGAACCGGCCTTGAGGCCCAGTTCGCGACAGGGCACGAAATGGCATTGTCCGGCCACGCGGCGCACCTGACTTTCCACCTCGTCCAGCGCGGGATAGCGCGCGCCGCCCAAAGAAACGCTGAGGGGCGGCAGGGGATCGGCGCTGGAAATGACCGCGCCCCCGGCCCGCAAATAGGGCAGGCCGCGCAGGGTTTCCAGCGGCTCGAAGCCCAGCAGCACGTCGGCCTCGCCCAGATCCAGCCGGGGCGAGCGCCAGCCGCCCAGCAGGAGGACGGATTCCACCACGCCGCCACGCTGCGCCATGCCGTGCACCTCGCCGGCCACCACATCCAGACCGGCGTCCAGAGCCGTGCGGGCCAGCAGGGTCGTGGCGGTCAGGGTGCCCTGTCCGCCCACACCGGTAAAGAAGATGCGCATTCTTTTCTGCTTGTCTGTACTCATAACACAACCTCGCAATGGGCAGCGGCAGGCCTAGGCCTCGTCGCGGCGCCGGGCCTTGAAGGACTTGGGGCCGATCTGGAGGCAGACCATGCAGCCCGAACAAAGACTTTCGTCCACGGCGAGGGCCTCGCCCTCCCGGTAGAAGGCGGGACAGGCCAGGGTCTCCAGACAATGCACGGCATCCGGCCCCTGCTCGCTGACCACCGCCACCTGCGGCTGCGCCTTCTTGAGCTGCCGCCGGGCATAGAGGGCGCAGGGTTCCTCGGCGATGAGCACGCGCACGCCGGACTGTTCACGCATTTCATTGAGCGCGCCGGTCACGGCCTTGAGATTGAACGCCCGCACCTTGCGGCAGCTGCTCACGCCCATGCCGCGCACAATGGCCTCGATATCCATGTGCACCGCGCCGTCGCCCAGCATGTCCTGCACCATGCCCGGATTGGGCTGGTGGCCGGTCATGGCCGTGGTGCCGTTGTCCAGGATGACCACAATGAGATTGTGCCGGTTGAACACGGCATTGGCCAGCCCGGTCATGCCGGAATGGAAGAAGGTGGAGTCGCCGATAAAGGCCACCACCGGCTTGCCGGACGCCCGGGCAAAGCCGCTGCCCGCCGAGATGGAGGATCCCATGCAGACGAGGAAGTCCGCGCATTTGAGCGGCGGCAGCATGCCGAGGGTGTAGCAGCCGATGTCGCTGGAATAATAGGCGTCGTCGCCAAAGACCTGCCGCACGGCATGGAACACCGCACGATGCGAGCAGCCCGCGCAGAGGTTCGGCGGACGGCCGGGCAGTTCCAGAGCCTGGGCGTTGCCGCCCTTGACCGGGCAGGGGCAGTCAAGAAATTCGGCCAGCCGCCGCAAAAGCAGGGTGGTGGAAAATTCCCCCAGTTCGGTCAGCGTGGCGGTCTTGCCCTCGATGCGGGCCTTGCAGCCCTCGCGCTGGGCCAGTGCCCGCACGTCGCGCTCCAGCAGGGACGCCCCCTCTTCCAGCACCAGCACGCGGTCGCACTGCTCCATGAAGGCGGCAAGGCGCTTTTCCGGCAGGGGCCAGGTCATGCCCAGCTCGAGGACGCGCACCTTGTCCTCCCAGCCGCCGGCGGCCAGGGCGTCGGCCAGATAGTTGCGGGCCACGCCGCTGGCGATGATGCCCAGACGGGTCGCCGCATTGCCGCACCGCTCGGTGTTGAAGCGGCTGGTCTCGGCGATGGCGCGGGCCTTTTCCATGATCTCCAGCACCGCGGCATGGCGCTTGCGGGCCACGGCGGGCACGGGCACAAAGCGGCCGGGATTGCGCTCAAAGGGAACCAGCGGCTGTTCGGCGGGCAAATCGTCGAATTCCACCGGCCCGCGCATGTGGTTGACGCGGGTGGTGGTGCGCAGCAGGACGGGCTGTTGCAGTTCGCGCGCCAGACGGAAGGCGTCGCGCGTCATGTCGCGCGCCTCCTGTGCGGACACCGGCTCGAAGCAGGGCAGCATGGCGGCCCGGGCATAGGAGCGGTTGTCCTGCTCGTTCTGGCTGGAATGACAGCCGGGGTCATCGGCGCTCAGGATCACAAGGCCGCCGGGCATGCCGGTATAGGCTGCCGTGAACAGGGGATCCGCCGCCACATTGAGACCCACATGCTTCATGGTCACCAGACACATGGCCCCGCCCAGCGCCCCGCCGGCGGCTACCTCGAAGGCGACCTTCTCATTGATGGAATATTCCAGGCGGTAGCGCCCCCCGCCGCCGAGACGGCGAAAGGTGTCCGGCACTTCCGACGACGGAGTTCCCGGATAACAGGAAATCATGTGAACGCCGGCTTCCAGCGCGCCACGCACAATGGCTTCGTTGCCCAGCAACAAATGCCGTTCGCCGCGACCGCCGTCCAGCAGAGGATTTTTGCTCATGGCATCTCCTTGTCTCATATCGGAAAGGGGACGCGGCGGCGAGTCTCGTCGTTCGTCCCCGGTTCGACCGAAATTCCGGCGGACGTCTACTCGGCGGGTCTGGCCGCCGTTTCCGGGGCCGTATCCGGGGCTGCGTCCGCTCCGGCGGGCTTGGCCTCACAACGCATGGCGCGCGCAAGGTAGTAAGCCTTATCCTCTCCATCCTCCGCGGCCTCGCCCAGCGCCTTGAAAGCGGCGGCGGCCACATCATTGCGCCCGGCGGCCAGAGCGGCCTCGGCCTGCATGCGCAAAAGCGCGGGCTGGGAGGCTGCCTCCACCCGACCGCTCAGGGCCTGGAGAATGGCCAGCGCTTCCGACGCGCTTTCGGGCGTGCCGTTGCGCATGAGGGCGCCGCACTGGGCCAGCAGGGCCGCCTGCCCCAGGGCGCCTTCGCTGTCCAGGCGGGCCGCCTCGCCATAGGCGCGGGCAGCCAGCGTCCAGTCCTGCGAAGCGGCGGCACTCTGGGCCTGCGCCACCAGCACGGCATAGCGCATGCCGGACGGGACGTCCTTGGCCAGTTTGCCCAGGGCATTTGTCCGTTCCTCGCCCTTGAGGGAAAGGGAAATGCGGGCCAGCTCGGCCTGAGCGTCCTCCAGGGCCGCCTCATTGCGCCAGCTCCAGATGCCGGCGCCGATGAGCACAAGAAGAAACAAGCCCACGCCACCGGCAATAAGCCCGGCATGACGCTGCAAAAACTGGAGGAGCGGCGCGGTTTCCGCGCTGACCTCGGCACGCAGGTCATTGAGCAGGGTCGGGGAAGAGGCGTTCCCGGACTGGGGAGGAATGGATGACATCGGCAGGCTCCTTTGGCGCAAGATGGGATTTGACGCGCCACAGGGGCAAACGTCAAGGAATTGAGAATAGGTCACAAGGCCGGGCCTGTCAAAATAATTTGCGCCGTGACCACGGCTTGCCCTCCGTCATGGCTGCGCGTATACTAAATTAATTCACCCGTTACCGATGAAGAGGATGCACACATGACGCTTGCGGAAGAAATGGCCCGGATGGGCGCACGGGCGCGTGCGGCGGCGCGTCGTCTCGGCAGCGCCGCCCCGGCGGCCAAGGCGAACGCGCTTGAGCGGCTTGCCGGCCTGCTGGAAGCGCGGGGCGAGGACATGCTTGCGGCCAATGCGCGCGACGTGGAGGCGGCGCGGGCCAAGGGGCTGGACGCTCCGCGGCTGGACAGGCTCACCCTGACGCCCGCCATTCTGGCGGACATGGCCGGCGCCTGCCGCCATGTGGCGCGGCTTCCCGACCCTGTGGGCGCGCTGGACAGCCAGTGGCAGCGGCCCAACGGCCTGCTGGTGGGCAGGATGCGCGTGCCGCTGGGGGTGGTGGCCATGATTTACGAGGCCCGGCCCAATGTGACCATTGACGCGGCCATTCTCTGCCTCAAGGCGGGCAACGCGGTTATCCTGCGCGGCGGCAGCGAGGCCCTGCATTCCAATATGGCGCTGGCGAACCTGCTGCAGGAAGCCCTGGCCGACGCCGGCCTGCCCGAGGACGCCGCCCAGCTGGTCGGCAGCACGGATCATGCTGCCGTGACGGCGCTGTGCAAGCTGGATCAATATATTGATGTCATCATTCCGCGTGGCGGGGAAAATCTGGTGCGGGCCGTGACCGAAGCCGCCACCATGCCGGTGCTCAAGCATTTCAAGGGCGTCTGCCATGTCTTTGTCGATGCCTCAGCCTCGCCGGAGGAGGCGCTGAACATTGTCCACAACGGCAAAGTGCAGCGGCCCGGCGTCTGCAATGCGCTGGAATGTCTGCTTGTCCACAAGGACATTGCCCCCGCCTTCCTGCCGCTGGTGGGCGAACGGCTCGGTGCGGACGGCGTGGAATTCCGGGCCTGCCCCCGGTCGCTGCCCCTGCTCGGCCCCACGGCCGTGCCCCAGCGGGAAGAGGATCTCGGCCAGGAATTTCATGCGCTGATTCTGGCCGTGCGGGTGGTGGATTCGCTGGATGCCGCCCTTGATCATATTGCGCGCTACGGTTCGCAGCACACGGAAGTGATCTGCACCAACGACCATGCCCATGCCATGCGCTTTGTGCGGGAGGCCGACGCCTCCATGGTCGGCGTCAATGCCTCGACGCGCTTCAATGACGGCGGCCAGCTGGGCCTGGGCGCGGAAATCGGCATTTCCACCTCCAAGCTGCACGCGTATGGCCCCATGGGCGTGCAGGAGCTGACCACCACAAAATTCATGGTGCTGGGACAGGGGCAGGTGCGCGTCTAGGGGCGACGCGCAGGCGGTTCACGCGCGTTTCGCGCGGATGGGCACAGGCCCCGGCATTGCGGCTGCATGCGCTGCCCTGCCGGACAGACAGGCCCACTGCAGGAGAAGCCATGAGGAGAGATGCCGGCACGAGCGATAGCCCGTCGCGGCGAGCGCCGGGACGCGCCCTGCTGGGCGGCAGCTTCAACCCGCCCCATGTGGGACATTTGCGTTTGGCCATCGAGGTGCGGGAGGCGCTGGGCGGTCTGGTGGACATGCTGGATCTGGTGCCCTGCGGCAATCCGCCGCACAAGGAGCCGGACAGCCTGCTGCCCTTTGCCCTGCGGGCCGAAATGACCCGCGCGGCCGTGCGCGGCCTGTCGGGCATCGGGGTCAGCGAGGAGGAGGGAAGCCGCCGGGGCCGTTCCTATACCTGGGACACCCTCAGCGGCTACCGGCAGGCTCTGCCGGGACGGGAACTGTATTTTGTCATCGGTATGCCGGACTTTGCCCAGATCCATACCTGGCACCGGGGACTGGAGCTGCCGCGGCTCTGCCATTTTGTGGTGGTGGCCCGGGGCGAGCAGACGGATGCGCCCTTTCGCGAGGCCGCGCGCAGGCTCTGGCCCGATGCCTGCTCCGTGCCGCCGCTGCTGCCGCAAAGCAGCTGCATGGCCCTGCCCGGCGGCGGGCTGGCGCACTATCTGCCCCTGCCCTGGCTGGCTGTCAGCGCCTCGCGCATCCGCCGGCGCTGGCTTGACGGGTTGAACGTGGATTTTCTCATTCCGCGCGCCGTGGACGAACTGCTGCGCATCCGCCACAAGGAAGTGGCGGAACATTGGAAAAGTGATGGTATGCCATGCTGAGCACGCCCCCGAAGGAACTGCGTGAAAACATCGCCCGCGCCAAGGGCTACCTGCGCCGCGACGAGCTGCCCCGCTCCCTGCAGGCCATGGCCACCGCCATGCGCCAGTACGCGGAAGTCAAGCTCATGCGCTCGGCGCGGGCCGAAGTGGACATCCAGCTGGGGGAATTTCTCAATACCCTTGTGCATCATCAGGGCATGCAGCATCTCCTTGATCCCGCCGGGACGGGCAAGCCGCGCAAGATCCCCTATCAGCCGGGCAAGGAACTCATGCTGGCCACCGTGCTGGAAGGGCTGGCCCGCATCCTGCGACAGGAGGTGGAGGACAAGAGCCGTCAGGAAACCGAAGCCCGTCTGCAGCGCAAGAAGAGCCTGCTGCATAACGGCGTCATGCTGCTGCAGGAAGGACAGTTCGGCAAGGGCCGCGCCTACCTCAAGCGCGCCGCCGAGGAATTCAGCGAAGATCCGGATATTCTCGTGCAGGTGGGCCAGCTGCTGCAAACCGCCAAGCAGTATGCCGACGCCGGGGAAATCTTCGAGGAGGCCATGACCAAGCACCCGCGCGACGTGCGCGCCTATGTGGGCGCGGTCAACGCGTACACGGCCATCAACGAGTTCGAAAAGTGCGAGAAGGTCTACAATGCCATTCTCCGCACCTTTGGCGGGCACCCCAATACCTTTGGCCGCATGGCGCTCATGTATCTGAAGTGGGGCAAGCGCATCAAGGCCGAGGAAATGGCCACCCGCGCCCTGCAGGGCGATTCCCGGCAGGCCGAGGCCCTGGAAGTCATGAACACCATCGGGCATTGAGCCGGCCCGTGGCCCGGCCCTTCGGCCACTTGCCAACACGGCCCGTTTGGGATACACATTTGCTTCGGCCAGTGGCACAGCCACACTCCGGTCGGAGAGGTAGCGAAGTTGGCCGTAACGCGCTCGACTCGAAATCGAGTTATCGGTTAATAGCCGGTACGTGGGTTCGAATCCCACCCTCTCCGCCACGCGCACACAAGCGACTGATTTGCCTTAATCAGTTGATAACATAGGCGCTTATACTTCCGTTTGCTACACAAAAGTGGTACACAAACGAGGTATGAGCGCCTTGTCATTTCAAACTCCCACCCCATTTTTTGCGAAAGGGCTGGCGCGTCTATCAGGCGCGCCTCCGCATCCCCCCGACCCCACGGCGTGAACCTTGTCGGCCATTACCGAACTAGCCGCCGCGCGGGTGTGGGCGCTGGAATAAGAACAGCGTCAGGGGCATTACATGGGAGCGCGAAAAAGCCTCCGTAGCTTTTAGACAAGAAGCACCCCTCCCGGCGCAATTCCACAGCGGCGGGAGGGGATATAACGTAGGGGGAACACAACAGCCAAGTATTGAACGGCAACCAAGTTTGTCCCACAAGCTGTTCAGCAGATTCGTTTCTTCGGCAGGGAACTCCAGCGAATCCGCCGCCAAGTGGAACGAGAGCAGGAATACATGCCGATAACTTATGAAACAGGCTACACTTCGACCCACGGGGCGTTTTTAACTGCGTCCCATCTCGTTTTCTTTGCTTCTACCGTATAAGGATTATTTGATATTGATCCCAGATCAACTTCCGGAAAGAATTCCTTGCCCACGTCGTTCCGCATAAAAATCAGATTAAACCCATACTTATGCGAGCCGATAAGACGGTAGCCTTTCTCCCGGGACAGTTTTATCATAGCGAGAGGCGAAACAGACCGAAATTCTTCATGGTAATTATCTGATGAAGTATAGCAGAAATCTTCCTTATACGGTATGGTAATGGCAGCACCGTCCGGACAGATATTGTGAGTTTCGCAGATCATAACCCGTGGCCTGAGCACTCCAATAGACTTCCATATCCAATAGTCGTTACCGTCAATATCTATACTCAACAGGTCAACATCGCCAGAGAATCCATTTTCGTCAATGAGCGTGTTAATGTTGTCTTTCGTTATCCAAGCATGCTTGCACACCGGAGGCATAAGCCATGTCGACGCATTCTTAGCAAAGAAATCAATTGCTTGACGTATATTATCTGGATCGCCATCAAGCAGTAAACCGTGGCATGCATGATTGATAATTAGGTTTGCAGAATTGCATTCCTTTCCGTCGCCAGCACCAATTTCAACAATGCGCCTATTCGTAAATCCAATAATTGAAAATATATACAACAATATACCATCCTCATCAAACTGTGAATAAACCTTGAATCCAGCATCACACATACTCGGGAGTTTGTCAGCGGGAAGTAACACTGACATTAATTTATATTGGTTCATGACCGAAATTTGTGAAATCTGCTCCATGCCGGGCTTGGTGGATTTTGCAGAAACAACATCATATACGCGAAAAAGATTTCTAATCTTCTTGGCTAGCTCTTTGATTTTGTACATTCTTTCACCTTGCTTGATAAATAGTTATCAGATCGATCATACTATACATGGGGGACAAGCGTGAGTCAACACCTAACATTTAGTCAGATATTATAGATTTTCTCTGCCTTGGTCACCCTCTCCGCCACGCGCACACAAGCGACGCCTGCAAGCCTTCCCTTGCAGGCGTTTTTTCATGGAGGCGTCGTTGCCGCGGCTTGGGTTCATTCGCGCCGCACCCGTCCGGCACAGGCTGCGAGCGGCAGTCTGTCGCCCGGCCTTTCAGCAATAGACGGCCAGCAGTTCCGGCACGCGGCGGCGCGCCCTGCCGTTGCAGCTGATGGTGCGCCGCACATCGAAGGACAGCAGCCGGGCGTCGGCATAGAGGTCTCGCGCCAGCGGCGTGTCGTGATTGCTCAGCACGACCGTCGCCCCCCGCCCATGCGCCGCGCGAGCCAGACGGGCGAGATCCTCCTGATCCTGTTTGCCGAAGACGGCTCCGGCATAGCTCGTGAAGTTGGCCGTCGCCGACAGGGGCACATAGGGCGGATCGCAGTAGACGACATCCCCGGCCCCGGCCCCGGCGAGCACTTCCCGGAAATCGCGGCAGACAAAGGTGGTGCCGCCCTCCCGCGTCCGCTGCCGGAAGGCGCGCATGGCCTCGAGAGGGAAGCGGGGCGCGGCGTATGTGCCGAACGGGACATTGTACTGGCCGCCGGCATTGTAGCGAATCAGGCCGTTGTAGGCATGCTTGTTGAGATAGAGAAACAGGGCCGCCCGCTCTCGCGGCTCGACGGCGGCATTGAAGCGTTCGCGCAGGGCATGGAATGCCCCTTCCGTATTGTTTTCCGCGCAAAAGAAGGTCGACGCATAGCGGATGAAATCCTCCCCTTCCGCCTGCAGGCAGTCATACAGGGCGATCAGATCCGCATTGGCATCGTTGACGAGCGCCTCGGGCGCGCTCGTGTTGAGGTAGACGGCGGCAGAGCCCGCAAAGGCTTCCACATAGCGCCCGCCGCCGGACAATTCCGGCAGAATGCGCGCCAGCAGACGGAATTTCCCGCCCGGCCATTTGAGAAAGGGCTTGCGATACGGCATGCGGCGCATGATGCCAAAAAGCCCCTGTCAAAACAAGCGCCCTCCCCGACCGCTAAACGCCGCGCCCCCACGGAATGGGCGGCCCGCCGAAAAACGGCAGCGTTCGCCGCGACCGGCAAATGCTGCCCCGCCCGTGCCGCGCAGGAAACGCCCTGCAGGCGACAAGGGAAAACCGCCGCGCCACGACGCCGTGCCATTCCCCTCCAAAGCGCGCCGGGGAGGGGTTGGAGGAGTTTGAGGGGGGAAGGGGCGACCGGAAGGCGGCCCGTAAGGGCCGTGCCCGTTGGGCGACGCAGGAGCCTTACGGGCATCGACAGCAACGCGCGACCGGAAGGCGGCCCGCAAGACCGCGCCGTTGCGCCAGCGGGAATCGCTCTAGTCCTCGTCGGGCAGATCGGGAATTTCGGCCAGCGCACTGGTGATGATGCGGCGACGGCGGGGCGCCGCCGGGGCGACCGGGGCCGGTTCGCGTTCCATCTTCGGCGCGGGCAGGGCATTGTACAGCGCCCAGAAGGCGGGATACAGGGCCGTGATGATGCCGGGATTGCCGAGACGCACCTGCCGCTTGCCCCGGGCGCAGGCGGCCAGCGCCAGCGCCAGCGCCCAGACGGGCGTCGGCGCGTTCCAGCCCCGTCCCTGCGGCGCGCTGTCCTCCTCCTCGCTCAGGCGGCGCAATGCGCCGTCCTCGAGCCGCAGATGCAGCGCGGCGCAAAAACTTTCGCAATCCGCACGCCATGCCCCGTCGGCCACGGCCAGCAGGGAAGACGGCAGGCTGACGGAACCGCTCCGCAGGGCCACCTGGGCCAGCAGGGCCAGGGGCAGGGGCAGCCAGTCGGCAGGGAACTGCCCGGGCAGGGCAAAATCCTCCGGCAAGGCCGCCAGAGGAGCCGCCATTTCCAGATCGACGCAGGCTTCGCCGTCATTGCGGCGCACGTCGCCGCCCAGACGGCGCAGACATTCCCAGCCGGCCCGGGCGGCGGGCGTTTCCGGCCAAAGGCCGCGCAGGCGCACCTGCCCCCCCAGCGAGAGGGCGAGGCCGAGCAGCGGCAGGGACAGTTCAGCTTCCTGCGGCAAGCGGGGCCGTTCCGGCAGGGCGGCAAGGCCGGGCGTCACGCAGATCACATCGCCCTCGCGGCGCACACGGGCGCCCGCCTGCTCCAGAAGGGCCAGACTCCGGGCATAGACCGTTTCCCGCTCGGGCATGTCCGCCAGATTGAGCCGCAGGGGCGTGCTGTAGAAGGGTGCGGCCAGCAGGATGCCCTCGGCCAGCTCCACCGGGGCGTCGGCGGGCAGGCGAATGCTGTCGGGCAGCACGCCTGAGCATTCGAGACGTACGGGCAGGCCGTCGGACTTGGGCACGGCCTGCACGAGACGCGCGCCCATCTGCCCGACGAAATGACGGGCCACGGAAAAATCCGCCAGCCGCAGGTCGGCATCGCCCACGAACTTGGCGCGCGAGGGCCGCCCCAGATAATGCCCGAGGGCCAGATAAAAATTCCAGGCGCTGCCGCCCACATGCACCACCTTGTCGGGGGCGGCCAGCGGGGCGGCGGGCAGGGCGCTCACGCCGTCGTTCTCGCGGGTGAGGGATGCGCCCAGCTGATTGAGCATCTTGACGCAGTCCACAAGGGGGTCGTTCATCAGGCAGGGTTCCAGACGCAGGGCCTTGCCGGACGCGGCAGCCAGATAAAGCCAGGCGCGGGCTTCGCGGCAGGCCAGCGGCGCGCGCATGTCCAGCTTCACCGGCGCGGCGACCGGGGCCAGATTGAAAGCCGGGCGCTTGTCCGCGGGTTCATCCTCAGGCCGGGGCAGGAACTCCACCTCCTGCATGAGCGAGAAAAGGCGGCTGCTCAGACGCGGATCGCGGCTGACGCGGGAAGCGGCGGCTTCCCAGGCCTCGCGCAAAAATTTTTCCTCGGCGGGGTCAAGGTGCCCCTTGGCCGTGTGCATGCGCCGCAGCAGATTGTGGCGGCGCAGCAGCAGGCGCAGAATATCACGGTCGATTTCGCAGACGGATTCCCGCAGGCTCTTGCGGGGACGATTGTCGGAGGCGTGCTCGCTCATGGTGTTTCCTTGGCAGGGGATGAGGGGGTGCGACGGCAACATTTGCGCCGTGCGCCGCCGTTTTTCTAGCCTGAAAACGCCCGGCTGGCAAGTTCGCCCGCGCCCCGTCTACTCCGGGGCGAGGATCACGGACAGCGCGCCGAACCAGGCCCGCACCTCCAGCCCCACGCACAGGAAGGGCTGATGCACGCCGTCCTGCAGAATGCAGACGCGGCTGCCGTCGGCCAGCCGCAACAATACCTCGCGCCAGCGGGCGTCGCTGCGCAGGCTCTCCACCTCGCCGCCAAAATGGGTTGCCTCGGGCGGCGGCGGGCAGCCGTCCCCGGCCAGATGCACCTGCGGGGCCTTGACCTGCGCCACAAGGCGGCAGCCCTCGCGCACATCGAGCTGACGCCGGCTGGTCTCGGTGATGATGGCCGTCAGCAGGATTCCGCCCGGCGTGAGCAGCTCCACCCGGCAGGCCAGCCCGCAGGGGGCGCACTGCAGCACCCGTCCGGCAAAGGTGTTGCGCGCGCTGCTGCGGAAGGAGATGTCGTCGCCCTGAATGCGCTCCCGCAGGGCCTTCAGGACGGCGGGCGGCGTCAGATTGCCGTCGGCGGCCCCGCGCAGATTGCGGCCCAGAAAGCCGTCCACCTGTTCAGGAGACAAGCCCAGACGCAGCAATTCGCGCTCGCGATTGCGGCGCAGGCTGCGCGCCGAGAGCAGGCCGGACGGCAGGCCGCAGGCCCGGCCGCATGCGGCAAGACTGCGCCGCACCAGACTGTCGTCGCAGACCGGGCGGGCCAGCACGGCGAGAAAGGCCGGTTCGGCCAGCCTGTCGCGCAAGCGGCGAACCAGCGGCAGGGGCAGCGGCACGCCGCGCCCGGCCCGGCCCCGCACATGAACACAGCCCTGAGTCCAATCCCAGTCCTCGGCGCGCAGGGCGAAAATTTCCACCAGCCGCAAACCGCCGTAGCGCAGGAGCAGGAAAATGCACCAGAGCCGCAGGCGGGCCTGGGCGTCGCGCGCGGTTCGTGCCCGGGAGCAGCGGGCCTCGAACCAGCGTTCGGCGGCCCGGCATTCGCTTTCCGAGAGGAGCGGGCCGCCGGCATCGGCGCGTGCCTCCCCGCGCGGCAAAAGACGCCGCCGCAACCACTCCCTGTCCTGAAGGCTCAGGGAACGCCAAAGATTTTCCAATCGCTCACGATCTCGTGCGTTATCTGTCATAGTTCTTGCTGTTAGCATGAAAAATCAGCTGGATGCAAATATTTTTGTTGTCACGATTTTCTGTTGAAGCGTGAAGGGTTTGTCAAAAATTGCCGCAACGGGCAGGGTGGAGTGGCCGAATGAGGCACGACACCGACAGCAAACGGAGCATATGATGAACGCAATGGGCAGACACTTTTCGTGGAAACGGCGGCTGGGCATCCTGCTGGCTGCCATGTGGCTGGGGCTGGGCTGCGCCACGGCGCAGGCCGAAGAACTGTTCGTTTCCGGCGCGGCAAGCCTGACCAATGCCTTCGGAGAAATCAAGACGCTGTTTGAAAAAGCCCATCCCGGGGTGACCGTGCATACCAATTTCGCGGCCTCCAATCCCCTGCTCAAGCAGATGCAGGAAGGCGCGCCCGTGGATGTCTTTGCCTCAGCCGATCAGGAGACCATGGACAAGGCCGGAAAGGCCGGTCTCATCGATCCTGCGACCCGGCGGGACTTCGTCTGCAACAAACTGGTGCTCATTGTGCCCAAGGGCAGCAGGAAGCCTTCCGAAATGTCGCAACTTTCGGACTGCCAGCGCATAGCCATAGGGAATCCCGACTCCGTTCCCGCCGGCCGCTATGCGCGGGAGTCCCTGACCCATGCCGGACTGTGGGACACGCTCTCCTCCCGGTTCATCATGGGCAACAGCGTGCGTCAGGTGCTGGATTATGTGGCGCGCGGCGAGGTGGATGCGGGATTCGTCTACGCGACAGACGCCCGCCAGATGGCCGACAAGGTGGACGTGGCGCTCGTGGCGGGGGGCCACAAGCCCGTACTCTACCCCGTGGCCGTGGCGACCACCGGCAAGAACGCCGCGCAGGGCAAGGCCTTTGTGGACTTTCTGCTTTCGCCCGAAGGTGAGGCGGTGCTGTCCCGCTACGGCTTCTCCCGGCCGTAGCCGCTTCGCCTTACCGGCCTGACGCGACGTGTCACGCGGGGCGGCGTCCTTCTCTCCGGGATGCCCCCCGCCCCCTCCTTTCCGGGTGCGGCATGAACGATTTTTCCCTGCTCGATCCCCTGCTCCTTTCCCTGCGGGTAGCGGCGCTGGCCACGCTCTTTTCCACGGCGGGCGCGCTGCTCCTGGCCTGGAAGCTCTCCCGCCGGCGCGGCCCCCTGCCTGCCGTGCTGGACGCCTTTTGCGCCCTGCCGCTGGTGCTGCCGCCCACCGTCGTGGGCTACTATCTTATATTGTTGCTGGGCCGGCACGGCCTGCTGGGCCAATGGCTGGCCGAGGCGGGCATCAGCCTCATCTTTTCCTGGCAGGGGGCCGTGGTGGCGGCCACGGTGGTGGTCTTTCCGCTGATCTACAAATCGGCGCGCGCCGCGCTCGAACAGGTGGACACCCGGTTGGAAAACGCGGCCCGCACCCTCGGCGCGGGGGAATGGCGCGTCTTTCTCACCATTTCCCTGCCGCTGGCCTGGCGCGGCATCTTTGCCGGACTCATGCTGGCCTTTGCGCGAGGCATGGGCGAATTCGGAGCTACCCTCATGCTGGCGGGCAACATTCCCGGCAAGACGCAAACCCTGGCCCTGGCCATTTACGACGCCTTTCAGGCGGGCAATGACGCCCGCGCCACCCTGCTCGTGCTGGTGGCCTCGGCCCTGTGCATGGGCCTGCTGGCCGGAGCGGAACTGCTCGTCCGCTTTCGGCGCCGCCACAAGGGGCGGACGGCGCGACACGCGCGCGGCAACCGTCCTGTCGCTCCCGCGCAGACGCCCTGCCCGGCCGCCTGCGGCCTGACGACCGGCGACAGGTAGCCTGCCCATGCTGGAACTGCGTCTCTATCTGGAGCTGGCAAGCGGCGGCAGCGCCTTTTGTCTGGATGTGGACTATGCCCTTGATCTGCGGCACGGGCCGGTGGTGCTGTTCGGCGCATCGGGTTCGGGCAAATCCCTGACCCTGCAATGCCTTGCCGGTCTCATGCGCCCCGACGGCGGACGCATAGCCCTCGACGGCGATATCCTGTTCGATGCTTCACAAGGCATCTGCCTGCCCGCCCGGCAGCGTCGTCTGGGCTACATGTTTCAGGACTATGCCCTGTTTCCCCATCTCTCGGTGCTGGCCAATGTGGCCTATGCCCGCAGCGGGCATGCGGCATGGCGCATTCCTCCCGCCCTGCGCGAAGAGGCCCTGCATTCCCTGGAACGCCTGGACATTGCGCATCTGGCCGAACGCAAGCCCGCCGAAATATCCGGCGGCCAGCGGCAGCGGGTGGCGCTGGCGCGTGCCCTGTTCGCCCATCCCCGCCTGCTCCTGCTGGATGAACCCTTTTCCGCGCTGGATCCGCTCCTGCGCGAACGGATGCGCCACGAACTGGCCCGGCACCTGCGGGCGGCGGGCATCCCCCTGCTGATGATTACCCATGATCCCCTGGACGTGGAATTCTTTGCTTCGGGGCTGGTGGTCTATGCCGGCGGGCGGGCCTGCGTGACGCCGGATTACGCGGCGACCCGGCGCGGCTTTGCCGATACCCGCCATTGTCTGGCGGCCCTGCTGGCCGCCGCCGGAGACGGCGAGCAGGCATGAGCCTCCCGTGCGCGCGCCGGTCAGTTCGTGGCAGAGCCGCACCGGACGATCATGCTGCGCCCCGTGCGCGGCCGGCGGCATCAGCCTGAGGGAGGCAAAGCGCCATGCTTTCAAGGGGATGGCCATATGCCGCCTCTGCGGCGATGCGTCTGTGAAAAAAAATTTTATCTGTGATCTCGAGAAGCTGCCCGCCATTTTTAGTGCGATGGTTGACATGATCGGCGCTTCCGTCGTATGAAGAGTCATCCCATTTCCCACCCCGGTGGGATCCGGTTGGCACGCGCCAACCCGGGAGACAGTCAACGAGTTCGGGTTCCACGCATTCTGCGGTTCCGTTCGCAGACGCGTGGTTGTGTTCACAATAAACAGTGTGCATAAGGAGCGTAATTATGCCCAAGATGACTCCCAGTGAGGCGATGGCCGAAGTCCTGGTGGAAGAAGGCGTCAAACACGTCAGCGGTATCCTCGGTTCCGCTTACATGGACCTTCTGGACCTGTTCCCCGCCGCCGGCATCGATTTCATCTCCGTGCGTCATGAGCAGACCGCTGGTCACATGGAAGACGCTTTCTGCCGCCTGACCGGCAAAGCCGGCGTGGTCATCGGCCAGAACGGCCCCGGCATCACCAACTACGTGACCGCCGTGGCCACCGCCAACATGGCCCACACCCCGATGATCATCATCTCCCCCAGCGCCGGCTCCGCTTCCATCGGTTGGGACGGCTTCCAGGAATGCGACACGTGGAACCTGTTCAAGCCCGTGACCAAGGCTTCCCTGCGCGTGCCCCATCCGAAACGCGCCGCTGACGTCCTGCGCACCGCCTTCCGCACCGCTTATGCCCTGCGTGGCCCCGTGCTCGTGGACGTTCCGCGCGACTACTTCTACGGCGAACTGGATGAAGAAATCCTGAAGCCCAGCCAGTATCGCGTGGCCCCCGGCGGCATCGGCAACCCGGAACAGTTCAAGCACGCCGTGGAAGTGCTGAAGGGCGCCAAGAAACCCGTGATCGTGGCCGGTCGCGGCGTGGTTGACGCCGACTGCGTGGAAACCGTGAAAGCCCTGGCCGAACACCTCGGCGCTCCGGTTGCCTGCACCTACCTGCACAACGACGCCTTCCCCTGCGACCATCCGCTGTGGACCGGCCCCATCGGCTACATGGGTTCCCATGCCGCCATGCGCATCATGCAGGACGCCGACGTCATCCTGGCCGTGGGCACCCGTCTGTCCTACTTCGGCACCCTGCCCCAGGACGGCATCAACTACTTCCCGAAGACCGCCAAGATCGTGCAGATCGACATCAACCCGCTGCACATCGCCAAAACCCACCCGATCACCGTGGGTCTGTGCGCCGACGCCGGCGACGCCTCCGTGGAACTGCTGAAGCAGCTGCGTGAAGCCACCAAGCCCTGCGCCGACCTGACCTCCGTGTACAATCGCGTGAAGTCCGAACTGGACGTGTGGTACAAGGAAATCGACGAAATCGCCAACGAATCCACCATCGAAGGCCGTATGCATCCCCGCAAGGCCCTCGAAGTGGTCGGCAAGTTCGTCACCGACAACAACGTGATTGCCACCACCGACATCGGCAACACCTCCTCCACCGCCAACAGCTACCTGCGCTTCAAGAATCCGAAACGTCACATCGCTACCCTGACCTTCGGTAACACCGGCTTCGCCTATCAGGCCGCCCTTGGTGCGCAGCTGGCCTGCCCCGAAGACACCGTGCTGTCCATCGCCGGCGACGGCGCTTGGGGCATGAGCCTCTTCGAAGTGCCCACCGCCTGCCAGTTCAACCTGCCCGTCATCGCCACCGTGTACAACAACGGTGCCTGGTGCGCGGAAAAGAAGAACCAGGTGGACTTCTACAACAACCGCTTCGTGGGCGCGGACATCTGGTCCAAGTCCTACGCGAAAATCGCCGAAGCCATGGGCGCCGACGGCTACACCGTCAACACCCAGAAGGACCTGGCCGAAGCCCTCGACGCCGCCAAGAAGAACCGTCGTCCGGCCGTGATCGAAATCATGACCGACGGTACCCGTCTGGCTCCGCCTTTCCGTCGCGACGCTCTGGCCCTGCCCACCCGCTTCCTGCCCAAGTACGAACACCTGGACAAGAAGCACTTCGCGAAGTAGGCGAATTGCGACTGCACGCGGCCCCGCTTCGGGCGGGGCCGCCCATAGGGCGGGAAGAAATTCCCGCCCTCCTTGTTGCATACGGGCGGCTGATGCCGACGACAGGAATCCGCGAGCGCCGTTGATGCGGTGCCGGATCTGACGAGATGGGCACAGCCTGCAGGAGGGAATGAGATGAAACCGTTTCTGAAGCGTCAGCCCTATACCGGCCCTGTTCAAGCCATTATTCTGGACTGGGCCGGAACGACCGTGGATCATGGCTGTCGTGGGCCGGTGGCCGTGTTCTCACGGGCCTTTGAGCGTTACGGCATCACGCCCACTGTGGAGGAAGTGCGCGGCCCCATGGGCAAGGACAAACGCGAGCATGTGCAGTGCATGCTGGGCATGGAGCGCATTGCGGCCCTCTGGAAGGAAGAGTACGGCTCCCTGCCCGACGAGGCCGCCACCGACAAGATTTATGCCCTGGTTCAGGAACTCATGCCCGAGACCCTGGCCGACTATGCCACGCCCGTGCCGGGCTGGGTGGAGGCCTGCCGCGACCTGCGGGCGCGCGGCATAAAAATCGGCTCCTGCACCGGCTATACCCGGGATATGGTGGTTCGTCTCGAACCTCGCGCGGCTGAGCTGGGTTATGTGCCCGACGCCTTTGTGACCTCGGACGAGGTGCCCGTGGGCCGGCCCTGGCCCTGGATGGCCTATCTCAACTGCCAGCGTCTGGGGGTGCACCCGCTGGAAGCCTGCATCAAGGTGGGCGATACCGTGGCCGACATTGAAGAAGGCATCAACGCCGGCATGTGGGTTGTGGGCGTGACCCGCACCAGCAATGCCCTCGGCCTTACCGAGGAGGAAGCTGCCGCCATGCCCGCCGGGGAACTGGCGGCGAAAGAAGCGGCCTTTGCCGATGTGCTGCGCAGTGCGGGCGCACACTATGTGCTGCACAGCGTGGCCGAGCTGCCGGGCCTTGTGCCCGCTGTGGAAGAACGCCTGCGGCAGGGCCAGCGCCCCTGGTAGAGCATTCCGATGCTGCGGGAAGCCCGCCCGGGGCTTTCCGCACCAACGGAGCGTCCGGGCAGCCTTGGGCCAAACGCCATGCAAGGGAGATGGGGAACACAGATGCTGACCTGCCGGGACATGTTTTCCACGCTGAATATCGAACCCGAGGCCCTGCTTCCCTGCTGTACGGCGCAGTGCGGCTTTCGGCTTGATTACCACGGAGGCCCGTTTCCGGTTGCGGGCTATCTGCGTTATCTGCAGCTCATGCAGCGCCGCTTCCGGCAGCAGCGCCCGACCTGCTCCCCTACCTGCAATCGCCTTGCGCAGGTGCCCGACGACAGCCTCACGCCCTTTCCGCCCCGTCTTTCCTTCTCTCAGGTGCTCATCAACCACCATCGCCACTACTGCAACTGCCGTTGCACCTACTGCCCCTTCTGGAACGTCAAACCCAAGCCGCCCCTTTTTTCCATTGCGGACATCCTGCAAAGCCTCATGGCGCAGGAGGTCATTGCCGACGCCTGCACCTTTGCCTGGGGCGGCGGAGAATCCACCCTGCTGCCGGAATTCGACGAACAGGTCATCCTGCTTGCCGGACGGGGCTACCGCCAGTTTATCCACACCAACGCCGTGCGCTTCTCCCCGGCCATTGCCGAGGTCTTGCGTCGGGGACAGGCCGTGGTCAATGTCAGTCTGGACAGCGGAGACGCCGCGGGTTACGCCCGTATCAAGGGCATTGACGCCTGGGATCAGGTCATTGAAAATCTCGGCCGCTACCGGCAGCAGCTTGTGCGGCCCGACGCGCTGGAAATCAAGTACATCATCAATCGCGATTCAGCCCATCCGCACGCCATACAGCGCTTTTTCGACACCTGCCGCCGACTGGATATCAAAAGAGTCCTGTACGCTTTCGACATTACCGACAGGCCGTGGGAGCCGTATTATCCGCTTGCCGAATTCTTTGTCCGCCAGGCCGAGGATGCCGGTATGGAGCACGATTTCTTTTTTGGCTGAGAGCGGGCAATGCACCGTCCGTTCCGGCAAGCGCTTCCGGCAAACACGGCGGGGGGGCAAAGGCCCGCGGCCTTTGCCCCCCGCTTTGCCCGATCAGGCCGTCATTCGCAACGATCAGGAACGGTAGTCCGCATTCAGACTCACATAGTCGTGGCTGAGGTCAGAGGCATGCACAGCGGCCTCGCCCGGGCCGTCGCCCAACTCGATGCCCACTTCAATATCCTTGCCCTTGAGCAGCTCGGCCAGCTGTTCTTCCAGATGATCATTGACCGGCTGGCCGTCGCGGAAGCGCTCAATACCGCAAAGCGTCAGGCGTACGGCGTCAGGATCGACCGGCACGCCGCTGCGGCCCACAGCGGCCACAATGCGGCCCCAGTTGGCGTCCTGACCGTAAATGGCCGTCTTGACCAGCTGGGAATGCGCCACGGTGCGCGCCACCTGCTCGGCGTCGGCATTGCTGGCCGCGCCGCATACGCTGATATGCATGACCTTGGTCGCGCCTTCGCCGTCCTTGACCAGCATCTGGGCGAGGCGGCCCAGCACATCGGTCAGGGCATCCTCCAGCCGCCGCGCGTCGTCCCCGGCTGCCGCCGAAACGCCCGATGCGCCATTGGCCAGCCCGAGCACGGTGTCGTTGGTGGAGGTATCCCCGTCCACGGACACCCGGTTGAAGGTCTTGGCCACGGCACGGGCAAACATGTCCTGCCAGGCTTCGCCGTCCACAGCGGCATCGGTGAGCACCACGGACAGCATGGTGGCCATGTTGGGGCAGATCATGCCCGCGCCCTTGGCCATGCCCGCCAGCCGCACTTCGCCGCCGCCAAGGCGCACCGTGCGGGTAACAAACTTGGGAAAGGCGTCCGTGGTCATGAAGGCCCGGGTGAAGCCCTCGGCATCCTGCGTGCCGAGGCTTGCCGCCAGTGCCGGCACGGCGGCCCGCCACAAGTCCATCTTGAGCTGTGCGCCGATGACGCCCGTGGACAGGGGCACAATCTCGTGCGGCGCAAGGCCCACGGCCTCAGCCACCAGACGCTGCGTCTCGCGGCAGTTTTCCAGCCCTTCCCGGCCGGTACAAGCGTTGGCCTGCCCGGAATTGGCCAGAACGGCGCGGGCCGTGCCGTAGCGGGCCAGAATTTCCTGTCCCACCTGCACGGGGGCGGCCTTGAAGGCATTGGTGGTAAAGAGCGCGGCCATGACGGCCGGGCGGTCGGAAACAATCAGGCCGATATCGTTGCGGCCGGGCTTTTTGAATCCGGCGGCGGCCACGCCGACCCGGAAGCCCCGAGGCAAATCCTGTTTCATCCTTGACCCTGCTTGCGGTTGAAGGAAAAAGGCATAAGAGGCGGGAATTCCGCCCTTTCGGACACAATCCCCGCCTCCGGTTTCACAGCCGTTTCAGCAAGTGCGCACTAGCTCTTGCTCTTCTGGATTTCGTCGGCAATGGCCTGCGGCACGCGCTCGTAATGGTCGAACTGCATGGTGAAGGTGGCGCGGCCCTGGGTGCGCGAACGCAGGTCGGTGGCATAACCGAACATGGAGGCCAGCGGCACCTGGGCGCGCACGCTCTGAGCGCCGCCCGCCCGGGCTTCCATGCTCTGCACGCGACCACGGCGGCCGTTGAGGTCGCCCATGACGTCGCCGAGGTATTCTTCCGGCGTGACCACTTCCACATCCATGATGGGTTCGAGCAGCACCGGCGCGGCCTGACGCATGGCTTCCTTGATGGCCATGGAGCCGGCCACATAGAAGGCCTGTTCCGAGGAGTCCACTTCGTGGTAGCTGCCGAAGACCAGGTTGACCTTGATGTCCACGCAGGGGAAGCCGGCCATGACGCCGGACTTCATGGCGTCCTGGATGCCCTTGTCGATGGCGGGGATGTATTCCTTGGGAATGACGCCGCCGGTGATGGAGTTGATGAATTCGTACCCCTTGCCCGGGTTCGGCTCCACCTCGATGACGCAGTGGCCGTACTGACCGCGACCGCCGGACTGCTTGGCGTGCTTCATGTCCACCTTGGCGTTCTTGGAGATGGTTTCGCGGTAGGCCACCTGCGGCTTGCCCACATTGGCGTTCACGTTGAATTCGCGGGTCAGGCGGTCAACGATGATTTCCAGATGGAGTTCGCCCATGCCGGCGATGAGGGTCTGATTGGTTTCCTCGTCGCCCTTGACGCGGAAGGAGGGGTCTTCCTTGGCCAGCTTGTTGAGCGCGGCGGACAGGGCGTCGCGGTCGGCCTTGGTTTTGGGTTCGATGGCCACTTCGATGACCGGCTCGGGGATGTTGAGCGACTCGAGGATGACTTCGCGCTTTTCATCGCAAAGGGTGTCGCCGGTGGAGGCGTTCTTCAGGCCCACAAGGGCCACGATGTCGCCCGCACCCGCCCATTTGATGTCCTCGCGCTTGTTGGCGTGCATCTTGAGGATGCGGCCGATGCGCTCCTTCTTGCCGGTATTGGCGTTGTAGACGCCGGTGCCGGACTCAAGGTAGCCGGAATAGATGCGGAAGAAGGAGAGGTGACCGATGAAGGGGTCGGAGAAGAGCTTGAAGACCAGACCGGCCAGCGGTTCCTTGTCGTCGCAGTGGCAATCCACGGTTTCATCTTCCTTGCCGGGGATATGGCCGATCATGGGCGGGATGTCCACCGGCGAGGGCAGGTAGTCCACCACGGCATCCAGCAGGGGCTGCACGCCCATGTTGCGGAAGGCGGAACCGCAGAGCACGGGCACGATGTTGCGGGCGATGGTGGCCTTGCGCACGCAGGACACGATTTCTTCCTTGGTCAGCTCTTCGCCGCCGAGGTACTTGTCCAGCAGGGCCTCGTCCTCCTCGGCCACGGCTTCGAGCATTTCGTGGCGCTTTTCGTCAAAGAGGGCCTGCATGTCGGCGGGCACGTCCTCCACGGTGAATTCCGCGCCCTTGGAGGACTTGTCAAAGCGGATGGCCTTGCCTTCGATGAGATCGACCACGCCTTCAAATTTGTCTTCAGCGCCGATGGGCAGCTGCAGCGGCACGGCCTTGGCGCCGAGGCGATCATGGATCATGCCCACGCAGCGGAAGAAGTTGGCGCCGATGCGGTCCATCTTGTTCACAAAGCAGATGCGGGGCACATGGTAACGGTCAGCCTGACGCCACACGGTTTCGGACTGCGGCTCCACGCCGGCCACGGCGTCGAACACGCAGACGGCGCCGTCCAGCACGCGCAGGGAACGCTCCACCTCAATGGTGAAGTCCACGTGGCCGGGAGTATCGATGATATTGATGCGGCAATCCTTCCAGAAGCAGGTGGTGGCGGCGGAGGTGATGGTGATGCCGCGCTCCTGTTCCTGCTCCATCCAGTCCATGGTGGATTCGCCGTCGTGGGTTTCGCCAATCTTGTGCGACACGCCGGTGTAGAAAAGAATGCGCTCGGTGGTGGTGGTCTTGCCTGCGTCAATATGGGCCATGATGCCGATATTGCGCTGTTTGTCTACGGCTACGGTGCGGGACACGGTCTTCCTCCCTGAGGGGATTATGGCTGTTGGGGGCTTGAATCAACACCGCGCCCTTGCGGGCGCGGCGTGCTCTACGTGGAACGGGAACGCGAATTACCAGCGATAGTGGGCGAAGGCCTTGTTGGCTTCGGCCATGCGGTGGGTGTCCTCGCGCTTCTTCACCGCGCCGCCACGGCCGTTGTAGGCGTCCAGCAGTTCGGCGGAAAGTTTGGAGGTCATGCCCTTCTCGCCGCGCGAGCGGGCATAGTTGATCAGCCAGCGGATAGACAGGGAGACCTGACGTTCAGGACGCACTTCCATCGGCACCTGATAGGTGGCGCCGCCCACGCGGCGGGCCTTGACTTCCAGATGCGGCTTGACGTTTTCCAGCGCCTTTTCAAAGGCGCGCATGGGATCTTCACCGGTTTTTTCGGCGAGATTTTCCAGCGAGCTGTAGAAAATCTTTTCAGCCGCGCCCTTCTTGCCGTCGTACATGAGACGGTTGACGAACTTGGTCACGAGGCGGCTGTTGTACAGCGGATCGGGCAGAACTTCCCTCTTCGGGACAGGACCTTTACGGGGCATGATATTCTCCTTGAAAAGGCAGCAGTTGCGGCGTCACCAGCCCCGCAGCGTCGGCGCGCCGGGGCGCGGCCTGACGGTGCATGGCGTACGCCGTGCGCAAAAAAACTACTTCGGACGCTTGGCGCCGTACTTGGAACGGCTCTTGCGGCGATCAGCCACGCCGGAGGTGTCAAGGGTACCGCGCACGATGTGGTAACGCACGCCGGGCAAGTCCTTGACGCGGCCGCCGCGGATGAGCACCACGGAGTGTTCCTGAAGGTTGTGACCTTCGCCGGGGATGTAGGCCGTCACTTCGATCCCGTTGGTCAGGCGCACGCGGGCGACCTTGCGGAGAGCTGAGTTCGGCTTCTTGGGGGTGGTGGTGTACACGCGGGTGCACACGCCGCGGCGCTGCGGGCAGGCCTGCAGGGCCGGGGTTTTCCTGCGCTTCACCACCGCCTTCCGCTCGATGCGGATAAGCTGGTTGATAGTAGGCATGAATTCCTCCAGATGATCTTGACCACGTTGCCCCAAGGGGGGCGGGACGGCGGGCACCATGCCGATACCGTCCAGAGCGGCGAACCATACGCAATTCCCGCCGCCGTGTCAAGTGCCGTTCCGGGCGGCCGCGCGCCGCCGGTCGGGAGGGCCTTATGCCGGGCCGCCATAGTCAGGCGGCAGGACGCAGCGGGGCGGGAATTCGCCCTCGAGATCCAGCAGCGGTTGCCGGGCCAGCATGGCGCTGATGCCGGGCATGAGGGCGTCATCCCACGGCAGGATGTCGTAGATTTCGCCCAGCCTGCCCACGGGCAGGGGCGTTACCGTCCCCGCATCGGCCAGATGATAGAGCATGATGCCGCCGCCCTCGGCCTGATGCCGCTGCGAGGAGCCGCCCAGCAGCCAGCCGCCGGGCAGACGCAGGCAGCCGCGCAAAAAATGACTGTCCGTGATGTTCCAGCGCTGCGCCTCCCGCAGCAGGCCGTGCGCATCCGCCTGATAGCGGAAAAACGTGCCCGACGCCGAGGAGCAGCAGTACACGTCGCCCTCATGCAGGGTCAGGGAATGCGGGCAATTCAGGCCGCTGGCCACAATGCGCGTCACGGTGCGGCCCTGATGCCGCCGCAGATGGAAGATCAGCCCCCAGCCTTCCTCCTTCCAGCGCAGGGAGGATCGCTTCCAGTGCGCAAAAGGCTGATGACAGAAGGCCGTGGCCAGCACCCCGTCCCGCCACGGCACAAGGTCATTGAGATGAATGGCGTCCGGCGGCAGGCTGTCTCCCCAGCCCTCCAGCGGCGAGAGGCTCAGGCTGCTTGCGCCGCCGCTGTACAGGAGGATGCGGGAATTGCCCGTATCGGCCACCCCGAGCAATGACGGCCCGAGGGCTTTCACGCTGTGGGCGAGATTGGCGTGCGGCCCGGGCAGGCCCGAGACCCGTATGCCCGAGGCGTCCAGCCGCTGCAGCACATTGTCCGTCACGACGTACAGCGCGCCGTCGTGCCAGCAGGCGCCGCAGGCGCGCAGCACATTGCCGGGACAGTACCAGAAGACCTGCCGTTTTTCCGTATTATAGCCGATGAGCGATACCGCCGTATTGACGCACGCCAGCAAAATCCGCATGCCAGCCTCCTTCCCGGCGGGATGCCGCCCGCTCAGCGCAAGTCAAAGAGTTTCTTGAAGGCCAGCAGAAAGACCGCCAGTCCCAGCAGGGCGGCCAGCACCACGATGCGGCAGAGCCAGAGGGCCGCATATCCGACAAAAACGCCGATGGCCGCCGCCAGAATGAAGCGGATGAGCAGGTTGATCACGCCCTGCCTGCCCGCCGTCCAGCGCACGGCCAGAAAGCCCACCGCGCAGAGCAGAATCAGTCCCGAAAGTATGACGTACACAGGTGCTCCTCCCGGCAGTCGTGGTCATCCCGCCCTGTGCGGGCCCGTTTTTCGCGTCCGCTCAGCGCGCGCCCAGCGCGGCGATGACCGCCACGATATTCAACACTTCCCACAGGCTCAGCCAGATGAAGAAGCCGACAGGGAGCATGCGCCACAGCGAGCGTTCCCGCCTGCCCCGCAGGCATTGCCACAGGTAGCGGATGCCGAGCGGGCAGATAAACAGGGCCAACACCGTTTGCGCGCAGGCGATCAGCGCCGACACCACGCCCAGCGCCGGCATCTCGCTCCTCCAGCCCAACAGCAGGCACATGTGCAGCCATTTCAGCAGGAGCAGACAGCCCCCCGCGTCCATGATCGCCTGCCAGAGGCCCCAGCGATTCGTCGGGCGTTCCCACAAGACCTATGCCGCCCCGGCGGCGCCGACACAAATCAGCAGCAGGCTTGCCTTGTCCAATCCGCCCCATATATCCATTCGACACCCCTCCGGGCGTCCGCCTGCCCCCACCGTCTGTTCCTATCTGTCGATGACCTGATAGAGCAGATACCCGGCGATGCCCGCCACGATATTCAACACTACCGACAGGCTCAGCAAGGTGAAGAAGCCGACAGGGAGCATGCGCCACAGCGAACGTTCCCGCCTGCCCCGCAGGCATTGCCACAGGTAGCGGATGCCGAGCAGGCAGATAAACAGGGTCAACACCATGTCCGCGCAGTCGATCAGCGCCGATGCCACGCCCTGCGCCGGCATCTCGCCCTCCTGGCGCAACAGCATCTCGCTTCCCCTATGCAGCAGCAGGCACAAGCGCAGCCATTTCAGCAGGAGCCAACAGCCCCCCGCGACCATGATCGCCTGCCAGAGGCCCCAGCGCTTCGTCGGGCGTTCCCACAGGACGTATGCCGCCCCGGCGGCGCCGGCACAAATCAGCAGCAGGCTTGCCCAGTCCAATACGCCCCATATATCCATTCGACGCTCCTCCGGGCGTCCGACCGCCCGCACCTTCTGTTCCTATCTGTCGATGACCTGATAGAGCAGATACATGAACAGGGCAAACAGGAACAGCGGCATGAAGATGGTCAGCAGCCCCAGCCCCAGTTCCAGCCAGGCGAAGGCGGACAGACACATGAACAGCACGATGGGGCCTTTGGGCGGCATGTTCCGCCGATGACGCCAGGCGGCAAAGATGATGACGCCGTTCAGCAGCACGCTCAGCGGGGCCAGGTTGAGCAGGAAGCGTTCCATGGTCATGCCGCCCAGCCGCTCGGGGTCCGGGATCTCGCCCGGCAGCAGGAAATGGGCCGCCACCAGAGAGCCATCCAGCAGCAGGCGGAAGATCAGCGTCCCCAGCAGCACCTTGTCAAGAGACGTCTGCGGCGGCAGACGCCACAAATGGCGGATGGCCAGGCCGGAAACGACAAAATGGCCCAGCAGGGCCAGACAGAGGCCCGCCACGACGGCGCAGATTTCCCATCCATCCCAGTCCATGCGCCTGCCTCCCGAAAAATGTCCCCGCCCATCCGCAGGGGACGGCGCGCCGGGGCGGACAAAGAGCCGTGTTCCGTCCGCCTGTCGCGGCGAGGCAGGCCCCCGCCGCGACAGGATGTCGTTTTACAGGCGTTCGATGACCAGACGGCCCATTTCCTTGCAGCCGACCAGGGTCTTGCCGTCTTCCATGATGTCGCCGGTGCGGTAGCCGTCGGCCAGCACGGCGCGCACGGCCTTTTCCACGGCCGCGGCTTCCGTTTCCAGCCCGAAGGCCATGCGCAGGAGCATGGCGGCCGAAAGGATGGTGGCCAGCGGATTGACCTTGTCCTGTCCGGCGATGTCCGGGGCCGAACCGTGAATGGGCTCGAAAAGGCCCGGGCCGGACGCGCCCAGGGAGGCCGAGGGCAGCATGCCCAGCGAACCGGTGATGACCGAGGCCTCGTCGGAAAGGATGTCGCCGAAGATGTTGCCGGTCACGATGACGTCGAACTGCGAGGGATCGCGTACCAGCTGCATGGCGGCGTTGTCCACGTACATGTGGCTGAGTTCGATGTCGGGATAGTCCTTGTGGGTTTCCTCCACCACGCTTTTCCAGAGGCGGGAGGTCTCGAGGACGTTGCTCTTTTCCACGGAGCAGACCTTCTTGCGGCGCAGGCGGGCGGCCTCGAAGGCCACCTTGGCGATGCGGCGCACCTCCTCCTCGCTGTAGATCATGGTGTTGAAGCCCACGCGCTGCCCGTCGCGGGTTTCGATGCCGCGCGGCTCGCCGAAGTAGATGTCGCCGGTCAGTTCGCGCACCACGATGAGGTCAAGGCCGCGCGCGGCCACGTCGGGACGCAGCAGGCAGGCCCCGGCCAGTTCGGGCAGGAGCATGGCCGGGCGCAGGTTGGCAAAGAGGCCGAGGGCCTTGCGGATGCCCAGCAGGCCCTTTTCCGGGCGGATGGAGGGATCAAGATTATCCCATTTCGGCCCGCCCACGGCGGCCAGAAAGACGGCGTCGGCCTTGCGGCAGGCTTCGATGGTGGCCTCGGGCAGGGGGCCGCCCGTGGCGTCAATGGCCGCACCGCCGATAAGTGCGGTCTCGAACACGAATTCATGGTTGAATTTGGCGGCCACGGCCTTGAGCACGGCCACGCCCTGCTCCATGATTTCCGGGCCGCAGAAGTCGCCCGGCAGCAGGCAGATTGTCTTTTTCATCGCTGTACCTCGCGGGGCCATGCCCCGGCTGCGGGAAAAAAAGGCCCGGAGCCGCGCGGACTCCGGGCAAAGCGGCTAGCCCTTTTCGGCCAGCCGTTCCTTGACGTAATTGACCAGACCGCCCTTTTCCACAATGCGCGCCATGGAGGCGGGCAGCGGCGGGCAGGCGATTTCCGCGCCGTTGGTCAGATCGCGGATGACGCCGGCGGCGGCGTCGATTTCCAGCTGATCGCCGTCGGCGATCCTGTCCACGTCATCGCCCACTTCCAGCAGGAGCAGGCCCATGTTGAAGGCATTGCGGTAGAAGATGCGGGCAAAGCTGTGCCCCACCACCACCGGCATGCCCGCGCCGAGAATGGCGATGGGCGCGTGCTCGCGGGAAGAACCGCAACCGAAGTTGCGGCCCGCCACCATGATGTCGCCGGGCGCGACGCGCTTCACCCAGTCGGGTTCCAGACCGGACATGCAGTTTTCCCCCAGCTTCTTGGGGTCGGTGGTCACCAGAAAGCGCGCGGGAATGATGGCGTCCGTATCAATATGTTCGCCCACCTTGTGGGCCTTGCCTGTGAATTTCATTGTCGTGTCCCCTCTGGCTTACAGTTGATCCGGCCCGGCCACGCAGCCCGCCACGGCGCTGGCGGCGGCCACCACCGGGCTGGCGAGATAGACTTCGGACTGCAGGCTGCCCATGCGGCCGCGGAAATTGCGGTTGGTGGTGGCCACGGCGCGTTCGCCGTCGCCGAGGATGCCCATGTGGCCGCCGAGGCAGGGGCCGCAGGTGCAGGGGCCGACGATGCAGCCCGCATCCATGAAGGTTTCCAGCAGGCCTTCCTTGAGGCTCTGCTTCCAGACGGCGGGCGTGGAGGGCAGGACGATGCAGCGTACGCCCCTGGCCACCTTGCGGCCGCGCAAAATTTCCGCCGCGTCGCGCATGTCGCTGATGCGGCCGTTGGTGCAGGAGCCGATGACCACCTGCTGGATGGGCGTATCCCGCACCTCGGAGACGTTCTTCACGTTGGAGGGCAGATGCGGACAGGCCACCACCGGTTCCTGCCCGGTGACGTCGATATCCACCACCCGCTCATACTGCGCGCCGGGATCGGCGGCCAGTTCCAGGGTCACGCCGGGGCGGCCGTGTTCGGCGCAGTAGCGGCGGGTCTGCTCGTCCACGGCAAAGAGGCCCACCTTGCCGCCGGCCTCGATGGCCATGTTGGCAATGGTCAGGCGGCCTTCCACCGGCAGATCGTCAATGACGTTGCCGCCGAATTCCAGGGCCTTGTACAGCGCGCCGTCCACGCCGATGGTCTTGATGAGCAGGAGCATGAGATCCTTGCCGCGCAGCCAGCGGGGCATGTCGCCCGTGACGTTGACGCGGATGGTGGACGGCACCTTGAACCAGGTTTCGCCGAGGGCCATGCCCGCGGCGATGTCCGTGGAGCCCATGCCCGTGGCAAAGGCCCCCAGACCGCCATAGGTGCAGGTGTGGCTGTCCGCGCCGATGACCACGTCGCCGGGGCCCACAAGGCCGCGTTCGGGCAGCAGGGTGTGTTCCACGCCGCAATCGCCGCCCTCGTAATAATGGGTGATGCCCATTTCCTCGGCGAACTGACGCGACACCATGACCTGATTGGCGGAGTCAATGTCCTTCTGCGGGGTGAAGTGATCCATCACCAGCGCGATTTTGTCCTTGTCGAAAACCTTTTTCGCGCCCATGCCGCGAAAGGACTTGATGGCCAGCGGGCCGGTGATGTCGTTGGCCAGCACCAGAGAAAGGCGGCACTGCACAATCTGTCCGTCACGTTCGATGACGTCGTCCGTATGGGCCTGCAAAATTTTCTGTGCAAGCGTCTGAGGCATACCCGAAACTCCTTTGCGGCGGCTCCCGGCCGCCGGATATGAGAAAATACGTTCGCCCGTGCGTCATCGCGGACGCTAGCCGTGCTGGCAATGCAGGCGTTCGCCTTCCTTTTCCTTCTTGGCAAGATTGTTGAGCGCGTTCACATAGGCCCGGGCGCTGGCCACGAGAATGTCGGGATGCGCCCCCCGGCCCACGGCCTTGAAATTGCCCTCGCCCAAGCGCACGGTCACTTCGCCGAGGGCGTCCGTGCCGCTGGTGATGGCATTGATGGCATACTGTTCCAGCTCCGGTTCGCGGCCCAGCATGTCATTGATGACATTGAAGATGGCATCCACCGGCCCCACGCCGAAGCCCGCGCCGCTGCGCTCCATGCCGTCGATGTCCATGAGCACAGCGGCCGTGGGCGGCACGCCGCCCGCGTCGGAACTCTGCACGCTCACATGGCGCAGCCGGAAGCGGTCGGGCATGCGGTAGACCTCTTCCTGCACCAGCGCCATGAGGTCGTCGTCGTGCAGGGTCTTCTTGCAGTCGGCCAGCTTCTTCACGGCCTCGAACACGAGCTGCAGCTGCTCGTCGTCCAGCTTGTAGCCCATGCTCTCGAACTTGTTGCGCACCGCGTTGCGGCCCGAATGCTTGCCGATGACCAGACTGGATTCCGTGCGGCCCACGGATTGCGGGGTCATGATCTCGTAGGTTTCGCGGTTCTTGAGCATGCCATCCTGATGGATGCCCGACTCGTGCGCAAAGGCATTGGCCCCCACAATGGCCTTGTTGTTGGCAATGGGCTGGCCGATGGTCATGGAGAGCAGGCGGCAGGAGGGATAGAGCTGTTCGGTATGGATATGATGCTCCAGATGATAGAGGTCATGGCGCACGCGCAGGGCCATGACCACCTCTTCCAGCGCGGCATTGCCCGCGCGCTCGCCGATGCCGCCGATGGTCACCTCGGCCTGCCGCGCGCCCACGCGCAGGGCGGCCAGGGTATTGGCCACGGCCAGACCGAGGTCATTGTGGCAGTGCACGCTGAAAATGGCCTTGTCGCTGTTGGGCGTGTTCTCGATGACGTATTTGATGAGCGCGGCAAATTCGTCGGGCTGGGCATAGCCCACGGTGTCCGGCAGGTTGATGGTGGTCGCCCCGGCCTTGATGGCCGTTTCCACCACCCGGCAGAGGAAGTCCCTGTCCGAGCGGGAGGCGTCCTCGGCGGAAAACTCCACATTGTCCGTATAGCTCGCGCAGCGCCGCACCCCGGCTTCGATCATCTGCAATACCACCTCGGGTTCCTTGCGCAGTTTGTGCTTCATGTGCAGGGGCGAAGTGGAAAGGAAGGTATGGATGCGGGGCCGCCGGGCCACCTTGACGGCCTCCCAGCAGCGGTCGATGTCCCCATCCACGCAGCGGGCCAGACCGGCCACCTGAATGTCGCCCGCCTGTTCGGCAATGGTGCGCACGGATGCAAAGTCGCCGGGGCTGGAGGCCGGGAAGCCCGCCTCCATGATGTCCACGCCCAGCACTTCCAGCTGATGGGCCAGACGGAGTTTTTCCTGCAAGTTCATGGTCGCGCCCGGCGACTGTTCGCCGTCGCGCAGGGTGGTATCGAAGAAATAAACCATGTTGTCCATATCGGTATCTCCTCTGGTGGCGGCGCACCGGCGCGGAACGGGCAGCCTTCAGCTGCCGGTCAGCCGGGACGCCGCGGCGCCTTCCGCGCGTCCGTTCCGCGCCAAGGCTGGGACGGGCCTACGGGGTCTTGCGCCGGGCCACGATGCTTTGCCCGGCAAAGACGCGCTCCCCGACAAAAACGGCAGGAGCATAGCTTTCGGGCAGATAAAGGTCAACGCGGGAACCGAAGCGGATCATGCCGAAGCGCTCGCCGCGCGCCAGCCGGTCGCCCTCCTCGGCCCGGCAGACGATGCGCCGGGCAATGAGGCCCGCGATCTGCACCACCGTCCACGACGAGCCGTCCACGGAATGCGACAGGCGCAGGGCGCAGCGCTCGTTCTCCTCGGCGGCCTTGTCGTAGGCGGCATTGAGGAACTTGCCCGGCCAGTAGCGGATTTCCTCCACCCGGGCGGCCTCGACGGGGCTGCGGTTCACGTGCACGCTAAAGACGTTCATGAAGATGCTCAGGCACTGGCGGCGCTCGCCGGTGACGGGATCCGGGCGCTCCTCGATGCGGATGACGCGCCCGTCGGCAGGACTCACGGCAGCCCCTTTTTCCTGCGGCACGACGCGCTCGGGATCGCGGAAGAAGAAAAGAGAAAACCAGCAGAGCAGCAGCAGGAGCACGGCAGGCAGGCCGCAATCCAGCAGGGCAAGGACGAGGGCGGCCAGGGCGGTAAGGCCGATGACCGGCCAGCCTTCGGGCGTGATGCCGCAACGGGCGGGATGCATAGATTCTCCTTGGGGTGCTGAAACGGGGGGGGGACGGGGACGCCCCTCGGCGGGCCCGGCCCTTCGCCGGGGAACGCCTCACGGCGGGCCTTGCCTGTCCCGGGCCGCGCGGGCTACTCCTCCGGCGAGGACAGGGCGCGCGCAATCTGGCGATTGCGCCGGGGCAGGATCACGAGGGTATAGACGATGCCCCCCACGATATAGACGGCGCAGAGCAGAAAGCCGAAAATGCGCGGCTGGGCATAGACCAGCCCGAGGGCCAGCAGGGCGCCCACCAGCGAGCGAATGGGATGGGCGCGCAGGAAGTCATATTCCTTGAAGGAAAAATACCGCACCTTGCTGACCATGAGCAGGCCGATGAAAATGACGAGCAAAAAGCTGAGGACGGGAATGGCGGGCGCGAAAACATCCGGCAGCGCGCCGGCAAAGAGCACGAAGGTCGCCAGCGTGCAGCCGCCTGCCGGAATGGGCAGCCCGATGAAGAAACGCTTGCTCACGAAGGTGGTGCTCACGTTGAAGCGCGCCAGACGCAGCGCGCCGCAGGCGGCATAGAGGAAAGCCGCGGCCACGCCCCAGCGACCGAAGCAGCCCAGCTGCCACTGCCACATGAGCATGGCCGGCGCCACCCCGAAGGCCACCAGATCGGCCAGGGAGTCATACTGCACGCCGAACTCGCTGGCCGTGCCGGTGAGGCGGGCCACCTTGCCGTCCATGCCGTCCAGCAGGGCGGAGAGGAAGATGGCGCAGACCGCCGCCTCAAAGCGGCCCTGCACGGCCCAGACCATGCAGAGAAAGCCCATGAACATGCTCAGGGACGTAATGAGATTGGGCAGAACGTAGACCCCCTTGTGCGGAGCCTTGCCTCCATGTTGCGGTGTGCCGTTCTCCACGGTTTTGTCCATACGCTGGCCGCTCCCTTGCGGAATATCCGACGCTTGATGTGGTTCCGGTACACGACGGGCAGCCCCGTCACCGTAATGAACGATTATATCCGCAGGCCGAGCAAAGGTCAACTCGCCCGCCCGTCCGCCGCCTTTCCGGCGGTCGCGCGCCGCTTGCCTCCTGCAGCGTCTGCGGCTATGCTCATGCCATGAGACGCATTGCCATTCTGCTCCCCCTGCTGCTGACGCTCGCCCTGCTCCCGGCCTGCGGGCCGAAGGATATCGGCACCGGCACGTCCGAGCCGGACGGCGAAGCCCTCGGCGTCAGCTCGGTGGACAGCCTGCGCCAGCCTTTTACCGGGGCCAATCCCATACAGCGGCGCCTCTATTACTACAATCAACCGAACATCATGATGCAGATGCAGCAAGCCCGGCTGGATGCCTACCGCAACTATATCAACCGCTACCACAACCGCGTGAATCCCGAGTCCCCGGAATACCGCGAAGTGCCGCGCCAGCGCAGTCCCTTCCGGCAGTAGGGGGATGGCCGTGCGACTGCCGGGACTGCTCCTCTGCCTGTGGGCGCTCTGCCTCTGCCTGGCTCCGGCGTCCGTCGCGGTCGCGGAACCGGCCGGGATGGCGGACATGGCCGGACGGCTCAGGGAGCTGCGCGAAGAGCTGGCGCAGCCGCTCCCGGGCACGGGCCCGCAGGACACGGCGGCGGCACAACCGTCCGAACCGCCCCGCGACGCCCCTGACGACTGCCCCGAATGGTACCGGCCCGAGAAGGAAAGGCTGGCCTCGCTCGACTTCGAGGAAAGGGCGGCCGAACGCCGCCACCAGACCTGGGAAGCAGCCAAGACACTGCTTTTCCTTGCTTTTATGGCATTCCTTTTCTATAACGCCTTCAAGTTCGGGGCGGGCCCTTGGGCGGTCTTCAGAAGCGGAAAATTCCCGCTCACCATTTGGACAAATGAGGATAATGGCGCTGAGGATTTGCAGCGTCAGGCCGCCGCCAAAAAAAAGATCGAAAAATACATGATGGAGCATCCCCATACGAAGTACGTCGTTTGGCAAGAGGAACTTCCGCTCTATGTCAAATGGATACTGCGGCTGGTGCGCAAGTGGAAGGCTTGGGGAACACCCGCCGCCCGACAGGACGATGTGCCGCAGCCCGGCGCGACGGGAACGCCGCAAGCGACGGAAGCCGCAAACCGTGCCGTCCCGCCGCAGTCCGGCGCGACGCCGCCCCCTGCCGGACAGGCGATGGAAGGCCGTTACGCGGCATGGTTGCGGCAGCGCCGGCTCCATATGAACAGGAAGTCATGATGCCGCGTGCCGCCGCCGGGCCGCATGATTGCCGCGCACCCGTTTTTCACGCTCAGCCACAGTCCGAATGCCAGGGAGAAGCCGCATGAAATCCCCATCCCGCCCCACCATCGGCAACGCCGCCCGGGCAATCCTGCCCCGCCGTACCATCGACCGCCGGTTCCTGCCGCGCGGCCTTGCCTGTCTGCCGCTGCTCATGCTCTGCCTTTTCCCGGCGGCTTCAACGGCGCAGGCCGACGAGGCGGACATGAGCGCCGCCCAACAGGCCACTGTGGAGGAACTGGTCAGGCTGCAGCGGATTCAGCAGCTGTTCCAGCTCGTGGACATGGCGGAGCAGGCGGCGGCACGGCGCAAGCAGGCGGCAGGCCGCAACTACGCCGAGCCGGACGACAGGGAAGACGTCCTGCGCGACATTGCGGCTCCCCCGCGATTCCCGCACACAGCGGCCGGCGCCTTTGCGGAGGAGGCCCGTCCCTCCGTGGCCGAGACCCTCATGTCCCTGCTCCAGGACATGAGGATATTCGGCCCGGGCCTGTTCATCGCGCTGGTTCTCGCCCTCTATTTTGGCGCCATTCGGCCCGCTCGCGCGCGCCGCAGGGATGACGCCGACTCCCGCGCGGACTCGCGGAGGGCACAGTATGCGGCGTGGAAACGGCAGCGACTGGCCCGCAGGGACAAGCTCGAATAAGGCCGGGCAGCGCCGTGCCGCCCGCCGGCCGCAACACGGCCCGGCAAACGGAGATTTCGTGGAATTGCTGACGCTGCTGCAAGTGCTTGGTGTTTTCCTGACGGGGGCTGCCGTCTGCCTCCTGCTGACGGACGTCACAACGTTCGTCGCGCTGACCCTCTTTTTCTGTGCCCCGGCGCCGGAGAGTTCCCGCCTGCGGCGCAGTCGGTGGCAGTTGTTCAAGCTCCAATTGCGCATGGCGCCGCAGCGCCTGTTTACCGTCTTTGCGCTGCGGCGGCCGCTGACAGAGGATACGGCGTGGTACGCCCTCCGGCTTGAGGCGGGCGCGACGGACGCCCCGCTGCCGGAAGAGCCGGAAACGGTCGCGAGTCTGCCGCTGCGAGATCCGGCGGCGGCAGCCCCGCCGACACAGGGACACGACAACATGAGGCGCAGACCGGGAAAGCGCCCGCCCTTCCCGCCGCAAAACGCACGAGAACACGGCTTTCTCGTGCCGCCATGCCGCTGATCAGCCGTCACAACGACTCCGTTCGAGGAAACAATGGATCCCGTAACCCATGCCGCTTCCGGGGCCGTGGCCCTGCTGGCCCTGCCCCGCCGTCCCGCTACCCGCTGGGCCGTGCCCCTGGCCGCGCTGGTGGCCGCCCTGCCCGATATCGACATCGCCTTCATTCGCGGGCCGCTGCAATTTCTGCAACTGCATCGCGGCATCACCCATTCCCTGTTCTACCTGCCGCTGCTGGCCCTGCTGGCGGCGCTGGCGGCCCGCCCCCTCTGGAAGCGGGACACGCCAGACCGCTGGCCGCTGCCACTGGTCTGGCTCTTTTTCGGCGGGCTGATCCTCCTGCATATCTGGCTGGACTGCATCACCACCTACGGCACCATGATCTTTCTGCCCTTCTCGGCGGAACGGATACGCCTCAACGGGGTATTCATCGTGGATCTCCTGCTGGTTCTGCCCCTGCTGGCGGCGGCCTTCCTTGCCCTGCGCCGGGGCAGCACGCGCCCGGCGCGGCTGGCCCTGCTCTGGCTGCTGCTCTATCCCGGCTGCGCCCTCGCCCTGAACAGTCACCTTGCCGCCGCCTACCGGGCGGATCTGACCGCGCAGGGCCGGACTATCGAGCGGCTGGTGGTGCTGCCGGACGCCTTTGCCCCCTTCTACTGGCGGGCGCTTTATGAGGAAGAGCAGCCCAACGGCCTTGTGGTGCGCGCCGACGGCCTGACCGCCCTGGGGCGGGTGCATGAACGGGGCATGCCGCAGCCCGCCCTGAGCCCGCAGCTGGCCGCGAGCCTGCGGGAACAGTCCAACGTCTGCCGGGAATTTCTCGATTTCAGCCTGCTGCCTTTCACCCGGCCCCTGCCGCCGGCCCTGCTCCCCGCCGATGCCGTGTCCGCGCCGGACGGTCAGGCCGCGACCGTCTCGCAGCCGCAGGCCCTGCGCGGCTATCTGGACATTGCGGACGATCGCTTCGGCAGCAGCCTGCGGCTGGTGCGTCGCATCATGCGCCTGCGGGCCAGAGGCGGCGGCGCGCCCTTCCAGCTCTTTGTGGAACTGGGCTATGGCGACAGCGGGCCACGCCTGCTGCGCGAGCGCTTCCATCTGCCGGACAGCGGCCGCGATACCGGCTGGCAGACGCCCACCCCGCCCCGCTCCGCGCAGGGGCTGGACTGGTGGCTGGGCCTGCGCTGAAGCCTGCCGACGCGCGCAGGGCTGTTGCCGCCGTATGCCCGGGACGTTCCGGCGGCACGGCCCGCGCCGGGACTGGACGCCGCGCCCGGCCTCCGGTAAAGAGAACAGCCACACCAATACCATCGAGGACTGCATGGACAACGCCTTTTCCCATCTGGACAGCCGCGGCAACGTCTGCATGGTGGATGTCGGACACAAACCCGCCACCCGGCGCGTGGCCGTGGCCGAGGCGCTTGTGCGCCTGTCGCCGTCAACGCTGGACTTGCTGCGGCGCGCGGCCCTGCCCAAGGGCGACGTGCTGACCTGCGCCAAGATCGGCGGCATCATGGCCGCCAAGCGCACGGCGGAACTCATCCCCATGTGTCATCCGCTGGGCCTGAGCTTTGCGGACGTGCGTTTCGAGATCGACGCAGGCGCGTCCACCATCCGCATCCTGAGCGAGGCCCGCACCGACGGCCCCACCGGCGTGGAAATGGAAGCCATCGTGGCCGCACAGATGGCGGCGGCCACCATTTACGACATGTGCAAGGCCGTGCAGCGCGATATCGTCATCGAACGCGTGCGCCTGCTGCTCAAGGACGGCGGCAAGAGCGGACGCTTCGAGGCCCCGGACGCCTGTCTGCCCGCCGACCTGCGGGGGGCTGAGGCATGATGACCTTTCCCCGGATCGATCCCGTGGCCTTCAGCATCGGTTCGCTGCAACTGCGCTGGTACGGCCTCATGTATCTCTTTGCCTTTGTGGGCGGCTGGATTCTGGGCCGCCTGCGGGCCGCCCGGCCCGGCTCGGGCTGGCAGCCGCGCGACGTGGACGATCTGCTGACCTTCGTCATGCTGGGCGTCATCCTCGGCGCGCGCCTCGGCTATGTGCTCTTTTACGATCTGGCGGACTACATCCGCGATCCGCTGGAAATCTTCCGGGTCTGGAACGGCGGCATGTCCTTTCACGGCGGCCTGCTGGGCGTGGTGGGCGCGTTCTGGTATTTTTCCCGTACCCGCAAGCGCCGCTTTCTGGAGGTGGCGGACTTCATTGCGCCGCTGGTGCCGCAGGGTCTCTTTTTCGGGCGCATGGGCAACTTCATCAACGGCGAATTGTGGGGCAAGCCCAGCGACCTGCCCTGGGCCATGATCTTTCCCCACGGCGGGCCGTGGCCGCGCCACCCCTCCCAGCTGTACGAAGCCCTGCTGGAAGGCCTCGTTCTTTTTGCGGTGCTCTGGATTTTCTCGGCCAAGAAACGCGCGCCGGGCGCGGTGTCCGGCCTTTTTGCCCTGCTCTACGGCCTGTTCCGCTTTGGTGTGGAATTCGTGCGCGTGCCGGATGTGCAGCTCGGCTATCTGGCCTTCGGCTGGCTGACCATGGGGCAGGTGCTTTGCCTGCCGCTCATGGCCGTGGGAGCCTGGCTGCTCTGGCGCGCCCACAACGGGGAAAAGCCCCGCTGATCCCCGATGCGCCGGCCCGGCTTGCCATTTGACAGACAAGCCGCTTTCCGGCTAGTCTAAACGGATACACAGATGCAATCGGGAGGCGTCATGGCCAAAGAAGGTTCCTTTGAAGTGGATGGCGTGGTGCAGGAAGCCCTGCCCAATGCCATGTTCCGGGTCGAACTGGAAAACGGGCACGAAGTGCTGGCCCACATTTCCGGCAAGATGCGCAAATTTTACATCCGCATCCTGCCGGGCGACCGCGTGAAGGTGGAGCTTTCCCCCTACGATTTGACGCGCGGTCGCATCACCTACCGCATGAAGTAGCCTCCCGCGCCGCTTTTACGGGGAGCGCACCCTCTGCCCTGCCGGGCAGGCGGTGCGCTTTTCGTCGTTGCGCTCACAGGAGCGAGCGCGCCCGGCATATCATCGACACGGCGGCAGACCGGGCACGGCAACGGTCTCAGCCTCTCCCCGGCACGATGCCCAGCAGCCAGCACAGCAGGGTCAGACAGACAAGCGCCAGACAGCCCGCCACCACGTCATCCAGCATGACGCCCCAGCCGCCGGGCAACCAGCGTTCCGATGCCCGCACCGGCCACGGCTTGACCATGTCGAAAAAGCGGAACAGCAGAAAGGCCGCCAGCAGCAGATCCCACGGCACGCTCTTGGCCGAGTAGGCAAAGGGCAGCAGCACCAGCCAGACGCCCACCAGTTCGTCGATGACCACTTCCCCGGGATCGCTGCGGCCCAGCAGGATTTCGGCCCGCGTGGCGGCCAGCGCGCCCAGCACGAACAGCAGCGCCAGCAGGCCGAGACGCGCCCACGGCGGCAGGGGCAGAAAGCACCACGGGGCCAGCAGACAGGCCAGCGCCGTGCCGCAGGTTCCCGGCATGATCGGCGAAAGCCCCGCCACCCCCAGCCGGCAAAAGCCCAGAATGATCCATTGCGGCATCACGCACCTCCCCGCCGCCTGCGCCTCAAGGACGCTCGCGGCCCGCTCATCATGCCGCAAAAAAGGCCTGCCTGTCGAGGCGGCCCGGCGGCATTCGCGGGGTACGGCATTGCCAGCTGCCGCCTTTTCCCGTATATCCATCAGGAGGTTGTGTCATGAGCAAATATCAGTGCGAAATGTTCGGACAGCTCAATTACGGCGACATCCTGACCTATGAGGAGCTGCAGGAGGTGGAGGGCCTGCTCATCCCGCGCCTTGACGATTTGCTGCAACAGGCCGGGGCCGCCCATGTGGATTTTACGCCCACGGGCGATGTGCTGCTGACGCAATGCGTCTTTGAGGCCTACAAGCTCTATATCTTTCGCAAGCTGGCCCAGGAGCTGGCCGGGCTTCTGCCGGAAGCCGTGCGCGGCAATCTCTTTTTCCTGCAAAAGGATCTCCTTGTGCAGCATACCTATTGGCTGAGCGCCGGCAGCTGGCAGGAGGAGGAACGCCGCCTGCCGCAAGACGCTCCGGCGCATCTGCCGCGCCATGCAGTGGCGTCCGCGCCGATCTGGCCCCTGCCCGCGCCCCCGGAACAAGCGGATGACGCCGTGCCCGCTGCCGCCCCCCCGCAACCGGCCCCAGCCGGGCCGGAGGACGCGCAGGCCTGACATTGCCGCTACATTCTGCCCGGATGGTGAAATTGGTAGACACAAGGGACTTAAAATCCCTCGGCCTTTGGCCGTGCCGGTTCAAGCCCGGCTCCGGGCACCACAAGAATAACAGCATGTTGTGCTGAACCATTGCCCCCTGAAGTCATCACCGGCAACCAATGGCGGTTGCCGGAGGCGGTCGGGGGAAAGGACGATGCCCGTCCCGCCGGCGGACGCCCTGAGTGCGTCATGGTTCGGCGAAACGCGCGCTTGCGCGGCTCTGTCCCTTCCCGCGAGACCGCCGGAACCGCCTTCCAGGCCTAATCTCCTGACATAACATGACGATAGATAATTATGGCGCCCGGCCTGCCGCCGTGGGCCTGCCGGTTTCGAGTCCTCTCCCCTAGCCTGTCGAGTTGGAGCATATGACCATCAAACTTCGTATCACCCTCGGTTTTTTGTGCAGCATCGCCGTGGTGGCGGTTTGCGTCATCGGCTATACCGGTTGGCAGATGCGCGAAGATGCCCGGGGCTACTTCGTCACCTCGTCCAATCAGCAGCTGCAGCTCATGGAGCAGAGCATCCGCAGCTTTGTCAACGGCGCCATCCACAATGCCCAGATCATTGCCGAGCAGCCGGGGCTGGCCGATGCCCAGGACGCCTTTCCGCGCTTTGTGGACAACCCGCAGGAAAGCCGCTACCTGCAGGCCGAACTCGGCCCCGAGGCCACGGCCCTGACCGAACCCCTGCTGCGGGTCGGTCGCGCCAATCATGATTATCTCGAGATTTATGTGGGCTTTGCCGACGGCAGCTATGCCAGCAGCTGCGACGACATGAAGATCCCCCCGCACCACGATCTCAGCACCAAGGACTGGTATCGCCAGCGGGCGTCCGACACCGCCGTTGCCGGTCTGGCCCCGGCCTACTTTTCCGTGACCGGCGAAATGGTGGTGGCCGTGACCCACAAGCTGCTCAATGCGCGGGGTGAACTGGCCGGGGTGGTGGGCATCGACATTTCCCTGGCGGATTTGTCGCAGCGGGTGGCGGCCCTGAGCTTTGGCGAGACCGGCTTCTTTCTCCTGCTGGAAAACAGCGGGCGCATTATCTGTCACCCCAATGACGAGGAGCTGGTGGGCAAGATCATCGGCAAGGATGTGCAGGATCCGGCGCTGCAAACGCTCATGAACACGAGCGGCGGCATGGTGGATGTCAGCCTCGGCGGCGAAGCCTATGAAGCCAACGTCCTGACCACCGACTTCGGCTGGAAGATCGTGGCCCTGGAGTCCGCGGCCGAGATCAACGCACGCAGCAATACGGCCATGCGCCATGTGACGATCATTGCCGTCGTCATTGCCCTGCTGGTGCTGATGGTGGCCCTTTTCATGGTGCGCTCCATCGTGCGCCCGCTCAATGCGCTGGTCAGGAACGCGCAGGAGGTGGCGGGCGGCAATCTGGAAGCCCGCGTCAACAACTGCCGTTTCTTTGGGGAACTTGCCCTGCTGCACGACAGCATTGCCAGCATGATTGAAGCGCTGGGCCGCCTGCTTGGTGAAGCCAAGCGCAAGACCGAGGAAGCTGAGCGGCATACGGCCCGGGCTGAGGAGGCCATGCGCCACGCCGAGGAAGCCCGCCGTGCGGCGGAAAATGCCCGCCGCGAGGGCATGACCGAAGCCGCCCACCATCTGGAGGAATCCACCGGCGTCATTCACGGCGCGGCCGGGCAGCTGTCCGATCAGATCGCCCAATCCTCGCAGGGGGCGCAGCATCAGGCCGAACGCGCCGCCGAAACCGCCACGGCCATGGGCCAGATGAATGCCACCGTGCTGGAGGTGGCCCGCAATGCGGGCAACGCCGCCGAAGTGTCGGAAAATATGCGCGGCAAGGCCGAAGAGGGAGCCGGGATTGTCAGCGAGGTGGTGCGCAGCATCCAGAGCCTGCACGATATGTCCCTGACCCTCAAGGAGGATATGTCGCGACTGGGGGAAAATGCCACGGCGATCACCCGGATCATGAGCGTCATTTCTGATATTGCCGACCAGACCAATCTGCTGGCCCTCAATGCCGCCATTGAGGCCGCGCGCGCCGGCGAGGCGGGAAGGGGCTTTGCCGTGGTGGCGGATGAAGTGCGCAAGCTGGCTGAAAAGACCATGGCGTCCACCTCTGAGGTGGCCAACGCCATCAACGCCATTCAGAAAAGTGCGGAAAAGTCCATCCGTCAGGTGGAAATCTCCGTGGAGGGCGTCAATGCCGCTACCGAGCTGGCCGGTCGCTCGGGCGAAGCCCTCAAGGAGATTGTCAGCCTGGCCGAGCACGCCGCCGATCAGGTGCGGGCCATTGCCGCCGCCAGCGAGGAGCAATCCGCCACCAGTGAGGAAATCAACCGATCCATCAGTGAGATCAACGAAATTGCCGGGCAGAATGCCGCCGCCATGGAACAGGCGGCCCAGGCCGTCAATGAAATGGCCGCCGAAGCGCAAAAGCTCAACGCCCTCATTGAGAAGATGAAACAGGGCTAGGCCCCGAGGCCCGAAAGACGCCTGTACGGACATATGGCCGCCGGATACGGCAGCCGCCTGCGAACGAAAGGGGGACGCTACGGCGTCCCCCCTTTTTGTCAGGCCTCGTGCCCGCCGACGCAGGCGGCCCCATCCCGCCAGGCCGCCCAGGCTTCTTGCAGGAAGCGCACCTGCCGCCCGATGACCACGGAACGATCAAAGGAATTCAGCACGGCCTGCCGGGCATGTCTGCCCGCAGCCTCCAGCAGCGGCGCATTGGCCAGCAGGGCCGGCTCGGGGCACGGCCCCTCGGCCAGCAGGATGTCCCGCCCCGCCTGCAGCAGGGAGGAGGCAGGCAGATCGCCGGGCAGGAGTACGGGCGTGCCGCAGCTCATGGTTTCCAGCATGAGCGCGGGGGAAATGTCTCCCGCATGGGGAATGACGAGCAGGCGGGCGGCGCGCAGCAGCGTCCTGTACGCCGCCAGGGACAGCCCCCCCGGCAGGTGCAGGCGTTCCCGCTGCGGCATATCGGCGCGGATCTCGGCCCAGGCCTCGGCCAGCGCCGGGCTGCCGCACAGCAAAAAGAGATGGCAGTGCGGGCGGGCATCCAGCAGCGCGGCCATTCTGCCGGGCAGGGCGTCGTCAGCCAGACTGTGCCCGCCGACGCCGTAAATGACCACTTCGTCCGGCGTCCGTTCCGGGCCGGGGAGTTCCCGTGCCGAAACCGCACCGGGAGAGAACAGACTCGTATCCACGGCAAAGGGCAGATCGGCCCCGCCCTTCAGGCGAAGGTCGAACAGGCTGCGCAGGCCGGCCGTCAGACTGACGGCAAGATCGCTGCCCAGGGCCTGCCGGCATTGCAGGAGGTGGCGGGTAAGGCCGCTGCCCCGGGCCGCATGGCCCGGCAGGGCCGATTCGCCGTCATTCCAGCTGACCCGGAAGGCCTCAGGGAAGGCCTCCTCCCAGTACAGGGCGGCAGCCTCCCCCGAAAAGGCCAGAACCATGTCCGGCACAAAGCCGCTCTCACGCAGGCGCAAAAAGGCACGCAGGCTCTGCCTTCCCACGTTCAGGGCCACGTTCAGCGCCATGCCCGCATCGGTATGGGCGTTTTTCCCCGAACGGCTGCCGCGGTCGCCTCTGACCGGGGGCAGCACCATGTGGCGCACGCCCGGCAGGGTAAAATCGCGTTTGCTGTAAATGGAGGCAAACAGCACTTCATTGCCGGGTTCTGCCGCCAGGGCGGCGGCCAGCGGCCCGAAGATGCCGGGAAAGACATGGTTGACAAAGAGAATGCGCATTCAAGAGGCTCCGGCAAAAAAAAAGCGGAGCGGTCCCGCGAGGGGGCCGCTCCGCATGTTGCGTTTAGCCGTTGCTGGCTTCCACTGCCGCCTTTTGCGCGGCTTCGCTTGCCGGATCGGCGCTCACCAGATTGACGTCAACGTCGCCGGAAACCTGCATGTGCAAGTCACCATTGCCGTGGAAGTCGTAACTGCCGTTCTCGCCCTGGCTCCACAGCGACTCGTTCAGCTCGATGCTGCCGGTGCTGTCGTTGATGCTGATGCCGTAATCCTTGGCCAGCTGTTCCACACTGGTCAGGCTCAGGGCATCTGCGCCGGTGATGAGCACTTCGACATTGTCCACGATGGGGCCGTTTTCGCCCGTGCCCGCGAGCAGCGCATCCAGCTTCAGCGTGGCGTCGTCGGAAACGATGAAGTCGATGCCGCTGCCGCCGTTGACCATGTAGTCATTGTGGTCATAGACGATGATGTCATGCCCGGAGCCGCCGAAAATGGCATCCGCGCCTTCGCCGCCGTCAAGGTAGTCGTTGCCGCCCATGCCGAACAGCAGGTCGTCACCGGTTCCGCCGAAAAGCTGATCATCGCCGTCATCCGGCTTTTCAAACTGGGCGATGTAGTTGTCCAGCTCCTCGGGGGACTTGAGGGACAGGAAGTCGTGCGCGGTTTCGGTATTGACCGTGCCCTCGATGAGGGACTGCAGCTCGCCCTGGCCGTCGCCGACAAGCACGTCGTCGCCGTCGCCGCCATACAGCGTGTCATGTCCTTCGCCGCCGACAAGGATATCCTTGCCGTCGCCGCCGTCCAGCGTGTCATTGCCGGCCTCGCCATACAGCCGGTCATTGCCGTCGCCGCCGAAGAGCTGATCGTTGCCCTCACCGCCCCACAGGGCATCGTTGCCGCCCTCGCCGTGGAGGGTGTCGTCGCCGCTGCCGCCGTAGAGGTTTTCCGACTCTGCCGTACCCGACTGCGTGAAGCCTTCGGCGACCTCCACCAATTTGCCGTCTTCGGCGCTGGCCTGATAGAGGGCGGAATTGCCGTGCTTGTCCGTCACGGTAATCGCCAGATCGCCACTCAGGGCACTGCCGTCGCCGAGCTGGAAATCGCTCAGGGTGAAGTTGGTGCCGTCCGTCATGGCGGCGGCAACGGCGCAGGTTATGGCGCCAAAACCGTCGCTGAACAGGACGAGCCTGCCGCCGTCGCCGGTCAGACGCCCGGTATAGGTTTCCCCGTCGTGGACGACGGATATGGTATGGTATTCCGTATCGCCGCCCTTGGCGCCGTTCCGGTTGGCATTGCTGATGTCGTCGTCATGCACCTGCAGCGCGCCGCCCGACAGGGCCACCTCGGGGGTGTCGTTGGAACCGTACACATGTACAAGAACCTGATTTGTCGCAACATAGTCCCCGGTGCCGGCCTCCGTCTTGACGGTATTGCCCGTGGCGTCCGTGACCTGGAAGGAGAACTGCAGGAGCTTGCCGTATTTGCTGGCGCTCGTGCCCGTCCCTTCCGCCATCTGGCGGACGACATCGGCATCGGAATCCACCAGGAAGGTCAGCCAGTACTGGGCGCCCTCCTGATTGTTGGCCGTCACCTCAACCGCCTCGTTGGTGATGACGAATATGCCGTATTCGTTGCGGAAGAACAGCATATTGTCCACCTGATCGGAGCTGAAGTTCTGCTGGAATTTTGCCCATTCCACGGAAAGTGCCACACTGAGCGGATCCGACTCCATGCCGGCCAATATTTCCTGATAGGAAACAAAGGTGTCCCCCTGCATGCTTGCCGTGGTATTGGGGTTGTTGCTGGCCCCGTTGAACACCGCCTGGAAGGTCAGGCTGTCGCCGAAGTCCGGATCCTCCAGCGTAAAGGGCAGCCAGGCCGTGGGACGAGCCGTGCCGTTGGCGGACTGGTTCAGATCGTGCGCCTGCGAGCCGATATTGGGATGATCCATCGCGTCATAGACCCGTTCGACGCTGTCGGCGCCTTCGGCCTTGGCATCCATCCACAGCTTGCCGAGCGAATGGGTGCTGTTGCCGGCTTCGCTGAGCTGGCCGGCATCGTTGGTTCCCTCGATGACCACGACCACTTCCTGCACGGTGCTCACGCCCTCCACCGTTGTGGTGAAGTTGAAGCCCTGCGTGATCTCGAAGCCGTTGGGCAGCGGATTGGCGGCATTGTCATCCAGATGGAAGGAATACTCGCCACTGGCCTTGTCCACGACAAAATCGCCGTAGTTCGTGTGGAAGGTGATGCTGCTGTCGTCGGACTCCGTACTTTCGACCTTCAGCTTGTACTGATCGGGAAGGTTCGCATCCGTGTACTGCGTGTCGCCGAGCGAAACATCCGTCACTTCGCCCTTCACCGAACCGCTGGCCACCGGCGTACCGGCGATGTCGATTTCCTCGCCGTTTTCATTGACGCCGATGCCCGATTCCTTCACCCGCACGGTGCCCTTGCCCACCAGGATGGTCAGCGCGGCCGCCGTGGAGGTGTCGCCGTCGCCATCCGCGATGGTATAGGAGAACTCTTCCCGCACGATGGAGTTATCAGGAATGCTGATGCCGTCATCAAGCGTGTATTCGTAGGAGCCGTCGGCCTTGATGAGCAGGGTGCCGAGCGTGCCCTTGATTGTCGTGAAGCCTTCGCCGCCATCGACAGAGACGCTTGTGCCCTCGGCGTTCCGCACACTTGTGACAAGCGTCTCCCCGTCGGCACTCCTCGTATCGTTGGCCAGCACGTTGCCGGCGGCGTCCGCGCCATCCGCGGCATGGTCTTTCAGCTCGATGGTATCGTTCTTGGCGTAGGGGAGGCTGTCCTCAATGGTAAGCTCCACGGCAACGGTGTGGGCGTTGCCATAGCTGTCCGTGATGGCAAGCTCATGGCTCAGTACGGCGCTGTCGCTGCCCGCCTCATGCGCATACGCGCCGGACTGGGTGAAGAAAAGCTTGCCGCCGGACAGGGTGAACTCGCCGATAAGCGTATCGCCCTGATAGACCTTTGCCCCTTCGGTAATTGCCGCAATATCGGACATGCCGGACACGGCCACGCTGTGCGACGGCGTGTTCGTCTGCAGCGTGTCATTATCGGAACTGGTGACCGACGCCTTGTAGATGGAGCCGCTGTCGTCCGGGTCGGGCGGCGTCGGCGTGTCATCGTCGCCGTCCGGGTCGGGCGGCGTCGGCGTGTCGTCATCGCCGTCCGGGTCGGGCGGCGTCGGCGTGTCGTCATCGCCGTCCGGATCGGGCGGCGTCGGCGTATCATCGTCGCCGTCCGGATCGGGCGGCGTCGGCGTGTCATCGTCACCGTCCGGGTCGGGCGGCGTCGGCGTGTCGTCATCGCCGTCCGGATCGGGCGGCGTCGGCGTATCATCGTCGCCGTCCGGGTCGGGCGGCGTCGGCGTATCATCGTCACCGTCCGGGTCGGGCGGCGTCGGCGTGTCATCGTCGCCGTCCGAGTCGGGAGCCGGGCCTGAGGCATCGGACGACGTGATGCCGCCGTCACTGGCCCCGGGCAACGTGCCGCCAAGAGCAAACAGCTTGGCGTCCACGGTCTGCGGTTCACCGTCAAAACCGATATCCAACCCGTCCAGATGGTCAATGCCTTCCAGCAGATTGCCCCCGCCGTAATCGTTATAGCGGCCGTTACGGGCGGCATTGCCGGCGGCTGGCCCGGCGGCGGGCATCAAATCCTCGCCCAGGGCCGCAAAGAAGTCCGCGCCGGAAATTTCCACGCCGTCCACCTGGAAGGAAGGCATTTCCTCCTTGGAGTAGGTGGCGTAGAAGCCCTGAATCTGAATGGAGGAACCATCCTCAAAGGTCAGGACAAGATTGTCGCCGCTACGGGTAAGGGTTGCCGCATCAGCGGGAAAATCAAAGACGAAACGGCCGTCCGGCGCGCTGGGGACAATTTGCGCGCTACCGGCAGCAGGTTTGGCAAGGCGGATATCGGCCATAGCAACTTCTCCATGAAAAAGGATGCCTGAACAAGGTGGCAGGTTCGCAGCCCGGAATGCGTCAGGGGGTCAGCATGGCCGATGCGGCGGAGCGGCCTTGCGCCCGAAGCCGCCGGCAGGCCGCCGCTTCACAGAAGGCAAAAGACTCCGCGCCGGACATTGCCGGAACGGAGCCTTGCGGAACGCGCCATGCCGCGGAAAACGGCATGACCGTGGAACGTCTGGAAACAGCTGCTGCAAAGAGGCATGAAAAAACCTGCTCACGGACTGGATTGCGTGCAACAACAAAGGGTCACAACCACGCAAGTTCCTCATCCTGGCAGGAACTCTGCACGCTCTCTCATCAATGAAAGCGTGTAGAGCGACACTAGCGGATCGAGGCCTTCCTGTCAACCGCCCCTTGCCGCGCGTTCAGTCCCCCGCCGCCAGACGGCGCACGCTGGTGGCGCGCATGTCATTGCCGTCAAAAATCTCGCAGGCCGCATCCGGCCCGTCGTCGGCCAGACGGCGCAGCAGGGGCGCGTCCATCATGTCGGCGGGCAGCTGCCGCAAGGCCCAAGCCGCCATGCCGCGACAGATGAGGTCGGGATCGTCCAGCCCCCGGCGCAGCCAGGGCCGCGCCCATTCGGCCAGCTCGGGCCGTACCTGCGCCAGTCTGCCGATGCCCCAGAAGCAGGAGCGCCGCAACACGTCATGATCGCAGAAATTGTCATCCTTTTCCAGCTCGATGACATAGGAGATGAGTACGCGGTGAAACTCCCGCGCCGCCAGCCCCGAGGCGCAGCAGGCTTCGGCGAAGGCTTCGGGAATGCCCCAGCCGATATTGCCCGATTCCTCATTCATGTGCCACATGAAGCGGCGCATGAGGTTGCGCACCGCCTCGGGCTGCGTCCTTTCCAGCGCGGCGGCCACCGCGCCCAGCGCCACGGCGGCCCGGTGCCGGGTGCGCGGTTCCAGCAGCAGGAAGGACAGCAACGGCCCCACGGCGGCAAGGCCCTCGGCGGCAATGGCGGGCAGGTGGCTGCGCCAGTCCTCGGCTTCAAGCAGCTGACGCAGGCGCGTCTTGACGGATCGCATACGGGCCATGATGATTCCTCCTTACCATGTACAGAACAGCGATACCCAGAACGACACGCTGACATCAAGGATGATGGCGTGGACAATGGACACGAAGACCCATTGCTGCCCGGCGCAGCGGGCGATGACGGGCAGGGTGGTGTCCATGGTGGACGCGCCGCCGCAGGAAATGGGAGCCAGCGGACTGATCCGGCGCACAAGCAGCGGCGCGGCGAGCAGGGTCAGCAACTCGCGCATGATATTGGCCATGAGGCCCACCGTCGCCAGTTCCGGCCCCTTGTACATGGAAATGATGACCGACGACAGGGAATAGTAGGCAAAGCCCGCGCTCACGGCCAGACATTCGCTTGCGCTGTAGACCAGAAACAGGCTGATCAGCGCGGCCCCGGCAAAGGTGCCCAGGGTGGTGGCCAGCGGCAGCAGCAGGACGCGGGGGCGCAGGGTGCGCAGGATCTCGCCGAGGCGGCGGTCGTAGCCGATGGAAAAGCCCACCAGCAGCATGAGCAGGTACAGGACATACAGGGTGACGTCATGCTCCAGCAGGTATTGCGGCGCCCAGCCCAGCCAGCCGCACGCCGCCCCCAGACAGAAGCAGGCGAGAATGACCAGACTACCGCCCATCGTCCGCCCCTCCCGATGCCGTGCCGCGCGGGGGCAGGGGCGCATCCTTGAACGCCGTGGCCAGGCCGGCGGCATCCGCCGGGCTGCCCGCGCGTTCCTTCTGCTCTGCCGCGGCGATGGCCCGGCCTCCCGGCCCGGCTCCCGGAAAATGGCGGCGGATGAGCAGCACGCCGATCAGGCTGCCCGCCACGCCCGCCAGGGTCAGGGCCAGCGCCCGACCGCCCAGGGTGGGCAGGTTGGCCACAAGGGCCTTGTTGCCGCCCACGGCCAAACCGAGCACAAAGAGCATAAGCAGGATGGTGGGCGTGATGGCGCGCGGCACCCGCGCCAGACAGGACACCTTGCGCAGGCCGAAGCCGAGCGCCAGCCCCAGAAACATGAGACCGATGGGCGTATACATGCCTACCTCGGAAAAAGGATATGCAGGGCCTTGCGAAGAAAGGCCCGCATCGTGGCATAGCCTGAGGCATCGCCAATCAGTCTGTCCACATCCGGGAGAATCCAGACCAGCCGCCCGCGAACCATGCGCTGGGTCAGCGGCTGAAGCGGCCCGGGCAGACCCGAGGCCCGGGCTGCCGCGGAACCCATGATGATGACGCCCCGCGAGCGCAGGGCCTGCAGCCCCGACCAGAACATGCCGGCGTCGGCTTGCGGCTCGCCCGCCGCAGCGGGCAGGCAGACCGGCCAGAAGGTGTGCGTGCCCTGCGGGCAGGCGAGATCCTGCAGGATCCGCCGGAAAAAATCCCGCCGTTCGGCCTTGCCGGCCTGCGCACCGTCCTGAAGGTCACTGCCCAGATGCCAGTATGTCCAGGCCACCAGGCCAGGCCGGGTACGGGCAAGAAGCTCCTGCCACGGCGCGGGCCAGAGCGCGGGCGCGAGCGGCTGCCATGACGCGGCGGAGGACTCCGGCGCTGTCGGGGCGCGCGGCGGCTGTTCCGCACGGGACGCGGGCGGGACGGATGCCGCGGGAGGGGAAGCCGGCGGACGGGGCCGGGCGGCAGGGACGGACACACGGCCCGGACGGCCCGGAGCCTGCGCCCCCCCGTCCCTGAATCGGGGCGCGGCCTGTGCGGCAGGCCGGGATGCGGCATGGCGCGCCTGTGACGGAAGGGGGTCTCCCCTGTCCGCGCACAGTGACAACTCTGGCGGCAGGTCGCCCTGCGCCAGCAGATAACGCACCCCGAGGGAGCGCCAGGGAGCCGTCTGCGGATTCAGATACGCAAAAGCCATGTGAGCAGATCCCAGGCCACGTCGGCTTTGTTCTGTTGCGGCCAGATTTCTTCATGGCCGTGCCTGTCCGTGACCGCCATGCTGTTGGTGGCGCAGCCGAAGCCGCAGCCCGCACTGTTGACGCAATTGCCCGCCAGCAGGTCGGCGTCCTTGCGGGCGCGCTTGGCCCGGGCCAGCGCCAGCAGGCTGTCCATGTCCGGGGCCGTCTCGGCGGCAAAGCCCAGCAGCCGCTGATCCGCACGCCGTCGGGCGGCCAGCGTACGCAGGATGTCAGGATTGGGCGCAAAGCTGACGCTGAAGCCCGCCTCAGCGCCTTCCTTCTTGAATTTTTCCGGCCCGTGCGGCACGGGCGAAAAGTCGGCCACCGCCGCGCAGAAGCAGCCGCAGTCCATATCCGGCCAGATGTCCGCCGCCGCCTCGAACATCTCGCGCGCCGTGCCCACGTCCAGACGCCGGATTTCCGACGGCAGCCCCGGACAACCCGGCCCGCAGACCGCCGTCACCGTGGCGCCCCGCAGCCAGGCGGCCACAGCCAGCGCGCCGCCCATGCGACCGCTGGAAGGATTGCTCCAGTAACGCACGCCGTCCCACGGCTCGCGGGTGGGGCCAACGGTCACCATGACCCGCTTGCCCGCCATATCCTGCGGCGCAAGGGCGCGCAGGGCCTGCCAGAAAAGTTCCTCCGGCGGGGCAAGCCGGCCCTCGCCCGCATCGCCGCAGGCGGCCCGGCCGCAGGCGGGCAGGATGATGCGCGCTCCGCGCTCCCGCAAGGTCGCCACATTGGCTTGCGTGGCCGGATGCTGCCACATGCGCGGATTCATGGCCGGCGCCAGCAGCAACGGCCCGTCAAAGGCCAGGGCCTGCGCCGACAGCATATCCGAGGCCGCCCCCTGCGCCAGCCGCGAGAGCGTGTCCGCACTGGCCGGGGCCACCAGCATGGCCTGTGCGTGCTGCCCCGGCTCCAGATGGGCAAAGGCTTCCTCGCCCGGGGCGAACATATCGCCGTAGACGGGCATGGCCCCGAGGGCCTCGAACAGCAGGGGCGTCACGAATTGCCGCGCCCCGCCGGTCAGGGTCGCGGACACATGCATATCCAGCGCCCGCAGGGCGCGCAGCACGTCCAGCGCCCGATAGCAGGCCACCGAGCCGCTGACCCCCAGATGCAGCCGCTTGCCCGCGAATTTGCCGCTGCGGCTGAACAGGCAGTCCAGACTCACAGGCTGCGCTCCTGCAGCCCCCCGGACGTGGGCGCGCCCCAGCTTTCGGATGTGCCCACCGGCGGCGTGCCGCCGCTCTGCGGCGTCGTGTCCAGCCCCTCGGCGCCGGAGGCATCGTCCGTTCCGCCGTCCCCTGCGCCCTCATCGGCCACGGGCAGGTTGAGCATGCTGCCGTCGGGCAGACGGTTGCCCGCGCAAATGGTCAGCACGGTCTGAATGGTCTGGGCCTCCACATGGATCACGGCCACGCGCTCGCCATTGTCGTAGACATAGATGCCCCTGCCCGGCCGGCTCTGCTGCAGGCGCAGCTGCCAGCCGGCGGCCTGCAGACTGTTGAACATCTGCTGCGCCGCCACCGCCGCATTTATCTGCCCGTAGGCGACCTCCACCCCTTCATTGCCGCTGCGCCGCGAATGATCGCCGGAAAGGGACATGCCCGCCGGCAGCGGCACGCCCAGCAGCTGGCTCTGCCGCGCGCTTTCGCCGGAGCCGAAAGGATTGTCGATACCCAGGGTGGAGCAGCCCCCGGCAAGGGCGCAGAGGGCGCAAAGGCACAAGATGACAAAGTGGCGAGGCATGGCTATACTCCTGCGGCAATGGTGGTCGCCCCCTCGGGGAGCGACGCAAAACGATAGCCTCTCCCGCCCGCCCTGACAAGTCCGGCGCGGAGCCGCGCGTCGGCGGCTTTTGCTGCCGGGCCGCCCTGTTTTTTTCGGAGAACCCTATGCCCCAGCCTGCCTTTCCGCCCGTTCATGATGAAGACTTTTCCCTGGCCGCCTATCGCTATGATCTGCCGCCGGATCAGATTGCCCAGTTCCCGCCTGAGCAACGCGGGGCCTCACGCCTGCTCATGCTGCCCCGGCAGGGCGAATTTCGGCTGGAACACCACCTCTTTGCGGAGCTGCCGGATCTGCTGCCCCCGGGTGCGCTGCTGATTGCCAACAATTCCCGCGTATTGCAGGCCCGCTTGCTGGGCACGCGCGGCACGGGCGGCAAGGTGGAATTTCTGCTGCTGACGCCCCTGCCCCTGGTGCGGGAAAGCGCCCGCCGCCGCAAGGATACGGCTGACGGCTGGACAGCCGAGGTGAGCGGTCTGGTGCGCAGCGGCGGCAGCATTCGCGAAGGCGAGAGCGTTGCCTTCGGGGCGGGCATCACGGTCACGGTGCTGGAGTCCGGCCCCTTCGGGCAGCGCCGGGTGCGGCTGGACTGGGAGGGCGATCTTGCCGCCGCCTTTGCCGCCACCGGACACATCCCCCTGCCCCCCTACATCAAGCGCAGCGACGACGCCGAGGATCTGAGCCGTTATCAAACGGTCTACGCCCGCGAGGACAAGCTCGGTTCCGTGGCCGCGCCCACGGCGGGCCTGCATTTCACCGAGGAGCTGCGGCAGCGTCTGGCCGGGCAGGGCGTGCAGTGGGCGGAAGTGACCCTCTATGTGGGCTACGGCACCTTCAGCCCCGTTCGCTGCGAGGATATTCGCCAGCACCGCATGCACCGCGAATATATCGAAGTGCCGGAAGCGACGGTAACGGCCATTCAGCAGGCTCGCGCCGAAAGGCGTCCGATCATTGCCGTGGGCACCACCAGCGTGCGCGCGCTGGAAGGCGCGGCGGAAATGTGCGGCAGCCTGCAGCCCTATACCGGCTGGACGGATCTCTACATGTATCCGGGCCGGCGCTTCCGGGTGGTGGACGGCATGATCACCAATTTCCACCTGCCCGAATCCTCCCTGCTGCTGCTTGTTTCGGCCTTTGCCGGTCGGCATCGCATTCTCTCGGCCTATGCCGAGGCCGTGCGGCAGGGCTACCGCTTCTTTTCCTATGGCGACGCCATGCTGATTTGTTGAAAAAAAAGAGGTTCTCGCCCCGTGGGGCGGGAACCTGCCAGCCGTCGCCGGCTGCCCCGACCACGCAGGCTGCCGCCTGCTCAGAAATCCAGCGAGAAACGCATGCCCATGCCCACAGCGGAATCGGGTTCGTCGCTGCGGGCAAAATGGCCCTGATTGTCCCGATCCTTGACCGTGATTTCCGGGCCGACGGAAATGCTCAGGTCATCGCTTTCCACGCCGCCAAAGGCCCGCAGGGTATGCCGCGAGCTGCCGATGGACAGAGTTTCGTCGGGTCTGCCCATATTCGTGGGCGTCTCATGCCGCCACACGGACTCGTCCGTGTCCAGGCTCATGCCCAGTCCGCCCCGCTTCTTTCGCTCCTCACGCTTCTTCTGATCCGCGGCTTCGCGCCGCAACGAGGCTTCGATGCTGGCGGTATTGCCGATGGCCTTGCCCCGACCGCCCGTGGCCCGGTGTTGCAGGGTCTCGCCGCCCACGCCGTCCTGCCAGAGTGCTTCCTTGCTGGCGTCTGAGGAACCAAAGGCCCAAGGCTGCCCATGCAGGGATGATTGCTTGCCCTTGGCGGCGACTTTTTTCCGCGCTTTGCGCGCGGACACGGCGCTTGTTTGTCCCCTGTCCGCCGCCAGAGCCGTTCCGCCGACGAGGCTGACGCACGGCTGCCGCCCCCGCTCCGCCCCGCTGCCACAGGGAACGGGCGCAACAGGAGCGAGCGGCAGCAGAAGGCCGATCGCAAGCACGGCAACGCTTGTTCTCTTACGCATATCTCAGTCTATTTCACGGGCGGCCTTCTGTAAAGAGACATGCCTTCCGCGTCTCTGCTGCCCGAGCCTTTTCCCTGTGCCATGCCATGCCGCCGCCCCACGGCGATCAAGCCGCCGGTTCGCGCAGCGGCTGCCATGCAAAATGGCGGCGGAGCCGTGCTCCGCCGCCATGAATGAGCCGTGGACGACCGGGCCGGACTAGAGTTCCGGCGGCAGGCCGTTGAGCTGCTTGAGGGTGAACACCGGGCCGTCAATGCAGACGTAGTGGCTGCCGATGTTGCAGCGGCCGCAGATGCCGATGCCGCACTTCATGCGCTTTTCCAGCGTGGTCACGATGTTCTCGTGCTGGAAGCCCAGCTTTTCGAGGGCCTGCAGCGTGAACTTGATCATGATCGGCGGGCCGCAGAGCACGGCCACGCAGTTGTCGGGCTTGGGGCCGATCTCGGTCAGCACGTTGGGGATGAGGCCCACCTTGTGCTGCCAGCCTTCGGCCGGATTGTCGATGCAGAGGTGGCAATCCAGATCGGGATTGTCCAGCCAGCCCTGCAGCTCGTAGCTGAAGGCCATGTCGCTGGGACTTTTGGCCCCGTAGAGCAGGCTCACCTTGCCGTAATCCTTCTTGCGCTCGAGGATGTGCAGCATGATGGTACGGATGGGGGCCATGCCGATGCCGCCGCCCACGAAGAAGATGTTTTTGCCCTTCCAGTCCTCGTAGGGGAAGAAGTTGCCCAGGGGGGCACGCACGCCCACCTTGTCCCCGGCGGACAGCCGGTGGATGGTGGAGGTCACTTCCCCGGCCTGCATGACGGAGAACTGGAGGTAATCCTTCATGGACGGCGGGGAGTTGATGACGAAGGTGGATTCCCCGGCCCCGAAGACCGAGAGCTGCCCCACCTGACCGGGTTCATATTTGAAATTGGCCATCTGTTCCGGGTCGTCAAGCACCACGCGAATGGTCTTGATGTTGCCCGTTTCCTGAATGGTTTCCAGCACAGTGGCCGGCATGGGCTTGTAGGGATTGCCCTGCGGGAGCGGACGGGGGGTCAGCTCGCGCAGCATCCCTTCCTTTTTGCTTTGCGTCGCCATGTCTTACCTCTACTTGGCGGCCTTGTCGGCGTTGATGGCATCCAGCACGATCTGGCGGATGTCAAGGCTCACGGGACAGTTGCTGATGCAGCGGCCGCAACCGTTGCAGGAGAAGGTTCCCCAGTTCTCGGGATAGGTGGAGAACTTGTGCGACACGCGGTTGCGCATGCGCAGGGCCTTTTCCACACGGGTGTTGTGCCCGCTGGCTTCGCGGGTGAACAGGGACGACATGCAGTTGTCCCAGCTGCGCAGACGCCGCCCGCCCTTTTCGCTGGTGGCTTCGCCCTCGTCAGTAATGTTGAAGCAGTAGCAGGTCGGGCAGAAGTAGGTGCAGGCGCCACAGGAGAGGCAACGGTCGGTTTCGCGCGTCCAGAAGTCCACGTCCGTGAACTTGGCCGCCACCTTGGCCGGAGCGTCCTTGAGGTTGGGGGCCTTGACGAGGGTGCCCCAGGCCGCCTTGCGCACGTCTTCCATTTCCTTGAAGCGATCCGCGCCGTCATCGAGGCCGCTGCCTTCCAGCAGGGCGTCGCCCTTGGGGGTGATGCCCTGCAGGATGTAGCCGTCCTTGAGTTCGGTCATCAGGATGTCCGAACCTTCGGGCGAGGAAGGCCCGCCGCCCACCCAGTGACAGAAGCAGGTATTGCAGCCGCTGTTGCAGGTCAGGGTGATGACGGTGAGTTTTTCCCGCCGGGCCTTGTAGTAGGGGTCGGCGATGGGGCCTTGCAGGTAGGGGCGATCCAGCGTGGCGTAACCGCGGGCGTCGCAGGGACGGGCGGCAAAGACCACCGTGGTTTCGGCCTGCGGGGTATCGTCCAGTTCCAGCTTCACATTCTGGGGATTGGCCGGATCCTTGACCTTGCGGTAACTGACAAGGGTTTCGCACTGGGGCAGCACCGCGGCCTTGGCGGGCACGGTGGCCTTTTCCAGCGTGAATTCCTTGCCTTCCTTCCAGGGCTCGAAGATCACGGAACGCTTGTCGGCGGGCTTCACCACAGGGGCCAGCACGCGGGCTTCCTTGGAGAGGTGAGCCAGAAACGCCGGGAGGCCCTCAGGCTTTACAAAACGGGTGATGCTCATTTCCACTCCCTCTCATGAATGTTCTTTTCTTCCACTTCGTAGCCCAGCAGCGGCGGCACGGCCTCGGGATCGACGCCGGACTTGTAGCCGTCAAAGAGCTGACCCACGGCGCGGGCGATCTGCTGGCGCAGGGCCAGAATCGGGATGCCCACGGGACAGGCGCGCTGGCATTCGCCGCAGCCGGTGCAGCGGCCCGCCAGGTGCATGGCGTGGATGGTCTGGAAGAAGAGTTTTTCACGGGTGCTGTCATCCTGCGAGATCCAGTGCGGTTCGCGGCTTTCGGCAATGCAGTAGTCGCGGCAGACGCACATGGGGCAGGCGTTGCGGCAGGCGTAGCAACGGATGCAACGCTCCATCTGGCCGCGCCAGAAGGCCAGGCGCTCGTCCAGGCTCATGGAATCGAGCAGGGCCAGTTCCGGCGGGGTGTAGGGGCCGGGCTTCACTTCCGTGGGCGTGCCGATGAGGGTATCGGACAGCACGGCGGTGGGCATGGTGCAGCCGTAGCATTTGCCCTGCGCATAATCGTTCATGCAGAAGCGATGCTCCTTGCCGTCGGCGGTGATGGTCACGCCGGCCTCGTCATATTCCACCTTGTCAATGGTGGTATAGCGGCCCAGTTCCTGATTGACGCGGGCCATGTCCAGCGTCCCTTCGCAGGGCATGGCGAAGATGGTCACATCCTCGCGGTTGATCAGGTTTTCCTGCAGCAGTTCCACCACGGATTTGGCGTCGCAGCCCTTGACCACGATGCCCACCTTCTTGCCCTTGTACTGGGGCAGGTAGACAGCGGGGTTGTTGACGTTGAACGGGCCCCAGACGAGCTTGTCCACATCTTCGGGCGTGCGCATGAACAGCGGCACCGTGCGGGCGGCGTCATAGCCCTGCTGCCAGCCGATGACCAGCTCCAGTTCAGGCAGCTTGGCCTTGATGGCGGCCTTGAGCTCGTCCAGCTTGTTCTTCTGGCCGGTGCCCAGCGGACGCAGCGAGGTCAGCGCCATGTCCACCACCTTGAGCAGCGGTTCGGGATCTTCCAGCTTCGGCGCGGGGCCGAGGTCATGGATGCGCTTGGTGAAGGTCTGCACCACATGCTGCCAACGCTGGCCTTCGGAAGCGGACACCCAGGTGTACTCGAAGCGGCGGTCGTCGATGCCGAGCACGGGCAGGAACTGTTTGAGCACTTCCAGACGGCGGCGGGCATAGAAGTTGCCCGCGGCATAGTGGCAGTCGCGCGGATGGCAGCCGGAAACCAGCACGCCGTCGGCGCCGTTGAGCAGGGCCTTCACGATGAAGAGCGGATCGATGCGGCCCGAACAGGGGACGCGGATGATTCGCAGGTCAGTGGGCTGTCCCGCACGGGCCGTCCCGGCGGTGTCGGCACCGCCGTAGGAGCACCAGTTGCAGAGAAAACCCACAATTCGCAGTTCTTTGCCGTTCAGCACTGGCATAGCGTGTTAACCTCCGCAAGAATCTGGTTGTCGGTGGCGTGGGAGAGCTGGATGGCGCCCTGCGGGCAGGTGGAGGTGCAGAGACCGCAGCCCTGGCAGACGGTTTCGATGACCTGGGCGTACATCTTGCCGCGGAACTCCACTTCCTTGATGGCGCCGAAGGGGCAGCAGCGGATGCACTTGCCGCAGTCCACGCAGCGCTTCATGTCCACGCTGGCGATCTGCGGGTCGTTTTCCAGCTTGTCCTTGGCAAAGAGGGCCAGCACCTTGGCGGCGGCGGCGGAACCCTGGGCCACGGAGGCCGGAATGTCCTTGACGCCCTGGCAGACGCCGGCCAGATAGACGCCGGCGGTATTGGTTTCCACGGGCTTCAGCTTGACGTGGCTTTCGAGGAAGAAGCCGTAGCTGTCGTAGGAGATGCGCAGCTTTTCGGCCAGCTTGGGCGAGCCCTTGGCCGCTTCCACGCCCACGGCCAGCACCACGAGGTCGGCCTTGATTTCCACGCCTTCGCCGAGCAGCGTATCCACGCCGCGCACCACGAGGTGGCCTTCGCCGTCAGGGTAGATTTTGGACACGCGGCCGCGGATGTATTCCGTGCCGTATTCCTCCACCGCGCGGCGGGTGAATTCGTCGTAGATCTTCCCGTTGGCGCGAATGTCCATGTAGAAGACATAGGACTTGGAATCCGGGATGTGGTCCTTGGTCAGGATGGCCTGCTTGGCGGTGTACATGCAGCAGAAGCCGGAGCAGTACGGACGGCCGATGGAGCGGTCGCGCGAGCCCACGCACTGGATGAACACGATGTTCTTGGGTTCCTTGCCGTCGGAAGGCCGCTTGATGTGGCCTTCGGTGGGGCCGGAAGCCGAGAGCAGGCGCTCGTACTGCAGGGAAGTCACCACGTCGGGGTAACGTCCGCCGCCGTATTCCTCGTAGACCGTCCAGTCCATGAGGTCATAACCGGTGGCGGCCACGATGCAGCCCACTTCCTCGGTGACGATCTCATCCTGCTGTTCGTAGTTGATGGCGCCGGTGGGGCAGACCTTGGCGCACACGCCGCATTTGCCCTTGGTGAGCTGGCGGCAGTGCTCGGGATTGATGACCGCCTTCTTCGGGATGGCCTGGGGGAAGGCGATGTTGATGGCTGTGGTGGGGCCGACCAGTTCATTGAAGGTGTCCGGGGTCTTCTTGGCCGGGCACTTCTCGGTGCAGGCGCCGCAACCGGTGCACTTGTCCCAGTCCACATAGGTGGCGCGCTTGCGGATCTTGATGTTGAAGTTGCCCACGTAGCCGGAGATGTCTTCCACCTCGGACTTGGCGTACAGGGTGATGTTGGGATGCTGGGCCACGTCCACCATCTTGGGGCCGAGGATGCAGGCCGAACAGTCCACCGTGGGGAAGGTCTTGTCCAGCTTGGCCATCTTGCCGCCGATGGTGGCTTCGCGTTCCACGAGCACCACCTGGATGCCGCCTTCGGCGCAGTCCAGGGCGGCCTGGATGCCGGCCACGCCCGCGCCGATGATCAGCACGCGCTTGTTGATGTCAAAGGACTTGGCCTTGAGGGGCTTGTCGTTGCGCAGCTTGGCCACGGCAATCTGCACCAGTTCGGTCGCCTTGTTGGTGTTGGCGTCCTTGTCCTTGCCGATCCACGACACATGTTCGCGGATATTGGCCATTTCGAACATGTAGCGGTTCAGGCCGGCGCGTTCCACCGTCCGGCGGAAGGTCGGCTCGTGGATGCGGGGGCTACAGGAGGCAACAACCACGCCGTCGAGTTTGTGCTCGTGAATGGCCGCCTCAATGGCCGCCTGCCCCGGTTCGGCGCAGGTGTACATGATGTCCTGGGCCAGCACCACGTCGGGGAACATACGCGCATTCTCGGCCACCTTGGCACAGTCCACGGTGCCGGCGATATTGCTGCCGCAATGGCAGATGAAAACGCCTATTCTCATGCCTTGTCTCCTTCGGGAGCCTTGCTGCAGACAGCAGGCTGATCCAGCTTGCGCAGCAGATTGTCGGCGCTGACGCAGAGTTTATCCAGCCCGAGCGCGCTGGGCGCGAGGCCGAAGGCGATGCCCATGAGCTGGGTGTAATAGAGCACCGGCATGCTGAAGGCGACGCCCGCTTCCTTGGCCGCCTGCTGCTGGCGCAGGTCAAGGTTCATCTGGCAGAGCGGGCAGGCCACGACCACGGCATCCACGCCCAGCATGGTGGCCAGATTGAGGATGCGGCCGGTCAGGCGGGCCGTCATGGCGCGCTCGGGAATGCCGTAGGAAGCGCCGCAGCATTCGGTCTTCAGCGGGAAATCCACCATTTCCGCGCCGCAGGCAGTGAGCAGGCTTTCCATGAGGGTGGGATTTTCGGGATCGCCGAATTCCATGACCTCGTGCGGCCGACTCATGAGGCAGCCGTAATAGGCGGCCAGTTTCAGCCCGGCCAGCGGTTTGCGCACCCGCGAGGCAATGGCGTCCATATCATAGGTGCGGGCAATGCCCTGCATGACCGAGAGGGCCTCGGGCAGCTTCTCGGGCAGGGGTTCGTCCAGCAGCTCATTGACGCCGGCGCGGAACTCGGGGTTTTCCAGACGCTTGGCCGCGTGGCGCAGATTGGAAAGACAGCTCGGACAGGGCGTGAGCACCATGTCGGCCTTCTGGCGGGCGGCAAGGTCAAGATTGCGCGCGCTCAGCGCGCCGGAAAGCTGGGTGTCCACGGCATGGGCCGGGGTGGAACCACAGCAGCTCCAGCCGCGGATTTCTTCCATCTGCATGCCCAGCGCGGCGCAGACGGCCTGGGTGGACTTTTCGTAGTCGGCCGACGAACCCGTGGCCGAGCAGCCGGGATAGTAGGCTATTTTCATGCGCGCACCCCCTGTCGATTGGCGCGTTCCTGATAGCGCTTGAAGATGCGGCCCACGGCCTCGGCGCCTTCCTCAGGCGTCTTGTGGGGCTTGAAGCCGAGCTTGCCCTTGGCCAGGGCGGTGGGCGCCAGATCCACGTCGGTGAATACCCGCATGGAGCGCAGCATGTAGAGCACCATGGTGCCGATTTCGTAGGTGCGGCCGTACTTGCGCACCGTGGCAAGGAAGGATGTCCAGAATTTGTCCACCTTGGGCACGGTGACAATGCCTTCCTTGCGGGCCATGTGCCGCAGGGTCTCCATCACACCGGCCACATCGATGTTGTTGGGGCAACGCTGACTGCAGGTGGAACAGGAGAGGCACATCCAGATGGAGCGGGAATTCAGCACCTTGTTTTTGAGGCCCAGCTGCACGCTGCGCATGACCTGATTGACCTGCAGGTCATAGACAAAGCCCGCAGGGCAACCGGCAGTGCAGTTGCCGCACTGGTAACAGGTGGAAATCCTCTGACCGCTCTGGGCGTCCACTGCCGCCGTGAAGTCGGCATCGCGCATCCGGCTTAGTTCAATGGCGTCGTTCATGGGATCTCACAGGGTTAAAGTCTGAAGGTCTGGGGCGTAGCCAAATTTAGGTTGTCCTAACGCAAGGAGAGGAAAAAATCCAGCCTTCTGCCCGCCTCTGCCGTTTTTTTCACGAGGAAATTTCTCGGGCCGCCGCTGCCGCCCGCTCGGCGGCCAGAGCATGCACCGCGCGCAGTCCCAGCAGATAGCTCTGCGGCCCGAAGCCGGCGATGCTGCCCGCGCTCACCCGCGCCAGCACCGATTCGTGACGGAAGGCCTCGCGGGCATGCACATTGGACATGTGCACCTCCACCACCGGCACGGACACCATGCCGAGGGCGTCCATGATGGCATAACTGCAATGCGTCCAGGCCCCGGCATTGATGACGATGCCGCGCGTGCCGTCATCCAGCGCCCGGTGAATGCGCTCCACCATCTCGCCTTCGTGGTTGGTCTGGAAGATGTCCAGCCCGACCCCCAGTTCGGCGGCCAAGGCCCCCAGCGCGGCATTGATGTCCGCCAGGGTGCTGGTGCCGTAATGCGCCGGATCGCGCCGCCCGAACATATTGAGGTTGACGCCGTGCAGGATCAGATAGTCGTGCATGCTCACCTCCGCGCTCCGTCATTGCCCAGGGCGGCTTCCAGCGCCGCGCGGGCCTCGGACGGAAGTCCCCTGCCCGTCCAGAGCCGAAACTGCGCATCCGCCTGCGCATGAAACATGTCCAGCCCGCTGACGGCCTGCCAGCCCGCTTCCCCGGCCTCGCGCAGAAAGCGCGTCCGCAGGGGATTGTACACGATGTCGTAGGCCAGCCCCCCCCGTCCGGCAGCGGCGGCCGTTCCGAAGTCGTAGGGCGTTTCCTCCTCGGCCTTGCCCCGCATGCCCAGCGGCGTGGCATTGATCACCAGTCCCGCGGGCGCTTCATGCCGATCCTGCCAGCGCACGGCCCGCAGGCCGAAGGCTTCGGCCAGCGCCACATGCGTCCGGTCTGAGGGGGTGCACACGCTGATTTCCCTGAAACCGTGCGCCTGCAGACCGGCGGCGGCAGCGCGGGCCGCGCCCCCCGCGCCCAGCAGAAGCACGGGCGTCTCGCGGGGCAGATCGCGGGCCAGCAGCGGCGACATGAAGCCGGCCACGTCGGTATTTTCGCCGCACAGGCGGTCTTCGCGCCAATAGAGGGTATTGACCGCCCCCACCGTCCGGGCCAGCGGGCTGACCTCGTCCAGGAGGGGCATGACGGCCACCTTGTGCGGGATGGTCACCGAACAGCCGCGCAGGCCGAGCAGCCGAAAGGCGGCCACAAAGGCAGCCAGCCTTTCCGGGGCGATTTCCCAGCGCATGTAGACGGCAGCCATGCCCAGGGCCTGAAAGGCCGTGTTGTGCACAAGGGGACTCAGGCTCTGGGCCAGCGGCCAGCCGATGACGCCGTAAAGGGCAGCGGGAAGAAACGGGGATTGCAGCATGAATGACACTCCGCAGGCAGAAGCGCAGTATATCCTCTTCGCCGACGGAGTACAAGCCCGCGCCTTGCCGATCCGCGCCCCTTTCCCGAGGCCCGTGCCGGCCTGTCCGGGCGTGGAAGCGGACAAAAAAAGCGCTCGCCCCGAAGGGGGGAGCGCCTGTTGTTCCTGTCGCGTCCGGCGGCCTCAGCCTGCCGGGATGCGCCGGTCAGGAGCGCTTGATTTCCATGGCCTTCTGCAGCATGGCGTCGGCCGTGGTCACGGCCTTGCTGTTGGACTGGAAACCGCGCTGGGTGATGATCATGTTCACCATTTCGGTGGTCAGATCCACATTGGAGAGTTCGATGTTGTAGGCGTGGATGGTACCGTAATTTTCGGTGCCGGCGCGCCCCATTTCCATCTGCCCGCATTCGGCGGTAGCGGAAAAGAGGTTGTTGCCCTCGCGGTAGAGGTTGTCCTCGGCCGTGAAGCGGCAGACCGGGATTTCCCACAGCTTGCGCTCCTCGCCGTTGGAGTAGGTGCCGATGATGTCGCCTTCGGTGGTGATGTCATAGGCGCTCAGACGCCCTTCGGGGTAGCCGTCCTGATCGGAATAGGTCAGGTAGGAATTGCCCGCGTAGGCCGTGGTGGCCTTGGTGCTGACCACGGCATTGTCGCCCATGCCCGGCAGCAGGCGCTTGTCCGTGCCGACCTCGGCCGCGCTGGTCGGCGCATTTTCCCAGCCGCCCGAGGTGATGCCGAAGTTCACGCCCACGGACTGCCCGTTGATGCTGAACTGCGGGACGCCGTTGACCAGGGCGGCGGGCGTCCAGGTGGTCAGATCCTTGTTGCCGGCCTCGGTGGGCGTGAAGGCCGACATGCTCTTGAGCGTGCCGTCGCTGTTGAAATGCAGGGTGCCGCTCATGAGCAGGCCCGCGCCCTCGGGCAAGGTCTGCGGGTTGTCGGGATCGGCCCGGTTGGCCTCCTCGACGGCGTCGGCCATCTGCTCGGCCACGGTGGAGCTGGCCAGCACGAATTCCATGATGATCTCGTTGGCATCTGAGGGCGCACGGTCGAAATAGGCCGTCACTTCCACGGCATTGCCGTTGGCGTCATAGAGGGTGATGGGCATTTCATAGCCGGTACCCGTGGCGCTGATGGGCGGATTGACGTCGGCCCGGTAGGACTGCTGCAGGGCAAAATAGGGATTGTCGTCGCTGACGCTCTTGTCCTCGGCGGAGCCGAGGTTGAACTGCCACTGGATATTGCTGCTGGCCTGCGCCGTGAGTACGTCAAAGGCGCTGATCTGGATGGGTTCCACCGTGCCCGAGAGGTTGCCCTGCGCATCGTAACGGTAGCCGCTGACGGAATAGCCCTGCGGATTGCGCAGATAGCCCTCGTTGTCGGTAATGAAGTCCCCGGCACGGGTATAATAGGCGTTGCCCGTCGTCTGATCCACCACCTGAAAGTAGCCCTTGCCGTTGAGGGCCAGGTCGGTGAGGGTATTGGACGATTGCAGACCGCCCTGGGTGAAGATGGTACGGATGGTATCCACCTGTACGCCGTGGCCGAGCTGCCCCAGCGCCACCTTGGAATCATCCTGCGCGTCCCACCAGTCGCCCATGCCCGCCTGCGTGGTGGATATGAGATCGGAGAACAGGATGTCCTGCTGCTTGTAGCCGATGGTGCTGGAATTGGCGATATTGTTGCTGACCACCTGCATGCCCGTACTCAGGGCCTTCATGCCGGTAGCGCCTATATAAAGAGCGGAATTCACAGGCGACTCCTTGTTGTTTCGCCCGCGGGCGGGCGTTCCCCCCCTGTGAAATGCGGACGGCGGGAGGAAAAACATTCCTCCCGCCGTCATGTCATGCAACATTCATGCCCGTTACGGGGTTGCGCCCCGGCCCGCCTTGTCCGCCGCATCCGGCGCCTCCGGCACGTCCACTGGCAGGCCATCGGCCTGCCATTGCCTGAAGCCCCGGGTCAGGTGGTAGACGGGGCCGAGTCCGGCTGCCTCGAAATACTCCAGTGACTGCGCGGAGCGGTTGCCCGAACGGCAGTACAGGAGAATGGGGGTATTTTTGGGCAGCTCGGCCAGTTTCAATTCAAAACGGGGACTGAAGAAGTCCAGGTTGACCGCAGCGGGAATGTGCCCGGCGCGAAATTCATCAGGGGTACGAATGTCAAGGATGATCAGGCCGTCGGGGGGTGAAGCGAGCAGCTCCCTGGCCTCGGCGTTGCTGACTTCCTTGTGGGCAAGGATGTCATGAGGCATAAGGCAGACCAGCGCAAGCAACAGGGTGAAGCAGGAAAGGGCACGGCACAGCATGGTCATGCGCTCTCCTACCTGAAGGCGGCCCGCGCCGCCGCGAAGCCGTCCGCCGCATGGCGGATGACGCTTTCCTCCACGCAGAAGGCCAAGCGGAAATGCCCGGGATAGCCGAAGCCGCTGCCCGGCACGGCCAGCACCCGTTCTTCGAGCAGGCGATTCACAAAGGCCACATCGTCGCCGCCCGGCGCCTTGGGGAAGAAGTAGAAGGCCCCGGCGGGCATGAGATAGTCGTAACCGGCGGCGGAGAGCACCTCGCTCATGGCCTTGCGCCGGGCCGCATACACGGCGAGATCCACCTGACTGCCCAGGGCCGCCACCATGATGTGCTGCCCCACCACCGGCGGATTGACAAAGCCGAGGATGCGGTTGGTCAACGTCAGCGCGGCCATGAGCTGGGCGTGTTCCTCGAGCAGCGGCGAAACGGCTACATAGCCCACGCGCTCGCCCGGCAGGGAAAGGCTCTTGGAGAAGGAGCTGATGACCACCGCATACGCATAGAGCGGCAGGACGGACGGCACTTCCACGCCGTCATAGGCAAGGAAACGGTAGGGTTCGTCCGCAATGAGCCAGATGGGCTTGCCGTATTCCCGGCTCTTTTCCTTGAGCAGCGCGACAATGGCCTCGATCTGCGCCCGGCTGTAAACGACCCCCGTGGGATTGTGCGGCGAATTGATGAGCAGAACGCGCGTCTTTTCGCTGATGGCGGCCTCCAGCGCGGCCATGTCCGGGGCAAAGGTCTCGGGCAGGCTGTTCACCGCGCGCAGCGAACCGCCATGATTGGCCACATAAAAACCGTACTCCACGAAATAGGGGGCAAAGGTCAGCACTTCCTCACCGGGATTGAGGATCGCCCGCAAAAAGGCATTGAGGCCGCCGGCCGCGCCGCAGCTCAGCAGCACATGATCCGCATCCAGCGCACAGCCCTGTTCCGCGCTCAGATGCTCGGCCAGCTTCTGCCGTGCCCAGGGAAAACCGGCATTGGCCATGTAGCCGAAGGCAAAGGGTTCCCCGGCATGTTCGGCAAAGGCGCGCAAGCCCTCGCCCACAGCCGGGGGCGCGGGCAGATCAGGATTGCCCAGACTGAAGTCATAGACCTTGTCCGCGCCGTATTTGGCCTTGAGCTGGCCCCCGGCCTCGAACATCCGACGAATCCATGATGCGTGTTCCAGATAGCCCGTAACGCTGTCGGCAAGGATGGACATGGTGATCTCCTAAACAAGTTGTCATTCTGTGGGGGATTGGTTATACCGTGGAAAGGCTCTGTTTTGCAATTCCTATCGAGGGAGGACTTCATGCGGAAATTTTTTGCCGCCCGACAGGGCGTTGTGCTGACCTTTCTCTTGTCCGTCAGCGGTCTTGCGGCCTGCGGAAGCAAGGAGGAAGCGTTGCCTCCCGATGCCCAGGGCATGACCGTGGAAGTGGACTTCCGGCCAGTGCACCGCTGTTCGCGCATCTCCCCCAACATCATCGTGACCAATGCTCCCCGGGGAACCGCCTATTTTGAGGTGCGCCTGATGGAACAGGAACCCGTCGAACGCCTGCTGGGCGGCGGCACCTGGAGCCATGACGGCTCGGGCCAGATTCCCGAGGGCGGCCTGACCAAACTCTATTCCGGCCCCTGCCCCCCCGCCGGCAAGGAACGGCGCTATGTCTACGCCGTTTCCGCCATGCCCTTCGGCGGCGGGCAGCCGCTCAGCGTCCGCACGGCGGAAATCTTCGTTGAAGGCAAATAGTTCTGCGCTTGCGGCCTGCGCCTGAGCGCCGCGTCCGCCGGCATAACGTCCCTGATCATCTTGCGGGCCGCCCCGATGGGGCGGCCTTTTTTTGCGCGCATATTCTGCTGTCCCACAGCTGTTTGCTGCCCGCCTCAGCGGCGGCAGCCCGGCTCGCGTCCCACGCCGCGGGTCAGACTGTGTGATTTTTTGGACAAGCCAGACATTCTGTCCGCATTTCAAGGCAGCACATGGGCAGATTCACTTTGCACACAACCATGCAATGCACTGAATTTTCACAATAACGCGCAAAGCTCCCCAGATTGTGAAAATTGGCTCGAATATTGAAAAGGCATGGCAAACCTCCCCCCTCTACCAACAAGGAGTGCCCCCCATGCAAGAAGATCGTTTACGTCTGGAGGCCAACCTCATTTCCCGTCTGGACAGGATGCCCATGAACAAAGAAGTGCGCCTGCTCGTCGGCCTGCTCTCCCTCTGCTGGGTCATGGAAGCCTTTGACATCGGCATGATCGGCCAGGTGCTCGCCGTACTGAAGCAACTCTGGAATCTGGATCCGGAAATGGTGGGCCTGCTGGGTTCCTGCTCCACCATGGGCGTGGTCATCGGCACGGCCTCAGCGGGCTTTCTTACAGACCGTTACGGTCGCAAGCGCGTCCTGCTCTGGGGCGTGTTCATCTTCACCTTTTTCACTCTGATCGGCAGCCTCTTTGCCCATATCGGCTGGATTGTGGCCATGCGCTTCATTGCCGGTCTGGGCGCCGGGGCGGTTTTTCCCCTGCCCTATCTCATGATTTCGGAAATCGCCCCTGCGCGTTCGCGCGGAAACCTCGTCTGCATCTGCAACGCCATTCTGACTGCGGCCTATCTGCTGCCCACCCTTTGCGGCTCCTGGGCCATCCGCAGCTTTGAGCCGGAAACCGCCTGGCGGGTTCCCTTCATCGTGGGCGGCATTCCCATTTTCTGCCTCTATTTCTTCCATCGCTGGCTGCCTGAGTCCCCGCGCTGGCTCATGAAGAAGGGCCGCCACGAGGAAGTGCGGCAGCTTGTGGAACGCCTGGAACGCAGCGCAGGCGTCCCCCACGACGACAGATATATCGACGAGAACGTGCTGAACAACCTGCGGCAGGCCTCCGCCGCCACGGCAGCCGGCAGCCGTCAATGGACGCGCCTGTTCTGCTCGCCGTACCTGAGCCGCTCCCTTGTGTCATGGTCCATGTTTTCCGCCGGACTCATCACCTGGTATGTCGTGCTGGTCTATGTGCCGACCATCCTCACCAACTACGGTTTCGAGCTTGCCAATTCCGTCATCCTGGCCGGCGTGATGACCGTGCTGGGCGGCATCGGCTCCATCGTCATGGGGCCGCTGGCCGACCGCTACGGACGCAAGCCCATCTGGAGTCTCTACGTCATCATTACCATCATTGCCCTCTTCCTGCTGACCGCCACCTCTAGCATGACCGCCCTGCTGGTCATCGGGGCCTTTGTGGCCTTTTTCGGCACGGGCATCATGCCCATCTGCAAGGTCTATGTGGCCGAGCAGTACCCGACGGAACTGCGCGGGGTGGGCACGGGCTTTGGCGAGGCCGTTTCGCGCATCGTGGGCGGCGTGCTGGCCACCAATTATCTGGCCTTCTTCCTCAATCTCGGCGGCATGTCGGCCGTGTTCACCTTCATGGCCGTGGCCTTCGGCATCGCCATTGTCGCCCTCTGGATCTGGGGTCAGGAAACCGCCCGCCGCAGCGTGGATTCCACCGCTGCGGACACCACGGAGAAGTCGGCATGAATTCCGCACCCGCCAATCTGATCGAAACGGCTGCCGCCCTTCGCCGGGGCAGCCTGACCGTTCCTGACCTGCTCCACCGCTGCCGCCAGAACATCGCCCGGCTCAACGACAAGCTCAATGCCGTCATCACCCTGACGCAGGATGCGGAAAGCACGGCTCTGCGCCTTGAGGAAGAGCTGCGCGGCGGCAGGGATTACGGCCCCCTGCACGGCATTCCCCTGCTCGTGAAGGACAATATCGACGTGGAAGGCCTGCCCACGACCGTGGCCAGCCCCATCTTCGCCGCCGCGCCGGCGGCTGCGCGGGATGCCGCCGTCATCGAGGGCCTGCGCCGGGCCGGGGCCATCATACTGGGCAAGACCAACATGGATGAATTTGCCGCCCATGTCAGCGGGCGCACCTCCTGCTGGGGGCCGACGGTCAATCCCTGGCACATGTCGCGGCACTGTTCGCCGGGCGGTTCGTCCAGCGGCAGCGCCGCGGCTGTGGCGGCGGGCATGTGCTGCGCCGCCCTGGGCACGGATACCGGCGGCTCCATTCGCCTGCCCGCTGGCTGGTGCGGCTTGTTCGGCCTGCGTCCGAGCTGGGGTCTGCTGCCCATGCGGGGCATCTACCCCCGGGCGGCCAGCATGGACGTGCCGGGCCTGCTGACCGTCTCGGCCGCCGACATGCAGCTTTTGCTGCGGGCCATGCTGCAGGGGGATCCGCCAGCCGCGCCCCTGCCTGAACGTCCGCGGCTGGGCGTCATGCGGGCGCTGGTACGGCAGGAAGCCGCAAAGGCGCAAGCCGCCATTGCCGACCGCTACGAAGCGAGCATCGAACGCTGGGCGGCTCTGGGCTGCGAGGTGACGGACGTGGACTTTCCCCTGCTGGTGGAGGACGGGATCGGCGGCATTGTGGACAGCCTGCGCAGTCATGAATTCCACCGCGACGTGCGCGGGGATGTGGAAGGCAGCCCGGCCCGCAACCGCATGCACGCCATACCGGCCGCCGACTATGCGGCGGGGCGGGACATGCCCCCCGAAGTTCATGCCGCCGCCGAAACCGGACGCCGCGAACTGGGCGAGGCCACGCAGGCCTTCTTTACCCGGGAAAAGCTCTGCGCCCTGCTGCTGCCCACGGCCTTTCTGACGGCGCCGCGTCTGGATGCGCCCAATGCGACCTATCGCGAGGCGCGCTTGCTGATGAATCTTTTCAGCATGACGGGCAATCCGGTGCTGGTCTATCCGGGCGGACTCGTGGACGGCATGCCCTGCGGCATGCAGCTGGTGGGCCAACCGGGCAGCGACGCCTGCCTGCTGGAGCTGGCCGAACGGTACGAACGCCGCTATCGCCCCTTTGCCGCTCCGGAATGCTAGGCCGCACGTTCTCCCGGCCCGGAACTCTCCGGCCCGGCGGCGCTTCCCATGCAGCCAACTCCCCCAAGGCGGGTCGTGCCCTTGCGGCGCGGCCCGCCGCCCGCGTTTGCAGCTGACGGCCTGCAAAAAAGCCCCTGCGCGAACAGGGGCTTGTTGTGTCTGGTGGGTCGTGCGGGGATCGAACCTGCGACTCTCTGCTTAAAAGGCAGATACTCTACCTACTGAGTTAACGACCCATTGGATTGCTGTCTCATTTACGCCGGAACAGTCCGTCTGTCAAGCCATATGCACGGGTCAGGCGTTCTTTTCCATCTTGGCCCAGCTGTCGCGCAGGCCCACGGTGCGATTGAAGACCGCGCCCTGCGCCGTGCTGTCGGCATCCTTGCAGAAGTAGCCGAGACGCTCGAACTGCACGGTGCGCCCCACGGGCAGATCGGCCAGCGCGGGTTCCAGCATGGCCGCCGTTTCCCGGAGGGAGTCGGGATTGAGCGCATCGAGGAAGGTCTGGCCCTCGGGCATGGCATTGGGATTTTCCGCCGCGAAAAGGTGCTCGTACAGGCGCACCGTAGCGGGCAGGGCGTGGGCCGCGCTGACCCAGTGAATGGTGCCCTTGACCTTGCGCCCGTCGGGACTCTGGCCGCCGCGGCTTTGCGGATCGTAGACGCAGCGCAGTTCGGTCAGCCGGCCGGCGGCATCATATACGGCTTCGCGGCAGGTGATGAAATAGGCATAGCGCAGCCGTACTTCCGCACCCGGCGCAAGGCGGTGGTACTTCTTGGGCGGCTCCTGCCGGAAGTCGTCACGCTCGATCCACAGTTCGCGGGAAAAGGGCACCCGTCGCGTGCCATAGCTCGCGTCTTCGGGATGATAGGGCATGTCGAAACATTCTTCCTGCCCTTCGGGATAGTTTTCAATGACCACCTTCACCGGATCCAGCACGGCCATGACGCGCGCGGTATGGGCGTTGAGGTACTCACGGATGCAAAATTCCAGCAGGGAGTATTCCACCGTGGAATCGGCGCGGGCCAGCCCGATGCGGCGGCAGAAGTCGTGCAGGGCTTCGGGCGGCACGCCGCGCCGCCGCAGGCCGCAGAGGGTGGGCATGCGCGGATCGTCCCAGCCGCGCACATGGCCCTCCTGCACCAGCTGAATGAGCTTGCGCTTGGAAAGCACCGTATGGGTGAGGCTCAGGCGGGCAAATTCCAGCTGCTGGGGATGGTACAGGCCCAGGGTATCCAGCACCCAGTCGTACAATTCACGGTTGTTGACGAATTCCAGGGTGCAGAGGGAATGGGTGATGCCCTCGATGGAATCCGACAGGCAATGCGTGAAATCGTACATGGGATAGATGCACCAGGCATCGCCCGTGCGGTGATGATGCGCATGCCGGATGCGGTAGAGCGTGGGATCGCGCATGACGAGATTGGGCGAAGCCATGTCGATTTTCGCCCGCAGGACATGCTCGCCGTCGGCAAATTCCCCGGCCCGCATGCGCCGGAAGAGATCGAGATTCTCCTCCACGCTGCGGTTGCGGCAGGGACTCTCCCGCCCGGGGCGGGTGAGCGTGCCCCGGTATTCGCGGATTTCGTCGGCGCTCAGGTCATCCACATAGGCCTTGCCGAGCCGGATCAGCTCCTCGGCATAGCCATAGAGTCGTTCAAAATAGTCGGAGGCGTAAAACTCCCTGTCCTGCCAGTCGCCGCCCAGCCAGCGCACATCCTCCCGGATGGCGTCCACATATTCCGTATCTTCCTTGGTGGGATTGGTGTCGTCAAAGCGCAGGTTGCAGAGGCCGCCAAATTCGCGGGCCACGCCGAAATTCAGGCAGATGGACTTGGCATGCCCCAGATGCAGATAACCGTTGGGTTCGGGGGGGAAGCGCGTATGCACCCTGCCGTCAAAGCGACCGGAAGCATTGTCGTCCATGATGCGGGCGCGGACAAAGTCCACCCCGGCCCGGGCAGCGCCTTCGCCCTCGTCCGGGGCGTTCTGGAAAAGCGTCGTTTCGCTCATGACATTCCTCGCAGTAAATGAGGCGTCAATATACGCAAGCCCGCGCACGGGGTCAACGCATGCCCCCTGCACGACGGCGGCGAGCTTCCGCGAAAAAGCGCTTGACAGAGGCTGCGGTGCGGACTAGGGTGTTTATCGCAGTGTGATTCGTCACATGTGGAGAGGTGTCCGAGTCGGCCGAAGGAGCTCGCCTGCTAAGCGAGTATACGGGCTTAAACCTGTATCGAGGGTTCAAATCCCTCCCTCTCCGCCACTGAGGCAGTAAAGCCGGTAGGTTACAGCAAGTAGCTTACCGGCTTTTAACGAATTGGCATATAACTCTCTCTAAAGTAATTCTTTTCCGTATATAATATTATCATACAGTTATACGCGTACTATGCCGATTTTACCGTTTTGCGAAGCCAAGCTCTCAATCTTTCCCCTTAACTACACCTCTTGAGCGTTCTTTGGGCAGGAAAGAAGAAAAGGAGGCGTGTAAAACGACACGCCCCCCCTCTTTCCTCTACTACTGCTTCGGCGGGTAAACGGCCTTCACCCGTTCTCCCGCAACCGAAAGCACACGAGGGGATCACTGTTGGCTTTGTACGGCAATGAGCGCAGGCAAACCACGTTTCTTCGTGCTCCTCGTCATCGCCGGTCACGAGCGCGTACTGGCCGCGCCACGGCGTTCTGTCGCCAACACGCATGGATATGGCTTTATTCATGGCTTGGAAGACTTGCCGCTCAACGCACTGGGTAAGAGATTCAGCTTCAATGTTGTCGGGGTTGTCGAGAAGGTACAAACACATTTCTTTCGTGTAAGACATAAATAACTCCTGTCTTATAATAAACGAAAAGCCCCCTGCGTGAGTGCAGAGGGCTTGAGCCGAAAGCCATTTTTCGGCTTTATATTATTATATCATATTTTATAAAAAGTCAATATAGACTATTTTGTTTTGTAATCTGATTAAAAAGATCAGACCCCAACATTTTCAACGAAGTCATTGCAACCTCACGCATTATTATAGCCATATCTTTATTATCCCAATGCCCGCCCTCACCTTTTGTGTAAATGGAAGCAGCTTGCAGCATGATATTTACACCGTTACATCTTACAAATCTATTTTCGCAAAGATTAGTATTTATGGGCATTCCGTAATTTGCAGCGGTTAATCTATCAAGCCTATTCAACGTACCGTCATTATAAACTAATGTCACTTCTCTGCCATCAGGTCTTACAACAGTTACATTTTGCGTCAAAAAATTGGACCCCTCTAAGAACAGAATATAAGGAAAATATCGTTCTGATAGCATGAAATTAGCAATTTCATTTACATTTTTATATGCTCTTTCGATTGCATTTCCTGCTGCCATTAAATCTTGATTATTTTTCTTGCCAACAAGCTTGCCAACTCTAATATTTTCAATATCTTTCCCTTGATGTTTTGCCTCAGATACTAATACAACACGCCAATTACCTTTATCGTCTTGTACTTCTATGAGCCCACCATCTGGTCTTATACTTGCGCTTTCTACAAAAAGTGTTTGCCCAAGATATGCATCAATCTTTCTCAAATATTCATTGATTTCTCTTTTATACAAGTCCTTTCTATATCTAAATTTAAGCATGGGAAATTCAATCTCAAGTTGTCTTTTTTACAAAAAGAGAGGCATTTCCGACTCCTTCATCATGTATTTGGGCATCTTGATGAAATATTGTTATAGGCCCTTGTCCACCTTTTTGCTGTACTGTCAATCTATTTGACTGTCCTTTTTTCATTTCTATGTACTCCATTATTCAATGTTAAAAAATTTACTAGTACTTTCAATGTCTTCATACTCAGAATCTTGCTCAAGGTTTTTCATCAATTCAATATGCTTATTGAAATAGTCCTTTGAAGCAGGATCACTATCACACATTAAGCAGTGCCGCCCCTCTGTAATACACACTCTACCAACAGTTCCGCTTCCAGCAAAAAAGTCAAGAACTACTGAACCTGGATACGAAAGTGATTTGACAAAACGGCTAATAATCTCAATTGGTTTCTGAGTTGGGTGTCCTACTCGCTCTTTACTATTTCCGTTTAACCTCCCTATTTGCCAAACATTAGTAGGATTTTTCCCTTTTATCGTGTTTTCTGGATTAAGACGCTTATCCTTTAATGCCAGCTTTAAATCTTTCTCTGAATATGGTTCTCTGACTGCGTCTAAATCAAAATAATAATCATTTGACTTTGCTAACCAAATAACCTCTTCATGCCTGTTTGCGAAATATCTATGTGCAGACATACCATTCTTATAATACCAAATAATAGTATTTATCAATTTAAATTTTGTACTACGCCTGATATATTGAATAATATCTATTAAATCTCCAGACTTAGTATCGCGAAATTGGATACCGCCAAA
>DWZD01000001.1 GCA_019118345.1 Candidatus Desulfovibrio intestinavium | reverse complement strand
CCTTTTTTCCTGTTCACCGCTATCTTTCATTCGCAGCTCTCCTTTCAGGCTTGGTGTTCGCAAACAAATCCTAACCTGCTTGGCGAGCTGCTTCCATTTTTTAATGTGCGAAACTTTCTGTACGTTATCCGTGACAAGCGCTACCTTGAGACAACGCTGTAACAGGGAAAAGAGATCTCGTTATTGCTGGCGGCGCGCAACACACGCCACGTCAACAGGTTTATCTACAAGAGAATATAAGAATATTCAATCTACCTGCAGCAAGGGGCCGTTATGTCTGTGAGATGCCTGACTATGACCGTCTCAAAAAATACATACGAATTTCTTGCCTAGCCAAAGACACACTCAGCACCCCTTTACATCGTTTTACGATTTCAAATTGTGATATTTCTTTTGAAATGGCAATGCATACTCTATATACAAATTTTTTATAACGTACAGTCTTGTGGAAATGAGTTTAGTGAGTCTATCTGCTTTCAACGCCATGACAATTTCCAAAGCATGCATACAGTTACAGCTGTGGTAGTTACTGTAGCGTTAATCCGGATTTACAATCATATAAATCTATATTAATAATTTGACAAATAATCAATATCAGTATTTTTTATATTATATTGCAATATGCTTACCTGAATCCTCAAATTTTCTATCGACCGATAAGAGCGGTGCTTCATTCCGAAAAGAGTATCTTGAAATACCGGCACCTACGAAATCGTGTCGAGCCAGTATAGATAGCAAAGAAATTAGCGCAGTTTGCCATACGGCAAGCTAAAAGTTATCAGCTGCCCATTTTATGCAAACTATTATTCAGCTACGCTGCACGGATAGTGCATTTTTGCGGCCAGCAGAGCTTTGATTATTTTCATTTACCCGTCTCAAGCGCTGTAATGCACTTATATGCATAAAAACACTTCATTGACAGCTTTACTGTAGCAAGGTAATCATGCACGGCACATTATTACTACGGCAATGAATCAAAGGGAAATGACGCAAAGTAGGCAATGCATAATCAACACATCACACTATCGTCGTCCCGAATGTTTTTTCAGGACGCACCGAAAAAACTCTGAAGACTAACACACGCAGCAAAATGCTGTCACGCTCGGGCGTCGAAAGCTCACAACATAGACAAAGTCGATTATGCAGCTACCCATAAGCACGTGGTTGCGCATTGATTAGGAGGATATCAGAACAGAAGAGGCTGGCTCAACAATCTTTGCAACGGCCAGGATCTTGAACGCTTCCTGAACCGAGAACTGGCCTGACTTTGCAAGTTTATTAGCGATAGACTCGTTAAATTCTTTGCCAAAACAACGAGCTACAATGTTCGAGACATTGGTATGTACAAGCAATCGCTTCAGCCTCTCTTCAGGCGACTCCTGTTTCTGAGCATAAGAGCTGTCAGGAATATATTTTATGACATCTTGAGGAATCGAAAAACTGTTACTTTGTATAGTCAATCTTTTCTTTTTATTGATTTCGATGGCACGCCTTATACAATCTTTTGCAATACTTTTTCCGTCGTTAAACTTGACATCGACAAGCTTTTCATCAATTCGAGTCAATATCAGTGCCATGAGCAAGTCATGATCAACATTGCCGTGCGATACACAATTTATTCTGCGAAGACTCATGTCATACAGAGGCGCGAACAACATCAAATTTACAATTTGAGCCGAGACAAAGTACCGCCCAAAATGATAGCGTGCTCTCCCTACTTCATATAGCCGGTGCACCAATGCTTTATACTTGTCCCCACTGTTGCCCTTGTACACCCTGTCCAAGCTCGCCAGTTCCCCCCACAAGAACTCGATCCCGGACAATGAAAGGTTCTTTTCAGAGATATCACACGCCACCATGCACTCTTCAAAGTAACTCGGCGTCACATACCAATGATTTCGTATAGTTTCGCCACCCTGCCCACTAAACCTGAAACGAGAGGGACTGTATGTTGCGTCTCTGAAGTAGGGGGTATGATGCGTGCCGAGCTGCGTGAGCATTGAGAGATTCCACGAATCCGCTGCGGGCAGGGATGACCATCCCCCTTTATATACGCATGCATTCAGAGAAAATTTCAATTTTTCAGCCAAGGCTTCCGCTATGGGTAAATCATCTTTGACAGAATATCCCACTGCAGAATAAAAATTGACTTTTGATCTATCTATATCAGCCGCTAGCGCAAGAGAGAGGCTAAGCCGACTATCAAATCCCCCGCTTACATCAATGGTAAAGGGCACATTCTGAGACTGAAGATTCTGCATGAATGACGCCCACTTGCTGATCCATGCGTCTACAAGCGCCAATGCCTCTTCAGAATAAATATCGATCTTTTCCGCATCGGGGATAAATTTTGTCGTGATTATTTTTTCAGCTACCCGAATTTCCACTTCTACGTTGGGCGGCAGGATTTTGATCTGTTTGCAAAGAGTTGATGTATAGGCGATAGAACACATGGGGATTGTCAGAAAATGACATGCATAGCCATGATCTATATCCAGATTTTTTCCTTTTGTGAAATGCAGATACTCAAAGAGTAGCATGAAGGAATTTGACAAGGCGAAGTAGCCATCTTCCTTGTACAAAAAAATCCCGTATGTGCCATTGCCATCTTGATATATACGGATGTTATTATCTGATTTTCTTATAGCAATAAATGAGCCTGAATACTCCAAATAGGTTTTGTCATCGAAGGTTGCGATGTCCGTCACTATCGACTTACCATCAAACGCCATACCATACAGCCATGACGGCACCTGCTCCAATTCTTCAGAGTCAATGACAAAAAAATTTTCTTTCATTGCACATTCTATGCTTGCATAGCTGATGGTTTATTATCTTATATACCATCTCACATCCAACATTGCCAAACTCTGTACGTTTTGACCTAGCCCGGCCAGTGCGGCGACGCGGCGCATTGCCCGCTCGCGTTCACGGCAAACGCCGCCGCAGCGTGCGTTTCGGCCTGTGCCGCCGCCTGGGTGGCAGGGAGCAGGGAAAGACCGGTAGCCAGGGCATCGGCAGTGCGGCAATTGCTTGCCAGCACGCTGCAGGAACGCAGCCCGGAAAGCGCTCCGCTGCGCGGATCCAGCAGATGCCCGGCAGGTCGTTCGTAATTGCCCGAGGTGGCAATGGCCTGATCCCGCAGGGCAAGCACGGACGGATAGCGCCCGCGCTTGTCCGGATCCTCCACGGCCACCCGCCACGGTCTGCCGCCTTCGGCAGCGCCGCGGGCCATGATGTCGCCGCCCGCTTCCACCAGATGATGAGCGCAGCCGCAGCGCAGCAGCTCGGCGGACATGGCGTCCACCACCGCCCCCTTGGCGATGCCGTCGAGCGTGATGCCCATACCCTGCCGCAGCAGGGCAATCCGCCCGTCCTCCACGCGAATGTTGCGGGCATCGACCAGATCGCGCACCTCGCGCGCTTCAGCGGCATCGCCGCGCTTGCCCGTGCGCTCCCGCCATTGCAGCAGGGGCAGCACGCTGATGTCGAACGCGGCAAGCCTGTCGTGCACGCGCGCGGCATCGCGCAGCAGCTCGCAGAGAGCCGGCGGCGCATCGTCGAGCCGTCCCCGGGCATTGAGTACGCTCACCGGGGAGGCGCTCTCGTGACGGGTGAAGATGGCAGCCAGCCGCTGACCAAGACCGATGGCGCGCTCGGCGGCTTCCGAAGCCTGTTCCCGGCCGCAGGCGGCAATCTGCACCCGGACGATGGTGCCCATGAACAACGCGGTGCGCGCATAGCTCACGCCGTCCGGGGCGGCAAGGGCCAGCGCGCGCCCGGGCAGCAGGCCGAGACCCGCCAGCGCGCCGCCGCCCAGCAGCAGGCCGCGCAAAAAGTCGCGCCGACCGCAGCGGGCGGCAATGGGCCGGAAAAGGGAGGAAGCGGACGTCTTCATGGCGTTACTCCTGTGCGGCAGCCTGCGGGGCCGTCGCGTCGGTCGGAACGGGATTGTCGGAAACGGGGCAACTTTCCGCCGTGGCGGGACGCACGGGCCGCAGGATATGCCGGGCGCAGGCGCTTACGCAGGCTTCATTGCATTCCGGCCCATAGGAGAGACATTGCAGCTGATCGATGACGATGCGGCTGTTTTCCAGTCGCACGGCCTTGGCCGGACAGACCTTGATGCAGCGCCCGCACTTGATGCAGCCGCTGTCGCAAATGTCGGTCACGGCCCGCAGTTTGTCGTGCGTATTGCAGTACACGGCCACCCGCGCGCGCTTGGGCACCAGCTCCAGCACCCCGCGCGGGCAAGCCTGGGTGCAGCGTCCGCAGCCAGTACACTTGCGCGCATTCACCTGCACGAGGCCGTTGACGATCTGCATGGCATCAAAGGAGCAGACCATGACGCAGTCCCCGAAGCCGAGGCAGGAATACTGGCAGTTGTCCACGCCGCCGCGCAGCATGGCCGCCGCCGCACAGGAGGGCATGCCCTGATACTGATAGCGCAGGGACACATTGCCCGCCACCTTGTCGCAGCGGCGCAGGCTCATGAGCGGTTCGGCCTCGGCCACGGTCTTGCCGGTCAGCTCGCCCACGGCGATGCTGGTCTGCGCGCCGCCGGCACAACAGCTGTTGGCCGGAATTTTGGGATCGCTGACCACGGCGGCGGCATAGCCCTCGCAGCCGGCAAAGCCGCAACCGCCGCAATTGGCGCCCGGCAGGACTTCCAGCACGGCTTCCACACGCGGATCTTCCTTGATGTAAAAGACGCGCGAGGCCACAGCCAGCACCACCGAGGCCAGCAGCCCCAGTCCGAAAAGGACGATGATGGAAGTTGTCACCATAGCAATATCCTCGTCCGCCCGCAGGCGGCATGTTCCGGCGGCGCTACTGCGCCATGCCCTTGAAGCCCATGAACGCCAGCGACATGAGTCCGGCCATGATCAGCGCGATGGGGGTGCCCACCAGCGCACGAGGCAGGCGGCAGGTATCCAGCCGCTCGCGAATCCCGGCCATGAGCAGCAGGGCCAGGGTGAAGCCCATGCCCGAGGCCAGCCCGTAGAGCACGGAGGTCAGCAGGTCGAATTCCTCGCGCTGCACCAGGATGGCCACGCCCATGACCGCGCAGTTGGTGGTGATGAGCGGCAGGAAGATGCCCAGCGCGGCATAGAGCGGCGGCACCATCTTTCTGAGGAACATTTCCACGAACTGCACCAGCGAGGCAATGACCACGATGAAGACGATGGTCTGCAGATAGCCCAGCCCGTAGGGCACCAGCACATATTTCTGCATGAGCCAGGTGCAGAGCGTGGACACGACAATGACGAAGATCACCGCGCCGCCCATGCCCAGCGCCACGCTCTTTTCCTTGGAGCATCCCAGATAGGGGCAGTTGCCGAGATATTGGGCCAGAACGATGTTGTTGACGAAAATGGCGGCAATGAAGAGCTGAAAGATTTCCATGTTCCTCTCCTATCCGTCCTTCTTCTCGAGCGAACAGCAGCCGCAGCCGGCGCAACCTGCCGGTTCGGGTTCCTTGAGGCCCTTGCGCCGCGCCTGCCAGACGTTGATGACGTTCATGCCCGCGAGGATCAGGCCGAGGCAGATGAAGGCCCCCGGGGCCTGCACCATGATGCGGAACGGCTCGAAGCCCTCCCACATGACGGGCACGCCGAACCAGGTTCCGTTGCCGAGGATTTCGCGCAGGGAACCGAGGAAGGTGAGGGACATGGTGAAGCCCAGACCGATGCCCAGCCCGTCGGCCACCGAGGCGGCCACGCCGTTCTTGGCGGCAAAGGCCTCGGCCCGGGCGAGGATGATGCAGTTCACCACGATGAGCGGCACGAAGATGCCGAGCTGCTGATACAGCGGATAGGCATAGGCCTGCATGAGCAGTTCCACGGCCACCACCAACGAGGCCGCGATGACGATGAAGCAGGCGATGCGCACTTTCTTGGGGATGATGCCGCGCACCATGGAAATGAGCATGTTGGACAGCACCAGCACGAAAATGACCGCCGCCCCCATGCCCAGTCCGTTATTGGCCGAATTGGTCACGGCCAGGGTGGGGCACAGCCCCAGCACCAGACGGAACGGCGGCAAGTCCTGCCAGAGTCCCTTGGTAAACTCGTGCATTATGCTCATGGCGACTCCTTATTTGCCCCAGGCCTTGAGAATCTCGGCCTTGAGGGACGTGTAGGACGCGGCGGCGTTGTTGACCGCCGTGACCGCTCCGGTGGAGGAAATGGTGGCCCCGGACACCGCGTCGATGCTGCCGCCCTGCGCCTTGAGGGCCACCGGCAGGCTCTTGCCCGCGAACTGCCCGGCAAAGGCCGGTTCGGCAATGCGCATGCCGAGACCCGGCGTTTCCTTGAGTTCGGTGGCGCCGATGCCTGCCAGGGTATCGTCGTCCACATTGAAGCCGACCATGACGCCCACATCGCCGCCGTAGCCCTTGCCCTTGTCCTCGATGGCCACGCCCACCAGCATGCCGTTGCGGCGGGCCGGGAAGACGCGCACTTCCCTGCCGTCGGGCAGGCTGAAGGACTTGCGGTCGGCAATGGGATTGTTGTCCAGATTGCTGAAAACCCTGTGGATGGCCGGGCCTTGCACGTAGGTGAGCACCTGTTCCTCGATGCCGGGAGCCGTGACCATCTTGAGGTAGGAAAGCGCAAAGCCGCTCAGGCCGCAAAGGGCCGACAGCACAACGATCATACGCAGGATATCGCCCATGCTAGCGCACTCCGAAAGGTTTGGGACGGATCATGTCCAGAAGCGGGGTCAGCATGTTGACCAGCAAAATGGCAAAGGGCGTGCCGTCCGTGTAGACGCCGTATTTGCGAATGGCCATGACCAGCCCCCCGCCGATGAGACCGTAAAGGAACATGGGCAGCGGGCGCGAGGGGGCGTTGGCGGGGTCGGTAATGAGAAAGAAACCGCCCAGCATGACCGACCCCGTGCAAAGATGGTAGAAGGGCGAGGCATGCAATGCGGGATCCGACGCGTGAAAAATGGCCGCAATGCCCGCCACGCCGAGAAAGAAGCCCAAGGCCGTGTGCCAGCGCAGGATGCCGCGCATGCAGAGCAGGGAACCGCCGACAAACAGGGCGCCCACCTGCCCGGCCCCCAGCCCGTTGATCTGACGCCCGAGCACCAGATCCAGCAGGGGAATGTTCGCCGCCTCGGCGGCGCCGAAATATTTGAGCTTCACCAGCGGATCCACAAAGGTCGTGGACAGGGACGCCGCATTGGCGTCCATATGCAGGGGAAAGGACACAAAGAGCACCGCCCAGCCCACCAGCACGGTATTGACCGGATTGGCGCCCAGCCCGCCGAAGGCCATCTTGCCCAGGGTGATGGACACCACCGCCCCGATGGTCACGATCCACCACGGGGCATCGGCGGGCAGAAGAAAGGCCAGCAGCAGGCCGGAACAGACCGCCGTCAGATCGTCGATGGCCAGTTCGCGGCCCATGCATTTCTGACAGAGGGCCTCCACCGCCACACAGACGGCGATGCTCAGGGCCATGACGCGCACAGCGGGCAGGCCCCAGTTCCAGACGGCAAGGCAGACGGCGGGCAGAAGCGCCGCCAGCGTATAGAGGCTCTGGCGACGGATGCTGCGCCCGCAATGCCAGTACGGCGGCGCGCTCATGGCCAGTAGCACGGAAGAAGACGCGGTGGACATCAGTTGTCTCCTTTGGCGGCGTCGGACGCGACCGCCCCATCCTGTCCGACAGGTTTCAGTTCTTCCAGACGGCGGATGGCGTCGGCCTCGGCCAGCTTGTGCTTGGCAAGGCGGATATATTGCAGCACCGGACGGCGGGCAATGCAGACATAGCCGCACAGGCCGCACTCCAGACACTGTTCCACATATTCCTTGCGCGCGCGTTCATGCAGGGCAAATTCCGCATAGCGGCTCAGCAGGTTGGGACTCAGGCGGGCCGGACAGACCAGCACGCAGGCTCCGCAGTTGATGCAGGGGCTGTGGCCCTCCATGACCGGCACGCTGCCCGCCTCCACCACAAAGACGCCGGTGGCGCCCTTGGTCACGCTGCGGGAGAGCTTTTCCAGACTTTCGCCGCGCAGCGGGCCGCCGCGCACAAGCGTATCCCCGTCCTTGAGTTCGATGTTGGCAAAGGCCAGCAGCTCGCCGAGCATGCTGCCTTCCTTGACGATGTAATTGCCGGAATGGGTGTAGCTGCCGATGGTGATCACGGTTTCCGTCAGCGGCAGGCCGGTCACGGCCACCCGGCCCAGACTCCAGACATTGTGCAGGCCCACGATGCCCACGCCCTCGGGCTTTTCCCTGCCGGTCACGGCCTTGATCACCAGCGCGTTGACGCTGGCCGGATACTGGGAGGGCACATGCACGATTTCCACATCGTGGTGCTGGATGCGGACTTCCTTGGGCACCGCCAGCAGGATGCGTTTGGCCGGGGAAAGACGGCGCAGCATTTCCAGCCCGTTATGCAGATTGCGCTGATGGGCCAGCAGCATGGGTTCGGCCCAGGTCACGCCCGGATCGGGGTTCAGGCCGTTGATGATCAGCGTCTCGCAGTCCTGCCCGAGGGAACCGGTGTTCAGGCCGAGGCCCTTGAGTATGGGCGCCAGCTCGCGGCCCCGTTCCGGCAGGGCGAGCAGATCGACCTTCTCCACCTGCGCGGCGGCGGCGCGCAGTTCCTCGTCCGGCTCCACGGCCTCCACAAAGATGGATCGCTCGTTGATCTCGGTCACGCGCCCGAAAATGGGCGAAAACACGTCGCCCTTGGTCGGGGAGGGATGCACGCCCAGCTTCTGGTACGGATAAACCAGCGATTTCTTGGCGATGCCCTCCAGTATGGTGAAGCCTTCGCGATTGAGGCGCACATGCCGGGGGCTCGGCCCCTCGCTGAAACGCTGGGTAATGCCGTACACCAGATGAAAACGCGGGTCCGGCAGCATCTGGAAGAGTTCTTTCATGCTCGCCTCACTTCGAGGTATGACACTGGGCGCACTGCGCCTTCTGATACGGGCCCTTGCCCTCGCGTTCATGGCAGCCCATGCATTGCTTGTGGAAGGCATCCATGCGGCCCAGCAGGAGCTTGTCGCCGCCGACCTCGTGGCAGACCACGCAGTCGGCATACAGCGGGGAAACCTTGCTCCGCACCTCGGCGGGCTGCTCGCGCATGGGCTTCACGTCATGGCAGGAGGCGCAGCCGTTGACCTTTTGGGCAAAGAGATCCTCATGGCAGGCGGCGCAGCGGGCATGCACCGCATCGGCCAGATTGGGCGGCGTGCCGGCCTCGGCGGGCTTGTGCGTGGGGGCGGCCCCGGCTTCGTGGCAGTCGGCGCAATTCTGCGGTTCGGGCTCGAGGCCCGTATCCTTGTGGTGGCAGTCACGGCAGTCCACGCCGAATTCCTCGGCATGGCGCTTGTGCCCCCAGTCCTTCCTGGCGAGTTCGTAATGATGACAGGTGACGCAGGCATCCTTGTCATAGCGCGTGACGTGTTCCTTGATGAAGGCCGCGTCAAACGTCTGTCCGTGGCATTGCCCACAGGCACGAACCTTGTCCGGCGGGGGAGAGGCCGTCAGGCTGTCATGGTGACAGGTGCTGCAGGCCATGTCCGACAGGGCGGCGTGCGCATTGTGATCAAAGACCACAGCGCCGCCGGCATTGGGCAGAAGCACCCGCTGCGGCGACTGGGCCGCCTGCGGCATGATCAGGGGCACGACATACCCCCCCACGCCGAGAACGGCCAGAACAAGAACCAGAACGGTCACAGGAAGATAGCGTTTTTGCAATGCCTTGCCCCTCCTTGTCATGAATGCGCACGCCTGTGCGGCAAAACGGCCCGCCCAAGCGGGTACATTTCGTCAACCATAGCAAATGCAGCAGCATTTGTGAAGCGCCCAACCCCCCCGTTTGGCAGCTCTTTTTTTCACATTGCGAAAAGCTCGCCCTGAGGCCCCGCGGTTCGTCCGTCGGCAGGGGCGGCAGGCGGGATTGTGTCGCATTTTGCGGTGGGAAGGCCTTGCTTCCCCATCCCTGCAGTCCGTCGTTTCACGTGGAAAACGCGATCCTCCCGCTTGTTTTTTGGCCTGGCGGCGCTGTGCCCGCCGCCTCGCGTATCGCCTTTTCAACGGCAGCACGCTCCACATAGACCGGGCCGCCTGACGGCGTCCCGCGGACGGTACGTCGGCAGGCGTTTCAGCGCATGGCTGCGCCATGCGTGAAACACTAGTCCCTGTCCTCCGCCGCCGGGGCCTGACGACCGCGGCATCTCTTCACGAAATTCGCGTCCTTGCCGTAGGGTTTCCGGTCAGGGCCGAGCCAAACGACGGGCCAGTTCTCCATACCTTTCGGGATCTCCAGCCCCGTTGGGCGCTGGCCGCACGGAGCTGTGCTGCGCGGCCCGACCTTGCGCGGCCCGACCTTGCCCTGCGCTGCCGCCTGACCGGAGAGCGCCAGCATGCGGGCCACGGACACCAATCCCGGCTTGCCGATTCGGTTCACCAGTCCTCCTGTGGGGTCTCCCCTCTCTCACGTATATCGTAAAAAAGAAAATAGTAGCGCCATTATCAAGCCCAAATGAATCTTATGCAGCCGTCAAGGCAGGGACAGGCAGGCCATGCGCTTCTCAAGCCGGGCAGCACGCTGGAAACGCGGTCAAATGAAAGGGAGCCGCCCGAGGGCGGCTCCCTTTGTCCATCGTGATGCCTCGCCGGGAACTAGCAGACGAAGCGCGGATCCTTCTTCACTTCTTCCCGGACAATCTGGAAGAGCACCGGGCTCAGGAAGAGGATGCCGAAGAGGTTGGGGAAGGCCATGAGGGCATTGCAGGTGTCGGCGATGAGCCACACCATGTCAAGGGCGATGACGGCGCCCACGCCCACGGCCGCGCAGTACACGATGCGGAAGGCGAGCTGGGCCTTGTCGCCGAAGAGGAAGATGACGCAGCGTTCGCCGTACACGCACCAGCCGAGGGTGGTGGTGAAGGCAAAGAGGGCCAGCGAGATGCTCACGCCGTATTCGCCGAGCGTGGACAGGGCGGAACCGAAGGCCACGGCGGTCAGCGCGCCGCCGTTGAGGCCGCTGCTCCACAGGGGATCGCCAGGAGCCACATTGGCGGCCACGCCGGCGGGAATCACATCCGGCACCACGCCGACCAGAATCACGAAGCCGGTCATGGAGCAGACGATGATGGTGTCAATGAACACGTCCAGCATGCCGATGGAGGCCTGCACCAGCGGGCTTTCCGCCGTGGAGGCGGCGTGGGCCATGGGGGCCGTGCCGAGACCGGCTTCGTTGGAGAAGATGCCGCGGGCCATGCCCATCCGGATGGCCAGCATGATGGAGGCGCCCACAAAGCCGCCCTGAGCGGCGGTAGGCGTGAAGGCGTCCACCACCACCCAGGCGAAGACGGCGGGCACGCGTTCGATGTTCATGCCGATGATGATCAGGCACAAGAGGATGTACAGACCGGCCATGAAGGGCACAAGCCGACCGGCCACCGCGCCCACGCGCTTGACGCCGCCCAGCAGCACCAGCACGCAGAGGGCCACGAGGACGACAGCCACAATATACTTGTTGAGGCCGAAGGTGCTCACGAGGTTGCCGCACACGGCATTGGCCTGCACCATGGCGCCGGTGCCGAGGCAGGCGCAGGTGCCGAAGACGGCGAAACAGATGGCAAGCCAGGTCCAGTTCTTGCCCAGACCGTTCTTGATGAAGTACATGGCGCCGCCCACCCAGTTGCCGGCGGGCGTCTTTTCACGGAAGTGCACAGAGAGCAGCACTTCGGAAAATTTGGTCATCATGCCCACGAGAGCCGTGACCCACATCCAGAAGAGAGCGCCGGGGCCGCCGATGGCAATGGCCGTGGCCACGCCCACGATGTTGCCGGTGCCGATGTCCGCGGCAATGGCGGTCATCAGGGCGTTCCAGGGCGAGATTTCGCCATGTTCGGATTTGTGATCGCGCCCTTCCCACAGACATTTGTAGGCGCGGATCCAGTTGCGGAAGGAGTAGAACTTGAGGCCGAAGTTGAGATACAGGCCCGTGCCCACCAGAAGCACCAGCATGACCGGTCCCCAGACCACGCCGTTCACGGTTTTCAACAGATCAACAAAGTATTCCACAGCCGCCTCCTCATTGCAGCGGTTTCGACCTTGCGGTCGCCCAAGGGGTGGGGCTCAGGCCCCGGCCTCTGACCACACGAATGCCGTTACCAGCCGAGCACGACATTTCGCACTTCATTCGTAGCAAATTTCTCTGCAGGTTGCAAAGAAAATATCCTAATAGGGCAAAAATTTTCTGCCATGCCAGCTACATGTGAATATTTTAGCAGATAAAATATATGATTGAACAACCAAACAGTTACCATTTTACACTCTTGAAAAAGAGAAATTTTGAACAAACTCCAATCCATGATATTTGCACAAGATATGAATCGAAGTTTTTTTTGCAAAATCATAACATTCATAATGTATTTTTTGCACAATACACCCATCTTTGCATTTATGCATCATCTATTGTCATTTTGTTTCTCGCCGCAACAAAGAGAACTGCCTGTTGCTTCTGCCCACGGCAGGCATGTATCCTTTTCATCCTCAAATGAGATGAGTTCAGCCTGTCCGTCCCGGCACGCAGGCGCGTGTGAGCGTCAGCCCCCTTGCGGCCGGCATCTGCCGGCAGCCCCCCCCAAAAAAAACGGCAGGATTTCTCCTGCCGACAAGGGTTGCGCGGGCGCGGCCCCTCAGGCCGCAGCGGCGCCCTAGCGTTCAACGGCAAAGATGTTGCGAAACAACAGCTGACCGTCAGACTTCAGCACTTCGATGATGACCTGACTGTTTTCCAGCCTGCCCACGGAACGCGGCAGATGGGACAGCATGACCGCGCGCTTGAAGCGGCTGATCCGGAAATCGCCCACATCCTCTGGCTCGAACTGAACCTCGTGCTGCTGGCCGTCGGCGGTGATCAGCGTTGCTCGCACCTCGCCGGAAACCACTTTCTGGCGTTCGGTATTGCGCAGATCGAGGGAGATGCGCAAGCGCCCGTTGCCCAGGGCGCGGGCGCGCACATTGAGCACCTTGACCATATCCGTGGCAACGGCAGGGAATTCGGCATGACCCGGGCCTTCATTGGGCTGCTTGAGGGCCTGCTCCCTTTCCTTCTCGTCATCCTGGGCGTTTACGTCGCCGGCGGAACCGCCGCTCTCCTCCCGCCCCGCCAGACGCAAGGCCAGCAGGCGACGGCCCTCCATGCCGTCTTCCCTGAGGAGCACCTCGAGGTTCTCGAGGCGCTCGGCCGTGGCTTCCGCCGCCAGCAGTTCGCGTTCCAGCCGGGCCTGTTCGGCGTTCAGGGCAGCGTTCTCCCGCCAGAGCTGCACGGCCCGCCAGCCCAGAAACGCCGCCAGCAGGGGAAAGCAGAGCAGGCAGATGATCAGGCCATAAAAACGGGCACGACGCACCCGAAAGGTACGCCGCGCCCCGTCGTCGCTCATCAGGATAAGGCTCAGTCGCGTGTCGTTGCTCATATTCAGCGTGCGGGCGGCTCGGCCACCCAGTCTTCACGGGCAATGCGCCAGTCTGCCCCGTCATATTCCAGCAGCAGGGTCTTGGTGCCCCGGTCGCTCATGCCCTTGCTGTCCGCATAGACCTGCACCATATCGACCCGCAGGCCCTTCCTGTCAGGGGAAATGCGCACATTGCTCAATTGGACGAGGGTCGGGCGCACGCGCTGCCAGAGGTTCTGCTTCTGCTGGCGCAGATTGCGCGCCCCCCGGCGGCCCTGCTGCAGGGCATCGTCCGTGTAGAAGGCCATGTAGGCATCCAGATCGGCGTGCTCCCAAGCCGTGCGCCAACGTTCGATCATGGCGCCGGCCTCGCTGCTGACCTCTTCCAGATAGACGGCGGCCAGGCCGTGCACGCCCGGCGTCCAGCGGCTGGCCACCAGCCGGAAGTCCTTGCCCGCCTCGCGCTGCCACCAGAGTTCGCGCAGCCCTTCCTGCTGCCCGCCCTGTCCGACCATGAGCACCGGCATGCGGCAGATCGCGCTCTGCCCATCGACCGTCCATTCCTGCGGCCCGCTGTACGCGCGCAGCCACGGCGACCGCAGGAGGCGCTGCCGTTCGCGGCGTTCCTGGCCAAGGCTCAGCCCGCGCGGCAGCCCGCGCACCTTGTTGAAGCGGGCCGCATCATAAAAGGCGTCTTCCAGGGCGGCCGCCGTCATGTCCCGATTGGTCAGGGCCGCCAGCCAGTCCGCCGTCCGTCTGGCGAGTTCCTCGCGCAGAGCGGGGTTCAGCTCCAGAGCCGGCGGCGCCGCGTCCACATCAGGCTCGGGCGATGCCGCTGCCTGTGTCGGCTGCTCCGTGGCCGGCGGCGTCGCAACAGCTTCCGCCGCGGCGGGGGCGTCCGCTTCCGGCGCGGACGGCGAAGCGCTTGCGGCGGACGGCGCGGCCTCAGCCCCGGGGGTCTCCTGTCCCATGAGTGCCGGATCGCGCTCGTCGGGACGCAGGGAATCAAGGGTGGCCGCACTGTCCCAGTTGATTTCGCCGGTGATCTGGGTGGGGCGATTGCGCGGCACCAGCGCGTCGGCAGCCAGCAACTCGCCTTGCGCGGCGGCGTCCTTGGCCGCAGCAGAGGCGGCCTTTTCGTCGGATTCCGGCATATCCAGCGCGGGGCGCACCGGGCCCTCGCCGCCGTCGCCCAGTACCGGCAGGGCCTGGGCCACCAGTTTGCCCTGCTTGAATTCGGCCAGCATGCCCATGTCCCGGGGCGTCCACTCCATGCCCACAATGCGGAATTCCCCCTTGGCGTCGCGCTGCCAGTAAAGACGGCGCACGCCCTCGGTGGAAAGGTTGGAGGCCGTATAGAACTGTTCCGACCAGGTCACCCAGTAGCCCGGGCCCTGCAGAACATGAATGTCCCGATTGATGATCTTGATGAAGGACAGCATCCTGAACAGACGCTGCTTGTTCTGGCGAAAGCGGCTGAAGTCCTCGGTGGCCTTGCTGTAGGCAGCCGGATCGTAGAAGTCGAAGAGCTTTTCGGATCGTGCGGCCCAGGCGTCGCTCCATTGCTGCATGCGATGCCGCAGCAGGCGGGCCGTGCCGTCATCGGGCTGGGGCACGGCGGTCTCGTCCACGGCATGGGCCAGCACCACGGCCGTGCCCGGCACGAGGCTCGGCCCCACGGTGTCGATATCCTCAAGGCCGATGGCCACGCAGCCGCGCGTGTCGCGCGGATAGATGCCGAAGCCCTTGCTGTGAATCCAGATGCCGTGACCGGTCTTGCCGCGCAGCCTGTCCACCGGATTGGGGTAGTTCAGGGTGTAGGCCACGCCGCCGTATTCGGCAAAATCCAGCCCGCTGGCAATCTTGTATTCCACAAAATAGACGCCTTCGGGCGTTCGCTTGTCATTGATGACCTGCTTGTCGCCGGGCACCTGCCCCGTGGTGCAGGGAAAGATGTACTTGAGCCGCAACGGGCTTTTGCGCTCGAAAAAAAGAAAGGACTGCCGGTGCTTGTCCACGGCCACCAGATGCGAAGGCAGGCCTTCGTCAAAAAGAGGCGCCTGCCAGTTTTCCGCCCGGACAGGAACGGCGAGGCACAGGCCAAGACAGCCTGCGGCCAGCCATGCGCGCAGCTTGCCCCTGCGCCCGCGGCAACGCGGCACATCGGAATCGCCCGCCCTAGCGGGCGAGATCCACCAGTTCCCTGCGCGTGAACAACGCCCGCAGCTCATAGCCCGCGTCCCGGAGTTTTTCACGTCCCCCCTCCTCACGATCCAGAATGGCACAGACGGCCACAATGTCCATGCCCGCATCCCGCACCCGATCGCAGGCCTTGAGCAGCGAACCGCCCGTGGTCACCACATCTTCCAGCATGGCCACCTTGTCCCCGGGCGCAAAATTGCCGAGGCCCTCGACAAACTGCGCGGTACCGTGGCCCTTGGCCTCCTTGCGCACGAGCATGCCGTGCAGCGGGCGGCCCAGGGTGTGGGAAATGACCGTGGTGGCGGAGACCAGCGGGTCGGCGCCCATAGTCATGCCGCCCACGCCCACGATGGGAAGATCGGCCAGCAGGCGATTGAACAGCGAACCGATGAGCCACGAACCCTCGGCATGCAGGGCCGTGACGCGGCAATCAAAATAGTAGTCGCTGCGCCGCCCGGAGGCGAGAACGAAATCCCCCTCACGGTAGGATTTTGCCACCAACAGGCGGGCCAGCTGACGTTTGAGCTGCAGGATGTCGTCGCTCATGGCTACCCCTCGGCCCCCAGCACGCGGGCGTAGATCTCGCCCTCGTGCTGCAGGTAATAGGCAGGATTGAACAGGCCGGCGACCGACGTGTCGTCCAGCTGCGCGCCGAGCCGTTCCCGCATGGCGGCATCCTCGCGCACCAGTTCGGGGAAGGGCCGACGGCTTTCCCAACTTTGCATGGCCAGCCGCTGTACGGCCTCATACGCCTGCTGGCGCGGCATGCCCGTGGCGATGAGGGCCGTGAGCACGCGCTGCGAGAAATAGAGGCCGAAGGAGCGATCCATGTTTTCCTTCATGCGTTCCGGCTTGACCACCAGTCCATCCAGCAGACGAATCAGCCGGTTGAGGATGTAGTCGGCCAGAATGGTGGAATCGGGCATGATCACGCGCTCCACCGAGGAGTGGCTGATGTCGCGCTCGTGCCAGAGAGCCTGATTTTCCAGCGAGGCCAAGGCGTTGCCGCGCAGCAGGCGGGCCAGGCCGCACAGATTTTCCGCGGAAATGGGATTCTTCTTGTGGGGCATGGCCGAGGAACCTTTCTGGCCCTTGCCGAAGCCCTCCTCCACTTCCAGCACTTCGGTGCGCTGCAAATGCCGCAATTCCACGCAGAGCCGATCCACCCCCCCGGCCAGAATGGCCAGCGAGGTGAAGAAATGGGCATAGCGGTCACGCTGCACGATCTGGGTGGAATGGGGATCCACCTCCAGCCCCAGCTGCCCGAGGGCGCGGGCCTCCAGTTCCGGCGACAGGAAGGCATAGGTGCCCACCGCGCCGGAGAGCTTGCCCACGCGCACGCTTTCCAGACCGGCGCGCACCCGTTCCAGATGGCGCGCAAATTCGGCGTAAAAGCCCACCATCTTGAGGCCGAAACTCGTCGGCTCGGCATGGATGCCGTGGGTGCGGCCCATGCAGAGCACGCCCCTGAACCGCTCGGCCAGCCGCCGCAGCGCGGCCAGCAATTTTTCCATGTCGTCCAGAATGATGCGGCCCGCCTGCTGGAAGAGGTAGCCATTGGCCGTGTCCACAATATCCGAGGAGGTGCAGCCCAGATGAATATAGCGGGCTTCCGGCCCGATTTTCTCCTCCAGCGAGGTCAGAAAGGCAATGACGTCGTGGCGGGTGGTCTGCTCGATCTCCAGAATGCGATCCACGTCAATGTCGGCCTTGCGCCGGATGACCTCCACGGCCTCGGCGGGGATGCGGCCCATTGCGGCCCAGGCGTCGCAGACGGCAAGCTCCACGGCCAGCCAGGCCCGATAACGGTTTTCCAGCGTCCAGATGCGGCCCATTTCCGGGCGGGTATAACGATCAATCATCGGCGATTCCTATGCGGACGGTGTCGGTTGCGGACTTGCCGCCGGGGCGGCGGCAGGGGCGGCAGCCCCGGAAGCGGGCGTCGCGGCGGCGGCAGCGCCGTCCCCGCCGGCGGCGGGACTGCCGGTCGGGGAGGACGAAGCGCCCTCCTCCTTGATTCCCTTGCGATAGCCGTAGTCGCTGACGTACCAGCCGCCGCCCTTGAGCACGAACGACGTATGGGAAATCATGCGCGGCGAGGCCGTGCCGCAACGCGGACAGGCCTCTTCGCCGTGAGCCTGCGAAAGGGAGACCATCTCTTCGAACACATGCCCGCATTGGGGACAGCGATATTCGTAAATGGGCATAACAGACGCCAATAACGGCCCCACGACCCGCAAGGGCCGTCGGCCGTGGAAAAAGGTTGCGTTCAGCGCGAAGGCCGTCCCGCCGGAACCGCCTCCGCGTGCGGACAGATTCGCAGGCCGCCCCGGGCGGCCTCCCACACTAGTTCTTGGCGGCAGCCTTGGCTTCGCGCACGCGCTGCTTCAGGCGCTGGGCGCGGCGGTGACGGCGGCGATCCAGTTCTTTCTTGCGCTCGATCTTCTTGTGAGCCATGTTTTTCCTCCAGACGGGGCTTCCCCCGATAATGTATCCAGTCCGTTTACCCTGTTTTCCGAACAAAGTCCAGCCTTGCAGCCGGCTGCGCGGCCCTTGCACGCTCTGCAAACTAAAAAAACTAGAAAACTATTTTTTTAGTTTACAACGCCGGCCAAAACGGCTAGGCTTTCCTTGACAGCGCGTTCGCAAGCCGTCTACACAGGGCGCATGAACGACCAATACCTTGTTGCCCTGCCCGATGACTGGGAGCGCGTGGCGCATGTCTTTTCCGCCTTGGGGGACGCCACACGCCAGAAGATCCTTCTGCTGTTCGAACCCGGGGAGCAGATCAGCCTGAGCACGCTGGTGGCCGTCATCGGCCTGAGCCGAACGGCGGTCAGCCACCATGTGAACGTACTCGTGCGGGCCGGCCTGCTCATCCCGAAGCGACAGGGCAAGGAAGTCTCGTACCGGCGCGATCTGCCCTTTACCATCGACATGCTGGACAGGGTTCGCGAGTACGCCCTATCCGAGCTGGCGGCGGAAGAAGGGGCACAGCGGAACGGCTGAGTCCCGTCCGGCAGGAGGCGGCTCCGGCGAAAGACGGCGCGATGTTGTCCACCCCAACCGCACGGAGAGCGCCATGCCCCCTTCCTTTGCCCGACCGGCCCTTTCCCTCGGCCTTTGCTACACCCTCGGCACCTTCAACGACAATTTCTTCAAGCAGGCCGTCCTCCTGCTGGCCGTGAGCATGGGCAGCGCCGGTCTCCAGTCCTGGGGCACCGTCCTCTTTTCCCTGCCCTTTGTGCTCTTTTCCGCCTGGAGCGGCTGGCTGGCCGACCGCTTTCCCAAGCGCGACATGGTGCTGGCGGCCAAGCTGCTGGAACTGCTCGCCATGCTGGCCGGGGCCTGGGGTCTCCTGACCCTCAACTGGTTCGGCCTGCTGACCATGCTCTTCTGCATGGGCGTCAGCGCCACCCTGTTCAGCCCGGCCCTCAACGGCTCCCTGCCCGAAATCTTCCCGCCGGATCGCGTGCCGCGCGCCAATGCCCTGCTCAGGCTTTTCACCACGGCCTCCATCCTGCTGGGCATGGTGCTGGCCGGGGCCGCGCTGGAACGCCAATGGCTCGACACCGCCATTCCCTTCGGCCGCTGGCTGGTCGCCGTGACCGTGGTGGCCGTGGCCGCGCTGGGCCTCGCCGCCGTGGCCCTCATTCCCCGGCGGCCCGCTGCGGCGCGCCCCGAGGATCTGCCGCCCTTCCCCCTGACCGGGGCCTGGCGCTCGGCCTGCGAGCTGCGCCGGCTGCGCCAGCGGCGGACGCTTTTTGCCTGCCTCTGCGCGGACGCCTATTTCTATGGCCTGTCCGTGCTGATCCTGTTGCGGATCAATGCCTACGGCCTGACGCGGCTGGGCATGACCAAGACCGTGACCAGCCTTTTGCCCGGCGGCCTCATGCTGGGCATCTGCCTCGGCGCGCTGCTGGCCGCCCGCCAGCGGCATCAGGACTGGCGGCAGGGCGTGCCCCGCGCCGCCACAGGCATGGGCCTGCTGCTCATGCTGGCGGCCTGCGCGCCCCTGCTGCCCGCCGCCGCGCACCTGCCGTTTCTCCTGATCTGCTATGCCGTGGCGGGCATCTGCGGCAGCCTCTACATCATTCCCGTGTCCAGCCATCTCCAGCTGCTCCCCGCCCCGGACGAAAAGGGGCGCATCCTCGGCACAAGCAATTTCTTCTCCTTTTCGGCCATGCTGCTGGCCGGAGCCGTCGATGCCCCGCTGTCCCTGCTGCCGCCCGAGATCGGACATGCCCTGCTCGGCGGCCTGACCCTTGTTCTGAGTCGCTTCTTTGCCGGCCATGCGGCCCGGCTGCCCGCAACGGACGCCGTTGCACCCGCCAGTCCCCCGGCCCCGCTTCCGGGCCGGCTCGCGTCCCTGCCCCGCCGGCTTTTGGCAGGCATGGCGCGTACCCTGCTTTCCCTGCGCTACCGGGTGCGCCTGACGGGACAGGACGAACTGCGGGCAGCCGTTGACGAAGCCCGCGCCCGAGGCCGGGGCATTCTGCTCCTGCCCAATCACCCGTCCTTCATGGATCCGGCCATTCTCTGCGCCTGGCTGGCCCCGCTGGCCCCGCGTCCGCTGGCTGACCGGCATCAGATTGACCGCTTTTGGCTGCGGCCGCTGACCGCCCTGCTGCGCGCCATTCCCCTGCCCGATCTGCGCCGCGACGGCAGCGCTGCCCGCAAGGAGGTGGAAACCGCCCTTGACGCCTGCGCCACGGCCCTGCGGCGGGGGGAAAACATCCTGCTCTTTCCGGCCGGCAGCCTAAGCCGCGACGGGCGCACCCGTCTGGGCGGCAACAGCGGCGTGCATCGCCTTTTGCGGGCCGTTCCCGATTGTCAGCCCGTCATCGTGCGCCTGCAGGGCCTCTGGGGTTCCTCCTTCAGCCGGGCCGACGGCTCGGCCGATCTGGGGCGCGCCCTGCGCCGGGGCTTCCTGGCCCTGCTGCGTCACGGGTTCGTCTTCCTGCCGCGCCGGGAAGTCCGTCTCGATTTTGTGCGCCCCACGGATCTGCCGCCTGTGGAGGCGGGCGTGGCCGCCCTCAATGCCCGCCTGGAGGCGATCTATGCCGAAGATGGCGATATCCTGCGCCGGACGCCCCTTTCCCGCCGGCAGCCCGCCCGTGCGGATCTGCCCCTTGCCGCGGCCGGCGTCCTGCCCGCCCCCGGCGGAGACATGCCGTCGGACGCGGCACGGCGCAAGGTCGTGCATGCCCTGCTGGCCGAGGCCTCGCCCCTGCATCCCGCGCCGGAAAGCCTGCTGCCTGAGCAACGGCTGGACAGCGACCTCGGACTGGACAGCCTCGCGTTGGTGGAACTGGCCCTCCAGCTGGAAAACGTCTTCGGTCACCCGCAACCCGCCCTCGACAGCCTGCAGACCGTCCGCGACTGCCTGCTGGCCGCCTCAGGCCTTCTGGAGCCGGCCCCCCTGCCCGAGACCGGCGAGAGGGACTGGCTGGCAGCCCGGCGCACCCGGCCGGCCCGTCCGCTCCGCCTGCCCGATGGGCCGCATTTGCCCGGCATCATTCTGCGCCAGCTGCGCCGCGCGCCCTTCCGGCCCCTGCTGGCTGACGGCGAACGCATCCTCACGGCAGGCGGCTTCTGGCTGCGGGCCGTACTCCTCTCCCACTTCCTGCGCCGGCGCGCCGGCACGGGGCAGCACATCGGCATTCTGCTCCCGGCCTCGAGCGCCGCGGCGCTCAGCTGGCTGGCCGTCCTCCTCTCGGGCAACACCCCCGTCATGGGCAACTGGACGACCGGCGCGCACAACCTGCGACACGGACTGGAACTGACCGGCGTCCGCCATGTGATCAGCGCTCGTGCCCTGCTTTGCCGCCTGGGCGAGGAACGTCTGCGCGAAGCCCTGGCCGGGGCCGGGGCGGACTGGCTCCTGCTGGAAGACGTCGCCGAACTGCCGCTGCGGGCCAGACTGAGCGGTTTCTGCCGCGCCGCGCTGTCCCTGCTGGGCTTTGCGGCCTGCGCCCTGCCGGAAAGGCTGTCGCCCACGGCCGCCATCCTCTTCACCTCGGGTTCCTCGGCCGCGCCCAAGGCCGTGCCCCTGCGCCATGAGAACATCCTTGCCAACTGCCGGGATGTGGCCGCCGTTCTGGAGCTGGACAGCCATGACGCCATGCTGGCCATGCTGCCGCCCTTTCATTCCCTGGGCCTCACCGGCAACATCGCCCTGCCGCTCTGCTTCGGCCTGCCTGTCGTCTACCACGCCAATCCCACCGAAGGCGCACGGCTGGCCGCCCTCTGCCGCCGTCGCCGCCCGAGCCTGCTGGTCACGCCGCCCACCTTTCTGGACGGCATCCTGCGGCAGGCCCGACCGGGCGATCTCGCCAGCCTGCGTCTGGGCTTTGTCGGCGCGGAAGCCTGCCCCCGACGCCTGTACGACGAATTCGCCCGGCAGACCGACGGCGGCCTGCTCTGCGAGGGCTACGGCGTGACGGAATGCGCGCCCGTGGTCAGCGTCAATCTGCCCCGGGATGCGCGCCCCGGCACCATCGGCCGCGCCCTGCCCTCCGTACAGACCCGCATCGTCTCCCCGCACGCCCCCGAACTGACCCTGCCCGCCGGGGAATGCGGCCTCCTGCTGGTGAGCGGCCCCAATGTCTTTGACGGCTATCTGACCCCGGAAGGGGAAACGCCGCCCTCGCCCTTCCTTTTCCTGGACGGGCGGCGCTGGTATGTGACCGGCGATCTTGTCCGGGCCGACGCCACAGGACACATGACCTTTGCCGGACGGCAGGAACGCTTCGTCAAGCTGGGCGGCGAAATGATCTCCCTGCCCCAGATCGAAGCCGCCCTGTTGCGCCGTTTCGCCGCCGATCAGACGGCGGAAGGCCCCGCCCTTGCGGTGGATGCCCTCACCACTCCCGGCGACGGCACAACGCGCCCGCAGCTGACCCTCTTCACCAGCCTGCCCCTGAGTCTCGAGCAGGCCAATGCCGCCCTGCGCGACGAAGGCTTCTCCGGCCTCTGCCTGCTGCGCCGGATCTGTCATCTGCCGGAACTGCCCCTGCTCGGTTCCGGCAAGATCGATTATGGCCGGCTGCGCCGGGAGGACGAGCGGGCCGATGCGTAGCCCGTTCCGGCTTGCCGTCAGACATTCCCCCTCCCGCTTGCCCTATAGGAAAGGAGGATTATGCCGTAAAGGAATATGGTACTTTTCAACTTTTTGACCGTACAGGCGCCCGCAGGAGGACGAATGAGCATCAGGCTACGCATTATCCTTGGTTTTTTGCTGACGATTTTTCTCACGGCCATCGGCGGCACCATATTCTCCACCCTGCAGATGCGTGACGACGCCAACGAAAAATTTGCCCAGACGTCCCGGCGGCAGCTGGCGCTGCTCAACGACTATCTTGACAGCTTTATCAAGACGGCCCGCACCAATGCCGCCATTCTGGCCACAACCGAGGGGCTGGCCGGCCTGGCCGACATCATTCCCAATTTTTCCGACACCACGGAGAGCAGCGACTACGCGAGCATGCTTCGCCCCGAAGCGCGGCAGGCGCTTGCGCCGCTGCGGAACATGAGCGGCAAGAATCTTGATTACCTTGAAATTTATATCGGCTATCCCAATGGCGCCTATGCCAGCGGCACCTTCGACATGAAGGTGCCCGCCGGCTTCAATGCCAGCAAGCGCCCGTGGTTCATCAGTACGAACAATTCCGCCGAAGACGGGCTGCTGTCCGACGCCTATGTGTCGCTGACCGGGGATATCGTCTTTGCGGTCACGCACAAGATACGCAATCCCGACAACACGGTGGCGGGCATCGTGGGCATCGACATTTCCCTCAAGAGCTTTTCCGCCATGCTGGCCCGCCTGGACTACGGCAAGACCGGGCATTTTCTCGTCCTGGAAAGCACAGGCCGCCTGCTGTGCGATCCCTCCGCCCCGGCCAACGTGGGCAAGTTTGCGGGCAAGGATTTGTCTGACCCCGGCTATGAGGCCATTATGCGCACGGAATCGGGCATCCTCGAAACCAGCCTCGGCGGCATGAACGTGCGCGCCTGCGTGCTGACCACCCCGCAAGGCTGGAAGCTGGCCGCCGTGCAGGGCATCGAGGAAATCAACGCCGACAGCAATGAGGCCATGCTGCGGCTTCTGCTCGTGAACGGCATCATCTGCCTTGTCGCCCTGATCATCGCCCTGCTGATCGCCCGCAGCATCACCCGCCCCCTGGGCATCATGGTCAATGACACCGAAAGAGTCTCCCAGGGAGATCTTTCCAACATTCCCAACGACAGCGTCTTTTATGGCGAACTGCTGCAGCTGCACCATTCGCTCAAGCGCATGGTCGCCAATCTGGCCAAGAGCATCGAGGAAGCCCACAGCAAGGCCGACGAGGCCGCCGAACAGACGGCTCGCGCCAAGGAGGCGTCCGACGCCGCCGCAGCAGCCATGCAGCAGGCGGAACAGGCCCGGCGCGAGGGCATCCTTCAGGCCGCCAGCCAGCTGGAAGGCGCCACCAACGCCATTTCGGCGGCGGCCACCGAACTGTCGGCCCAGGTGCAGCACTCCTCCCGTGGCGCGCAGCAGCAGGCCGACCGGGCGGCTGAAACCGCTTCGGCCATGAACCAGATGAATGCCACGGTTCTGGATGTGGCCCGCAACGCGGGCAGCGCCGCAGACGTTTCCGACGCCATGCGCCGCAAGGCCGAAGAGGGCGCGGATGTGGTGCGCAAGGTCGTCGCCAGCATCGAGTCCGTGCATGAACTCTCGCTGGTGCTCAAGCAGGATATGGGCAAGCTCGGCGAAAGCGCCGCCTCCATCGGGCAGATCATGAGCGTCATTTCCGATATTGCGGATCAGACCAACCTGCTGGCCCTCAATGCCGCCATTGAGGCCGCCCGGGCCGGCGAGGCCGGACGCGGCTTTGCCGTGGTGGCCGATGAGGTGCGCAAGCTGGCCGAAAAGAC
>DWZD01000054.1 GCA_019118345.1 Candidatus Desulfovibrio intestinavium | reverse complement strand
GGAAGGGAGAGGGGGAGAGGGAAGCCGTTTTGCGAAAACGGCTTCCCTCTCCCCCTTGTGGCGGCCTGTTTTTTCTGACAGGGACGCTGCGGCCTAGTGACCGCAGATGTGGCTGAGGAGATGGTGCATTTTGTCTTTCTTGGTACGGAGGTAGGCCTCGTTTTCCGGGCAGGCCTCCACTTCGATGGGGACGCGCTCGACGATTTCGATGCCGTAGCCGGAGAGGCCGACGATTTTCTTGGGATTGTTGGTGAGCAGACGCACCTTGTGGATGCCGAGATCCACGAGAATCTGCGCGCCGGTGCCGTAGTCGCGCAGATCAGGGGGGAAGCCGAGCTTGCGGTTGGCTTCCACGGTATCATAGCCCTCGTCCTGCAGGGCATAGGCGCGGATCTTGTTGGCGAGACCGATGCCGCGCCCTTCCTGCCGCATGTAGAGCAGCGCGCCGCGTCCTTCGCGCTCGATCTGGCTGAGGGCCGCGCCGAGCTGGGCACGGCAGTCGCAGCGCAGGGAACCGAGGGCGTCGCCGGTGAGGCACTCGCTGTGCACGCGCACGAGCACGGGTTCGGGGCCGCTGATGTCGCCCTTGATGAGGGCGATATGGGTACCGGCTTCGCGTTCGCTCTCGTAGGCGCAGATGGTGAAGTCGCCGAACTGGCTGGGCAGGTGGGCCTTGGCCTCGCATTTGACGGAAACCTGCCCGCGCTCCATGCGGTAGCGGATGATGTCCTTGACGGCGGCGATCTTGAGATTGTGCTCGGCGGCAAAGGCCTCCAGATCGGGCATGCGGGCCATGCTGCCGTCATCCTTCATGATTTCGCAGATGACGGCTGCCGGGCGCAATCCGGCCAGACGGGCCAGATCCACGCTGCCCTCGGTCTGTCCGGCGCGGGCCAGCACGCCGTCGGCGCGGGCGCGCAGGGGAAAGACATGACCCGGGGTCACGATGTCCTCGGGGCGCGCGCCGTCGGCCACGGCCACCTGAATGGTGCGGGCGCGGTCGGCGGCGGAAATGCCGGTAGTGGTGCCTTCGCGGGCTTCGATGGACACCGTGAAATTGGTGCCGAAGCGCGAGCTGTTGCGCCGGGTCATGAGGGGCAGATCCAGCCGGTCGGCCATATGCGGGGCCAGCGGCAGGCAGATGAGGCCACGTCCGTATTTGGCCATGAAATTGATGGCCTCGGGGGTGACGAATTCGGCGGCCATGGTCAGATCGCCCTCATTTTCGCGATCCTCGTCGTCAACCAGAATAATCATCCTGCCCTGCCGCAGTTCGGCCAGGGCTTCGGGAATGGTGCACAGGGGCATGGTTTTCTCTTCTCCTGCCGCGCACGGCGGCGGTAAGGCATAATGCAGCCCCCCGGGGGGCTGCCGGTAAGGTAGGGACGAGTGGCCCCCCTGTCAACTCACGCGCGGGCGGCACCGGTTCAGGAAGCCGACGGCGCGCGGTGAAGGAGGTTTTCCGCCTTGGTATGGATCCGCTGCTCGAAGGCTTCGGCATTGACCATGACCCGCTCGTGCGTGCCTTCGCCGATGAGGCCACCGGCGTCATGGGCGGTCACGCGGAAGGTGAAGCCCTTGCCGTTGCCGGCAATGGCCGTCAGTTCGGCCCGGAAGCGCACCTTCATGCCGCAGGGCGTGGCCGAGACATGGGAGACGTTCACCTGCGTGCCCACGGTGGTGAAGCCTTCGGGCAGGAAGGGCTGGAGCAGTTCCACGGCCGTGCCTTCCATGCCGGCGATCATCATGGCCGTGGCATAGACATGGACGAGGCCGCTGCCCACGCTGGAGGCCATCATTTCCCGGGTGACCGTGATTTCCCGTTCGTGGACGAGGCCGGGATGCAGTGCTGATGCCATATTATTCCCCGTGCGCCGGGGCATCGCCAGTGTCGATGCCCGCATCAATGTGGAAGAAGCGCAGCCGCAGGGCATTGCTCACCACTGAGAAGGAAGAAAGGGCCATGGCCGTGCCCGCCAGTATGGGCGAGAGCATGGGGCCGCCGAACGCATGCAGCAAACCGGCGGCCACGGGCAGGCCCAGCAGATTGTAGCCGAAGGCCCAGCCCAGATTCTGACGGATGTTGCGCAAGGTGGCCCGCGAGAGGGCCAGGGCGGTCAGGACGGCGGTCATGCCGCCGCGCATGAGGACAATATCTCCGGCCTCGGCGCTCACGTCCACGCCCCCGCCCACGGCCATGCCCACATCGGCCAGGGCCAGCGCGGGCGCGTCGTTGATGCCGTCGCCCACCATGCCGACCACATGGCCGCGTTCCTGCAGGCGGCGGATGTAGCCGGCCTTTTCGTCGGGCAGGAGACCCGCGCCCACCTCGTCCGGATCAATGCCCGCGCGGACGGCAATGGCCCGCGCGGTGCGTTCGTTGTCGCCGGTGAGCATGATGACGCGCAGGCCCATGTGCCGCAGGCGGCGCACCACGGCAGGGGATTCCGGGCGCAGGGCATCGGCCAGGCCCAGCAGGGCCGAGAGGCGCAGGCCGTCGCCGGGCGCATCCGCCGGCGTCTCTGAGGCATGCGGGGCGATGGCCAGCATGAGCGGGGTTTCCCCCCGGGCCGAGGAAACGGCCAGCTGTTCAAGAATCTCGTCGGGCACCACGCTGCCCAGCCGCCCCATGAGGTTGGTGCTGCCCATGGCCACCCGCCATTCCGTCTGGCCCAGCCGCACGATGCCGGCAATGCCGCGCCCCGGCCAGATGCTCACGTTGCGCACCGGGCAGGCGGGCAGGCCCCGTTCTGCCGCGGCGGTCACAATGGCCCGGGCCAGCGGATGCTCGGACTGGCTTTCCAGTGCCGCCGCCACGGCCAGCATGTCCGCGTCGCTCAGGGCCTCAGGCGCATCGGCCAGTCGCTGCATACCGGCCAGCATCGGCTTGCCGGTGGTGAGGGTGCCGGTCTTGTCCACGACGATGACGTCAAGCCGTCCGGTCTGTTCCAGTGCCGCGCCATTCTTGATGAGCACGCCCAGCTGCGCGCCGCGCCCGGTGCCCACCATGATGGACATGGGCGTGGCCAGCCCCATGGCGCAGGGGCAGGCCATGACCAGCACAGCCACAAAGACTGTCAGCGGCGTGCTGACGGGTTCGTCGGCAAGGAGCCACCAGGCCAGGGCCGCCAGCACGGCCAGGGCCATGACGGCGGGCACGAAATAGAAGCTCACCCGGTCGGCCAGACGGGCAATGGGAGCCTTGCTGCCCTGCGCCTCGCGCACCAGCCGGATGATGCGGGCCAGCCGCGTGTCCTGCCCCACATGCACGGCGCGCATGGTCAGCGGGCCTTCGCCGTTGACGCTGCCGGCCACCAGCTCGTCGCCCACGGCCACGGCCACGGGCACGGATTCGCCGGTCAGGAGGGAGAGATCCACCGCGCTGCTGCCCGTGAGGATCACGCCATCCACCGGGATGCGCGCCCCGGGCCGCACGAGCAGCACATCCCCTTCCTCGACCTCGGCCAGGGGGATTTCCGTGGCGCCGCCGTCCTCGTGCACCCGCAGCGCATATTCCGGCGTGAGGCGCAACAGCGCGCCCATGGCGTCGCCGGCCTTGCGGCGGGCGGAAAATTCGAGGAACTGCCCGAACTCAATCATGGTGACGAGTACGGCGCAGGATTCATAATAGAGGTTCATGGCCCGCCCCGCGGGATCATCGCCCAGCAGGCCGAGAACCGTGTTGACCAGACTGAAGAGAAAGGCCGCCCCGGTGCCCGTGGCCACCAGGCTGTCCATGGTAGGGGAACGCCGCGCCAGCGCCAGCAGCCCTTCCGCATAGAAGTGCCGGCCCAGCCAGACCACGGGCAGGGTCAGGGCCAGCTGAACCAGCATGAAGGTCTGCGGCGCCGTATCGGGGGCGAGCCACGGCGACAGCGGCAGGCCGAGCATGTGCCCCATGGAGAGGCAGAGCAGGGGCACGGCAAAGATCAGCATGGGCAGCAGGCGGCGCAGGCGCGAACGGCGCTCCGCATCAGCCTTGTGCTGGTGTTCGGCAAACTGCCGGGCCGGATCGTCCGCCCGGCTGGGCGTGGCCCCGAAGCCGAGGCTTGCCACCTTGGCCGCAATGGCTGCCGCCAGCTCCTGACGCCTGGCCCGCGGCACGCGAACTTCCGCCCGGGCCGTGGCCAGATTGACGCTGATGCCGCTGACCCCTTCCATGCGGCCCACCACGCGCTCGATGCGCGAGGAGCAGGCGGCGCAGTGCATGCCCTGTATGTCATAGCGCAAGGTGCACAAGGTATCTTCAGAAGCCATGACTTTTCTCCGCGTGTGACTGAAATGGAGGATGCGCCCCGCCGCGCCCGGCATGGAGAACGCCATTGCTCCCGCTGCCGCCGGGCCGCTCCGGCTTGACGCCGTGCACGGGCGGGTGTACAAGGAGCATGAACCGAGTGAAAATGAAAATCAATACTCAGGCCTTTTTTTTTCTGGAGGAATCCCCCATGCCCGTACTCATGGTGAACGGAATGCGCTGCGGTCACTGCAAGGCCGCTGTGGAAGAGGCTGCCGCCAAGATTCCCGGCGTTGAACATCCGGTGGCGGATCCGGAAGCAGGGGAGCTGCGCTTCGAGGAGAGCGCGCCCGTGGACATGGCGGCCCTGCGCGACGCCATTGCCGCCATTGGCTTTGACCCGCAATAGCGGCGGGCCGCTCCGCCCCCGCAAGCTGCCGCCAGATTTTTGCAGCGTGCGGCGCGGCGCTCGGGCCGTCGGACAGGCCGCGCACGGCTTCTTGCCCCTGACCGCGGCAAGGCGCGCATGCCGACGGCGCAGGCGTCCCCTCACGCAGAGGGAAGGCGGCTAGGCATCTCCCTGCGTATCCTGCAGGCGCGAGTCGGTATAGTGCACCTTTTCGCCCTTGGTGCGCTCGACAAAGGCATTCAGCAGGAGGCGATCCTCCTCGCGCGCGACCTCCTTGTTGCGCTGCATTTCCCGTTCGGCGCTCTGAATGCTCTCCCGCAGGGGAGATTTGAAGATCATTGACGAATGCCCGATGGAAAAGAGCACGGGGATATCCGTATCCGCGCGCAGGGCGACGACCTTTTTCAGATTCTTCATGCATTCGGACGCCAGTTCGGACGTGCAGTTGGGCAAGACGACGAGAAACTCGTCGCCGCCCATCCTGATGACAAACTTGGGCATCTGGATGGTGCGCTCGATGATGCCGACAGCCGTGACAATCACCTTGTCGCCGACATCATGGCCGAGCAGGTCGTTGATCATCTTCAGGCCGCAAATGTCGATGTAGAGAAAGCTGAGCGGATAGGCATCGCGCCGCAACACCTCGTTCCACTTGTTTTTGAAGAAATCCCGGCTGTAGCAGTTCGTCAGCGAATCCCGCATGACCTCCTGCAGGGACTCCTCATACTTTTTGCGCATTATCTCGATATTCTGATTGGTGCCGTGGAGCGAGACGGCATGCCCCAGATGATTCCGCTGGGAAACGAACCCCTTGCCGATTGTCCAGATATAGTGGCCGTTCTTGTGCCTGAGCCGGATGGAGCATTCGAAATTGTCGCCAAATTCCGGATAGACAGCCAGCTTGCGCTGAAAATCGACGACATCCAGATCTTCGGGATGCACAAGGGTGATCCATTCCTCGAACGTCTGCGGGAAGGCATCGTCAGGGCCATAGCCCAGCATCCTGCGATAATCTTCGCAGAAGTGACACTCGCCGGAAATGCCGTTCCATTCCCACATGCCCAGCTCATGGGAATGCAGCACTCTCGGAATGGAAAATTGCGTCTTCAGCTCGATGCAGTACCCGGAACAACAGGAAACGCGCCCATCCTCCTCACGGGACAGGACGCTTCCCTGCATCAGGATTTCCTTCCTGTCTTCCTTTGCGGTGGCAAATTTGATCGTCAGCAATTCCTCATGGAAAGTGAAAAAAAACCGTCGCAGAAAATTCGCGCCCTTGGCGTCAATGCCAGCCAGGAAGGTTTCGAGCGACAGTTCATTCTCTTCCACCTGCCAAAGATTCCGCATCTGGGTATCCAGCTTGAAATGCTCGCCGTCAAAAAACCAGAATCCCGGAGAAAAGGCCGAAAGCTGCTGCGCAAAATCATCGGCTACATATTGGGGCATGCTGCTCTCCAGATCAGAGAAAGGAAAGGAAAGAGCGAGAGATCCATCCTTCTGGCGGATCCGTCGATGCCACACTCGGGAGAAGAGGACGTCGGACGCCCTGCACGGCAGCACGTTCCTGTCACGGCGGAACGTCAGAGAAAAGAGCGGCGTCCAAGCAGGCGCTCCGCTCTGGCAGCGCGGGATTGCCGGAACCGTCCCCCTGTTCGGGCAGGCCGCACGCCGCAGGCAGGCAAAAAACGTCACGCGACAGGACGTATCGGCGCAGGAGCGCCGCACGACTCTCCTCCGCCCTGTCGGAGTCGTTACTTTTTAGCGAATAAGCCAGACAGGGCCTTTCGTCAAGTTTGCGGCCCGTTCCGCAACAGTACGCATTTCCGGCAACATGCCGCCAGCGGCAGGCGCAGGCAGGCCCCGTGCGCCGCCCAGCGTTCGGCCTCGGGCAGGCCCCGGGTCAGGCCCGCCCTGCTGCACTCCGCGGGCATACGCCCCGCCAGCTCAATACAGCTTGCCGAGCATCTCCTCGTTCATGGAAAAGCAATGCTCCCCGGCGGGAAAGCTCCCCTCCCGCACGGCCTGCACATAGGCGCTGAAGGCGGCGCGCATGTCCGTGCCGCATTCGGCGAAGTGGCGGACGAACTTGGGGGAGAGGCCGTCCACCATGCCCAGCATGTCCTGCCAGACGAGCACCTGCCCGTCGCAGTCCGGCCCGGCTCCGATGCCGATGGTGGGGATGCTCACGGCGGCGCTGATGCGGGCGGCCAGGGGGGCGGGCACGCATTCGAGCACCAGGGCAAAGGCTCCGGCCACCTCGAGGGCGCGGGCGTCGTCAAGGAGCTTCTGGGCGGCTTCCGGGGCCTTGCCCTGCACCTTGAAACCGCCGAGGGCATGCACGGATTGCGGCGTGAGGCCGATATGCCCCATGACCGGGATGGAGGCCCGCACAATGGCGCGCACCTGTTCGGCAAATTCCGCGCCGCCTTCGAGCTTGACGGCCTGGGCGCGCCCCTCCTTGACCAGCCGTCCGGCATTGGCGCAGGCCTGTTCCGCCGAAAGCTGATAGCTCATGAAGGGCATGTCGCAGACCAGCAGGGGCCGTTCGCAGCCCCGGGCCACGGCGGCACAGTGGCGGATCATGTCCTCCATGGTGACGCTGAGGGTATCGCTGTGGCCGAGCACGACCATGCCGAGGGAATCGCCCACCAACAGGGCATCGACCCCGCTTTGCTCCATGAGGCGGGCGGTAGTGTAGTCATAGGCCGTGAGCATGGCCAATTTGCGCTGGCCCTTGGCCGCGCGAAAGGTAACGGCGGTTTCCTTCATGCTGTTTTCTCCGTTGCTGAATGCCTGCCGCGTGGCGGAAAGCTCATGACGCCGCCCGTTGGGCAAAGCCCATGAGGCAGTGAACGAGCTTGGCCGCCGTGAAATCCGCATGATGCAGCCCCGCGATGGGGGCCAGCTCCACCACGTCCAGACCGATGATCTCCCGGCCCGGCAGGCAGGCTTCCACCAGCCTGAGGGCCTCGTGCCAGAACAGACCGCCGGGCGAGGGCGTGCCCGTGGCGGGCATGAGCGAGGCGTCAAGGCCGTCCACGTCAAAGGAAATATAGAGACGGCGGGGAAAATCGTCCGGCAGCGGCCGGGCGGGCAGACCCTCGCGGGCCAGCTGCGCGGCATCATGGTGAAGGACGCCGTACCGCTGCCGTACGGCGGCTTCCTCCCGGCTCATGTCGCGCACGGCAAACTGCGCCAGCGGCAGGCCGAGATCGGCCACGGCCCGGTGCATGACGCAGGCATGGGAATAGATGCTGCCTTCGTAGCTGGGGCGCAGATCGGCATGGGCGTCAAACTGCACGATGCCGAAAGGCTCACCGGCGGCGGCCAGCGCGCGCAAGGCGCCCAGGGTCACGGTGTGTTCGCCGCCCAGCAGCACGGGCAGCGCCCCGCAGGCCAGCGCCTGCCGCACGGCGGCCCCGATGCGATCCAGCACGCCCTCCACCGGGCCGGTGCAGTCCACGGCAGGGGCGGTGTACAGGCCGGCCTCGCCCGGGGCGCTGATGCCGTCCCAGGCCTCGAGCTGGCGGGACGCCTCAAGAATGGCCTGCGGGCCGCGCGCCGTGCCGCCGCCATAGGAAACGCTCTGTTCCAGCGGCGCGGGAATGAGATGAAAGGCGGCGTCACGCGGGCTGACGGGGGCGTATTCGGAATCAAGGAACGAGGGCTGGGACATGCTGCACTCCGGGCAAGGCGTGGGGAAAGGCTGAAGGCCGGGCAAGGGGTCGCGCCCCTGCCACGGCGGGGAGCATTAGCACAGGCGGCGGAAAAAGGCAAAACAGCCTCCACGCCGGACGCCTGCCGTCGCCAGACCCCCCATAAGGAAAACGGCCTGCTGGGGCGGCAGGCCGGTTGGAGAACTGTCAGATTAAGAAAGGAAGGTACTTAGCATGTAGCAAGCAGCGTGCCAAAGGGAACAACATCGCCCAACTTGCGTAATGAGGCCATTTTCAATGTTTTTTTCAAAGAAGTCTGGAAAAAGTCAATAAAATTTTTTTAACTCGCCCGCCTGCCGCGCCACAATCCCGCGCTACGCACCGAAAAATTTTTGAACTCGCCCCACGGGGCAAACCGCGCCGCCCCGATCCGGGCCTCAGCAGGCCGTGCCCTCACGCCGGGAAAGCGGCAGCCGCTCCACCAGAATGACGCTTTCCGCCCGGCCCGCGCCGCTTTCCCGGTTAGCATCCCGGCAATGCGCCACCCGCCAGCGGCGCGGCGGCAGCTCCGCCAGCCGGCGCAGCACGGCGGCTTCCTCGTCCGCGCCCCCGTCATGGCCCGTATAGCAATGCAGGCTGATGCAGCCTTGCGGCATGAGCAGGGCCAGCAGAAAGTCCAGCGCGGCCAGCGTGGCCGGCGTCCGGGTCAGGCAGGACTTGTCCCCGCCGGGCAGCCAGCCCAGATTGAACATGGCCCCGAGAAGCGGGCGCTGCCGGTCGCAGGCGGGCAGTTCCGCCAGGATGCGCGGCAGTTCCTCATGGCCCCGGCAAAAAATTTGCACCGCCACATCCTGCCGTTGCCTTGTCGCCTGCGCGGCGGCAAGGCGGGGCCGGGCCGTCTCGATGGCCCGGGCCTGCACGTCCACGGCCAGCAGCAGTGCGTCCGGCGGGGCGCAGCCCAGCAAAAAGGCGGCGTCATGGCCGTTGCCGAGGGTGGCATCCACGAGCAGGGGCGGCGGCCCGCCAGCCCGGGCATGGGCCGCGCAGGCGCGTTCCAGCGCGGCATGGGCCAGCGCATCCAGCAGGCTGGGCCGGGAGGCCGGCAGATCAGGCGGCGATGCGGGCATGGATCCCCCCCTCGGCGAACAGACGGCAGCCTGTCCGCCGCAAAAGGCCCCGCCCCCCGGAAAAGGGGACGGGGCGCGGTTTCAGACAGGGCAAGCGGGGCCTAGACCTTGGCGGCCGTGCGCAGATCGGCGGCGGCGTCGGTCTTTTCCCAGCTGAACTCGGGCAGTTCGCGACCGAAGTGCCCGTAGCAGGAGGTCTTGGAGAAGATGGGCCGCTTGAGGTCAAGACGCTTGGTGATGAAGTAGGGCCGCATGTCAAAGACTTCGCGCACGGCCTTGGTCAGCACTTCGTCCGGCACGTCGCCGCTGCCCTGCGAGGACACCAGCACGCTGACCGGATCGGCCACGCCGATGCAATAGGCGATCTGCACTTCGCAGACCGGGGCCAGACCGGCGGCCACCACGTTCTTGGCGATGTAGCGGGCCATGTAGGCGCCGGAGCGGTCAACCTTGGAGGCGTCCTTGCCGGAGAAGGCGCCGCCGCCATGATGGCCGCTGCCGCCGTAGGTGTCCTGAATGATCTTGCGCCCGGTCAGGCCGCAGTCGCCCATGGGGCCGCCCACCACAAAGCGTCCGGTGGTGTTGATGAAGATTTCGCAATCCTTTTCGTCAAAGTAGCCGGAGGGTTCCAGCACCGGACGGATGACGTGCTTCTTCACGGCTTCGATGATGTCCTCCTGCGAGGCGCTGGCCGCGTGCTGGGTGGACACCACCACGTTGTTGATGCGCACGGGCTTGCCGTCCTGATACTCAAAGGAAACCTGCGTCTTGCCGTCGGGGCGGAAGAAGGGAACCGTGCCGTCCTTGCGCACCCGGGTCAGCTGCTGGGAGAGCTGATGCGCCCAGAAGATGGGGGCGGGCATGAGGGTGGGGGTTTCGGAGCAGGCAAAGCCGAACATCATGCCCTGATCGCCCGCGCCCTGTTCCTCGGGAGCCGAGCGGGTCACGCCCTGGGCGATATCCGGGGACTGATGGTCGATGGAGGAAATGACGGCGCAGGTATCGGCGTCAAAGCCCATGTCCGAGCTGGTGTAGCCGATATTGCGGATGGTTTCGCGCACCACATGGGGCAGGTCGGCATAGCCCTTGGTGGAAATTTCGCCGGCAATGACGGCCATGCCGGTGGTCACCAGCGTTTCGCAGGCCACATGCGCGTCGGGATCCTGCGCCAGCAGGGTGTCGAGCACGGCATCGGAAATCTGGTCGGCCACCTTGTCGGGATGGCCTTCGGTGACGGATTCGGAGGTGAAGAAGTATTTGCCCTTGGTTTGCATGGTATTTTCTCCTTGTGGGCGGATTAGTCCTGCAAAAGGATGTTGTCGATGATTCTGGACTTGCCCATGTGCACGGCGCAGGCCATGAGACCGCGTCCGTTGAGGCTGTCCAGCGGTTCCAGGGTGTCGGCGTCCACCACGCTGAGGTAGTCCAGACGGCCCAGCGGCAGCTGCTCGGCCCAGTAGCGCAGCACGGCATCGCGCAGGCGGGCCGCGCTGGTCTCGCCGGCCTGCGCCAGCCGGCGGGCCAGCTCGAGGCCCTGCCGCATTTGCGGGGCCTGCGCCCGCTCGGCCTCGGTCATGTAGACATTGCGCGAGGACATGGCCAGGCCGTCGGCCTCGCGCATGGTGGGCTGGGTCTCGATGCGCACGGGAATGTTCATGTCCCGCACCATGCGGCGAATGATGGCCTGCTGCTGCCAGTCCTTCTGGCCGAACACGGCCACAGCGGGCTGCACCAGCCAAAAGAGCTTCATGACCACCGTGCACACGCCGCGAAAATGAATGGGCCGGCTGGCGCCGCAGAGGCCGCGCGCCATGTCGGGCACTTCCACCCAGGTGGCGTGATCCGGCGCGTACATGGCCCCATCTTCGGGAATGAAGAGCACATCCGCCCCCTGCTTGCGGGCAATGGCCGCGTCCCGCTCGTGATCGCGGGGATAGGCGGCCAGATCCTCATTGGGGCCGAACTGGGTGGGATTGACGAAAAGGCTGACCACCAGCTTGCTGCCGCATTCGCGCCCCCGCGCCATGAGGGATTCATGCCCGGCGTGATAATAGCCCATGGTCGGGACGAGGGCGATGCTCTCGCCGTCTGTACGCCATTGGCGGCAAAGGGCCGCCAGTTCCTGAGGTGAGGTTAATATCTGCATATCAAGGTTTTGTGATATTGTTAATGGGAAACTTCTTATACCTGCCGGACGTGCGCTTGTAAAGTCCTCTTTTCCTGTCCCGCCGTTTCTCCCCGTCCGAAAGCCGCCCGGCGGCCTCCCCCTTGACGGCTCACCGCCGCGCTGGCATACATCAGGAACTTTCACAAGGATCGCCCATAGTTGCCTGAGCAGGCACACGGCAGCGGGACAAGCCCGGCCAGCCCCGCGACAGGCGAAACGAAGCCCGCCCATCTTCACCAACCGCCGGAGGTTGCCGCATGCATGCCCAAGTGGAACCCGGGTTCATGGTTCTTTGTATCGTTGGCATCCTGATTCTGGGCAGCATCCTGGCCGCCGTCATGAACAGGGTGCCGCCGGAAACCTCGCCCCTCGACACGGAAAAACCAAAGCTGCCCGGCCCCGACCGCAGCCCGGAGGAAGAAGACGATTTCCGCTTTGCCCTCGACAGGCAGCTGAACAAGCGCGAGGATCTGCCCAAAGCCTTCGGGCAGGGCGGTCTCAAGGGGCGCGAAAATGTGGCTGAGGCCTGCCGACGCTGGCGGCAATATGCCTGCCGCAAACAGAGCCTCTCCGCCTTGGCTTTGGCGACCGCCCTCAGCCGCCTCTGTCCCGAGGGCCTGTCCGCCGACGAGGCGCAGGCCCGGCAGGAGGAACTCATCGCCCTGACGGGCGAGGGGGAGGGTCATTTTCTCCTCGGCCTCAGCTCCATCCGCCTGTACGCCCATTTCCGCCCGCAAGACGAACGCACGGCGCGGGATGCCTGGCGGCAGGCGGTCGAACACTTCCGAATCAGCGGCCATGCCGGGCATCGGGACGGCATGGAGGCCGCCGCGCTGCTCTGCGCCTGCGGGCATGATCTGCCCTTTACGCCCCCGGAGGACTTTCAGGCCTGCCTGCCCCTGCTCAAGGCGTCCAACACGGACGAGCAGGAGACCTTTTACTGGGATTTGGACATGCATCTTGCGGAGTCGCCCGATTATCCCTCCATGCATCTTCGGCTTCCGTTCGAGGCAGCCAATCCGTCCGCCCCGGAGGCGCTTTTCTGGAACCTCCAGCTTGCGGAAGCGGGCGATTCCCTTGCCATGCACTATCTGGCCACGCTCTGGGCCGGGACGGAACCGCCCGACAGGGCGCGGGCCGAAGACTGGTATCGCCGGAGCATGGAAGCCGGCAACCGGGCGGACGCCGCCGATGCGCTCGCCAAATGCTGTCTGGCCGGGATTCTCCTGGACGAGACCGGCAGGAAAACCGCCATCTGCCTCATCGTCTCCGCCTGTGATGAGCTGTGCGCGGCGAAAAAGATCCCTGCGGGGCAAGGCGCGAAACTCTCCGCCGCCCACATGGCTGAGCTGAAGGAATATGAGGAACTCAGCGGCGAGGCCGGCCAGCGGGTCAGAGAACAGCTTGATGCCTGCAAGGCCGAGGGCGAAGCCCTCCACGCGCAGGCCAGACGCGCCCTTCAGGTCTGGATTTCCCGCAGACAGGAGGAAAACGCCCGCTGCCTGAACGCGGCCCGGCAACAGCTCTCCGACCTCTGCGACAGCCCTGAGGACAGCCGACAGACCGAGCGGGAGACCGGCACGGATGCGCCCGCGCACGACGACAGGCCGCACCGTTCGTTCGCCCGGCCCGACAAGCGCTAGGCATTTCCGCCGGGCCGGACGGCAGGCATTGCCCCCGCCCCGGGTGAACACAACCAAACGGGAGCGCCCATGCCCAAGCCGTGCCATCAGGGAAAGGCCGACACCCTTTGCGCCATATATGCCGTGCTCAATGCCCTGCGCCTGACGCATGGCATCCGCACGCTCACGGCGAATGGCATCGCCCCGCGCCCGCTGCCCCCGGGGGGGTCTGCCGCCCGAGACCGGTCGCGGATTGCGGGCGGGCCGCGAGCCTGCGCTTCCCGCGTCGCCTCCCGCCGGAGAGCATCCGCCTGCCGCTTCCGCCCTTCCGTGGCTGCGGCGCACGCCCGCAAGGCCATTTCCGCCCCGGGAGGCCGGACATGGTAGGATTTTCTGTATTTCTCGTGCTGCTTATCGCCCTGGGCTGCGGACTCTACTTCTCCATGGTCATGGATGAGCGCGAGGAGGCGGCCACGGGCACGCCCTTCGCGGAGGGCGAAGTCAGATTCCCCGCTTTCGCCCGCACGCGCGACAAGGGCGGCAGCCTCTGCAAGGAAATCGTCTTGCTGCTGCGCAAGCGCGATGACTTGGGAAAGATCTGGAAGCAGGGCGCCCTCATGCGCGGCAGCACGGTTATCGGGGCCGCTGACCGCTGGTTCCAGGCTGTTTGCCGGGAAAAAAACGTCTACGCCGCGGCCCTGTTGGCGGCCCTCTGCCGCCTTTGCCCGGAGGAGCTGCCCGAGGATGAGGCGGACTTCTGGCATGGGGGGGTCCTCCGCCTGCTGGACACGGGCGAGGGGTATTTTCTTCTCGGCCTGAGCTCTCTTTATCTGTATGTGTCCTTCTGCGCCCATGACGAGACCGTGGCGCGGGAAGCCTGGCGGCAGGCGGTCGAGCCTTTTCGCCGCAGCGCCGCCACTGGGCATGACGACGGCATGGAGGCCGCCTGCCTGCTGGCCCGCATCGGCCACGACATCCCCTTCACGCCCCCGGCCCCCCTGCCGGATCCGCTGCCCGCCTGCGGCGAGGGCGAGGATCGGCATTCGGAAAGCCTGTACTGGCGCTACCGGCTGGCCGCGAGCGGGCCTATTGCCGCCAATGTGCTGGGCATGCAGTATCTGCTTCGGGAAATGCCCGACGTCTACTGGCGCTGGAGTCTGACCAAGAACGGGCCTACTGCCGCCCATGTGCTGGGCATGCAGTATCTCCTGCAGAAAAAGCCCGATATGGCGCGGGCCGAACGCTGGTTGCGCAAGGCCGTGGAATGTGGCGATTATCAGGCCGCCCATGCCCTTTTTGAAAACTACCGCAACGGCAACTTCCCGGATGAGAAGGGGCGAAATGCCGCCATCTACCTTATTTGCTTCATTTGCCAGAAAGGCTTGCTGGATTCCGGCCTCCTCATCACCCGGGTTGATGTGGAGGCGAAGGCCGCGAAGATGCCCCTCGGCAATGACATGCGTTCGCAGCTTGCCGCCCATTGGACTGAGGGCATGGACTTTCACAAGCGCCTGCTGACAGCGGCGCGCAGGAAGTTTGCCGCCGCCGAGGAACGCCTTGCCCGCTGTTATGCGAAGGCCGGGGAGAAAGTCATCCATCTGGGCAGGCAGGCCGAGGCCAGATTGCCGGACTGTCCCGCCGACGGACACGCGGACATTGCCCCCCCGCCCCGGGAGGAGACGCCGCAGGGCGGGCAGGCCGAGGAACGGCTGCGGCGATGGGCCGCCGCCGGATACGCTGACCCCGCTCCCACCCCGCGTGAAACGGCGCCGCAGGGCGGGAAGGCTCCCCGCCCGTCCGCGCCCGCCCACAAGGACAGGCCGCGCCGCTCGTTCGCCCGCCCGGACAAGCGATAGGGCCGTTGGCGGGACGCCGACGCGCCGCCCTGCCGGGCCGACCGCCCTGACGCATTGACCCGCCGCCGCTGTGCGGGCATAAGAGGGCGGGAGGTCCTATGATCAAACCGTTCTATCAGGGAAAAGTCGATACGTTCTGCGCCATTTATGCCGTGCTCAACGCCCTGCGCCTGACGCACGGCATCCGCACGCTCAAGGCGCGGGACATCCTCAACGACACGCTCATGGCCCTGGCCGCGAACCCCGAGGCCCTGCGCGCCGTGCTCAATCAGGACACCAATTATATCCGGCTGGTGGACGGCATGCTGCGCGCCCAGCAGCGGGCCTTCCCGCTGGGCGTGGAAGCGCCCTTCACGGAGCGGGAGCGCCCCTCGCCCGACGCCCTGTGGGAGGTCTGCCGCCAGTGGCTGGCCGCGGATCGCAAGCGGGCCGTGATCCTGCGTTTCCTGCGCCACCTCACCGCCGACGGCCCGGCCGTCAACCGGCACTGGACGGTCATTGATCGAATGGACGAGAACGTCCTGCATCTCTTCGATTGCAGCCATGAGGCCGAGGCCATTCTCAACATCCGCCGCGATGCTTTTGTCACCGATGCCGCGCAGGTCAGCAAGGAACGCCTGCTCATCATCCAGCCGGAGAGCATCCGCCTGTTGCGTCTGCCCTTCTGAGGCGGCGTGCGCCCGCCCTGCCCCTTTTCCACCCGGGAGGTCACGTCATATGTCAGCAGCCGTTTTTGTCGCCATTCTGCTCATCGTCCTTTTCGCCTGCTTCCGCCTCAAGAAAAAGAAAGAACGCAAGGCGAAGGCCATGAACACGTCCGTCGAGTGGAGCAAGATCGAACTCCCCGCCTTCGCCCGCACGCGGGATGAGGATAAAACCCTCCGCGAGCAGCTTGCGTCTCTGCTGCACAGGCGCCCGGATCTCGAAGCCGCCTTTGCGCTGGGCGCGCCCGTGGACGGCCTTCATGCCCTCGCGGCCGGCCAACGCTGGATCCGGGCCGTCTGCCGACAAAACAACGTGTATGCCGCGGCCCTCACGGCGGCCCTCTGCCGCCTCTGCCCGCAGGGGCTGCCCGGCGATGAGGCGATCTTCTGGCAAAGGAGCCTCATCAGCCTGCTGGGCGAGGGCGAGGGGCATTTTCTCCTCGGCCTGAGCTGTCTTCGCCTGTACGAAGCCTTCCGCGCGAGTGACGAGGCCGTGGCGCTGGACGCCTGGCGGCAGGCGGTGGAGCACTTCCGGCGCAGCGCCGCCATAGACCATGAGGACGGCATAGACGCTGCCTACCTGCTGGCCCGCATCGGCCACGATGTGCCCTTCACGCCCCCGGCCGCCCTGCCGGAACCGCTGCCCGTCAACGGCGAGGACGAAAATCGGAGCCCGGAAGTCAGGTACTGGAACTACCGTCTGGCCGAGAGCGGGCACATTGTCGCCCATGTGGCCCATGCGCTGGACATGGCGAAGGCGGTGACGGCGGGGCTGCCCCTCGACGAGAATATGCGCTCGTTCTGGGACGAGCACATGGCCAGTCACAAGAGCCTTTGGGAAGCGGGGCGGGCGAGGCATGCCGCCGCCGAGGAACGCCTTGAACGCTGCTATGCGCAGGCCGGAGAAAAACTCGCCGCCCTGAGCGGGCAGGCCGAGGAACGGCTGCAGCAATGGGGCGCCGCCGGAGACGCGGACGCCGCTCCCCGGCCGAAGATGCCGCCGACCGGGCCGGAGAAATGCCGCCCCGCTGCCGCGCGCAAGGGTGCGCCGCGCGGATCCTTCGCCCGGCCGGACAAACGCTGAGAACCGAACTGCCGGGGAGGGGCCGCCGCCCCCGCAAGGTCAGCCCCTTATGGAAGCTCTGGTCTTTTTTCTTGTCCTGTTTGGCCTGTTCTCGATTCCCGCCTGCATCATGAACCTCAACCGGGTCAACACGATGATGGCGGACGCCCCGTTCGTCACAGGCAAGGTCGATCCGCCCGCCGGCATTCATGGAAAGGACGCTGCAGGCTTCCGCCGGGAGCTTGACGGCCTGCTGCGGACGCGCGAGAGCCTCAAAAGCGCCTTTGCCCAGGGCCGCCTCATGCGGCGCGGCAATATCGCCGGCGTCCGCAATCGCTGGCACCGGGCCGCCTGCCGCGACAACGCCGTTCCCGCCGTGGCCCTGTCGGCCGCCCTCTGCCGCCTCTGCCCGCAGGGGCTGCCCGATGATGAGGCGGACTTCCTGCAGGAGGCCTTTCTCAAACTGACGGGCAGGGGCGAGGGCCATTATCTGCTTGGCCTGAGCCACCTCCGCCTGTATGTGCATTTCTGGCGGGATGACGGGGCCGTGGCGCGGAACGCCTGGCGGCAGGCTGTCGGGCATTTCCGGCACAGCGGCGCAGCCGGGCACGAAGGCGGCATGAAAGCCGCCTGCCTGCTGGCCCGCATCGGTCACGATGTGCCCTTCACGCCGCCGCCCGCTGGCCCGGAAGCGTTGCCCGCCGGCGGCGATGCCGGGGCGCGGAATCCGGAATGCGCGTACTGGCGGCAGCGTCTGGCCGGGATTGACGGCTCTGCCGCGTTCGCGCTGGGCATGCAGCATCTTGAGCAGGCAACGCCCGACACGGCGCTGGCGGAATACTGGTTGCGCCGGGCCATGGAAAACGGCGACGCCCCGGCCGCCCGCGTCCTTTCCGAAAACTACCGGAACGGGGTATTCCCGGATGAGACGGGCAAAAAGGCCGCCCTCTGCCTGACGTTCTTCATCTGCCGGGACGGCTTTCTGGAATGCGGACGCTCCCTTTCCCGGGAGGAAATGGCGCAGCGGGAAAGACAGCTTGCGCCCGGGGAACACATGCGCCGCCTGCTTGACGCCCACAGGGCCGAGGGTATGGCCCTGCACTGCGGCATCATGGCCAGGGTGGAGAAACAGCGCGCCATCGCCGCAGAAGGCCTTGCCCGCCAGCATGCGCAGTCCCTCCGGCAACTTCCCGCCCTGTGCGAGGCCCTTGCGGCCAGAGATTGGGAATCATCCCCGGCGGCAGTCACGTTTGCGCGGCTGGAAGCGCGCAAGGATGGGCCGCACGGCAGACCGGCCAGCCGCCGCCCCGCCGCCTCGCGCCGGAATGCCTCGCGCCGTTCGTTCGCCCGGCCCGACAAATGCTGAAAAACGCCCCGCCGGAAAAGGAACCTGCGCCATCATCTGAACAAAGGAGACCGTCATGGCCGCCCGCACACCGCTTTTCCCGCTCTGTGCCCTGGTCTTGATACCCAGCAGCAGCCCTTCGAGGCCGCCGTCATCGGACGCGGAAGCCGCCCTCTATCTTTTCATCATCATCGCAGGAGGTCTTGCGCTCCTCGCGGGGCTTGTCTGCGCCGCGAAAAGACATCAGATTTCCATGGAAAACCCTACCTTCAGCAAGGGCACGGTCAAACTGCCCCCTTTCGCCCGGTCGCCCCATGACGCCCTTTTCGTGCGCGGCGACGGCCCGGAGCGGGCGCAGGGGGGACATGCCGCCGGGAGCAACGGGATTTTCCCCGGCGCCGCCCGTGAGAGCAGGGCGAAAACACAGGGGGGTCGGCCGGGAGCCGCTGCGACGCCTCCCCCAAGCCGGGAGGAAGTATGGCGTGAACAACTGGAAGCCTTGTTGCAGACCCGCCCGGATCTTGCGTTTGCCGTGTCCCTGGGCGAAGTGCACGATCCGGCTCATGCCGTGGAGGCCTGCCATCGTATCCGCCGGCAGCTGCCGAGCCTGAGCATCCCCATCACGGCCGCCGTGTGCCGCCTCCTGTCGCAGGAACTGCCCGACGGCGAGGCGGACTTCTGGCAAACACAGACCTTTTTTCTGCTGGGCGAGGGGGAAGGCTGCTACCGGATCGGCCTGAGCGATCTCCTGCTCTATATCCGCTTCCTTCAGACCCACGAGGATGTGGCCCTGAACGCCTGGCGTCAGGCGGTGGAGCATTTCCGGCGCGGCGGCTCCGTCGGGCATGTGGACTGCATGGAAGGTGCCCGCCTGCTGGCCGTCATCGGGCACGACGTGCCCTTTGCCCTTCCTGTGGGTTGGCAGCACGCCATTCCCACGGAAGGCCCCGGCGGGGATCTGGGGCCGGAAGTCTTCTACTGGTACGGGCGTCTGGCCGAGACCGGCGACAGCCGCTACGCCCGGTTCATGGCCCGGCACTGCCGCGAGGCAACGCCTGCCGATTGGGCGGGCGCGGCATACTGGCTCCGCAAGGCCCTGGAAGGCGGCGACTTCCTTGCCGCCGGGGAGCTTTTTCAGCTGTACCGGGAGGAGAAACTCCCGGACGAGACCGGCAGGGAGGGGGCGATCTGCCTGATCGTCTTCACCCTCTGGCCGCAATGGGCCGACGAACTTTCCGACGAGGATGTGGCGCGGCTGGAAGCGGCAGGCGGGGAACGCATCGGGCCGCAAGTGGCCGCCTGCCAGGCCGAAGGCGAAGCCCTCTGCCGGCAGTTGCGCACGGCGGCGAACGGACGGGCGACGGCCAGACAGCGGGAACGTGACGAGATCGCCGCCCGGATCGACGCCAGGATGGACGAGATCCTTGTGAACATTCAGGCCAGACGGCGTTTCCTTGCCGCCGAGGATCTGCGCGCGCAGCTCGCCGAGGCGGCCACGCGGGCAAAGACAAGCGGACGCCTGCGGCGGAACAGACTGCGAGACTCCCGCCCCGCCTCCTCGCGGGAATACAGGCCGCGCCGTTCCTTCGCCCGACCGGACAAGCACTGAGCGGCAGGCGGGGTCAGGCCGGATGCGGCGCACTGCCTGCCCGGCCGTCCGCGTCCTGCTCGCTCGCCGTCTCGCCGGGCAGGAAGGGCGCATCGCTTTCCAGACAGCGCCGCCGGAACGCCTCTGCCGGCAGGGGACGGCAAAAGAGGTGGCTTTGGGCCAGATCGCAGCCGCAGTCCAGCAGGAAGCGCACCTGCTCCCCATTCTGCACCCCTTCGGCGACCACCTCCATGCCCATTTCCTGGCCCAGCGGAATGACGTGATGCAGCAGGGCGCGCCGCCGCGCATGGTTCAGGCAGTCCTCCAGCAGGCCCTTGTCCAGCTTGAGCACGTCAAAGGGCAGCTGGCAGAGATTGGTCACCGAGGAATAACCGGCCCCGAAATCGTCCAGCGCCAGCAGAAAACCCGCATCGTGCAGGCGTTGCATGGCAGGCAGAAAAGTCGTCTCGTCCACGGCGCAGGCGCTTTCGGTGATTTCCAGCTCCAGCCGGGACGGCGACAGGCCATAGGCGGTCAGCAGATCCTGCAACACCGGGACAAGGCCCGCCTCCTGAAAATGCACCCGGGACACATTGAGGGAGAGGCGCGGCGGTTGCAGACCCGCGTCCAGCCATTCCCGCAGCAGACGGCACGCGCTTTCCCAAATGGCATAATCCAGACGGATGATGAAGCCGTTGCGCTCGAAAAGCGGCACAAAATTATCCGGCGGCATCAGGGCCTCGTCGCTGTGCCGCCAGCGCGCCAGCACTTCGGCCCCGACCACGCGCCCGTCGCGCAGGCAGATGCGGGGTTGAAACACCGGCAGAAATTCCTGTTGCGCCAGTGCCCCGCGCATGCGGCTTTCCACCAGCAGCTCGTGTTCGATGCGCGTCTCCAGCACGGCGTCATACCAGGCATGGCACCGCTGCCAGTCGCCCTTGACGGTACGCAGGGCCTCGCTGGCCTGATCGCAGAATTGCCGCACCGAGCCGGCCTCCCCGGGGCGCACAAGCCGCATGCCGCAGACAAGCCGGGCTTGCGGCCCGTCGCCGAAGTCCTCGTGCAGCGTCGAGTGCATGGTCGAACAGAGCGCCGCCGCGACCGCCTCGGCCCGCTCACGCCCGCCCCGCAGGCAGAGCACAAGGCGATCCGCCGTCATGTGGCCGAGGGCTTCATCCGGTTGCAGGAGACGCAGCGCCTCCCGGGCCAGGCCCCGCAACAGCTGATCGCCCGCCTCATAGCCGAATTGCCGGTTGATGCGGCGGAAACGCTCCATATCCAGACAGAGGAAGACGCATTCCCCGGGCTGCCGCAGCAGGCGCTCCGCTTCCGCCTGAAAGTGCGGCATATCGCAGAGCATCAACGTCTCGCGGTCGGAAAAGGCGCTCTTGGCCCGCACCGCGCGCACAACCGCATCCACCTGCGCAAGGCTCGCCACAAAGCGCCTGCCCGTGCGCGGCCCCCGGCCCAGCCAGGCCAGCCGGTACCAGTGAAAGCGATCCTGCCGATCCCGCAGGCGCAGGCAGCCTTCCCCGCAGCGGGCGGCATGCGTTTTCAGTTTCGCAATCCAGCCCTCCAGCAGGGGCCTGTCCGACGCATGCACCACGTCATCATCCAGCCAGACCGTGAAGGGATGGCGGCCGTCATAGGTTCCGGCCAGCCTGAGAGACCATTCCGGCGGGACATGGGCGGATTCGAGCGGAGCATTCCAGGCGAATGCCAGCGTCCGGGCGCAGGTCAGCACATCTCGCCACGGGCTGTGCCCGCGCGCGTCGCAGGCGGTGGTCAGGGAAAGGGCTTCGCCGGGCACGGCGCGGGCTTCACGCTCGCCAGCGGCGGGGACACATGTCTCGGGAGTGGGGGGCGTTATTGACATTGTTTGCTCATAGCCCAAGCCCGCGCGACGCGCAAGAAAAATGCGGGATGACAAATGCCCGGCCCGCGGCTAGCATACGGGCATGAAACAGCTCTCCCCTTCCCTGCCTGTCTGGTCGCTGAGCCTCGGCTGTCCCAAGAATCGCGTGGATTCTGAGCATGTGCTCGGCTCGCTGGGCCTGCCCGTGCGCAGCGTGGAACATCCGGGCCGCGCGCGGCTGGTCTTCATCAATACCTGCGGCTTCATCGAACCCGCCGTGCGCGAATCCGTGCGCAACGTGCTGGAGATGATCGAACGCCTGCGGCCCCTCAAGCGTCGCCCCCTGCTGGCCGTGGCGGGCTGTATGGTGGGCCGCTACGGCGCGACCGAACTGGCCGCCGAACTGCCCGAGGTGGATATTTGGCTGCCCACGGACAGCATGGCCCAATGGCCCGCCCTGCTGGGCCGGGCGCTGGGCCTGCGCGAGGCTCCGGCTCCCGGCCGGCTGCTCTCCACCGGGCCTTCCTATGCCTGGCTGAAGATCGGCGAGGGCTGTCGCCATGCCTGCGCCTTCTGCACCATCCCGTCCATTCGCGGCGGCCTGCGCTCCACCCCGGCCGAGGCCCTGCGCGACGAAGCCCGTACCCTGCTGGCGCAGGGCGTGCGGGAACTCGTCCTCGTGGCGCAGGACAGCAGCGCCTGGGGCAGCGACTTCCAGCCCCCGCAGGATCTGCGTGAGCTGCTGGACAGCCTGCTGCCGCTGGACGGCCTGGCCTGGCTGCGCCTGCTCTATCTCTACCCCACGGGCGTCACGCCGGAGCTTCTGCGCTTCATTCGCGAGGCCGGACGCCCCCTTCTGCCCTATCTGGATATACCGCTCCAGCACGCCCATCCCGACGTGCTCTCGCGCATGGGGCGGCCCTTTGCCCGCGATCCGCGCCGCGTGCTGGATCTCGTGCGCGAACATCTGCCCGGCGCGGCCCTGCGCACCACCTTCATCGTGGGCTATCCCGGCGAAACCGAAGCCCAGTTCGAGCAGCTCTGCCGCTTTGTGGAAGAAGCGCGCTTCCAGCATCTGGGCGTCTTTGCCTATCAGCCCGAAGATGGCACCCCGGCGGCCGCCCTGCCGGATCAGCTGCCCGAGGAGGTCAAGGAACGCCGCCGCACGACCCTCATGGAGCTGCAGGCCGGAATCAGCGAGGACTGGCTGGCCGGCCAGGAAGGGCAGCGCCTCGAGGTGCTGGTGGATGCCCCCCACCCGGAATGGCCGGGCCTGCATACGGGGCGAGTCTGGTTTCAGGCCCCGGAGGTGGATGGCCTTACCTATGTGAGCGGCCCCGGCGTGCGGCCCGGTGCGCTGGTCGAAGCGGATATCGTGGAGCACGCCACCTATGATCTGACGGCGCTGGCCTGACGGGCCGGGCATATTTTTTTCCGACGTGCCGCAGGTTGCGGTGCGCCGTTTTTGTTGCGCATAGCGTAGCACATTTTACACTGACGTGGCACTATTCGCACAAAAAACCCGACAAGAAAATTCACATATCACTACAAAATAATTTAATTTATTATTGAAAACTCCCTTTGTCGGCACGGGGCGGGACAGATTTTTTCTTGCCTGAATGCGCCTCCTCTGGTAGTACGTTTTTTCATATCGTGCTACTGAAGCGCGTCATCTCAACCAAGGAATCGCCCATGCGCCTTGTCCCGACCCTTGTCCTTGTCCTCCTGAGTGCCGCCCTGCTGCCCGCGACGGTTCAGGCCCATGAATTCTTTGTCGTACCGCGCGGCGACGCCGGCAAGGCCGCGCCCGTCATCGTGGAAGCGCAGGCCGCCCATGTCTTCCTGCGGAGCGCGGAAGTGGAAAAGGCGGACAATGTGCGCGTGGAGCTGCTTGCCGCCGACGGCAAACGGCAGCCCTTGACGCTGAGTCCGGGGACGGCCTCCAAAGCGCTGGAAGGCACGATCACCGGGCCGGTGAGCGGCCCGGCCTGGCTGGTGGGGCATCGCCTGCCCGAAGTCTGGAGCGCCACCACCGAAGGCGTGCTGCCCGGAGATCGGGCCGCGCTGGAGGCGCAGGGCAAGACCGTGCGTTCCGTGGGCCGCTACGAAAAGTTCGCCAAGACGGCCCTTGTGCCGGGCGGTGATGCCGCCTTCTGGAGCAGACCGCTGGGGCAGACCCTGGAAATCGTGCCGCTGGCCCCGCTTGATGCGCTCAAGGCCGGCGATGTGCTCCCGCTGCAGGTGCTGCTGGACGGCAAGCCCGTGCCGCAGGCCGAAGTGGGCGTGAGCCATGAGGGCTACAGCGAGGAAGAGGATGCCTACAAGCAGATTCTGCGCACGGACGCCGAGGGCAGGGTCAGCCTGAGGCCGGATGCGCCGGCCCTCTGGCTGGCACGCGTGGCCGTCACCCGCCCGGCGAAGGACGCCACGGGCGCGGATGAGGAAAACCTCCGCGCCACCCTGCTGTTCCCGGTAAAGTAATCCATTCCGGCCACGCGCCTCCCGGCAGGGGGAGCTTCACGGTCTGGACGAAGCTCCCCCCCTTTTTCGAACAGACCCGCCCCATTCCGCCGGACAGGCCGCCGCCCCGGCGCTCACGGAACCGCCATGCAAAAACGCTTTCTTCCCCTTCTGGCGCTTGCCTGCTGCGTCGCCCTGCCCCTTTCCCCCTGCGCGGCGCAGGCCCACGCCCTGCGGGCCGCCCACGAGCGGCAGGGCGAAACCGTACTCATGCGCTTTGCCTATTCCGACGGCAAGGCCCCGGCATTTGCCGCCGTGCGCGTTCTCGGCGCGGACGGGCGGGAATTTCAGAACGGACGTACCGATGCCCGGGGCCGCTTTGCCTTTGTGCCGGATGCCCCGGGCCGCTGGCGCATCCACATCAGCGACGGCATGGGCCACAAGACCGAACATGCCGTGGATATCGCCGCCACGGACGCCCCCGCCGCTGCTCCCGCAGCCCCAGCTGCCGCCGACGCCCCCGCCGCCCTGCCCCTGCGCGCCGGTCTGGGACTCAGCCTGCTGGTCAATCTGGCCCTGCTCATCGCCCTGTCGCGCCGTCGCAGGCGGGCCTGACTTTCCCCTCTCCCCACAAACGGCGGACAGCACGAATTTCCTTCGCGCCGCCCGTCATCATTTTTTGCCCTGCCCGCCAGCCGGGGCGAGTTCGTCGTCACCCCTCCCGGGAGACCACACGTTCCCAGTGGATGGGTTTGGGTTCGTCATCCTCGGGCAGTTCGTTGCGGGCCGCTTCCAGCCGGGCCTGCCGGGCCTGCAGCGCCGCAGCCGCCGCCTCGGGCAGCTGATCCAGCAGCTTGTCCGTGCGCTCGAAGAGATTGCGCAAAATGGAATTGGACACCAGCATGCCGCTGCGCGTCAGGCGCAGATAGCCGTCGCGCAGACGCACCAGCTTGTTTTCATGCAGAGCCTGCACAAGGCGCTGATGATCGCGCATGAAGTCCCGCCCGGTCAATTCGCGATAATCCCTGAGCCGCAGGCCCCGCGCCGTGCGCAGACGCAGCATGAGCAATTCCAGAATCCGGATCTTGGGCGTGAGCACCTCTGCCTTGTCATCCAGCGAGCCGGCGCGGATGCCTTCATCCCAGAGGCGCTGTCCCGCGGGGTTCGTCCAGCGGCGGCCCTCGATGGTGGATGTGGCCGACGGCCCAAGGCCCAGATAATCCGCGCCCTCCCAATAGCCGAGATTGTGACGGCACTGAAAGCCCATGCGCGCGAAATTGGAAATCTCGTATTGCAGATAGCCTTTGCTTTCCAGCAGGGCCGCCCCCTCGGAAAACATGATGTTCTGATCCCGCTCAGGCGGCAGGCTGAGCCTGCCGGAGGCGCAATCCTGCTCCAGCGGCGATCCCGCCTCCAGCGTCAGGCCGTAGGACGAGATGTGATCCGGCCCCATGCGGCAGACATCCTTGAGGGTTTGCAGCCATTGCCGCACCCCCTGCCCCGGCAGGCCCCACATCAGATCCACGCTGATATTGGCGCAACCTGCCTCGCGGGCCATGAAAACCGCATGCAGGCTGTCGTGGGCCTTGTGCGGCCGTCCCAGCATGCGCAACAGGGTGTCGTCCAGGGTTTGCAGGCCGATGGAAAGACGGTTAATGCCGGCATCCAGATATTGGCGGATGATGTGCCCGCCGCGCAGGGATTCGGGATTGGCCTCCAGCGTCACTTCGGCCTTGTCCGCCCAGACAAAGGCCTTGTGCAGCCGGTTCAGGATGCTCTCGATGATGCGCGGCGGCAAAAGACTCGGCGTGCCGCCGCCGAAAAAGACCGAACGCACCTGCTTGCCCGCAAGGCGATCCCCCCAGAGCGCCATTTCCATGAACAGGCTGTCCACATAGTCCCGCACCGCGGGCGACTCGCTGGCCGAGACGCCCCGCCCCAGGGGATTGGAATAAAAGGCGCAGTAATTGCACCGCGTTCGACAAAAGGGCACATGAATATACACAAGCATGGGACTGTCCGTTCACGGCGTCGAAAAAAGGCTGGCACTGGCCGTCCGCCCCGCCCGCGGCGGGCCGCACCCGGGACGCCGCCGGGCCGAACTTGGCAAACGGCCTCGTCCAGCGTATATTCCCCTTTCCAAAAAGGCAATCCGCCGCTTACGGAGTGAAGGATATGGAACTACGCTTTCAATGCCTCGGCCCGGATCACTGGAAGACCGAGGTTCTGCTTGCCCCCGCCTTTCAGGGGGATACGCTGCATGAAACAAGCCCCCTGCTGGACAGGGCCGCGCCCTGGCTGGCCATTGCCCCGGCGGCACGGGACTTTCGCGGCAAAAAGGGCGAACTGCTCCTGCTGCACGGTCATCCGCAGCAGAATGTGCCCCGCGTGCTGGCCGTGGGCCTCGGCAAGCCCGAGGACTTCAGCCCCGCCGTCCTGCGCGAGGCGCTGGCCGCCGCCGTGCGGCGCTGCCGCGCGCTGGAGCAGGATTCTCTCCTGCTGCCCGTGCCCCTGCTGGAGCGCCTGCCCGGCGGCCAGGCCCGTCTGGTGGAAGAAAGCGCCTATGCGGCCCTGCTGGCCCTCTATGCCTTCCGCGACCTGAAAAAGGACGATCCCGACACGCCTCGCGATCCGCAATGGCTGACCTTCGCCTTTGACGGCGATCATGTGCCCGACGCCGCCCGCGAGGCCGCGCGCCGCGGCGAACGCGCCGCGCAGGCCGTCATGCTGGCCCGCGATCTCGCCAATACCCCGCCCAACATGCTGGCTCCGGCCGATCTGGCCGAACGCGCCGAACGCATTGCCCAGCGCGTGGGCCTGCGCTGCACCATCCTCGACGAAGAGGCCCTGCGCGGCGAAAACATGGGCGCGCTGCTGGCCGTGGGGCAGGGTTCCTCCCGGCCTCCGCGCCTCGTGGTGCTGGAACACGCCCCGGCCGGACACGAGCAGGACAAGCCCCTTGTGCTCGTGGGCAAGGGCATCACCTTTGATACCGGCGGCATCTGCATCAAGCCCGCCGCCAAGATGCACACCATGAAATGCGACATGACCGGCGCGGCCGCCGTACTGTCCGCCCTCGTGGCCCTGGCCGAGGAGGCCACGCCACGCCGCGTGGTGGGACTCATGGCCTGCGCGGAAAACATGCCCGGCGGCAGGGCCTTCCGGCCCGGCGACGTGGTGCGCGCCGCCTCCGGCGACACGGTGGAAATCCAGAATACCGATGCCGAAGGCCGCCTCGTGCTCTGCGACGCTCTGAGCTATGCCCAGAAAATGTGGACGCCCGCCGCCGTGGTGGACATTGCCACCCTGACCGGCGCCTGCGCCGTGGCCCTCGGCGGCGAAGTGGCCGGCCTGTTCTGCGACGACGACGATCTTGCGGAACGCCTCACCGCTGCCGCCGCCCTCGGCGGCGAGCACCTCTGGCGGCTGCCCCTCTGGCAGGGCTATGAAAAGAATCTCAAAAGTCAGGTGGCCGACATCTGTCATACCGGCCCCCGCGAGGGCGGCGCCATCCATGCCGCGCTCTTTCTCAAGCACTTCATCCGCGACGGCGTGCGCTGGGCACATCTCGACATTGCCGGGGTGGACTGGGCCGACAGCGAACAGGCCCTCTGCCCCGCCGGAGCCACGGGCTTCGGCACGCGCACCCTGCTGGAACTGACCCGGGGAGGTATCTAGATGAAAGTCTATCTGATCGGCGCAGGCCCCGGCGATCCCGGCCTGTTCACCCTCAGGGGCCGCGACTGCCTTGCCGCCGCCGATGTGGTCGTGTATGACGCGCTGGCCAATGACGCCCTGCTGGCCCATGCCCGCAAGGACGCGGAATTGATCTATGTGGGCAAGGTGGCCGGCGATCACGCCCTGCCGCAGGACAAGATCAATCAGCTCCTTGTGGACAAGGCCCGCGAAGGCAGGATCGTGGCCCGCCTCAAGGGCGGCGATCCCTATATCTTCGGACGCGGCGGCGAAGAGGCCGAGGAACTGCTCGCCGCGGGCATCCCCTTTGAGGAAGTGCCCGGCATCAGCAGCACCATCGCCGCCCCGGCTTACGCGGGCATTCCCCTCACCCACCGCAACTTCGCCAGCTCCGTGACCATCATCACCGGTCACGAAAACCCGGACAAGCCCGGCTCCGTCCACAACTGGCCGGCCCTGGCCGCCAGCGCCTCCACCCTCGTCTTTGTCATGGGCATGAAGAACCTGCCCGACATCGCCCGCAACCTGCTGGCCGCCGGCATGGCCCCGGATACGCCCGCCGCCCTTGTCTATCGCGGCACCACCCCGGCCCAGCGCAGCCTTGTGTCCACCCTCGAAAAACTGCCGCTGGACGCCGTCAACCAGCGCTTCAGCAATCCCTCGGTCATCGTGGTGGGCAAGGTCTGCGCCCTGCATGACCAGCTCGGCTGGTTTGAGCAGCGCCCGCTCTTCGGCCGCAGCGTGGTCGTCACCCGCGCCCGCGAACAGGCCAGCGGGCTGGCCCAATCCCTCGCCGATCTCGGTGCGGAGGTCATCCAGTGCCCCACCATCGAAATCTCGCCCCTGCCCGATTACCGTGAACTGGATGCCGCCATCGCCCGCCTGTCCGACTACGGCTGGTGCATCTTCACCTCGGTCAACGGCGTGCGCTGGTTCTGGAACCGCCTCGAGGCCGCCGGCAGGGACAGCCGCGCCCTCGGCGCCTGCCGCGTGGCCGCCATCGGCCCGGCCACGGCTGACGCCCTGCGGGCGCGCGGCATTTGTCCCGATTTCATCCCCGAACGCTATGTGGCCGAAGGCGTCATCGAAGGCCTGCTGGCCCGGGGCAACGTCTCAGGCGTACGCATGCTCCTGCCCCGCGCCGCCAAGGCCCGCGAAGTCCTGCCCGACGAACTGCGCAAGGCGGGCGCCATCGTGGACGTGATTGCGGCCTATGAAACCGTCCCCGCCGCGACCCGCAAGGAGGAGGTGCTCACGCGCATGGCCGAGGGGACGCTGGACTGCGTCACTTTCGGCTCCTCCTCCACCGTGGAGAACTTCCTCTCCCTCATTCCGGCCGAAAGCCTGCGCGCCCATCCCGCTGTGCGCCTGGCCGCCATCGGCCCGGTCACGGCCAAAACCCTGACCGACCACGGCCTGCCCTGCCACATCATGCCCGAGGAATACACCATTCCCGCCCTTGTGCAGGCGCTGGTCAACCACTATTCGAGGTAAGCATGCCCCTGAAAATCGCCATTCTGGCCTCAGGCAACGGAACCAATGCCCAAGCCTTCATCGACAAGCGGCGTGCCGGCCTGCTGGATGTGGACATCCGCCTTGTGGCGGGCAACCGCCCCGGCGCGGGCGTTTTTGCCCGGGCGCAGGCCGCGGGCATCCCCTGCTGCGCCCTTGATCACACCGCCTTCCCCGACCGCCTGAGCTTTGACCGCGAACTTGTCCGGCACATCCGCGAAAGCGGGGCCGAACTCATTGTCCTCGCCGGCTACATGCGCCTGCTTTCCGCCGAATTCCTCTCGGCCTTTGCCGGGCGCGTCATCAATATCCATCCCGCCCTCCTGCCCAGCTTCCCCGGCGTCCACGGCGGCGCGGACGCCCTTGCCTACGGCGTGAAGCTCAGCGGCTGCACCGTGCACTTCGTCGAGGAAAAGGTGGACAGCGGCCCGGTCATCATTCAGGCCGCCGTGCCCGTCAACGCCGGCGAGGACGAGGACAGCCTCATGCAACGCATCCACGCCCTTGAACACCGCATCTATCCCCAGGCCCTGCAATGGCTGGCCGAAGAACGCCTCACCGTGCGCGGCCGCCACGTCCACCTCGCCCCTTCCCCCAAGGGCAAGCAGGCCCCCGACGGCCCCTGGCTCGTCTGGCCCCCCCTTGAAGAAGGTTTTTAACGGGCTGATTTTTTGTTCTTTTCGGGGAGGCCAACCCGTTGCCACAAAGGGTTTGCCTCCCCGTTCCTCTCTCCCTTTCCGCACACGTTACCGGGTCGCGGATCGGTCGCGTGGCCCGTCGGGGCGTCGCACGCCTGCTACGCTGCAGGCTTCGGGGAAAACGGGCTGACAGGACGGTTCGGCGTCATGCGCGTTGCCGGATCCGATGATGACGGGACGCGCGGCGGATCCGGATGCTGCGGCGTTTTTCTTGACCGGAAAAGCGTTCTTGCTTTTGCAGAGGGCCTTTTGCTGTGCCGTACAGCCGCCTGCCTCCCGGCACGGCGACCTCCTCGGCTGGCGACACGGGGCCGGATTATTTTATTCCGACGGCAATCCTTGCCAAACCACGGGCGAGATGGTTAGGATAATAAGGCTTGTTTGCCAGCCCAAGTGAAGGAAAATGACAGGGATACCGGCGTTGCATGCCGCCTGTTCCGGCTTCGTGCCAAGCGCCGCCAGGCAGGGCGCGTCCGCCAGCTGATCCGGGCCGACGACCGTGGAAACATCCGGGGCTGCGCGCGGGCTATAACTTTTCGTCCGTTGACCGAAAAGAATGGTGACGCGGGCGCAGCAATGCGCTGCCGGCCTGTCCTGCCCGGGGGACGGGCGGACATTTCCTGCGCGCAGCGCCCTGTCTGGAGCAGGACGGGGCAGCCGTCGGCGCTGCGACCGGCATGGGCAAGCCCCCGGCAGCTTGCGACAGGTACACGTTTTTTTCCTGCAAATTCCAGCTCCTATCCGAGGCGGACAGTGGCCAATATCTACCTGCTCATCAACCTCAGCATCAGCAATGTGTGGCTTGCCGCCACCATGCGCGCCAACCGGCAGCTGCTCGCCGCCCACGGCATCGACCTGGCGCCGTTTGACAGCAAGAAAGCTGATTCCCGCCCATTTCACGATGCCTTTTGGCATGCTTCCCCCGATGCGCCCTCACCGGCTCTGACGCAAAAGCTGGCTGCCGTTCAGGCCTGCCTTGATGCCGAACGCAGCGTTCTTTTCTTGGGGCAGAGTTCAACCGTGCGCATTCAAACCAATTTCTTTGCCTTCTTGCAAAACAATCTGTCTGCGCAACAGCATGGTGTACATGTGCTCTTCCTCATGGGCAAACCGGGCCTGAACGCCGAGTCCTGGTGGCAGGCGACGCCATGGGGCGTGGATGCCGCCTTGGCTGCCCAATACCTGGAACAGGCCTGTGGCGCGTCGCAACTCGTCGAGCACGCACAAACGGTGTGGGGCGGGGATCACGTTAGCCTGATGCCCGTTCTGGAGGACAGGATCACGACACAGGGCATTGCCCATGTCTGCCAAAGGGTTTTCACGGCTCTCGGCATTGAGAAAGCGCCCCAGCCGGTCGCGCCATTGGCTTTTTACGGCTTTACCAATACCGTCACGGCCATGCGCCTGCTGGAAGCCCGGCAGGTGCGGCACAACGACTGGCCCCGTCTGGACAGCGCGGCCTACATGACGGCCCTGCAGGCCGTGGAGCGGGACTGGGAGCCTGAGCCGCTTTCCCCGCTGACCTGCCGGCAGGCTTTGCTGGAAAGGGGCCGTGAGGATCAGGAACGGCTGGAACAGCTTTTCGGCCTCCCCGCCCATGCCCTGGACGCCCCCGACTGGTACGGCACCGTTCCGGAAACGACGGCGGCAACGCCGCTACGGCCCGAACGCCTGCAGGCCTTTGCCGCCGCCTTGCCGCCTGCCGAGCGGAGGATTCTGCTCCAGCGCCTTGTCAACGACCGCCATCTGCTCTCCGAGGATCAGCACGCCCTGGCAGGCGCTCTGGCCGAAGCGGAAGGGGCTGTCTTCGAGCGCCTTGAGGAGGCTGCCCCCCGGCCCACGCTCACTGTCCTGACCATGACGCGCAACCATGAAAAATACATCGGCCAGTGCATCGAGAGCGTGCTGGCCCAGAAAACGGATTTCCCGGTACGCCATCTGGTGCTGGATCATTATTCGACGGATGAAACGCCGCACATTGTCGAGCGCTATGCCCGGGAATATCCCTCCATTCGTCCCGTCCTTCTTGACAATTATCATCGGGCGTATCGCAACGTTTACAGCCTGTTTGCTCGCTGCAAAAGCGAATATGCCGCGCTGTGCGACGGGGACGACTATTTCCTTGATCCGGACAAGCTGCAGAAACAGGTGAACTTCCTGACGGCGCATCCGCGTTGCAGCCTTTGTTTCCATCCTGTGCTGGTCGTCTTTGAAGACGGACGGGAGCCGGGGGTTTTTCCCCCGCGCGACATGCTGCCGCGCGGCATGCGCGAAGAGTATTATCTTTCGGATCTGTTGAAGGGCAACATGATCCAGACCAATTCCGTCGTCTACAAATGGCGCTTCAGGGACGGCATCCCCGACTGGTTCCGCGAGGATCTCTGCCCGGGAGACTGGTATTGGCATCTGCTCCATGCCGAGCTGGGCAAAATCGGCTTCCTGCCCGGCATCATGTCCGCATACCGCCGGCACAGCACATCGCTTTACAGGTATTCCTTCATTGACCGCCTGAAGCATCGGCGCACGTTCGGCATGGCAGAGCTGGAAACTTACCATGTGGTCAATGAGCATTTTCAGAATCGGTATTTTTTGCCGCTGGCCAACCTTGCCAACGGGGTCTTGTGCGATTTTCTGGAAATCTACATGGAAGAGGACGACAAGCGGCTGCTTGACGACGCGTGCATGGCATATCCCCAATTCTGCGAATATTTCTTCAGCAAGATCAAACTGAAAAAACAGCCTCCGGCTGTTCAGAAAGGCTCAAAATGATACCGCAAGGCGCAACTCATCCGCTTGACGTTTGCATTCTCGGACTGGGATATATCGGCCTGCCCACGGCCAGCCTGCTGGCCACCAAGGGCTTCCGGGTTCATGGGGTGGATGTCAATGAGGTGCTGATTCAGAATTTGCAGCAGGGCAAATGCGTCATTTACGAACCGGCGCTTGACGTGATGGTAAAATCCGCCCTGCAGTCCGGCAAGCTTACCGCAGACACCCGGCCGCGAGAGGCGGATATTTTCATCATCTGCGTCCCCACGCCCTTTGCGGCGGGGCACAAGCCGGATCTCCGCCATGTGCGCGCCGCCGCCGCCGGCATCGCGCCCCTGTTGCGCAACGGCAACCTTGTCATTCTCGAATCCACGGTGCCGGTCGGGGCAACGGAAGGCATGGCGGAAACGCTGGCGAGCATGCGGCCGGATCTGCGCATCGGTCGGCACGGCCCCGAAAACGCCCCGCCGGTGCATGTGGCGCACTGCCCCGAGCGGGTTTTGCCCGGACGCATCCTGCATGAACTGGTGGAAAACGATCGCATCGTCGGCGGCATTGATCCGGAATCGACCCGCATGGGCGTGGCCTTTTACCGCGGATTCGTCAGCGGCAACGTGCAGGGCACGGATTCGCGCACGGCGGAAATGATCAAGCTCACGGAAAATTCCTTCCGGGACGTCAACATTGCCTTTGCCAACGAGCTGTCGCTCATCTGCAAGGAGCTGGGGCTTGACGTCTGGGAAGTCATCGCGCTTGCCAACCGTCATCCGCGGGTCAACATCCTGCAGCCGGGCGCGGGTGTGGGGGGACATTGCATTGCGGTCGATCCCTGGTTCCTGGTGGATTCCGCGCCTGAGACGGCGCGCCTCATCCGCACCGCGCGGGAAGTGAACGACGCCAAGCCGGAAAAAATCATCGCCCAGACGCTGGAGGCCGTGGCCCGCATGCCGCATGCCACCGTGGCCTGTCTCGGTCTGGCCTTCAAACCGGACATCGACGACCTGCGCGAAAGCCCGGCCCTGTCCATCGCCGAAGCCCTTGCCGGCAAAAACATGCCGCTCGTCATCTGCGAGCCGCATATTCATCATCTGCCGCCTTCGCTGCAAGGCAAGCCCCATGTGCGGCACATGCCCCTGGCCGACTGCCTGCAACAGGGGGACATCATTCTGGCCCTGGTGGGACACAAGGCCTTTGCGGCCATTGACGCCGAGACACTGGCCGGAAAAACCGTCATCGACGCCTGCGGCCTGTGGCGCAACCGGCGGCCGGCCTGTCCCGAAGGAAACGGAAACAAGTCATGACCGAACCCTCTCTCCCCGGCCCGCTTTCGCATTTGCTGGAACATGCCATGCGCAGGCATGGCTGGCTCGGACGCATGTATGGCGCGCGCCGCTGGCTGCTGGCGGGGTCGCTTTCCCCGGCGTGCGCGGCGCCCGTCAGCGTCGTGGCCATACGTCGCCATGTCCGTCCGGAATCGCCCTGCGGCCTTTTTGACGACCTGCGGCAAGATGGCCTGGCCTTCCAGCGCATCCTGGTGGACATTCCGCAGGACGACGACATGGGCGCGGCCAGGCTGCCGGACGGCCATGCGGATATCCACCTCGTGATCGCCGACGCCGCCCCCTGGTACACGGCCTTCAACCTGGGCGCACTCTGCGCAAGCGCTGAACGGATTGTTTTCCTGCATGGCGCGGCAAGGGCGCATCCGGGCCTGCTTGCCGCATACGACGAGGCCTTTCGGACGCATCCCGAAACCCTGACCGCGCGGGGCGTCCTGCACGTTCCGGGCCTTGAGGACTGCGCCTGCCAGGTCACGGGCAGTTTCGCGCTGCGGGAGGACACTGCCCTTTGGCCGACGGATCTGGACGAGAACATGGCCGTACGGGCGGAAACCTTCTTTGCGCTGGGCGGTTTTGACGAAAGCCTGATCGGCGGTTACGGGGCGCTGGATTTCTCCATCCGCCTTTTTGGCCGCGTGCCGGAATTTGCCTGTCAGCGCCATGTCCCGCAAGCGCGGATTGCCCTGGAAGCCCCCGAGCATCTCGGCCTTCCGCTGGAACCGTATCTGATGCAGCGTCAACGGGCCTGGCTGCAACTCAACGACTCGCTGAAACGCTATCTGGAGCTGTACGGCAAGTTCTGGCTTAAGCACACCAAGGAGGTACGGCCGTGACTGACTGGTCGGCGCAACATGACGATGCGGGAGTGCTGATGATGCTCAGCTCATCCCTGCCGCTCAGCCCGTCGGGCTATGGGGTACGATCACACGCCATTGCCGGTCATCTGCTGCGGCACGGCGTGCGTCTCAGCGTATTCACCAAGCCGGGTTATCCCCTTGCCTCCTGGGTCGGGCCGCAGGAGGTGTCGCCCAGCGACACGGTGGAAAACGTCACCTATCACCGGCTGCCGCTCCATCCTGTCGGCATGGGCGAATTCGGGGAAGCCTATCGGGAGCAGGCCTCCCGTCTGATCGCCGCGGCGGCCAAAGGCTGCAAGGCGCGCATCATCCACGCCGCGTCGGATATGGAAACCGGCCTGCCCGCCATGCTGGCCGCCAGACGGGCGGGCATAAAGGGCATCTACGAGTACCGCGGCATGTGGCACTTCTCCAGCGCCGCGCGCAATACCTGGTTTCCCTGGACAGAACCCTATCAGCGCCGGCAGCGGCTGGAACTGCAAACCGGCCAGCTGGCGGACGCCTGCTTTGCCATCTCCGAGGCCCTCAAGGCCGAGCTAGTGGCCGGGGGGCTGCCGGAAGACAAGATCACCGTATTGCCCAATGCCGTGGACGTCGAACGGTTCACGCCGTTGCCTCCCGATCGGGAACTGCAGGAAAAATATGCCCTGCAGGGGCGCATTGTCGTGGGTTTCATCGGCTCGTTCACGGCGTATGAGGGCCTTGAAAGCCTCATGGATGCGGTTCTGGAACTGAACTGGCGCAACCATCCGGTCTCGCTGCTCATGGTCGGCGACGGCGCCGACAACCTCAAGCGGCTGAAGGCGCTGCATCGGGCGCGCGGGAGCCACCCGGCCATCATCTTTACCGGGCGCGTCCCCTTTGAGGATGTGAAGCGTTATTACTCGCTCATTGACATCATGCCCTTTCCCCGCATACCGGCCAAGGTCTGCCAGTGCGTTCCGCCCCTGAAGCCGCTGGAGGCCATGGCCATGGGCAAGACGGTTCTGGTGTCCCACGTGGCGGCCCTGACCGAGATCGTGCGGGACGGGGAAACCGGGCTGGTTTTTGAATCCGGCAATCTGCCCGATCTGGTGGAAAAGCTGGAGGCGCTGCTGACGTCGCCCGAATTGCGGCGGCGGCTTGCGGACAAGGGGCGCGCCTGGGTGCTGGCGGAAAGGGACTGGCACAAGGTCAGCGAGCGCATTTTGCGCGTATACGAACGACTGCTGGAGGGCTAACCGTGTTCTGCACATTTCCTCATGTCCGCGTGTCTGCGGTACAGGCCTGCGTGCCGCCCAATGAAATTTCCATCATGGACGAGCTGGAATACTATGGCGGCAATCGCAAGAAGGTCGAACGCCTGCGCCGGGCCATCGGCCTCAATACCCGCCGCATCTGCCCGGAAGGCGTGACCGCATCGGATCTGTGCCTCCAGGCCGCTGACGATCTGCTGCGCAGCAACCACATACGGCGAGAGGACATTGACGCCCTGCTCTTTTTGAGTCAGACGCCCGACTATCAGATGCCCGCCACGGCCTGCGTCCTGCAGGAAAAGCTGGGCTTGTCGCAAGAATGCGCGGCGCTGGATCTCAGCCAGGGCTGCTCAGGCTATGTCTATGGCCTCTGGATGGCGGCCAACCTCATTGCTTCCGGCGCCTGCGGCAAGCTGCTGCTGCTGGTGGGAGACGCCTTTCCGCCGCGCAATCCCGCCAACCGGGTCGTCAGCCCCATCTTTGGCGACAGCGGGACAGCCACCCTCCTGCAGCATGATCCGACAGCGCCTGCCATGAGCTTTGCCCTGGGCACGGACGGCAGCGGCTTTGAACTGATCGCCATGCCTGCCGGTCGTGCCCGCCGTCCTCTCTCGCTGGATCGACAAAAGGATGCCGAACTCTACGAGGACACCCTTGACGCTGACGGCAATCCCTGGCGCATGCTTCAGCCCTATATGAACGGGCGCAAGATTTCCGATTTCAGCCTGCAGGTGGTGCCCGCCCATATCAAGGACTTCATGGCGCGCGCAAACGTCCGTCACGAAGACATCAACTATCTTTTCCTGCATCAGGCCAATGGACAAATCGTGGAATGCGTTACCGAAATGGCCGGATTCCCCCCGTCCATGGTCTGGAGCGAAACCTTCAGCCGCTACGGCAATCTTGCCTGCGCCTCCATTCCTGTCGCGCTCTGCGACCGTTTGGGCAACAGCCGTCAGGAGAGCGGGCAGATGCTGCTGTGCGGTTTTGGCGTGGGCTTGTCCTGGGGTTCCTGCCTTGTGGACATGGCAGGACTGCAGGTGGGGCCGGTCTCGGACTATCGGGGAAGCGTCTCGCCAACCTACGCTGCCGACTATTTGAGACATTGGCAAAACATCTTTGAAGGCAAGGAGAACGACTAATGGAAATCGATCAGCTTTTGTCGGCGTGGCAGGATGTGCTGCAGCGTGACGAACCGCTCGCCGTTGACATGAATCTGGCTGACGTCGAGGAATGGGATTCCCTTGCCCAGGTGGGCATGGCGGCCTTTTTTGAACGCAAGCTGGGCATTCATGTTTCCTCGGAAACCCTTGCCCAGTGCAAGAGCGTTCAGGATCTGCTCAGCCTGGCTGGCAAGGCATGAACCTGTTTTCGCCGGAACAGCATATTCTGGTCACCGGGGCAAGCTCCGGCATAGGCCGGGCCTGCGCGCTGCTCTGCAACAGCCTTGGGGCCAGCGTCATCGCCAGCGGCAGAAATGGGGAGCGCTTGCATGCCGCGCAGGCGGCCTGCGACTGCCCGTCGCGCTGGCATGTGGAGACGAAGGATCTGCAGGCCGAGATCGCCGGCCTGCCCCAATGGATCAGCGAGTTGCGGCAGAAATACGGCAAGCTCTGGGGGCTGATCCATGCCGCCGGCGAAGGGCGTCTGGACAGCATTGCCAGCTTTGACCTGACGGAAGCCGCACGGCATATGGAGCTGAATTTTCTTGTGCCCATGCAGCTGGCCAAAGGCTTTTCGGACAGACGCCACTTTGTCAGGGGAGGAGCCATGCTCTTTCTTTCCTCGGCTTCCGCGGTTCATCCGGAAAAAGGCCATTGCCTCTATGGCGCCGCCAAGGCCGCCCTGGCCGCCGCCATGCGCGCCGTCAGTCAGGAAATGGCCCCCAGGGGCTTGCGCGTCCATTGCCTTGCGCCGGGCTGGATACGCACGCCCATGCTGGAAACGGCCATCGAGCATATGGGCGAAAGCTATGCGGCCAGGGAAAAGGAGCGTTATCCGCTGGGGATCGGGGAACCTGAGGATGTCGCCCGCATGGCGGCCTTTCTGCTCTCGGACAAGGCCCGCTGGATCACCGGCCAGAATTTCGTGCTGGGCGGGGGGTGCTACTGATGGGCGTGGTCATTGTCGGCAATGCCGGCGCCGCGCGGGAATGCTACTGGCTGCTGCGCGTGGCGCGGGAGGCGGATGCGGCGACGCCCCCCTTCAAGGGCTTTCTGGCCTGGCAGGGCTATGCGGGGGAACTGTGCGAGCTGACCGACTTTTCTCTGGGCAGCTCGGAGGACTACCAGCCCGCACCGGACGATCTCTTTGTCATCGGCATAGGCAATCCCGCCTTGCGCCTGGCCGTATATGACTGGCTCAGGCAGCGCCGGGCCGCGTTTTACACCTTGCGGCATCCCAATGTCTATATCTGCCCTTCCGCCACGGTGGGGGAGGCCAACATCTTCCAGCGCGACTGCGTCGTGCAGCCCAATGCGCGTATAGGCAACGCCAATTTCTTCAACGGCGGCGTCATCGTCGGCCATGATGCCGTAATCGGCCATGCCAACACCTTCAACCTGCATGTCGGCATTTCCGGCCACGCCCGCCTCGGGGATGCCAACCGTCTGGCGCCCCGCTGCATCCTGCTGGAAAACGCGAAGGTGGGCAGCTGGAATGTCTTTGCCCCGGGCGCCGTCGTCTACAAGGGTTGCAGGGATCGCTGCCTGATGGTCGGCAATCCGGCGCTGATCGAAAAACGCTATGCAGCGCCAAGCTCGGAAGGAGCCCCCCATGAGTGACGCCCCCCGCCTTTCGGTCGTCATGCCCATGCGCAATTGCGCACATTGCGTGTGCGCCATGCTGGACAGCCTGCGGCAGCAAAACATCCCCCTGCAGATCGTGGTCGTTGACGATGCCTCAGAGGATGACGGCCCTGCCCGCGTCGAAGCCTGGAGCCGCCAAACCGGGCAGCCGGTCGAACTGCTGCGCAACGAACGCCAGCTGTATTCCTACGGCTCGCGCCTCAAGGGGCTGGCACGGGCCGTGGCGCCGGTTGTCTGGAACGTGGATGCCGACGACAGGATTCCGCCCAACGCCGGCATCGGCGACGCGCTGGAATGCATGGAACGGGAAGGGGCGGACATCGTGCACGGCAGGGCCTGCGGCGTCTCCTCGGGCAGCAGCCTGCAGCAGCCGCTGGTCTGGACGGAACCGGTGGCCGAACGCCTGAGCGGCAGCGACATTTTCAGCGCCTTCATGGCCCGGGACTATCCGCCCGCCACCCTCTGCAACAAGTTTTTCTCGGCCAGACTGGTCAAGGCCGTGCTGGCCGCCGCGCCGGCCATGACCGTGCGGTATTTTGACGTCAAATTCCTTGGCCTGCTCTTTCTGCTGCACGCGCAAAGCTATGTGGCCTGCAACGACCTGCTGTACGAATATCGGATGCGCGCCCATCGCCCGTCCTGGCTCTATGCCCGGCAGGCAGATGCGCTCCTGCTTCTGGAGCAACGCCTGACGCCCCTTGTGGCCGGGCAGGCTCCGGAACAGACCCCGGCCTTCCGTGAATATTGCCGGCGGCGGCTCATCATCCAGACCGGGCACCTTTCCCTCATGGCGGAAGCCGAACTGCGGCAGCTTCTGGCGCAGCGGGGCGATTCCCACGACTGGCTGACGCAAAACATGCTGCCCAACCTCAGCCGTGAAGGCCTGCTCACCGCCCTCTACCGTTCCCTTGCCGCCAATGCCGCCCGGCTTTACGGCTGGAGTGAAGCGCTGCTGCGCCTGCATGGCGCGAGCAGCGACGTGCTGGCCGGCGAGACCTGCCAGATGGCGGAAGAAAGCCTTTGCCTCGCCGCGCAGGAATGGCTTTGCGGCGATTTCAGCACCAAAACCTGCTGCCGACTGGCCCGGAGCGCGCTGCATCTCGGGCGCGCGCTGCCGACGTCCGAACCCGACCGCCATGCCCCCGGAGACGCCCGTTTCGAGCGGACGGCCCTTGCCCTGCTGCTGGGCAACGCCCGGCTGGCGCGCGCCATCACGGACATCATGGCCCCGCAGGTGGACATCACAAGGAAAGCAAACTGACATGGACGAGCATGCGCACAAACGCCGTGTGGCCCTGACCGTCGATGTGGAGGCCCATCCCATCCGTGCCGCTGAGGATCACGTCAACCGTTTGATCTGGGGGCGGCAGCACGGTCGTGAGGCGGGCATCCAAACCATGATGGACATGGCCGACCGGCACGGCGTACCCATGACCTTTTTTCTGGATTATCCCGAAGCCGAACTGTACGGCGACGATCTGCTGGACGTGGGGCGGGAGATTCATCGCCGGGGACATGATCTGCAACCGCACTGCCATGCCGAATATCTGGTGAAGCGCCTCTTCGGCCTGGACGACATGTGGGCCGTCCGCCTGCCGACGGCCACGCCTGAGCAATGCCGCGCCATTGCGGAGGCCCTCGCCGCGTACCATGCCGACATTACCGGCCGCCCGCCCCTGGCCCACCGCAGCGGGGCCTATCTGATTGGCCCGAATTATCTGGATGCGCTCAAGTCGGCCGGTTTCATCATTGATGCCAGTTACTACTATCTGCTTTGTCCGGCGTCTTCCATGCTGTTGGGCGACTACGGCGGATTCCGCTGGCAGAACGGTCTGCGCGAGCTGCCGATTCCCCTCATCCCCCATTTCCGCAATCTGAACCGGCTGGTTCTCTGGAACTTTCATGCCCGCCCCTTTACCGTCGGCAACCTTGCGGAGAACCTTCAAACCCACAGGGAGTTCCTGCGCGCCTGGTTCAACCGCCACGGCGACGGGGCCGTCGCGACCCTGGTACTCCATTCCTGGTCATTCTGGAAAATGGATGCTGCCGGATATTTCACCATCCCTGCCGACGAGATGCGGGAACTGCTTGACGGGCTTCTGGCCATGCTCAAGGAGGAGTACGAAATCGTCAGCGTGGGCCAGCTGGCCGAAGAGGAGCGGGCGGCTCCCGCTCCCCTTGAAGCGGTGCAACCGGCCGTCAGCGCCCCCGTCTGCCCCATCTGCCATGAACCAGCCAGCCATTTTCAGGATTACAATAACGGCTCCAAGCGCCGCTGCCCCTTCTGCGGTTCCGTGGAGCGGCAGCGTACCCTGGTGGATCTCCTCTATGCCGGGGCCTTTGGCCCGGGCGTCTTTCATCAGCGGGACGTCCTGCACATTGCGCCCGGCCGCCCGGAAAAGCTGCTGCTGCGCCGTATGCAGCAGCCGCGCGTCACCACACTCAATATTTTGCCCGGCTGCGATCTGCAGGCCGACATTCAGGCCATGCCCGAGCTGGCGGACAACAGCTTCGATGTCGTGCTGGCAAGCGAGGTGTTCCGCCATGTGCGCGACCTTGGCAAAGCCCTGGCCGAAATTGCCCGCGTACTCAGACCCGGCGGCCTCCTGCTCTGTTCGGATTGTCTGGAAAATGCCGATTACGGACGGGAAATTACTGATATCGACGAACAAACGGCATGGTACGGCCGGGAAAAATGGGAACAGTACGGCATCGGGGATTTTCGCCGCTTCGGGCGCAAGGACTGGGAAATGCACTTTCAGCCCTGGTTCGTCACCCGGCTTGTCAAGGCTGACGACAGGATAACCGGCTCGCCCGCCTGGTGGCTGGCCTGCACACCCCGCAAAGGAGAGAACACCCCATGCGGCGCATAGCTCTTACCGTGGATGTGGAGGCGCATCCCTTCCGGGCTGCGCACGATCACATCGATCGTCTGATCTGGGGGCGGCTCAACGGTCGCGAGGCGGGCATCGGCACCATGATGGATATGGCCGACCGGCACGGCGTGCCCATGACCTTCTTTGTGGACTATCCCGAATACGAAGTATACGGCGAGGCCATTCTGGATGTTGCCCGCGAGATCCGGCGGCGCGGCCATGATCCCGAACCGCATTGCCATGCCGAATATCTGGGGAAAAAACTTTTCGGCACGGATGACCCCGATGCGGTACGCCTGGGCAACGTCACCCGCGGTCAGGCCGACCGCATGGCGGCCTATCTGGTGGATTGCCATGTGCGGGCCCTTGGCGTGCAGCCTCTGGCATGCCGCAGCCGGGGCTATGAACTGAGCGCGCCCTGGCTGGACGCGCTGAAGGCGGCCGGTTTTGTGCTGGATGCCGGCTATTCCCTGACCTGCAAGCGGGATCCCCTCCGGCTGGGCCTGCGCGGCCCGTTTCGCTTCAGCAACGGTCTGCTGGAGCTCCCGATTCCCTTTGTTCCCTATTTTCAGTACGCCGGGGCGCTCATTCCCTGGAATTTCAATCAGCGCCACTTCCTCACCCCCGATGTGGAAGAAAATGTGCGCCGACACGAAGCCTTCCTCGATGCCTGGTTCAAGCGGCATGGGGACGACGCCGTCGCCACCCTGGTCATGCATTCCTGGTCCTTCTGGAAAATGGATGATCAAGGCTTTTTCACCATCCCTGATGATATGTACGTCGAACTTTTCGACAAGCTGCTGGCCCGGCTCACAAGCCGCTATGAAATTGTTTCGCTGGGGCAGGTGGCTGCCGGGGAGAAGAACATTTCCTGCAGGGATCTGGAACGCGTGGATGCCTCCCGACCTGTGGAGCATTGCCCCGTCTGCCATGAGCCTGCCGACCATTTTCAGGATTACAACAATCGCCCCAACTGCCGCTGTCCCTTCTGCGGTTCCATGGAACGACACCGCACGCTCGTGGAACTCGTCTATGCCGGAGCCTTCGGCCCGGCCATCTTCCATCAGCGGGACATTTTGCACATTGCGCCCGCCCATGCGGAAAAACTGTTGCTGCGACGCATGCGACAAGCCCGCATCACCACGCTCAATATCCTGCCCGGCTGCGACGTGCAGGCCGACATTCAGGCCATGCCCGAATTGGCGGACAATTCCTTCGATATCGTGCTGGCGTGCGGCGTTTTTCGTCATGTGCGCGATCTGGACAAGGCCTTGGCCGAAATGGCCCGTGTGCTGAGGCCCGGCGGCCTGCTGCTTTGCTCTGATCGGGTGGAAGATGCGGATTATGGCCAGGAAATTACCGACCCTGACGAACAAACGGCCTGGTACGGTCGGGAAAAGTGGGAGCAGTACGGTATCGGCACCTTTCGCCGCTTCGGGCGCAAGGACTGGGAAATGTCCTTTCAGCCCTGGTTTTTCACCCGGCGTTTCAAAGCGGACGACAAGATAACCGGTTCGCCCGTCTGGTGGCTGGCCTGCACGCCCAGACCGAAAAATATCTGCTCCCGCTGTGAACAATCGGAACATTTCGCTGTGGATGCGGCCATCCTGCGTTCCAATGTCGGTCGCATCTTCCTTGATGCGGCGCACGATCCCATATCGCACTTTCTGCCGGACTTTCAAAACTGGCAGGACTATCGTCAAAAAATCCTGTCACGCGACTTGACATGGTTAAAAGAAAATATTTTTGCACTTTGCTTCGAGTCATTCCGAAAACTACCCTCTTCAATGAATTCGGCGAGTTTTTCAGCCAGCATTCCTGTAGATACTCACCCTTACAAAGAGCAGAGCTTTCAATATCTTCTGCCTGAGCTTTCCCAAGACGTTGCGTATGGCGATAGTCCCAATCTGCGGCACATAATTGCAGAAACGATTCGATGGATCGACACCTATGGATTTTTTTCACAAAATTTGCTTATGGATAATCACACGCGCAGAATGGTCTGGCATGATTCTGCGACTGCCCTGCGCCTGAATTTCATGGCCTATCAGTTTCTGCGAATTCTTCCCCTGCCGGACTATCCCGTCACCCTGATTGAAAAACTCTTTCGAGCTTTGCTTGATCATTTCTATCTTCTTTGCGCTGACCATTTTTTCACAGCGCGCAACAACCATGGTTGGCTGCAAATGTTCGGCCTGCTGTCCTTTTGCCGGGCCATGCCGCAGGTGTGCGGCACGGAGCCTGCCGTCGCACTGACGGCAGAACGGACGCTGGCGCTGTGCCACAAACTGCTTACGCAGGACGGCATGCTGCGCGAACACAGCCCGTCCTACCAGGCATTTGCCATTACCCTGCTTGCGAATTTCCGCAATATGCTCCCCCAACAAGCCGACAGCCCAGCGTCTTCAGCCGCAACAACTCTGGACGGCTTGTTAAAAAAAATGCGCACCTGCCTGGACTGCTTCATACCCCCTGATGGACTGCTGGCAACATTTGGAGACACTCTCGCTCATCACTATGACTTTATTGAACCAGAGGTACGGCGAGCTGCCTCGCAAATGCAAAATGGCGGTCTCTACCTGCTTCCGAACAGCGGATATGCAGCCCTTCGCCTGCTCCCGCCTGAACGAAATACTGATATTTCATTTATTGTAATAGGTGGTGCATTTCATTCCCATACGCACAAGCACTGCGATGATCTGGGCTTTGTCTGGAGCGAGGGCCGGCAAAACATCCTTATCGATCCCGGCCAACAGATAAGTGACAGAACCCTGCTTTCCACTGGCAGGCTATGTGAAAAGGGGTTCTTTTATTCTGCCCCCAATTGCGTGTTTGCGGAATCAGCTCATGCCCACAATGTGGTGGAAATCAATGGCGAAAGCTGGTCACGGCGAGACAACCCGTATGGCGTCCTGCCCCTGAACGGGCGGCAGCTTTCGAAAAGACACTGGCTGCTGGAAGGGGAGTGGCAGCGTCCCGAGGGGTTCCGGCAACAGCGCAGGCTGATTCTTTCGCCCGGTCGCTGGTTGCTGGTGCAGGACAGTCTCGCCCCCCTGTCCGCCACATCGCCGGAACAGACCGCCTTTGGCCAATGGTTTCATCTTGACGCAACCGCAGAGCTTGCGGAACGGCAGGAACAAACAGCCGTCTTCGCCCTGCCCGGCGGCAGGCGGCTTGACTGCCGGAGTATTCTGCCCGATAGCTGCCTCACTTGCCACAGGGGGGAAATTTTCCCCCGGCTTCAAGGCTGGGTGGCCGAGACCTCAACGGCGCTTTACCCGGCTTGGGCCTTGGGCTGGCATCAGAAAGACACGCAGGCGACCTTTGCTGCGCTTTTTTCCCTGATTGGGCCTTGCCTTGAAGGAACACTTGGGGAAAACATGTGCACATTGCAGTTCCCGCATGAGGAAACAGAACATGTCACATGGGTGCACAAAGATAATTCGGAAACTCTTTTCTGACCACAACGCAGAAGGGAAAGTTCTGTACAACGAGTCTTTTACAAAAATGAAGATCATGCCATAATAGCAGAAAGATGTACATATCCCTTGTAAGCGTCATGCTGAAAACGATTCTTTTCCGGAACAAGATGGCATTCTGTCGTTTCCTGAAAAGCCATGAATCCACTTTCTGGCATGCGCAAATATCCGAATGAAGCCAGGAAACAATGTTGACTTTGTGGACAATTACAACCGAACTGTATAACTCAGCTTCACCCCTGCGGTAAAAGGACGTCTTCCAGAAGGTTGAGGCGGTTAGTGATCACGAGGGCAAAGTTTCTTGCATTCAGCTGATGCTGGCCTCAGCCCGCTGAATCAGTGCGTATGCCGGCCGGATGCAGCCCTGCCAAACGCATGAGGCATCAGCAAGTCCAGACAACGGAAGCAGCCCCAAAACGCTGTGCAGCTCATGCCAGCCGATCCAACCGTTCCATTACGGCCGCCAACAGGTACTGCATATGACAAAAATTGCCATCATCGTCGGCACACGCCCGGAAGCCATCAAGCTGGCTCCGCTTGTTCAGACGCTTGCCCGCCAGTCGGCATTGTCGCCCGTTGTCTGCAATACCGGCCAGCATGAGCAGCTCTGCGGCGAAACCCTGGCGTATTTCGGCATCAAGGCAGCCGCAAAGCTGGATGTCATGCGGGCCAATCAGGGACTGGCGGCCCTGCAGGGCAGGCTGCTGCGTGCCCTGGACGATTTTCTGGCCAGCGCCGCGCCGGACGGCGTCATTGTGCAGGGCGACACCATGAGTGCCTTTTGCGGCGCACTGGCCGCCTTTTACCGTCGCCTGCCCGTCTTTCATGTGGAGGCGGGGCTGCGCTCGCGAGATCTGGGCGAACCCTTCCCCGAAGAGGCCCTGCGGCAGATGCTGGCCCGCATTGCCGCCCTGCATTTTGCCCCTACCGAAGCGGCACGGAAGGCTCTCCTGGCCGAAAACATTGCGGCGGACAGCATTCATGTCACCGGCAATACGGTCATTGACGCCCTGGACAGCCTGACCGAAACCGCCCTTGACGCCGCACGGCAACGCCTTGAACAGCTGCTGGGCGGAACAGGGCCGCTGGTGCTGGTCACCGTGCATCGCCGCGAGAACCACGGCCCTCGCCTGGGCCGGATTCTGCGTGCCGTGCGCGCCTTGAGCGGACAGTTCCCGGCCTGCCGCTTTCTTCTGCCGGTGCATCCCAACCCCAATGTGGGCGAAGCGGTACGGGCCGCCCTTTCCGGGCAGGCCAATGTCATCCTCACGCAGCCGCTGAGTTATCCCGAGATGGTCTACGCCATGCGGCATGCCGTGCTGGCCTTGAGCGACAGCGGCGGCATTCAGGAGGAAGCCCCCAGTTTCGGCCTGCCGCTGCTTGTGCTGCGCTACGAAACCGAACGCCGCGAAGGCGTGGAACGGGGGCTGGCCAAACTGGTGGGTGCCGATACGGAAACCATCATTGCTGAGGCGCGGGCCGTGCTGGACAGCCCCCGCAACCGCTGCCGCCCCCCTGCCAACCCTTACGGCGACGGCATGGCCTCCCGGCGCATTGCAACATTGCTGGCAAAATTCTACTCTATGTAAAAAGGTGGCACACCATGAGTTCCGTTGTCTTTGTCAATGCCTATGAATTTGACTACCTGGGCACCCGCGCCTTGGCTTCGTGGTTATGGCAGCATGGCATTTCAACGCATTGCATCCTTCTTGATGACAACGTGCCCACCCATGTTGCCTCTCCGCAGGAAACCTTCATAGGCTACCAGTACTATACTGGTCGACTTGGCGAACACAAAGCCATGCACCATCCGCTTGAGGAGGCGGACTGGGACGCCTTGGCACAGACCATCAAAATGGAGCAACCCAAAATTCTGGGCTTCAGCGCCCGTTCTACCAACAACTTTCTTATCGAACCCATCATCCGCACCTTCAAAGAAGCCGCGCCTGAGGCGCTGCTCATCGCCGGCGGCTATGGCCCGACCCTTGAACCGGACTTGTACCTTGCCGGTGGTTTTGACGCGGTGATACGCGGCGACGGCGAAGAGGCCATTCTTGAGCTGGCGCAATGCCTTGCGCAGGGAGAGGTCGAAAAGATGCACGGCATTGCCAACACTTCCTGGAGCGTCGTACATGGCGGACATGTCAACCCTCTGCGAGATCAGCAAAGGGATTTGTCCTGCTACCCGGCCCCGCTTTCCGGCGATGCCTACTTCACCTGGATTCAGGACGGGCAATATCACCGGCACGAGGATCCCGTGTTGCATTCTAGCGCCTACCATACCTTTTTGGGCCGAGGCTGCCCGGGCAAGTGTACCTATTGTTCCGGCGGGCACTGGAAAACGCTCTACCGCAATGAAGGCAAAAAGGCCTTTCCCCGTCGCAACCGGGACATGGAAAGCGTCATCGAGGAATGCCGCAACCTGCCGGACGCCGTGAAAACCGTCGTTTTCTGCGATGAATATTGGAGCCTGCCCAGGGAAAAGACGGAAAAGTTCCTCAAGCTGTACAAGACGCATATCCGCAAGAACTTTTTTGCCTATTTTGCCTATGAACAGATGGTCGAGCATCCCGAGCTTCTGGATTTGGCCATTGATGCCGGGCTGGAGTGGACAAGCATCGGCTTTCAGACAGGCTCCCCCGATCTGCTGCAAAGTTGTTATGACAGGCAGCCGCACTTTGAGGTGATGCTCACCTATGCGTGGCGCCTCTTTAGAAACTTTGTCAGGATCAGAGCGCAGTTCATCGGCGGCAACTGCTACGAAAGCTGGGAGGATTTGGAGCAATCCTGCGATCTCATCCGCAAGCTGCCGGTATCGCTCGAGCAACCCGATGCGCTCATTGTCAGCAACATCCGTCTCAGACCCCATCCGGGAAGCCCCATCATCTCACGCTGGCCACGTGTGATCAGTCATCCCATGCCTGCGAAAGAATGGCATTTTCGCGCCATCCTGATGGAATATTGTCGTTTCTTTGCGCCGGAAGAATTTGCCGACATCACTGCGCCCTTCATGTCCGCAACAGAGAGAACGCGCCCCACCGCCATGCTGGAAAGCACGCTCCAGCAAAAACTGCGGGAAAAGCAGGTTGCCCATTACCAAAAACTTATCCAGAATACGGCAAGCGAACCTTGGATCTTTTACGGCGCAGGCGACTGTTACGCGAAAAATCGGGAGTTCTTTGCGGCTCTCAAGCCGCAGGCCATACTTGTGGACAGGGCGTTTCTTCCCTCCGTGACGCATAGGGACGGCATCCCCGTGATGGCTGCGGAAGATTTCTTTATGAACGACAAGGGCAAAGACCATAATGTGATGGTCTTTCTGAGGCATCCGATGGCCGTGAAAAGGACATTGCTGCGTCGCTACGGCATGGCATTTGACCATATTCACTCGTGCAGCCGAGTCCTTTAATCAAGCGGCAAGGCCGCTGCGTATCTCAACATCGGCGTATGCCCGCACAGCAGACAGGATAAGCATATGGATCGCAGTTTCGAGGTTTTTCTGGGACAGCGCCTCAATGAATACAGTCAGGAGGCCACGCGCCGCCGCGCCAACTGGTTGTGCGGGCAAGCCAGGGGCCGGGTACTCGATGTGGGCTGCTCGCAAGGTCTGGTGCCGTGGCTTCTGGGCCATCAGGGCATTCGGGTCACCGGCATCGATCTGGATGCCGAGGCCATTGCCTGGGCGCGGGAAAACCTGAAAAATGCCGCCCCGGAAGCGCAGAACAACATCGAACTCCTGTGCGGCGATTTTCTGGCCTACCAGCCCGCTCAGCCCTTCGACACCATCTTGGTGGGCGAATATCTGGAACATTTGCCGGACAACCTGTTGGATCAACATCTTGCGCATATGGCGCAGCTGCTGACCGACGGCGGCAGGGTGGTCATCACCGTGCCCTTGGGCCTGCACCCGCATCCGGATCATGAACAGGTCTTTTTGCCGGACAATTTTGCCGCCAAGATCGGCAGGCATTTTTCCATTCGGCAAATGGAGGTGGAAGATGCCTACCTGCGGTGCGTGGGCGACCTCGCCGCCCCCCGGCAGGCGCCTTCCCCGTCGCGGCTTCTGGCGCTGGCCGAAAAGGGCATTATCCAGCTGCAGCAAAAAGCCCTTGCCGGCAAGCGAGCCACCAAGGTGGCGGAATTGCGGGGCAAGGACGACATCGCCCTCTATCTGCGCGAAAAAGAACGGCCTGCGGCGCAAAACGCACTGGCGCAAAAGTTGGCAGCCAAGGGCCTGTGGGCGCCTTTCGTCTATGACCGCTATCTGTTCAACACGCTCAATGAACTCTATCGTGACAAGCCTCTCGTTCCCCAGCCACGCGAGCTTACCCCGCAAAGCCTTTTTGCACAGGCTGACAAGCGCATTGCTTATCTGGAAAAACTCTTCGGCTGCATGGAAGGCGCCGAGGTTCTGGAAGTCGGCTGCGGTCGCGGCGAAACAGCTGTCCGTTTGGCAGAGCGTTGCCGCTGCCGCGTTACCGGCGTGGACGCCAATAACTACCCCGAATGGCCCGAACGCCAAAGCGAAGCCGTGCGCCTTGTGGAAGTGGATTTGACCGAGCACAGCCCCCTTGCTCCGGAAAGTTTCGATTACATCTTTTCGTTTGCCGTGCTTGAACATGTGCAGCAGCCTCTGGTCATGCTGGAGGCCATGTACGCTTTGCTCAAAGCCGGGGGGCAGATGTACATTACGATCAATCTCTATCGTGGCCCCAGAGCTTCGCACCGCTACCGGGAAGTGTTCTTCCCCTGGCCGCATCTGCTGTTCGAGGATGCCGTGTTCAGCCGTTTTTACCGGGATCGGGACGGTCGTCAGGGCGTCACACCAGCCTGGGTCAACAAGCTCACGCACCTGCACTATCTGGACAAGGTGCGTCGGCTGGGCTTTGAGATCGTCAAATGTACCTATTCCACCCTGCCATTTGATCAGGACTTTTATGAATGCTTTGCGGACAAGCTGGGGCGCTATCCCCGGGAAGATCTGGAAAAGGACTTCATCAATCTCATGTTGCGCAAGCCGGAAACCTCGCCAGCACTCCGGATGGACAGCTAGCCCTGGACAGGACATTCTTGTGGCAAAACGCTGATCGCCAACATGACGTCATCGATCTTCACAGGACATTCGTATGAAAGAATTGTATTTTTCCTGCCATGCGCCCACAGCAACCTCACCGGAAGCCGCCATACGGCAATTGCGGGAAAATGTGCTCAGGGCACTGGCCGAAAAAGCGTTTTGCCCGTCAGACATGGTCTTCATGCGTCTGTTTTGCAGCGACGTCTATACGCATGCCCGGCTTCTGCCGTCCATCTGGCCCGACACCACGCCCTGCCAACGGGTGCTCATCGGGCAGACGCCGCTGGATTCCGCATACATCTCCCTGCAGGCCTACTGCATCAGGGATGCGCAAAAACGCCTTGAACAGGACGGTTCCCTGCTCGTGCAGCACGGGGCATACCGTTCGCTCTGGACGCTGGATCATCCCCCGGCGCCGTCCGACTCCTGTTCGCAGTCCGATGCCGTCATCGCCGCGTTGCGGGACAAGCTGCGGCGTCACGGCATGACCCTGCGCGATCACGTCATTCGCACCTGGTATTATGTCCGCGATGTGGACAACAATTATGCGGGAATGATCAAGAGCCGCGTCTCGCAATATGAAGCCTGCGGCCTTGGCCCGCAAACGCACTTCATTGCCAGTACCGGCATTGAGGCCTGCGCCCCGCAACCGCATACCCTGGTCTGGCTGCACGGTTATGCCCAGCTCGGACTGCAGCCTGAGCAAATCACCTACCTCAAGGCGACGGATCATCTGTCCCCGACCCATGTCTACGGCGTCAACTTTGAACGGGGCACACGTATCCTCTATGGCGATCGGATGCATGGCCGCATCTCGGGCACGGCCAGTATCGATCATGAAGGGCATGTCCTGCACAAGGGGGATGTCGTCCGCCAGTTCGAGCGGGCCGTGGAGAATGTGGCAGCGCTCTTGCATGAAGGCGCAATGTCGCTTCAGCATTTGCAAGCCGCCACCATCTACCTGCGCGACAGTCACGACTGCCCGCGCATTGCCCCGCTGGTCAAAAGCCTGTTGCCGGCGAACTGCGCCGTCAATATCACGCACGGCCCGGTTTGCCGCCCGGACTGGCTTGTGGAAATCGAGGGGGAAGCCATTGCCCCGTGCCAGTCAGCCTTTCCGCCTTTTTTGTAGAGGGAAATGCCATGAGTCAGGCCCTGCAACGCCGCCTTGCCCGTCTTTTTCCCCAAGGGAACGAAACGCTCTGGCTGGATTGCCGGGCAGGCGTTCCCGCACTGGCCACGGCGCTGCCCGTGGCTGTCATCGGCCTGAATTTTCTTGCCGCGGCTGCCGGGGCCATGTGCCTGCCCGCCCGAAGTTTGGTGCTGGACATGGACGGCGGCGCGGACATGGAAGACGCCATCCGTTCGGGTGTTGACGGCATCCTGTGCTCGCCGCGTCTGCCCTGGCCCCGGCTGGCTCTCCTCGCGCAACAGTGCCGCCGTTGGAACTATCCCTTCATTGCCGACTGCCGGGAGGCCCCGCCGCAGGCAGTGAGCCGCTTTTACGCCCTGGGCGCCCACGCCGCACTTGTTGCCGCGGCGCAGTCCATCCCGAACATCTTTCCCTACGGCACCAGCCATCTCATTTCCTCTGATACGGCAATGTATACCCCCAAGCCGACAGGAGTCCCTCATGAGCATTGATACCATGACCTGGAATGAGCTGCCCGAATTTGACAACAAGCGGGTCATCATCTTCGGAACCGACAAGGACGGCACGGCCCTGATGGAACACATCCAGACCAGACATCCGTCCATCACGGTGGATTTTTTCCTGAAGCAGCCCACGGCGACCCACAGGCAGCATTTTGGCCTGCCCGTCCTGACCGTGGAAGAGGCCCGGGCACAGGGCCTGCTGGCGGGTGCGAACATTCTGATCGCCCACACCAAACCCGTGGACGTGCTCAATACGCTTCTGGACGACAGCCCGGCGGAAATCCGTCTGGTTTCCCGCCTGCTGCACGGCCTTTTTCATGCCGGCAATGCGTCTGCCCCCCTGCGGGCGGAAAAACGGATCACGCCGTTTTTTCTTGAACGCGGCACCCCGCAGATTCCCGCCCTTGTCACCAACGCCTATCAGGCGGGCGGCCCCGGGGGAGAAAGCGTCTTTGAAATGGCCGACTTCCAGAATCAGGAATATGTGACATGGCATATGCCGTCCCCGGCCTGCCCGCTTTCCCTCAAGGAACTGAGCACGGTCGTCCCGCAGGATGCGTTGCCCATGCGCATGTCCCATCTGAGCTATCTGCTCTGGAAGCGCAGCGTTCATGTGACGCAGCTCTCGCCTTCGCGGCGCTGGCTCATGGGCGTGCGCTACAACTGGTTCTGGCTGGACATCCTGAATACCGAAACCGGCGAGCTGACCCGCTGGCACGATCTGCCGCCCGAGGACGGTTTGTGGGACTATGTGGCCACAGGCGACTTTGACGGCGAGCGGGACAGCTTTCTCTTTGTCCGCTGGCCTGTGGCGGACGCCATTGCAGGCATGCGGGACGGCAGCAACCGTGTGCATTGTCAGGTGGGACGACTGGATCTGGACACCATGCGGGCCGATATCCTGCACGAGTTCGATTTTCAGGATCGCATCCATCAGTGCACCATTTCGGGCGACGGACGCTACATGGTCTTCGCCCCCATGCGCATGCTGCGTCCGGGCGGCGATCCCAGACAGCTGAAGCAGGAAGACATCATGCGCAACTTGCAGGAGACCGTGGTGCTGGACAGCATGGCCACCCTCGATCTGCATACGGGCAAGGTCTGGTTCACGGAAATACCGTATCCCATTCCGGCCCATTTTGAACTCGATCCCTTTGATCCGCATGTATTCTATGTGTCCACGCACAGTCTCATGCCCCATGCCGACGGCGTGCTCTGCTTCCAGCCGGGCACGCTGCACAAGATGCGCATTCTGGACGGAGAAACCGTCATGGAAGGCACCTATACCCATCCCGGCTTTATCCGCACGACCCAGCACTGCGTCTTTGCCTGGAACGGCGCGCCCTACATTGCGGCCACCAATCAGAACAAGCTGGAAATCATCGACGCCCGGGAGATGCGCCTTTGGCATTGCCACAAGATCGCTGACGACCCCTTCTATGACAATGCCGATTTCAATGACCCGGAATTTCTGAAAAAGCCCTTCAACCTGCCGCCCCAGCCGGCATGGTGCGACTCGGTCTCGGCTTCGGGCGACGGACGCTACCTGGTGTTGCATCTGCACGACCGCTTCGCCATTTTTGACATGGAAAAGAAGTCCGTGGTGGGGAGCGTCGTCCACCGTGATAACGCTCGCCCCTCGTCGCACGGTCGCTATTGGATGCAGAATGCGCCGCAGGACTGCATTGAGAGCAGGTACCGGGCATTCCGGCGGTAGGCACCACAGCGCCGGATTCGGGAAGAAGAAACGCCGGTCTCTTTCCGTGGAAAGGGAAACCTTTTGTCCGCAGAAGGTTTCCCTTTCCGAAAAAGAGGGCAAGGCATCAGGGCAGAACGCGAGAGCTTCAGTCCTGATGCTTTTTTTGCCAGCTTTTTTCGGTACCGGTGCGGAGGCGGGCGATATTTTCGCGGTGTTTCCAGACCACGAGGCCCCAGACGCAGAGGCCGAGGGGGAGCCATGTCCAGATGCCGCAGAAGAGCAGGCCGAGGACAAGGGCGCTGACAAGGGTCAGCGAGCCAAGGGAAACATAGCCGCTGCGCCAGATGACGAGCAGGCAGAGCAGACAGGCGCCAAAGAGCGGCCAGAAGGCCAGCGGCAGGAAGATGCCGATGCTGGTGGCCACGGCCTTGCCGCCGCGAAAGCGCATGAAGCAGGAGAATACGTGTCCGAGCACGGCAGCCAGGGCCGTGAGGCTGACCCAGAAGGGATGCAGCTCAAGGTGCAGGGCCAGGCAGACGGGCAGCGCGCCCTTGCCGAGATCGCAGGCCAGGGTGAGCACCCCCCAGCCGAAGCCGCAGAGACGGGCCACATTGGTGGCGCCGGTATTGCCGCTGCCGTCCCTGCGGGGGTCAATGCCGCAGAAAACGCGGGCAATGACCAGCCCCCACGGGACGGAGCCGACCACATAGGCCAGGACGATACAAAGCAGTTCCGACATGGGATCTCCTTGAGGGGACGCATCAGCTGTCGGCTGTGCGAGCTTCCAGAATCATGATTTCATTGTACAGGGGATTGACGCGGCCGATGCGCACCTCCACCGCCGTGCCGGGGCAGGCCCGTTCATCGAACTGGCGGCGCTTGCCGCGCAGGAAAATTCCCTGATCCGGCAGGCTGACCGTGGCGAACATGTCGTTTTCCTCGGTAATGACGCCGGGCCACCAGATTTTGTCGCCCTGCTGGCGGAAGTAGAGCAGCTTCCAGTAGCGCGGACGGAAGCGCTGCACCTGCCCGGCGGCTTCGAGGGCCGCATTGAGGTTGACGAGCAGTTCGGCCAGGGCGGCGGCATCCCAGCGCGGGCTGCCGTGGGCCAGCCAGTGGGCGATTTGGGCCTCGTTGATCAGGTCGGGGTAGCGCCGCAGGGGCGAGGTCACGGGCGCATAGCGGGGCAGGCCGAGGGCGGCATGGGGGCGGGCCTGCACTTCCAGCGAGGACGGAGCCAGCGCCCGCATGACGCGGGTCATGTCCTCGGGGCGCGTCCAGACGCCGGCATATTCACGGGGCAGGGCCACGTCCTGGGTACGGTGCAGCAAGGGCAGGCCCTCCCGGGCGGCCCAGTCGGCCACGGCGGCGGAGGCGAGAATCATCATTTCGGCCACGGCGGCCTGACTGTCCGGGCAGGCCTCGCCCGCCTCCAGATGGACAACGGTCTGCGCGCCTTCGCCTTCCAGCCGGATGACGGGTTCGGGACGATCCATGACCACGGCTCCGTTGCGGATGCGGGCCGCCTGCCGGGCGCGTTCAAAGGCATGGGCCAGACACAGGGTCTCGGCAAAGGGCGCGGCGGGATTGTCCGGCAGGGGGGCATGGTCGCGGCGGGCATCGAGCACGGCCTGCGTGTCGCGATAGGTGAGGTTGGCGGCCAGCCGCACGCGGGCGGTAAAGAGTTCGCAGGGGGCGGCGTTGCCGTCCGCGTCCACGGCCACGCGCACGCAGAAGGCGGGGCGTTCCTCGCCCGCCCGTAGGGAGAAGACATCGGTGCCGAGGTGCTCGGGCAGCATGTGGCAATCGCCCTCGGGCAGATAGATGCTGGTGCCGCGCCGCAGCACGGTCTTGTCGAGGGGGGAGCCGAAGGGCCAGCACAGGGCCGGGTAGGCCAGGGCGAGGGTGAGGAGAAAGCCGCCGTCCGGCGCGGCTTCCAGATGGAAGGCGTCGTCCACGTCGCGGGTGCTGGCGCTGTCGATGCTGATGAAGGGCAGATCGCAGGCGGGCAGGGGAACGTCCCGACTGCGGGCGATCAGATCCCGCACCTCGTCGTTCCAGCGATGCCACCAGTCGTCCCCGGCCTTATAGCCCGCGCGGTCGAACCAGAAGTTGTAGTGCGGCGGCACGATGCCCCAGGCCATGAGCAACTGCACGGGCAGATGGGGCACATCGGGCAGGCCCTTGCTCAGCATGCGCCAGAGGCTGTCATATTCCTGATTGTCCGGGTCGGCCATGCAGGCGAAAAGCAGGTGTTCCAGCCGCCGGGCCACATCCGGGGCGGGCCATTCGGCGGAGCCGCCGTTGCCGTCGGCGTCCGGCGCCGGCGGCAGGGAGCGTTTTTTGCAGGCCACGTCCCAGAGCAGGCGGAAAAAGCTCGCGCCGCCCACGGTGAGGGCCTCGCGATCCTCGCGTTCCCGTTGTTCATTCTGGCGTTTTTCCACGGTTTCGGCGTCGAAGATCTGGAAGACGGGCGGCTGGAAGCGGAAATGACTCTTGCAGGCCAGCAGGGCGCGACCGTGGGCGGCGATGCTGTCCACGTCGGGATCGCTGCCCGAGAGTTCGGCAAACCAGCGGGCCGGCGCCTCATTGACCTCGCCCTGGGCCATTTCCCAGAGTTCGTGCACCGGTACGGCGGCGGCCAGTTCCTCACGGCGTTTGCGGCAGTCTTCCAGCAGGCGCACGGCTTCCTCGCGGCCGGGCAGGGGGCCGGACAGTTGCGGCCCGGCCCACGGCAGCAGGCGTGAGGCCGTGAGGCGGGTTTCCCGGCGGTTGGGCAGCAGAAGGCGCACCTTGCCGCCCCCGTCCTCGATGACCAGGGCCAGATGCACGGCATTGCCTTCCAGAAATTCCACAATGCAGCCCGTCCCGGGATACTGCACGCACGACGACATAGTTCCTCCCCCGCGTCACACGCGTGACGCGCACCATGCTTTTTTCTCGCTCCAACCATTGATAATCGGTCATTTTTATCAATCTGGCAAGTCCCGCCGCAGGGGCCGGCAAGCGCGACTTTGACGCCACGGCGGGAAGCGGCTATGGTGACCTTTCTACCATATAAGCAGCCGCCCCGCAGGGGGCAGAGGAAGGCCATGAGCATCATCTACCAGTCCAGCGGCAATCGTCCGCTGCCGTTGCAGGATGTGGAGCAACCCCAGCTCTACCGGGAGCTTTTCCCCTACACGAGCATTTGCCGCACCGCCTTTGACGATGTGCTGCTCGCGCCGCGACCGGCCGAGCAGATGCGCATCACCGACACGACCTTCCGCGACGGGCAGCAGGCCCGCCCGCCGTATACGGTCAGGCAGGTGGCGAAGATGTTTGACTTCCTGCACCGTCTCGGCGGCAAGAGCGGCCTGATCACGGCCTCGGAGTTCTTTCTCTATTCGGCCAAGGATCGCAAATGCATTGACGTCTGCCGGGCGCGCGGCTACCACTTCCCGCGCGTGACGGCCTGGATTCGCGCCAATCGGGAGGATCTCAAGCTGGCGCGGGACATGGAATTCGACGAAACCGGCATGCTGACCAGCGTGTCGGACTACCATATTTTCCTCAAGCTGGGCAAAACCCGGCAGCAGGCCCTGGACATGTATGTCGCCCTGGCCGAACAGGCCCTGGAATGGGGCATCATCCCCCGCTGCCATTTCGAGGATGTGACCCGGGCGGACATTTACGGCTTCTGCCTGCCGCTGGCCCAGCGGCTCATGGAGCTGTCGCATCAGAGCGGCATGCCGGTGAAGATCCGCCTTTGCGATACCATGGGCTACGGCGTGCCCTATCCCGGGGCCGGGCTGCCGCGTTCGGTGCAGCGCATCGTGCGCGCCTTCACCGACGAGGCGGGCGTGCCGGGCCAGTGGCTGGAATGGCACGGGCACAACGACTTCCACAAGGTGCTCGTCAACGGCGTGACGGCCTGGCTCTACGGCTGCGGCGCGGTCAACAGCACATTGTTCGGCTTTGGCGAGCGCACGGGCAATACCCCGCTCGAAGCCCTGCTCGTGGAATACATTTCCCTGACCGGGGACGATGCCGCCGCCGACACCACCATTCTGGCCGAGGTGGCCGAGTTCTTTGAAAAGGAACTCAATTACCGCATTCCCTACAATTATCCCTTTGTGGGGCGCGACTTCAACGCCACCAGCGCGGGCGTGCATGCCGACGGTCTGGCCAAGAACGAGGAGATCTACAATATCTTCGACACCACCCGCCTGCTGGGCCGTCCCGTGCCCATCATCGTCACCGACAAGACCGGGCGTTCGGGCGTGGCCTACTGGCTCAACGTCAATCTGCGCCTGCCCCCGGAAAAGCAGGTTTCCAAGAAGCATCCCGCCGTGGGCCGCATCTACGACGCCATTGTGGCCCTGTACGAGAACGGGCGCACCACCCACCTGTCCCATGACGAGATGGAGGCGCTGGCCCAGGAGTTCATGCCCGAACTTTTCGTGACCGAATTCGATCACATGAAGCATCTGGCGGGCGAGCTGGCGGCGCACCTCATCATCCGGCTGGCGCGTCAGTCGGAACTGCTGGACTTCGGGCAGAACGCCTGCGCCCGGCTGGATGCCTTCACGCGGGAATTCCCCTTCATCCAATATCTCTATCTCACGGATACCGAGGGCAAGCTCAAGTGTTCGGCCATCACCGATCCGGCCTACAAGGAGCGCTATGAGGCCCTGCCCATCGGCTACGACTTCTCGCAGCGCGAGTGGTTCAAGCAGCCCATGCAGTCGGGCGATCTGCATATCATGGATGTGTATCAGTCCCAGTTCACGGGCAAGCTGGTCATTACCGTGTCCTGCGCGGTCACCAACGACAAGGACGACATCGTGGGCGTGCTGGGTGCGGATATTCAGCTCGAGCAGCTCCTGCAGCGGGCGCAGGCTCTCAAGCAGGAAGTGCGCTCCGAAGATGAGGAATAGCCCGCGAATGCAGGAACGGAAGAAGGGAAGAAGCATGAAAAAAACGGTCTACTGGATAGAGGGCGACGGCATCGGCAAGGAAATCTGGCAGGCGGCGCGGCCGGTCATTGACGCGGCTCTGGCCCGCGAGAGCGAGGATCGCATCGAATGGCGGGAGCTGCTGGCCGGGGAAAAGGCCGAGGCCGAAACGGGCAGCCCCCTGCCCGAAGCCACGCTTGAAGCCCTGCGGGATGCCTCCGTGGCCATCAAGGGGCCGCTGGGCACGCCGGTGGGCAAGGGCCGCCGCAGCCTCAATGTGGCCCTGCGCCAGACCCTTGACCTTTATGCCTGCATCCGGCCCATCCGACATTTCAGCGGGCTGGAGACGCCGGTCAAGCATCCCGAGAAGGTCAACATGACCATTTTCCGGGAAAATACCGAAGACGTGTACGCGGGCATTGAATACGCCGCCGAAACCCCGGAGGCGAAGAAGCTCATTGCCTTTTTGCGCGAGGAATTCGGGGTGGGCAAGATCCGCGAGGATGCCGCCGTGGGCATCAAGCCCATGAGCGCCTTCGGTTCCGAGCGGCTGGTGCGGCGCGCCCTGCGCTATGCGCTGGACACCGGCCAGCCGTCCCTGACCCTTGTCCACAAGGGCAACATCATGAAGTTCACCGAAGGCGGCTTCCGCCAGTGGGGCTATGATGTGGCCGCCCGCGAATTCGGCGATCAGACCTGCACGGAAAAGGACGCCGTACCCGGCCGACTGGTCGTCAAGGATCGCATTGCCGACGCCATGTTTCAGGAGGCGCTCCTGCATCCCGAGCAGTACCACGTCATTGCCACGCCCAACCTCAACGGCGACTATCTCTCAGATGCGCTGGCCGCGCAGGTGGGCGGCCTCGGCCTTGCACCGGGCGTGAACATGTCCGACTCGCTGGCCTTCTTCGAGGCCACGCACGGCACCGCCCCCACCATTGCCGGGCAGGACAGGGCCAATCCCGGCAGCGTCATCCTCTGCGGGGCGCTCATGCTGGAACACATGGGCTATGCGGCGGCGGCGGAACGCATCCGTGCGGCCATGAGCAAGGCCATTGCCGGTCGGGCCGTGACCGAGGATCTGGCGGATCAGGTGAGCGGCGCGCGTGTGGTGGGCTGCCGCGAATTCGGGGACATTATCGGCGCGGCCCTGTAGGCTTCCGTTCCGGCGGCAAGCCCGGCCGGAGCGCCATTTCGAAACAGACTGAGGCAGGGCGGCGTCGGGCCGCAGGCCACATACAGCGCAACGCTGAGCAAAAATCATCCGGGACGAGGCCTGTCGGGCCTTGCCCCGGATGATTTTTGGGGCACGGCATGGTTGCCGCTTAGGGTTGCCTCGGAAGGGAGGGGCCGGACGCGGGCGCACGAACAGACGCCCCGCCGGGGCGGTCGCAAATCTTGGGGCGCTGCGGATTACACCACGAGATGAAGCGGCGCCTGCCGACCCGTCTCGCCGTCCGCCTGCGAGGCGGCAGCGGCTTCGGACGGGCTGTCTGAGCGGGCGGCCTGCGGGCCGCTTTCCGTACCGCTCTTTCCGGCCTCTTCGCCATAGGCCGCCTGAGCGGCATGGGCGGCAATGCCAGGCAGACGGTCGGCCTCCCTGTCCTCGCCGGATGCGTCGGCAGCCTCGCCGCGCTCCTGCCTGCGCGCCTCGTCGTCGGCGGCCTGCCGGGCGCGTTCCTCCCGTTCCTGCCGCTGTTCCTCGGCGTGTTGCGCGGCTTCTTCCCTGCGCAGGGCCGCCTCGGCCTCTTCCTGCAGGCGTCGGCTGACCTGACGGCTCAGCATCGCAACGCGGGCATAACTCTCCCGCCCTTCGGGGGAAAGAATGTCCACATCGCTCAGCTCGCCGGACAGGGACGGATTCTGCCCTTCCGCCTGCTGCGGACGATTGCTGTCCGCGATTTTCCGCGCCAGTTCCCAGTCGGTCTGGACGGCACGGAATGGAGTGATGCTTTCGGTTGATATGCGTTCAATGCCCATGCTCCCCTCCTTTCCCGCCATGTCTGGCGGAAAAAGTTTCATCGGCGTATTGGTTGAACCTCCCTCCATAGAGTGAATATCTTTCTTATCGGCAGGTTGCTCCCCGAAGATTAGAGGGGGGAAGAAAAAGCCCGGACGGAAGATGACGGCGAATGCCCCGTGACCGGACGGACAGAAGGGAATATGGACTTTCGGGCCTCTCTGGGCTAAAAAAAAAGACTTTGCAACGTCTGTTTTTTCCGTGTCATTCAACCCCCAGCGAGTTCGAGAACCATGCCCAAGCAGGAATTTATCCGCAACTTCTGCATCATCGCCCACATCGATCACGGCAAGTCAACCCTTGCCGACCGCATTCTGGAGCTGACCAAGGTGGTCAGTCAGCGCGAGGCGCGCCAGCAGTATCTGGACAAGATGGATCTGGAGCGGGAGCGCGGCATCACCATCAAGGCCCAGACCGTGCGCATCCCCTATGTGGCGGCGGACGGGCAGGAATACGAACTCAATCTCATCGACACCCCCGGGCATGTGGACTTCAACTATGAGGTCTCGCGTTCGCTGGCCGCCTGCGAGGGCGCGCTGCTCGTGGTGGACGCCACCCAGGGCGTGGAGGCCCAGACCCTGGCCAATGTCTATCTGGCGCTGGATCATGACCACGAGATCGTGCCCGTGCTCAACAAAATCGATCTGCCCAGCGCGGAGGTGGATCGGGTCAAGGCCGAGATCGAGGAAGCCATCGGGCTGGACTGCTCCGAGGCGCTGCCCGTGTCCGCCAAAACCGGCATGGGGGTGCCGGACGTGCTGGAAGCCATCGTGCATCGCCTGCCCGCGCCGCAGGGCAGGGAGGATGGGCCGCTCAAGGCCCTGATCTTCGACTCCTGGTACGACAGCTATCAAGGCGTGGTGGTGCTCTTCCGCGTGGTGGACGGGGCGGTCAAGCTGGGAGATCGCATCCGCCTCATGAGCACGGGCAAGGAATACGACGTGCTGCGCCTCGGCGTCTTTCAGCCGGAATCCACCGACGTGCCGGAACTCCATGCCGGGGAGGTGGGCTTTCTCTGCGGCTCCATCAAGGAGCTGGGCGACGCCCGCGTGGGCGACACCATCACCCTGGCCGCCAACCCCGCCGACGAGCCGGTGCCGGGCTTCAAGGAAGTGAAGCCGATGGTTTTCTGCGGCCTCTACCCCTCGGATTCCGACGACTACGAAAACCTCAAGGCCGCGCTGGAAAAACTGCAGCTCAACGACGCGGCCTTCAGCTTCGAGCCGGAGACCTCGCAGGCCCTCGGCTTCGGCTTCCGCTGCGGCTTCCTCGGCCTGCTGCACATGGAGATCATTCAGGAGCGGCTGGAACGCGAGTTCGAGGTGGATCTCATCGCCACCGCGCCATCGGTCATCTACAAGGTGGAGACCAACGACGGCAAGACCCTGGAAATCGACAACCCCAGCCACCTGCCCGATCCCACCAAGATCCGCACGCTCTATGAACCCTATGTGAACATGGATATCCATGTGCCCAATGAATACGTGGGCAACGTCATGAAGCTCTGCGAGGAAAAGCGCGGCTCCCAGAAGAATCTGCACTATCTGGCCGCCAACCGCGTGGTGGTGACCTACGAACTGCCCTTTGCGGAAATCGTCTACGACTTTTTCGACCGCCTCAAGTCCGCCACGCGCGGTTACGCCAGCATGGACTATCAGCCCATTGACTACCGGGCCTCGGATCTCGTCAAGCTGGATATCATGCTCAACGGCGAGCCGGTGGACGCGCTGGCCGTCATCGTGCACCGGGATCGGGCCTATCCCTACGGGCGGGCGCTGGCCCTCAAACTCAAGCGCACCATCCCGCGCCAGCTCTTTCAGGTGGCCATTCAGGCGGCCATCGGACAGAAGATCATCGCCCGCGAAACGGTCTCCGCCTTCCGCAAGGACGTGACCGCCAAGTGCTACGGCGGGGACATCACCCGCAAGCGCAAACTCTTGGAAAAGCAGAAGGAAGGCAAAAAGCGCATGAAGCGCATGGGCAATGTGGAGCTGCCGCAGGAGGCCTTCCTTGCCGCGCTCAAGGTGGGGGACGAATAGCGGCGACCCCTCCTGCAACGCCAAAAAATGCATAGGAAACAAGACATGGGACGTTATTACACCATCGTCAATGTGGACAAGCGCGAGGAACTTTCCAGACCCGGCGGGCTGAAAATGGCGGAGTGGTGCTATCACGGCGCCTTCAAGGTGCAGGCCCTGCTCAACCTGCTGGCCGGCCCCTGGAAGGGCGACAGGGTTTTTGTCCTGACCTATCGCGCCAATCCGGAGGAAGAACCCTACGGCAAGGCGCTGGCCGAGGTGCTGCGGGAGACCGGCGCGGAAAACCTGCGCCGTTATGTGGACGATCATTACCGGGAGGTGGATCCGGACGAGGTGGATGCCGAGGATCACGGCTACCGCTACATCTACAACCATGACCTGCGGGTCTTCCTCGATCTGCAGCACTGTCCCGCCGCGCGGGACGACATCGCGCCCCTGCCGCTGCTCCTTGCCATGGGCTTTCTGGGCGCAGGGGACGGCGGCGACTTTGATCTGATCACCACGGAAATGGAAGAAATGGTGGGCAGCTGGTGCGACAGCGTGCGCTCCCTCGAGGTGCGCAAGGAGCCGCTGCCGGGCGTCGATTACGCGGAGTTCCGCCCGGATTTCACGGCCACGGAGCCGGGGCGCTTTTATCTTGTGGTCAATGTGGACAAGCGGGAGCAATTCTGCAGCGAGGACAGCAAGCTCATGAACTGGGCCTACACCAAGGCCGGCATGGTGACCTATCTGCTTGGCCTGCTGGCCGGCCCCTGGAAGGGCGACAGGGTCTATGTGGTCGCGCATGACGCCCCGTCCGGCTGGGAATTTCCCGAAAATGACGAGCTGTGCGACACGCTGGCCCAAAGCGAGGAAAAGACCCTCTTTGCCTATGCCGCGGCCCATTTCAAGAACCCCGGCGGAGAGGATAAGGACATCCATGAGACGGGCCGGGCCATCCGCTATATCTACAACCATGCGCTCAAGGTCTACATCGACATAGCGCACTGCCCGCAACTCAAAGAACACTGGACAAGCACCGCGCCGCTGCCGCTCCTGCTGGCCCTGGGCCATCATGGCGACATGGAGGGAGACTTCGAGGCCGGGAACAACGGCTTCGCCCACGTGGGAACATGGTGCGCCACCGCCCGTTCCATCGAGGTGAGCAAGGAACCGCTGCCGGGCGTCGATTACCCGGAATTCCGACCGGATTTTATGGAAAAGGAATATATGGACGATTGGCTGCGCGAGCAGAAGGAAGCCGCCTCGTCCTAGCCGCTGTGCTTTTTGAGGGGGGAAGGGGAACCCCTTGTGCTAGCGCGCAAAGGGGTTCCCCTTCCC